>JAKITC010000018.1 GCA_021648285.1 Sulfurimonas sp. | reverse complement strand
TCATTTTTCCCATTATTTATCAAGGCATATACATCTACTGATGTTGTTGGAGCAGAAGTAGCAGGAGCATATAAAAATGTAATTGCGATAGCTGCAGGAATATGTGAAGGTTTAGGACTTGGAAAAAATGCAGCCGCTTCACTTATATCTCGCGGTCTGGTAGAGATGCAGAGATTTGGTAATGAGTTTGGAGCTAAAGATGAGAGTTTTGTAGGGCTTAGCGGAGCAGGAGACTTATTCTTGACTGCTTCTTCAACTATGAGTAGAAACTTTCGTGTTGGACTTGGTATAGCGCACGGAAAATCCAAAAATGAGATACTTAAAGAGTTGGGTGAAGTTGCTGAGGGCATAGGCACTACATACGCTCTACATAGAATAGCTAATGAAAAAAATCTGTACCTGCCAATAGCTAAAGAGGTTTACAACATGTTAGAGGGCGAGAATCCGTATGTCAGTCTGAAAAACTTTCTTGCGAGTTAGGAGAACCTTTGATTAAAAGCTAAAATTTATGTATAATTATTCATATGATTATATGAATAGGAAGCAATTATGCATAAAATAAGAAGGCTGGAGTCCAGAGTAGATTGGTGCTAGAAAATTTAAGACCAAAGGTTGTTGAAGACAAAGTAAGAGTCGGAGACTGGGAAGTAGATACTGCTATTGGTATATCCTTTAGTAAATAAACTAGTCATTAAAATGACATGTCAAACATAATTTAAGTAAAGTAGTATTTGATTCAAATCATGGGGTGTATTTTACTTGTATTGAGTGGTTGATATACCCAGTTTTGATTAGAAAAAATATTAGAGAGTGTTGAAAGATAGTACTGCTTTTGCTACAACTCGAACATCTTCTGCATCATAGATTAGATAAGAGAATGCCTTGTTGATAGAGACAAATTTCATTCCCTCTGGCTCTTTTTTAGCCTGTTTTATCCACATTTTATTATCATTATATACAAGATAAATTCCAGCATCTTCAACCTTTGTATTTGATAGATCAGCTACAACAAGAGAACGGTCTTTAATGACTGGTTGCATGGATTTGCCATCAACTTTTATAACAAAAAGGGAGGCTTGGTTAACATGTTCATCCAGTAAGTCTGATGAAAATTCTAGAACTTTTTTTTCGTTATCTGCATCAAGTGTATCGATATACTCAAGTGTGATGAGTGACATGTTATTCCTAATATTTGTTTAATTGTAGTATAACTAAAAGTGGAGTTTCAACCCCTTGAGGGTCTGTTTTAAATATTTAGACGCATTAAAAGTTGTTTTGAAATCATTTCGTAATTTTCTTCCCCATGAATTCTTGCATACATTAGTGCACCCTTTAGAGCAGAAGTTATTAGGATTGCTTCATATTTTATGTTGCCAGTTATAGTAAATTCTTTTGATTGTATACCTAAGTGTAGTAGTTTTTCTATAAACATGTTTTCTAAATCATCTATTGTGCAGACTTCTTTTTTCATCTTTTCAGAGATTATATTTGATTCGGCCTGCAAAGAAGCAATGGGACAAATCTTATCGCCTTCATCAATCATGTTTGCGTATAAAGCTATATACTCTTGTATTTTTTTCTTGGCAGGAGTATTTTCAGATAAAATTTTATCAAATGCTGTTAACATATTTTCGTGTATATAATAACAAATCTCCAATCCAAGATCATCTTTTTTTGGAAAATGATGATGAATAGTAGCCTTTGTTATACCAAAATCTTTAGAAATATCAGCATAAGAAAAACTGTCATAACCATATTTTTTTACTAGTTCAACGCTATGCTTTATAATTTGTGTTTTTCTATCATTCATAGATGCAAGTATATCATAGCAATAAATTAATTGCGTTTGCTTACTCTATCTTGACATTAAAATATCGATATAGTATACTTCACTACCTACTAGTAGGTAAGACAAAAAAGGATAACATATGAGATACTTAAAGCAGCATGAAAATACAGAAAATTTCATGGAAGCACTTTTACGAAATCATAAGGTGTACAGACCAATAGTTGAAATATTGGATAACATCGTTAAAGATGCGAAAGAGTTAAATTGGTTGGATTTTGAAGAAATTGCGTTAGCTATTTCTAGTGCTAATAATTCTGAATTTTGTAAAGAAATACATCGTGGCACAAAAGATGCGATAAATAATAATCAGTCAAGTGTAGCAGTAAGTGAAGACCTAGATATTATTATTTCATTTAGTCTTAAGCTAAATAAAAATCCAAATGACATTACAGTAGAAGACATTAAGAGAGTTCAGGATAAACGCTGGTCTGATGAAACTATAGAGAATGTTATATCTTGGGTTGGCGCTGTTAACATGTATAACACAATGGCAAATGGATTTGGATTCTCAGATGAATTACCATCAGAAGCCTTTGATCAGATGGCAACTGAAACTACAAATAGAGGTGGATACGTTTCTGTTTTTGATTATTTTGCTTCACAATCTTAGGGAGTGAACAAAATGATACCTAATAAATACCTTGGAACTATACAATCATTATTGCTCTCTGGTATTATGACTTTTATTAATTTAGTATAAGTAAATGATTTTATTAGTATTTGGATGAAGTCATGGATATTAGCTTATATAATGGCTTTTCCAATACTTTTATTGGTATATCCTTTAGTAAATAAGCTAGTTATTAAAATGACATGTCAAACATAATTTAAGTACAGTATTGCTGCTTTAGACTATTAAAAAGTGGTTAAATCATTGCTATACATGTAGGTTTTGTTTTTCTTACATGTAGAAGTGGAGATTTAATATTTGGGGTATGTTTTGTGATTTTAATTTGGCTCAGTTGTCATTGTGCCATTATTATGTAAGTAGTGTACATTTTCATTAACTCTTATTTGTGGAGCTACACCATAGTGCTTTTGCCACTGAAGAGCGGTTTCTATTAGTTTTTCTCTTAGCATAAACTACTCCCTATACATATAAATAATTAAGTTTTTTAAGAGTTATAACCTATCTGCTTCTCTAAGCCAAGAGCACCATCAAAAAGTGTCTGCTCATCATAAGCTTTAGCGATTAGCTGAAGACCGACAGGCATACCGTTTTCGCCTTTGTTTATAGGAAGACAAAGAGCTGGAAGACCTGCAAGGTTTACACTGATAGAGTATAAATCACTCAGGTACATGTCCATTGGATTTCTAAGCTCTCCAAATTTAGGTGCAGTACCTGGTGCGATTGGAGATAAAATCAAATCAACATCTTCAAAGATTTTTGCATATTCATCTTTGATAATATGACGTACTTTTTGCGCTTTTACATAGTAAGCTTCATAGTATCCACTTGAAAGAACAAAGTTTCCAAGTAAGATACGGCGCTTAACTTCATCGCCAAAACCGTTGCTTCGAGTCTGGATGAAAGTATCTTCAAGATTTTTACCAACTACACGGTTACCGTAACGGATACCGTCATAACGAGCAAGGTTTGTAGTAGCTTCAGCAGTTGCCGTGATGTAGTAAGCGGAGATGTCAAACTTAGCGTCCATCAACTCTTTTTCTATTATTTCATGTCCTTGTGCTTTAAGTGCTTCAATAGCCTCTGCATAGGCTTTTTTTACATCGTCACTGGCATTTTCAATATGTTTAGGAAGTACAGCAACACGAAGTTTGCAAGATGCATCCAGTTTATCAGATACTTTGTCATTCATATTTGCAGATGTTGAGTCTTTTTCATCATGACCGCTGATGATGTCATACAAAATTGCAGCATCTTCAACGTTTTGAGTCATAGGTCCGATTTGGTCAAGTGAAGATGCATAAGCACCTAGTCCATAACGGCTCACACGACCATAAGTCGGCTTCATCCCAACGATACCACAAAATGAAGCTGGCTGACGGATAGAACCACCAGTATCACTTCCTAATGCAGCAATTGCAAGACCGGCACCAACAGCAGCAGCAGAACCACCAGAACTACCACCTGGTACATAGTCTGCATTGTGAGGGTTTAAAGTCTTTCCGTAGAAGCTAGACTCAGTCGTTGAACCCATAGCAAACTCATCCATATTTGTTCTACCAAATGGACTTAGTCCTGCTTTAGTCATCTTGTTGATAACAGTAGCGTTATATGGAGCGATGTAACCTTGAAGTATGTTAGAACCGGATGTCACAGACCAGTCTTTTACTTGGATGTTGTCTTTGATAGCGATAGGTACGCCATCACCGATATTTTTTACATCTATGTAAGCATTTAGTTCAGGTCTAGCTTCTATCTTTGCTTTTAGTTCATATTTAAATTTTGCTAATTCTTCTTTTGATAATTTTAGGGCTTCTTTTAGGGTAATCACAAAAATATCCTTATTTAAATTTTTTAACGAGTAATATCCCAACCCCAACAAGAACAAATACTGCAGCGATTGTTGCTACAACAAATGAACTCTCAACAGGCTGTGAAAAATCAGGCATTTACAACACTTTCACATCTTTGACATGTAGATTCTTCGCTTGCTGCTTGGTATTTCCAACATCTAGGACATTTTGCTTCTACAGCTTTAGAGATAACAAACGTATCATCCTCAACTTTAAAAGTTCCAAGTATCTCTTCTTCTGGCTTATCTTCAAACACTCCAGAAACAACAAACCAGTCTTCTGCTTCAGTCTTATCCATGCTTAGTGCAGTTGAAGATTCAGTGTATATTACTAACTCTAAAGTATTTTTGATGATTTTCTCTTTTTTAAGTCCATCGATTACAGTTCCAAAACCTTCTCTTGCTTTTAACATGTACTCAGCATTGAACTTACTCTCAGTAGCTTCTATCTCTGCGTATACAAAGTCAAATATATCTGCCGCGTCACCTTTGATGATAGCCGGAGCATTCTCTACAATCTCATCTGCCGTGTAAGTAAGTATCGGAGCGATTAGAACTAAAAGAGATTTTGTCATGATTGCCATAGCACTTTGAGATGAATTTCTCTTAGCGTCTTTTATACCGTCACAATACAGAGAATCTTTAGTAATATCGATGTAGATACCGCTTAACTCATTAACGATAAAGTTGTTTAAAAGACTCATACCGTGGACGAAGTTATACTCGCCAAATGACTTATGAACTTCGTTAAATACATTTTTAGCAAGAGTAAGTATCCACTTATCTAACTCACCCATTTTGCTATAAGGTGTCAGAGTTTCTAGGTCATTAATATTTGCTAACATGATTCTAAAAGTATTTCTAAGTTTTCTATAGTTTTCAGATGTCTGTTTTAAGATACCTTGAGAGATTTTCAAATCACTTTGGTAATCACTTGACGCAACCCAAAGACGAAGAATCTCACTACCGTACTCTTTTAAAATTTTCTCAGGAGCAATAACATTACCCTTGGACTTTGACATCTTCTCACCTTTTTCATCCACTGTGAAACCGTGAGTAAGAACGGCTTTGTAAGGCGCTTTATGCTCAACTGCACAAGATAAAAACATTGATGATTGGAACCAACCGCGATGTTGGTCCGAACCCTCTACATAAAGGTCAGCTTGGTATTCACCAGCGTCATAGTTACGAGATTTTAAAACAGAGTTCCAAGTCGAACCACTGTCAAACCATACGTCTAAGATGTCAGTTACTTTTTCTACTTCATCTGCTGTATATCCAGAGCCTGGGTATAGAAGATGTTCTGTCGGCAGAGAGTACCAAGCGTCACTTCCTTGCATCTCAAAAATCATAGCAGTGAAGTTTAGAACCTTCTCATCAAGAATTACTTCTCCGCTAGCTTTTACTCTGAAAAATGCGATAGGAACACCCCAATCTCTTTGGCGAGATATACACCAGTCAGGACGATTTTCAACCATGGATTTAAGTCTATTTCTTCCAGTCTCTGGATAGAAAAGAGTTTTTTCTACTTCGCCTAATGCGATATTTCTAAGAGTTTTGTCTTCGCCCTCAGGTTTCTCATCTACAGAGATAAACCACTGTCTAGTAGCACGAAAAATTAGAGGAGTGTGAGATCTCCAGCAGTGTGGATATGAGTGAGTGAACTTAGACTTTTGAAGTAGGGCACTACCTAAAAGCTCCAAGATTCTGTCATTACATTTGAAGATAAGTTGACCAACAAACTCTTCGGGATTAGGAAGCAGTTTTTCTTTTACAACAGTCTCATCAAAACAACCAGTCTCATCAACCGGCATAATAACTTCTAAATCATACTTTAGTCCAACACGGTAATCGTCTTCACCATGTCCAGGAGCTGTGTGAACACCACCTGTACCGCTGTCCATAAGTACGTGATCGCCTAGAACAACTTTTGAAGTTCTGCCGTTTAGCGGGTTGATTGCAACTTGATTTTCAAAAAGTTTAGAGTCTATCTCTCTTGCAACATCACCTTTTACAACACCCGACTCTTTTAAAGATTCATGAAGAGCTTTTGCAACGATATAACCATCAGTAGTAAGGACATATTTTTCTTCTGGGTGAAGAGAGATACCTGTGTTTGATGGAAGAGTCCAAGGAGTCGTAGTCCAGATAACCAAGGCTACTTTTTTTCCAGCTAAATCTGCTTTAGCTTTTGCCTCATCACTTAACTCAAATGCAACATAGATGGAGTGAGACTCTTTGTCTTCATACTCAACTTCAGCTTCAGCAAGTGCAGTTCTCTCAGCCCATGACCAGTAAACAGGTTTAGAACGCTCGATTAAAAGACCTTTTTTAGCAACACTACAAAGTGTCCTATAAATATTCGCTTCGAATTTAAAATCCATGGTGACATAAGGATTTTCCCAGTCAGCTAAAATACCTAACTGTTTAAATTCTTCTTTTTGAATATCTACAAATTTAGCAGCGTGAGCACGACAAAGTTCTCTTACTTTTGCAGTCTCTAAAAGCTCTTTTTTCTTTTTACCACCAAGTTTTTTTTCAACTTGCTGCTCGATTGGAAGACCGTGACAATCCCAGCCCGGAGTAAAACGAACAGACTTACCGTTAAAGTAGTTGTGTTTGATGATGATGTCTTTAAGAACTTTGTTAAGTGCGTGACCGATGTGAATATTTCCATTTGCATATGGAGGTCCATCATGAAGAGTAAAACTAGGTGCATTTTTACGATTTGCCTTCATCTTCTCATATATTTTTTTGTTATCCCAATCAGCATATCGTTTTGGTTCATTATTGATAAGATTGCCTCTCATGGCAAAATCTGTAGTAGGTAAAAGTAGTGTCTCTTTGTAGTCCATATTTATCCCAAAAGTGTATAAATTTTTTGGATTATACATCTAAAGGGTTTAAAAGCTACTTTAAAATAAATAAATAGTGATATAATAAGTCGAAATAAATTTGCTCAAAAAGGCTACCAACGATATGAAACTGCATCTTATATTTATTGGCAATAAGTTTATATATAACACATCTTTAAAAGAGTACGTTATTAGAAATATCGAGCAAAAATCAGACTTTATCGATTCTGTAACATACTTTAAAGAGAGTGACAACTCTCTATTTTTATATTTGGAACAAGAGTTAAACTCATCAGATAAACTTATTGTAGTTACGTCAAAATATCATTTTTCAACGATTGGCAAGTTGATATGTACAGCTACAAGTGATAATCAGATATTAAAAGACGGCATGCTTATTCCATCAAAAGTCAGTGTTTTTGAAGAAGGAAGTTATCTTTTGGAACATAATAATTCAATAACAAATGTTCTACATGTAGATGAAATGCAAAAACTTCCGGAGATACTTTTGCATTTTGAAGAGTCCAATGCTACAATTCATATATTTGAAGAAGATAAAGAGAGCGCAATAGCTATACTTAGCCCGATTGCACAAACACATGAGGTAAATATAGATATAGTAACTCTCATAGATGGATGGCTGAGAGTTGATGTAAGGAGCAAAAAGTACGGCAATATTTCAAAGTTTATTACTTCTTCTAAACAGCTATTGCCGAACAAGCTCATCGGTGTGGCATGTATTGTTACTTACATCACAGACAGACTTGCAGCAAAGAATAAGAAGATTAGTTTTGCTGAGAGTTGTACCGGTGGATTATTGACTTATTTTTTTACAAGAAGAAACGGTGCATCTAAGATACTAGATGGCTCTCTTGTTACATACTCTAATATAATAAAAGAAAATTGGCTTGGAGTGAACAATGAAACTCTAAAAAAATATGGTGCTGTAAGCAATGAAGTTGTTTTAGAGATGAGTGAGGGAGTAATGAATGTAAGCAACGCCGATTATGCAATCTCTGTTAGTGGAGTTGCAGGTGATGGTGGCGGAACTGAGTATAAACCTGTAGGAACAATACATGTAGGTGTCAGAACCGAAGAAGAACATAAAGAAGTTCGCCTAAATTTAAGTGGTGATAGAAATTATATTCAATACCAAAGTACGCTATTTGCAATAAAAATACTTATATTGATAGATAAAGAGATGTTTTTTTAAATTTAACACTTTTTATCTTGACAATTAAAACCTATTTGTCTATAATTTCGACCTCTTAACAAATAGAGGAAAACGTCTTGTTAGCTCAGCTGGTAGAGCACGTCACTTTTAATGATGTGGCCGATGGTTCGAATCCATCACAGGACACCATTTTTTGATTATTTGCACTTCAGTTTAAAGTTCACGTACCTTATGTACGCTTCACTTGAAACTTCAGCACAACTAATTCAAAAAAACCATTTAATACTGAGAAAATATAATTTTTTCTTAATCAAGGAAAAGATTTATGAAGCATACTATAGTATGTGAGTGAATTTTTGACGACGAATAAGAATAAATATGCGGTGGTAGTTCAGCTGGTTAGAATACCTGCCTGTCACGCAGGGGGTCGCGAGTTCGAATCTCGTCCACCGCGCCATTTTTCTGTTTATTTGCACTTCAGTTGCAAGCTCACGTACTAGTGTACGCTTCGTTTGAAACTTTAGCACAACTAATTCAAAAAACAAGTTTTTTGATTTTTTCTTTAATCAAGGCAAGTTTGAAAGAGAAATACATCGGTATCCGAAAGAAAACTTAACGAAGAGTAAAGTAAAAAACATAATTTTGGGCGCTTAGCTCAGTTGGTAGAGCGCTACCCTTACAAGGTAGATGTCACTGGTTCGAGTCCAGTAGTGCCCACCATTTTTTGAAATATATGCACAAAAATTTAGGCTCACATAGTTTACTATGCTTCGCTAAAATCTTTGCACAGCTATTACAAAAACAAATTTAGCAATCTGTTGTTAAATGAAAGTGACCCTTTCGTCTAGTGGCCAAGGACACTATCACTTCATGGTAGGGACAGAGGTTCAAATCCTTTAGGGGTCGCCACAAAAAGGTGTTATTTAGGGCGTTTAGCTCAGTTGGTAGAGCGCTACCCTTACAAGGTAGATGTCACAAGTTCGAGTCTTGTAATGCCCACCATTTTTGTTTATTTGCACTAAAAATTAATGCTCATGTACTTTTAGTACACTTCGCATAAATTTTAAGTACAACTAATTCAAAAACAAGTGACAAGTCTTTAAATAGACATTTATTAATTATAAATTCTTGATTTTTACTTTAATCAAGGCAGGTTCTTGAGTGAATGAGGAGCATAGTTATACTATGTGACAAATGAGCGAAAGGTTCTAACGCCGAGTAAAGTAAAAAGCAATATTTTAGAGTGCGGTGGTAGTTCAGCTGGTTAGAATACCTGCCTGTCACGCAGGGGGTCGCCGGTTCGAACCCGGTCCACCGCGCCACTTTTTCAAGTAAAAAACTAGCTCGCTTATCGCCAATTCAAATAGTAAGTGCAACACCTGATTAAACTGCTATATTAAGATTTCGTAATTGTATTGAAAAATATGGGCTCTAAATAATTATTTTTTTTCAAAAAATGATCCCATAACTATGAATCACTTTATTTCTTAAAATATTAACCTCAATTAATATTAATTGAGGTACAATGCGCCAAATTAACATACTTTTGGGTAGCTAGTTACAATTCTAATTCATATCTTGCCTATCTTACTCAAGAATAGTTCTTTCTTGTTGCAGATTTATAGTTGGAATGTGTAGAAATTCAGTTAAAAGTTTGAAATCAGAGCAGGATGGAATGTATGAGAAAAAGGGAACATACTTTAACATGAACTTAAATATTAAAAATCAAATATTGGCTGGATTTGCGGTGCTTGTATTACTTATTGCAGCATCAGGAGCATATATTCTTAATGGTGTTTCAGATATCTCAGGTTTTTCGAGTACTTTAAAAAATGAAACATACCCCTCACTAGACAAAACTAATCTTCTAGCTAATCATTTGCGGCAGACAAAAGAGTCTCTTTTAGATTCAATTACCGATTCAGATGAAGATATAATAGAAGAATCACAAAAATATCATGATAGTTTCATCGCAATCTTGAAAGAACTTCGTCAGATGACAAGAGATAAAGAGTTGGATGAAATTAAAAAGTTATTTGAAGGGTATTTTAAAATAGGCAAAGCTGTAGCTTTAGCATCAATAGAGGGAGAGGACCTTGCTACAATCGGCAACAAACTTGTAAATCTCAACGAAACTGTTAAAATGTTAAACAGCAAGTTGATGAAATATCATGATAAGAAATACGAAGAGTTTACCAGTAATCTTGATGAGGTTAAAAACCTCTCTGAAAAATTCAAAATAGTTGTATTAATAACAATTTTCTTAACAATCATTGCGGGAGTATTAATAGGTATTTTTTTAGCTAATAAAATCAAAAAACCTTTAAATCAAGCGGTTGATATTGCTCATGCTATTGCTGAGGGGAATCTGACTCGTAAAGATATTGAAGTAAAAACAAAAGATGAGCTTGGAGATTTGGCTAGTTCATTAAACCTAATGAAACAAAATCTCAATGAGATGATTAAAATGGTAGCTAAAGTTACCGATAATATAGCTTCCTCTGCAAGTAAATTATTGACCTCTTCCTCTGAGATGAGTTCAGGTGCTCGGCAACAAACCTCACAGACAAATGATGTAGCCACCTCAATGGAAAAGATGAATGCCACAATCATTGATATAGCCATAAACTCCACTAAAGTTGCCACATCAGCACAGGAAGCATCTGACCTTGCCACCAAAGGAGGAGAAGTTGTTGCTAGCACTATAGATAGTATGCATCAGATAGCTCAATCAGTCACTGAATCTGCCACTACCGTCGAAGCTCTGGGTAAAAACTCTGAAGAGATAGGAGAGATTATAAAAGTAATTGATAATATTGCAAGCCAAACCAATCTCCTTGCATTGAATGCAGCTATTGAAGCGGCACGAGCAGGAGAACACGGAAGAGGCTTTGCAGTGGTAGCTGATGAGATAAGGAAATTAGCCGATAGAACCACTTCTGCTACTAGCGAGATTGGAAACATGATTGAAATTATTCAAGAAAGTACCAAAGGTGCAGTAGAATCGATGTATGATGGGACCGACAAAGTTAAAGCAGGTGTAGAGCTTGCGGATCAGGCTGGCGAGTCATTAAGACAAATTGTTTCAGCTGCCCATAATGTACTAGATATGGTGCAGCAGATTGCCGTTACTGCTGAACAGCAGTCTGCTAGAGGAAAAGAGATAACTGCAAATATTGAGTCAGTTTCTAATGTAGCTAAACAGACTGCTTTTAGTGCACAACAATCTGCTAAAGATAGTGAGGGTCTTGGTAATTTAGCCATAAAATTACAAGATTTAGTTGCTAAATTTCAGATTAATAAATAGAAGGGGATAAATAAGTATGATTAATATAAATAGGGTTGCTATTAAAAAAGGAGTAAAAAAGATGCGAAAGTTATTTAAATTTATAATTGCGATACTATTAGGAGCTACACCAGTTGCGCATGCAGTAGTATTTGATACACAAGATATAAAATTTGGAATAAATGGATACCTTGACTTGGAGTATACTTATATGACCAAAATGCCTATGGTGATGGGTAATATGATTAAAGCTACGGGTGACTCGTCTACTTTTGAACAAAAACATATGAATCTACTATTTGATGCAGAAAAAGGTAAATTAAGAATGCATCTAAACTTTCAATCTCAAAATGCTTATACTACAGAAGATGGAGGCAAAGGAGAGTTTGCACTAGAAGAGAGCTATGGTGAGTATACTGTCAATGATGGCTTCAAAGTAAGGGCAGGAAAGTTTCTTATGCCATTTGGGATTTACAATGATATTCATTATATTACCTCTTTATTTGCTACGGTCGTTCTACCTCAGATGTATGAGCCTCCTGCAATGTATTCAGGAACTCGCCTTCTTCCCAGTAGTTCCAATGTGATGGTTTCAGGAACATATTTTGGTGATGAAACAGAGCTTTCCTATAGCCTGTATGCCGGAAACGGAGCAAGAAATAGTAACGGTGGCGATACTAATAAGGATAAACAAATAGGAACACGCCTTAAATTGACACTGTTTGACAATCTGAAAATAGGTACATCTTATTGTACTGTTAATGATAATTTGAATGGAGAAGGTAGAAATAATATATATGGTGCTGATCTTGAAGTTGATTTATTTGATGAGACATTAAACTTTCAGTCTGAATATGTGCTTAGTAAATACGATAATAAATCTAGTAGATACTCTTATTATGCAAGATTAACCTATGATTTAGATAAATTTAATCCATTTATTGCTTATGATTATTTCATGGATAAAGAAGATCTTCTCTATAAAAAAGGGATGAATAGATTGGGGGTAGGTACCGGTTATGCTATTAGCGATAATTTCATTATAAAGGGTGAATACCACTACCATTTTTTTTCCCAAAAAGATGGATTACCTGATGGTACTGAAAAGTTTCATATGTTACGATTTTCAACAATATTTATTTTTTAAAGGGGAAAAAGATGAAAACTATACAATTAAAAATATTTAGTGCTGCTTTCTCATTGATGGCAATGATGGTAACTCCATCTTTTGCAGAGGTAGCGGTAATAGTGAATCCTCAAAATTTAGTATCGGAGATTAGTGTTAAGGATCTGAAGCATATCTACCGTACTAAAAAAACTACCTGGTCTACAGGAGAAAAGATTGAAGTAGTCAATCTAAAAAAAGAAGATTCTGTCAGGGTAAAATTTTCAAATGTTATCTTAAAGAAAACTCCTGCTAAAATGGAAAAATATTACTTGAAACGAGCGCTAAAAGGTAAGGGGCAGGCTCCAAAGCTGTTGAATTCTTCCAGCGACATAAAGGAGTTTGTAAAAAATAATAAAGGCGCTATTGGATATATCGATGTGAATGATGTTGATGATGAGGTAAAGGTTCTTTCTATTGATGGAAAAAAACAGATTAATTAATTTTAGATTCGTATTTTAGTCCATTTATCCCCTCTTTAGTGTTGAGGGGATACAAATATGTACCACAAGGGCATGAGTATCACTTCCATCAAAAACCAGCATCAGTATATAAAAGTTTAATTGCAAATCACGTATAAAGATCTGGCATAATTTCAGTAATATCAATTTCGTCATCATTATCGTCTTCTTCTGCATCGAAAATTAAATTCTTGTTGATTTTAGATATCTCAAACAGTTTTATTTTAATGTCTTCTCTTACAATATGATCAATAAGTACACGCTTTGCTATAACTCTCATTTTTATTTTAAGTATACTTAATCTGTGAGATGATTTAATAACTTCAGCAAGCTTATTGATTAAATCATGATGAAGCTGTTTATGCTCTTTTAATGCCAGATACCCTATAGACAACATATACTCTTCCTCATCCTTAAAATGAGTTCTCATATATGCACTAAACTCACCTAGTATATCCTTGAGTTCCTCTTTTGTACTATTATCATCGTCTAAGGCATATAGTTTACTTACTAAGGCAAATAGCTTTTTATGCTGAATATCAATGGCATCAATACCTAGTTTATATCTATCATCCCAAAGTATTGCTTTATTTAGAGACACTGTTATCCTTATACAAAACTTTTTGTTCCGCGCCCATCATACATATCCTTGTATCTAAATGTTATAAGATTTTGCATAATTGCAAATAAAATTATAAAATTAATAAAACTGCTTCCGCCGTAGCTGAACATTGGTAATGGAACACCAACAACTGGAGCATAACCTATAGTCATAGCAATATTCACTCCCATATAAATAAAAATCATAAATGATATAGATATTGTAACAACTTTTATATAATAATCATTATTAAATATACTTAAACTCAGAAGATGAAGAATTAGCATAACGTATATCAGTATGATTCCTAAAGCACCTAAAAATCCACCTCTTTCAACTAAAAATGCAAAGATAAAATCACTTGTGGCAATAGGTAAAAATCTCATTTGAGTTTGAGTGGCTTCATCCTTTGATTTGCCTGTTAATCCTCCGGAGCCGATTGCAATTATAGACTGTTGAACATGGTAAGATGGCTTTTCACTAAGAAAATCTTTGATTCTGGTTTTTTGATAATCATGCAGTAAAAATTTATATGCCAGCGGAGAAAACAGTAAAATTGCTCCCAGTATAACAGCCCAAATCTTCCAATATACACCAATATAAAAAAGTACACTGTATCCAATAAGTAAAAGTATCATGGCGGTACCTAAATCAGGCTCTTTTGCAATAAGAAAAAATGGTAATAGGATATAAACACTTATTTTTAAAAACTCTTTTAACCTATAGCCGTTTATTGGAGGAGGATTTCTATTTATAAGATATGCAAGCATTAAAATTAGGGCTGGTTTAACAAACTCAGATGGTTGAATAGTTGCATTAATAAAAGGTATATCTATCCATCTTTGCGCACCAAGTCTTGCATGACCAAAAAATTCAACAGCCAAGAGAAGAGCAATGTTTATCCAGTAGATTAAAGGGATAAGCCAACTCATTCTGCGAATTGGAAGTAAAAAAATAGCCAAAAATGTTAAAACAGCTATACCGACATAAGCAGTCTGTTTTTGTGCAAGAGCTGGTATTACCTCTCCAATCAGCCAGTTAGATGTTATAATAAGCGGAATAATTAGAATAATAGAAAAAAAATCAAATTGTGCTAAAATACGCTTATCAATTCTCCACAAATTTATATCTCCTAAAAAATTTAGAAATTGTATCATAAAGGTTAATGAAATGAATGAAATACAGAATTATACTTGCGATAAAGCAGAACGGTTGGATATATTTTTAGTATCTAAAATTGAGCAAAGCCGCTCACAAATAGCACAGTTAATTAAAAAAGAGTGTGTTTATGTTGATGATAAACTAGTTGCACGTGCTGGTGTGAAACTAAAGCCGGAACAAAAAATAAGAGTAGAATTTCCACAAGCAGAAGAAAGGCCGGCTTTAGCTATTGATTTTGATGTTGAGATTCTTTATGAAGATGAAGATGTTTTAGTTATCAATAAACCAAGTGGAGTAACGGTTCATCCAGCTCCAAGTGTAAAAGAAGCGACTTTAGTTGACTGGTTAAAACATAAGAGTATAAGACTCTCTACTATTAGTGGTGAAGAGAGACACGGTATTGTACATAGACTCGATAAGGGAACTAGTGGAACAATGGTTGTTGCCAAAAATAATGAGGCTCATGAGTTTTTATCTTCTCAGCTTCAGGACAAAAGTATGGGAAGATACTATATAGCAGTGTTAACTCCACCTTTAAAAGATGATATAACTACGATAGAGAAACACATTGCAAGAAGTGCACATAACAGACTTAAGATGGCATGTGAAGATAATACAGGTAAATATGCAAAAACTATGTTTAAAAATTTGGCACTTTCAACTGATGAAAAAAACCAATTAGTTGCTTGTAAACTCTTCACTGGAAGAACACATCAAATCCGTGTTCATTTAGAAACTATTAACCGTCATATAATTGGTGATCATATATATAGTATAAGCCCAAAACAAGAGAAATCGGAACGAATTTTGCTTCACGCTTATATAATATACTTTATTCATCCGACGAGTAAAGAAAAACTCTCATTTGTTGCGCCACTTGATGCAGATATGAAAGAGTATTTAAATAAAAAATTCAATATGGAGCAAATAAATGAAGTTATGGATACAAGTAGCATTATACACAGTTTTTCTACTGATTCTTAGTGGTTGTGTTGCAAAAGTAACGCCAAAAAAAGAGGCAGTTATTGATGATACTTTACCAGTTATTCAATTAACAAAAAATGGAACAATGGTAGATATGAATGCTATCGCACTTGAATGGGCATCTTTAGAGGATCCAAGGGTAAAAGGTGTTTATATTTATAAAGTGGCTTTAGATGAAAAGGATATCCCTGAAAATGAGTATTATGACACTGTAGACAATCGTTTTTCTACTCACTATCTCGATACAGAAATCGTTCCTGATTCAAAATATAACTACTATTTTAAAACATTTAGTGCAAATGCAGAATCTAGAAAAAGTAAAACAACATTAATACAATCACTGCCACTAATGGAATCTACAACCTGGATACACAGCATACAAGGTATGCCAAGAAGTGCAAAAATAATCTGGAGACCACATACAAACGAAAAAGTTAAAGAGTATATTATCCAAAGAAGAACTTTACAAGATGAGTATTGGGATAATGTATCAACGGTGAGAGGAAGATTAAATGCAGAATATATAGATAAAAAACTAAAAGATAATTTTACTTATATATACCGTATTCGTGCGGTCACTTATGATCATTTGACTTCAAAACCTTCCCAGGAAGTAAAAGTTATAACAAAAGCCTTACCACAAGAGTTGACAAAGATAGAGGCAACAATAAATTTATCAAGAAAAATCGAAATAAAATGGGAAACATCAAAGACTAAAGACTTTTTAAAATATAAACTATACAGAGCTTCTAAACCTGACGGAAAGTATAAGTTGATTTCGGATTTAACTAAAAATTTTTATGTTGATATCATTGAAGAAGATGCAAAACAGTATTTCTATAGAGTCAGTGTAGTCGATAAAGACGGACTTGAAAGCATACATGACAATTATTCTGTTCAGGGTAAAACTTTGCTTAAACCAAATGCACCATCATTGGTTGATGCAAAACTTATTGATGGTAAAGTTAAAATATCTTGGAGTAATTCGGATAGTAGAGTAAAGAGTTATATAGTTCAAAAAAAATATAAAAAAAATTTATTTGAGAGTTCAATAGAAGACTTTGAAAACATAAAAGGTGTCGAGTTTATTGATTCAGAAATAGAGACAGACAAAGTTTATCACTATAAAGTATTCGCTGTAGATAAGTATGATATTAAGTCCGAACCCAGTATTGAAGTTGAGCTAAAGACAGACAAAGAACTGCCAAAGAACAACTTTAAAAGAAAGGTACAAGATAATAATTTTGTAGAAGAGGTTAAAGATGAAAAAATAGAGAGTAATAACTTTAAAGAAGATGTGATTTCGCCAACACAAGACTTTAACTAAAACGAGAATTAATGCCGCACTTACACATATCAGAATTTAAAGGGATAGAGTTTCCATCAGAGCAGGACGGAGTTTCTTTTAATTTTATTGCAGATAATATAAATCATAATAATGAGAAACTTATTGCTGTGACGACTGATGAAGATAATTTTTTTCTGCTAGTTAAAGAGGAAGAAAACAGAAATCTTTTGAAGTCGGATAAACTGACAAGACCAGCTTCTATATTTAATGTCCATAAAGCACTTTTGGCTTATGCAAAAAAAGCAAACCTCAATGTTATAAATTCAAATGTGCCGGATGTTCAGAAAAATGTACATCTTGAAGATGTTAGTGCTTTAAAGAATATAGATTATTTTGCTTCAAGTTTTACAACAGATAAAGAAGTAAGAGTTGAGGTTGGGTTTGGTTCAGGTAGACACCTATTACATCAGGCTGCGAACAATCCAGAAATACTTTTTATTGGTATTGAAATACATAGACCATCAATCGAGCAAGTGTTAAAACAGATAACTATTCAAAATCTTGACAATTTACTTGTACTTGACTACGATGCAAGACTTTTTATGGAACTGATACCATCAAATATTGTAGGTAAAGTTTATGTTCACTTTCCTGTTCCATGGGATAAAAAACCTCATAGAAGAGTAATTTCTACGACTTTTATAGAAGAAGCTAGAAGAGTTCTAAAAGTCGGTGGACAGTTAGAACTAAGAACAGACAGTGAAAACTATTACGCTTACTCTTATGAAACCTTTATCGCTTTTAATAAAACTACACTTCATATAAATAAAAATAAAGAAATTGCGATAAGCTCTAAATATGAAGATAGATGGAAAAAGATGGAGAAAAATATTTATGATGTAACAATGATAAATGAAGAAGATTCACAAACTCTATCTTTAGAAGGCAACTTTAATTTTTCAAAGCCTAAATTATCACAAAAAGAGGTCTCTGAGCTTCATGGTCAAACAAAAAAATTTGATGGTGGTTTTATTCATTTTGAGAGAGCTTACAAAGCAAAAGATGCAGTAATGATTCGCATATCAATGGGTAGTTTTGATAGACCAGAACATTTGTATCTTATAGTAAAAGAAGATGCTGCAGAGTATTTTCCATCTCTTCCACTTAAATCAAAAAGTAATCTAATATCTCATAAATTTTTAGACAAGGTACTTCATGGATAAAGTCATAATAGCTAAAGATTTGTCACTGTCATATTCAAATAGTGAAACTATTATTAACAAAGTAAATTTTTCTGTGGATTCTGGAAGTTTTGTTTTTATCACCGGGGCTAGCGGAAGTGGAAAATCTACACTTTTAAAGTCTCTTTTTGGTGCACTTAAGCCAAAACAGGGCAGTCTTGTTGTCGGTGGAGTAGAATTAGTTGGTATTTCATGCTCAAAACTAAACTTTTTGAGACGACATATAGGGATAGTCTTTCAAGACTATAAGCTTGTAAAAGAGTGGAGTATTGATAAAAACATTATGCTCCCTCTTATTATAAACGGATATGTAAAAAGTGTTGCTCAAAGTCAGGTCGATAAACTTTTAAAACATGTTAGATTGAATCATCAAGTAGGAAAGTATCCCTTAGAGCTTAGTGGTGGGGAGCAACAAAGAGTCGCAATGGCTAGAGCACTTGCACACAATCCTGTATTAATTTTAGCAGATGAGCCTACAGGTAATCTTGATGAATACTCTTCGGATCTTATTTGGAAATTGCTAGAAGGTGCAAATAAACAGCTAAATACTACGGTAATCGTTGTGACACATAATATTCCTCAGACATTAAATGTTGAGTATAAACATTTTCATATAGAGTATGGGAGTATCCATGAAGTCAATTAAAAATCATCTTTCACTTGTTATTGCACTGCTGAGTATACTTTTTTCAATACAGGTCTTTCTTATAGTAGATAGATCAATAAATGCTTATAAAGAAAATCTTGCAAATAATTATTCAGTTATAGCAGTTAGTCAAAAACGATTAACTAATCATAATATTTTAAGTATAAATAAAATAATATCAAATGCTGAGGAGCTTTCTCCAGACAGTGTTATAAAAAGATTAAACTCTGATATGCAAAATAAAAATATTGAATTATTGAAACTTTCATTGCCAAAATTTTATAAGATAACTCTTTCTTACTACCCAAGTCCTAAAGAAATCGGTAAATTGACTGCTGATTTATTGAGAAATAGCTCAATAACTAAAGTAGAAAATTTTTCAAGTAACCATAACACTACATATAAACTTTTACTTCTCTTTAAAAGTGTTGTTACAATTTTTGCTTTAGTTGTTATTATTGTTACAATCCTACTTATATTTAAAGAGCTCAAAATTTGGCAGTATAAACATAATGAGCGGATGAATATAATGGGACTTTTTGGAGCAGCTTTATGGCTTCGTTCGGCTGTTTTGTTTAGACTCGCAATAGTGGATGCACTGATTGCCAGTTTTTTAGCATTATGTATTTTTCTATATATATCTTCATCCCCTTGGGTGCTTCAGCAATTTAGTTATATTGGCATAAACATAGTTATTTTTAACCCCTTAGAAGATTTTGCAATTATTTTAGGGGTTGCTTTATCGATTTCTGTCGTTTTAGCATCTTTAATAGTAGTAGGACATAAAGAAGAGGTATGATTCGTTTACTCATAATAGCAGTTTTGTCATTTTTGCTTTTAGAAGCAAAAAGCAGTGTCGACAGTAAGATAAAAAATATGAGTTCAAAAATAAGCTCTTATAGTAAGAATCATGAAAAAATAAATAAAAAAATGGCCCAAAATGCTAAGGCAATTTTAAAACAAAAAAAAGAAATTTTAATAGAACAAATACGTCTAAAAAAGCTAAAAAATGAGCTTCTGGATAAAGAAAAAAATTATGAAAAAAATACACTTCTATTAAAAGAACTGAAAAACTCTCAAATAATTTTGAAAAAAGATGGGGATAGCTTAGAAGAAGATCTTGCTTTTACAATAGCTCAAAGTGTATCTTTATCAATTGTTTTAGAAGAAGAATATAGTTCTAGCCAAGAGTCTATCATAGAATTTGAAGTTCTTAAACTTATGCTTAAAAATTCAAAAGCCAAGATAAAAGAGTTAAATAGTAGGTTTTACGATAACTCTAAAAATATAAATATGCTTAGAAAAAAAGCCAGTAATCTAGAGCTTCAAATAGCAATTATTGATAAAAAAAGAAAAGATGTTATAAATACACAGAAAAAAAATAAAAAAGCTCTAAAAAAATTGAAAATAGCAAAGACATCATATAAAAGAGAACTAAAAAAGGTTTTGCAAAAGCAAGATGCTCTCAAAAAGACTCTATCCAAATTAAACATCATCAAAATAGATGAAACTAAAAAAGCAAAAGAGGAAGCTGCAAGAGTAAAAGCATTTAGCTCCAAAACAATTATTTCTGATAAAGATTTACCAAAAGTTAAACAGCTAGGTAGTAGTTATCAAGCTGTAAAAACAAGAAAGTACAGAGGTGTAAAAACTATTGCTCCTTTTCAACCATATACAATTACTAAAAAATATGGAACATATACTGATCCTATTTACGGCATAAAAGTTTTTAATGAATCAATATCTTTAAAGCCAAGGCAGAACAATACAAAAGTAAAAACAGTATTTAATGGAAAAGTAATATATGCTGACAAAACGCCTGTATTAAATAATATAGTAATTGTTGAACATAAAAATGGACTTCATACTATTTATGCAAATCTTTCTCAAATATCTCCAAATATTAAAAAAGGCAAAAAAATAAAAAAAGGTTATACAATAGGACGTGTTAACGATGAACTCATATTTGAAGTCACTCAAAAATCCTATCATATCAATCCTATAAGACTTTTTCAGTAATTTTATAAATTTTGCTATAATTTTAGAAAAAATTAGGTGAAGAAAAATATGAACTTTATTCAAACTCGTGGATGCGATAAAAACAGGCCTCAATATGTTACATTCTCTCAAGCTATTTTAGATCCTATTGCTTCATTCGGTGGTCTTTATGTGCCAGAGAAATTGCCGGAGCTTAGTGAAGAGTTTTTAAATAAACATATAAATTCTTCATACAAAGAGTTGGCATCTGACATGTTAAGTTATTTTGAAATTGATATTGATAAAAGTGTTATTGATGAAGCACTTAGCCTTTATGATAAGTTTGATGACGCAAACAACCCTGTTCCTGTTGTAAAAGTAAAAGAAAATCTTTATGTAAGTGAACTTTATCATGGACCGACTCGTGCTTTTAAAGATATGGCACTTCAACCATTTGGTATAATTTTATCTTCAATTGCCCAAAAGAAAAATGAAAATTATTTAATCCTTGCTGCAACAAGTGGTGACACAGGACCAGCTGCTCTAGAGACTTTCAAAAATCGTACCAATATTAAAGTTGCATGTCTTTACCCAGATGGTGGAACTTCTGATGTTCAAAGACTTCAGATGGTTACAGAGGATGCAAAAAATTTAAAAGTTATAGGAATTAACGGTGTTTTTGATGATGCTCAAAATGTACTGAAAAAACTTCTGGCTTCTGATAGCTTCAAGTCAGCACTTAGAGAAAAACATGTATCTCTTTCAGCTGCAAATTCTGTAAATTTTGGAAGAATTATTTTTCAGATTATTTATCATATTCACAGTTACTTAGAACTAGTTAGACAAGCTTCTATTACTATTGGTGAAAAAGTTTATTTAAATGTTCCTAGTGGAAACTTTGGTAATGCACTTGGTGGATACTACGCTTGGAAAATGGGACTTCCAGTTGAGAAGATTATTATCTCTTCAAATGAAAATAATGTTTTAACAAAGCTTATTAAAACTGGAAAGTACGATTTGAGAGACTCTAGTGTAATTTGTACTACATCTCCGGCAATGGATATTTTAAAATCATCAAACGTTGAGAGAATTTTATTTGACATGTTTGGATATGAAAGAACTAGAAAGTTAATAGAAAATTTAGAAAACAATAACTTTTATGAATTGACTTCTGATGAATTATCAAGACTTAGAGAGTGTTTTGATGCTGATTTCTGTAATGGTGAAGAAGGTAAAAAGTATATAAAAGACTACTTTACAAATTGTAATTATCTTATGGATCCGCATACTGCCACATGTATTAAATCCTACGAGACATGTTGTGACCCTAAAATCAAAACAATAGCTTACTCAACCGCTGAGTGGACTAAATTTTCTTCTGTTATTGCTAATGCTTTAACCGGCGAAGTAGACGTTCATGATATAGACGCATTGGAGTCTATTTCTAAAGAAACAAATTTAGAGATACCGGCAATGATAAAAGGTCTTTTTTCTAAAGAGATAACGCAAGATACAATTATAGAAAAAGAAGATATAGAAAAAGAGATATTGAAGTTTCTATAACTTTTATAATTTTGTTATTCTTTGGGAACTAGTGAATCAGAGTATACAACAACTGTATTCGATACTTTATCATGAAGACATTGCTTTTTCTTTGTAAAAAATACCATTACAAAACCTGCCAATAGAGGTATGCTGGATAAGATATAGCCGGCAAATCTTTTTGCCGCTTGAGCAAAACCAACTATTTCAAAATTATCAGCATCAACAATTTTAATCTTCATTAATTTTTTACCTGGAGTAGCTCCATCCCATTTTACCCATAAATATATCATTATAGATACCAATAATACAGTTGTTAGAGTTCTTTGTATATCTACTTGCAGAGCATCTTCAAAATATGTAAATGGAAAAAGAAGCGCAAGAGTAGCTAAAGCTAATATGGCATTGTCTACCGTAAAAGCCACCCATCTTGCGATAAAACTAGCATATTCTATTTTTGTTTCGTCATATTTTTTTGAGGTATTCATGTTGTAAAACCTTTTTTATAATTATAACAAATTTTTTTATTAATTTTTTTATTAATTTAATTTAAAATAAATTTATATTATTTAAGTTCACTAGATTATTTAAATTTTTTTTATGTTATAGCTTGTTTTGGGGTGGTATAATATTAATCAGTTAGTTATTGAAAAAAAAGGTAAATCCGCAAAGAGTTTTTTAAAAATTGAAAGCTCAGAAAGAGAGTATTTGAGAAAACTCTTTATAAATAATTTTGAGAAAATATGCACAGTGGATTTAATTTATGCATTGAAATATGATGGCATAAATATAGACAAAGAGAAGCTATAATTCAGTAGCCTTCTTGTAAGCTTTTGCAATTGCATCTATACATGCAGCTCTAACATTTCCATCTTCAAGTGCCCCGTAACCGGCAGCAGTTGTTCCACCTGGGCTCATTACAGCATCTTTTAGAAGTGCAGGGTGTATGTCTTGTATTAATTCTCCAAAGCCACTAAAAAGACCACGCATAGTTGCCATTGCATCAGCTCTTTTCATCCCTTGTTTAACGGCTCCATCAGTTAGAGCTTCAGCTATAAGTGTAAGGTATGCAGGACCACTTCCCGCAAGTGCCGTTGCAATATCTAACTCTTTTTCACTTGATAACCATAGTGTCTCACCTATAGTTTCTAAAAGTTCAATTGCTTCATCTTTAAACTCTTCATCTCCTGTTAACGTTGTCATAGATTTGCCAACGCTTGCAGCAAGATTTGGCATAGCTCTTACCACCGCATTAGGATGTAGGTTTTGTTTTAGTTTTGCAACCGTCGTTCCGGCTAAAACAGAGTATAAAACTTTTGCTTTACCTTTTAATCTTGTAGCTACTTCTTCAACATTTGCAGGTTTCACACAAAACATCAAACTTTTGCCGTCAGTGTCATAGCCATCCATTAGATGCTTTTCTATTTCTATGCCAAGTTCACTCTCAAATTTGTTTAGTTTTTCTAGATTTCTTCCTACAACTTCAATTTTATAATTTTCTTTTAAACCCTGAGCAATACTAAGCGCCATATTCCCATTTCCGATAAAAGTTATAGTTTTCATATTATTCCTTAATTTTATTATATACCCTCAAGTGGCACCTAGTAAAATGAAGGGAACCTCCATTTATTAAGTTCGCCATAAGAACCAGTCCCTATAGCTTCGCTTGCGCCGCTGAGGCGACTAAAGTTTATTAGATTTATGATATTATAGCATTAAATAGAATTAAGCCTTTTTATAAAGAATAACTTAAAAAGCAAGGGAATTAAGAAATAGACATCAGTTTATGACAATAATATTTCAAAGAACGATGCAAGAGGTAAAAATCTTGCAGAGTTTGATTTTTTAAATACTCATTTTTAGTTCAGTCTTGCAGAATTTGAACTGAGTATTTTGATAATCAAACTATAGAGAAAACTATATAGTTTTTCTGTTTGGTTAACAATTTAGTATGTAATAGCTTTAAATATTATGGCTATTATGAATGATTTAAGTACTAACTTGGGATCTTTAAATTATCACTGTTTATGACTTTGCAAATACACGATTAGGATCGTAAGGTACATTGTATTTTACGATTGAGTATATGATGACAGCTATCTTTCTTGATACAGTAATCAGAGCTTCTTTTTTAGATTTACCTTGTGAGCGTTTAGTATCATAGAGTTGCTTTAGCTGAGTGTTGTGAATCAAACAACTCACAGCACTCATATAAAGAGCATGCTTTGCTAATGGTGAACCTCTTTTTGAGAGATGACCGATATGTTTAGAGTTACCAGAACTGTTTTCAGTTGGAAAGAGTCCAAGATAACCTATAAACTTAGCCTCGTCAGGTCTCCACACTCACTAATAAGCGCAGCAATAGTTTTTTCAGCAACTCCAGGAATACTTTTTAAATTAGAGAGTAAGCTATCAGCCTTTTGTTTCTCTTCGCCAGCTTCACCAACTGTACTTTGTGTTGATGTAGCATTGAGTAAAGAGATTGGTATTCATCATCTGTAATATAACCAAAACTGAATTTACCACTCTTTAAAAGTAGTGCTATCACGAGTGAGTCTATCTCATCATTTTTGACTTTCTTCATAGTAATCTGCTCTCTATACCTTGTTGTTTGAAATGGATTTAATAGTTTAACAAGATATGCTTTAGACTTTAGAAACTCTTGAAGATTTTCACCATATATTCCAGTCGCTTCAAGCCCGATAGTAAATTCACTTTTATCCAACGAAACACTATTAAGTATAGTGAGTAACTTCTCAAACCCTTGTCGTGTAATCTTTAGTTGTCTAAGTTGTTATGCTTAGATTCACAGCTTCGTTAATCTATAAGTAGTGAGTGCTTAACTTAACAACTACTCCCACAGCTTTTATATGAGTGATTAACAACTAAAGATATCAACAGGCTTAAGTGATGTAGTCAATAGAAATAACTTTTCTATTGCTATAAGGAAAAGAATGTTGTTATATCTAAAGTCATAGACTATGATAGTTACAAGATTTGAAGTTAGTACTTCAATCTTAAAAGAGTAATACTTCTTTGCTTTAAAGTCAAAAAAAACTTTAAAAAAGAGGTACTTACTCATAAAAGAAATTATACGAGGAATATATAATGAAACAATTTTTAGAAGAAGCTAAACAGGCGAGTAGAATTTTATCTACAATAAGCGGTTCTGAAAAAAATAGAATTTTAAAAGAGATGGCAGAGGCTTTAAGAAGCAATACTATGCAAATACTTGAAGCAAATGCATTAGACATGTCAGATGCAGATAAAAATGATTTAAGCCCAGCACTAAAAGACAGATTGCTTTTGGATGAGAGCCGCATAGATTCCATGGCAGTAGCAATAGAAGAGATTGCAGCACTTAAAGAGCCTGTTGGCCGTGTACTTGAGGGTTGGGTTACAGAAGATGGACTCAAAATTGAGAAGACATCAATCCCAATTGGTGTAATAGGGATTATTTATGAGTCACGTCCAAATGTTACAAGTGATACAGCTGCACTTTGTTTTAAAAGTTCAAACGTATGTGTATTAAAAGGTGGAAAAGAAGCTCAACATTCAAATAAGGCAATAGCAGAAGTTTTAAAAGATGTTCTTATAAACAATGATTTACCATCATCTCTGATTTCATTAATTCCTGATTCTTCAAGAGAGGGTGTTGCTAAACTTATAAAGATGGATAAGTATGTTGATCTGATAATTCCTCGCGGTGGAGCTGGGCTTATTAAATATGTAAGTGAAAATGCAACAGTGAGCGTAGTAAAACATGACAAGGGACAGTGTCATACTTATATAGATAAAGATGCAAAACTTGATAATGCCATAGCCATAGCGATAAATGCTAAAGTTCAAAGACCAGGTGTTTGTAATGCTATGGAAACACTTTTGGTTGATAGAACGATTGCCTCAAGTGCGCTGCCTCTTTTAAAAATAGCTTTTGATGAAGCACATACAGAGTTAAAAGGTTGTCTTGAGACTCAAGCAATCATAGATGTTGCACATGCTACAGATGAAGATTATGACACTGAGTATTTGGCAAATATTCTAAATATAAAAATTGTTGATGGGGTTGATGGAGCGATTGAACATGTGGTAAAATTTTCATCTGGTCATTCTGAAGCTATTATTACTGAAGATATTACGTGTGCTGAGAAGTTCTTAAATGCTATAGATGCAGCGTGCGTATATGTAAACGCTTCTACCCGTTTTACAGATGGTGGAGCTTTTGGTTTTGGTGCAGAAGTTGGGATAAGTACAAATAAACTTCATGCACGTGGACCAATGGGAATAGAAGGACTTACTACTTACAAGTTTAAAATCTATGGTAGTGGACAAATTAGATAACATTGACAAAGATTTGACAATATTGTATATTTGTTGATACATATCAACACTACATGTGGAAAGATTGAATATAATTGATTTTATAATTACAAAAAGGATTGTTTATGTCTCTAATTCCAACTCAAGCAAATAAAATTGAAGTTGCCGGAGCAACAGTAGATTTTTTTAAACTAGATGAAGATGGGCAAAGTACTTACTATTTTGATACATCAAAATGTGGTCCACCAGAACCAATGGTTAATGCTATGAGCGGATTAAAGCTTATCAAGGGAACAGATTCAAAACTGGTTATGATTAACCACAAAACTCCAGGCGGACTTTTTTCAAAGCTTGGAGATGATATTTCTCACGAGGCAGAGGCTGCTGAGGGTGGTTTGGTAAAAGTTACATTTTCTAGTAATGATTCTTCAGTCGCAAATACAGATTTAAACCAAAATACTTGTCATTAGATAGTTAGATGTTTTCAGTATCGCAAGATTTTGCACCGCCATTTAAACTAATATCTCCTTTTTTCATACTGGGGAGTTTGTTTTATCTATTTGCTACAATATTCTTATTCTTTTTTTCTGCTGAAAATATATCACTTCTAGATCCAAAAGTATTAGCTTTTGTTCATCTTTTTTTACTTGGCTTTGTTATGATGACAATATTTGGTGCTATGGCACAGTTAGTTCCAGTAGTTTTAGAAGTAGGGCATTTTTGGGTTGAGCTTTTTTACGCGATATGGCCACTCCTTGGAATTGGCACAGCGTTAATGGTAGTTGGATTTTTAAATTCTGCTGCACTTCTCCCTTATGGCGGTGTTATTGTTTTAATTGCTATGATGATTTTTGTCATGGAGATATTTTTAACCATTAAAAAAGTAGCAAAATTTAATCTCGTTATTACCAGTATATTAATATCAAATATATTTCTATTTTTTGGAATTATTTTCGGTCTTGTAATGGCTTTGGGATATGCAGGGACAATAGAAGTAGACGTAAATGCACTACTTAGAAGTCATGTGTTTTTAGTAATTGGCGGATATATAATAATAACACTGATGGGACTCTCTATTGTTTTGCTTCCAATGTTTGGGTTATCACATGGTTTTTCAAAAAAACCACTAGAGATTGCAATGAGTATGATGAGTATAGCTGTAGTACTTGTGGTGACGTCATCGTTTATTGATTTTACTATTTTAGAATATTTGGGTTATACTTTAGCAATTTTATCACTTCTTATCTATTTTTATCTTGTGCAAACTATCTATAGGACAAGAGCTAGAAAAGAGATTGATATTTACGCAATGTCACTTATGTTTTCATATTTTTCTATGCTGGTATCTTTGATTTTTGGGATATCTTATTTAGCCATAGGTTATGAACCACTGCTTTTAAGTGCTGGATGGTTGATATTTTTTGGTTTTTTTGGTTTTGCGGTAACTGGACATGTGTATAAAATAGTTCCATTTCTTGTATGGTTTGAGAGATTTGCTCCTCTTGTCGGAAAGCAAAAAGTTCCAATGCTCGCAGATATGCTTCCGCCAAAAAGTTCATCAGCCCAGTTTCTGTTTTGCGCGATAGGTGTTATAGTCGTATGTGTAGCTATTTTATTGCAAAACGATACACTTATTAAGGCTGGTGCATCTTTTTTAGTCTTTGGTGCTGTTGCATTAATAAGAAGTGTTATGTATATGATAAATTATAAATTAAATTAAGGAATTGAAAATGTATTCAAAAGAAGAACTTTTTTTAGCGATATCAAATGTTATTGACCCTGAAGTAGGTTTTAATCTTGTTGAGATGGGGCTTATTTATGATGCTACATGTGATGCAGACGGAAATGCACATGTCACAATGACTCTCTCAACAAAAGCATGCCCGATGCATCAACTGATTCAGCAGTGGGTAAAAGAGGCAGTTCAAAAGATGGCTAATATAAAAGAGGTTGAGATTGAGTTAGTATGGGAACCAGAGTGGAATGTAACCATGGCTGAAGCGCATGTTAAAAAAGCTTTAGGTGGCGGATGATCCAGATTTTAGGGAGTTATATAATTATTAATAGCTTCGCAAACTTTAATTAAAGATCTTTTATACTCTTTCAAGTCACTTATATATTTCAAGTCTGTTGGATTTGCAATACTGTCTTTTAAAGCTAAGGACAATGTATGTAAATTGTCAGCGCCAATATTTGCAGCAACACCAGAAATATCTAAGAGCATCTTGTCAGCATCTATGGAGTTTGTACTGTTTAGATGCTTTTGAAGATTATCTGCAGAGTCAGCATATTTAGATATAAAATCATTTAGTATTTCCAAATAGAACTCTTTGTCTCCCCCGCATATATTCAATCCCTTGTCGCTGTCAAACTCTTCTGATATATGATTGTTGGGTTGTATAGAATTTTCTTTGTTCTCATCACCTGTGGTGTACATGTAAATCATGTCATAAAAAGGATTCATTCTCAGTGGTTTTTCAAGATGTGCTTCCATACCAACATTTAACATGTTTCTAATGTCATCTGCTGCTGTATCTCCACTAAGCGCAACAATAGGCAAGTGATCATACTCTGGATTTTGTCTAATTAATCTTGTAGCTTGAAAACCATCTATTATTGGCATATGTGCATCCATGAATATAATAGAAAAATTACTGTCATCTTTTAAAATATCAAGACACTCTTGTCCATTATTCGCTATTGCAATGTATATTCCGGAATCTGCCAAGAGACTGGTTATAATCTTTTGGTTGATAACATTATCTTCGGCAATTAAAATCCTTACATTATTGAATATAGAAAAATCATCTTTTTTTATTCTATCATGGGGTACTACTTCTCTTTTTACTCTCTGTGATGTGACGGGAGGATATGGTTCATTTTGAGGTTGTAATTCTTCTTTTGGCTCTATTTGTGTAGTAGTTGATGTTTGGACTTCTGAACTTTGTTTAGATTCACTCGGAGTCTCTAAATTTACTTCTTCCGGTTCTGCATCTACATTTTTTTTGGATACTTTTACTAAAGAGTACAGCAACAATAAAGCTATAATAGAAATTCCAGCCACAAGTTCCATGAAGTATTCACTAATAATTGTTTGCATATTTTTTCTTTTTTTTCTTTATAATACTGTAATAAAAATTAAACTTAACAAAGTTCATGTATAATATAATAAAAATATCACTAGGCCATATATGCAAAATATTCTACATATTCCAGTTCTGTACACACAAGTCTTGGAAGCTTTTATCGATATTGAAGATGGAATTATAATTGATTGTACACTTGGATACGGTGGACATTCATCTATGATACTTGAGGCAAATCCACATATCAGACTTATCGGAATCGATCAAGACCAGACTGCTATTGATTTTTCTACTAAGAGGTTGAAAGAATATGGAGACAGAGTAATAATAAAAAAGGGTCGTTTCTCATCTGTTATCAAAGAGATAATTAAAGAATATGATATTCAAAATATCAAAGGTGTTCTTGCAGATATAGGGGTGTCATCACTTCAGCTTGATCAAAAAGATAGAGGTTTTTCATACGAGAGTGGCAACCTTGATATGAGGATGGATAAAGATGCCGCTCTGAGTGCAAATGAAGTTGTTAATGAATATTCATCAGTTGAGTTGGAAAAATTACTTTATGAGTATGGTGAACTTAGAAATTATAAAAAGATAGCATCATTTATTGTCAATAATCGTCCATTTAGTTCCGCAAAAGAGTTAAGTGATGCTCTTAAACCTATGATGCCACAAGGTAAAAAGATTCATCCGGCAACGCTGCTTATGCAAGCTATCCGCATAGAGGTAAATGATGAGCTAGGTGAGTTAAAATCACTTCTTCACAGCATAGAGGAGGCTAAGTTTCCTGATGCCAAAGTGGCGATAATATCCTTTCACTCTTTGGAAGACAGAATAGTGAAAAATGGTTTTAATAAATGGAAGAAGAGTTGCATCTGTCCGGATGAGGCAATGCGATGTAGATGTCAAAATAATCATTCACTAGGAAAAGTTTTAACAAAAAAGCCTATAATGGCTAAAGATGATGAGTTAAAAGAAAATGTTAGAAGCAGAAGTGCCAAGATGAGAATATTTAAAATGGGTAAAAGATAATGAGTGATAAATTAGATTTATTAGATGAAGTCGATTCGGTTATTAACCCAAAAAAGATGCTGGATGTTAATCATCTAATATATGTTTTGTTGTCCGTATTATTGGTAATAGTTGTGCTTTTTCCAAAGATATATATTCAACAGCAGATATATTTTATGAGCAGAGATATCTCAAAGTTAAAAGGTGAATATGATACCTTAAAAGAAGAAAATAGATTAATCAGTAGTTCTGTAGAGTCTATACGGTATAAAAACCAAATACTTGATACACTTTTTTAAAGAGAGATTATGATTCGCCGTTTTTTAGAATTTGCAATAGATAAACCACTTTTAAATCATATTTTTCTTAGTTTTATTATCATACTGTCTATTTTTGCATATCTAAATATCCCAAAAGAGATATTCCCTCCAATGAGCATGGATAAAGTGACTATATCTGGTGGATACTCCGGTACTTCTGCAGATGTGCTTGATAAGATGGTTGTACAGACCATAGAAGATGATTTAAAAAATATTGATGAACTAGATACTATAAAAAGTACTATAAAAAATGGTTCTTTTATAATATTTGCAGATATAAAACCAGGGTCAAATAATATAAGTGCACTGAATGATGTTAAAGACATATTAAGTAGTGTTAAAAAAGATTTGCCTGCAGATATGGCTGAACCAGTTGCAAAAGTAAAACTACACAGTTTTCCACTTGTTCTTATTGCTTTAGCTGGTGATAAAACCAAAAAAGAGCTGCTCGAGCGAGCAGAAGAGTTAAAAAGTAAACTTAGCAATTTTAAAGATTTGAGTGAAATAACTATTCGCGGTGATGCTGAAGATGAGTTAGTTATAAGAATAAATGAGCAAAAACTTCTGGCTTTTGGTCTTCAGCCGGCATTAGCAGTAGCCTCGTTGAAAAATATAAGTTCCATATTTCCCATCGGAGCGATAAGGGAGAGAGGGTCTCATCTCTATATCTCCACATATAATGGAGAAAAAACTAAAGAAAATATTGAAAGTACGATTATCAGTGTTGGAGATTTCAGGGTGCGTATCGGTGATATAGCAAATGTCTCATTTGAACTTAGTGATGAGTCTGAACTCTCACACTATAATGGAATAAGAAATGTGTCTATAAATATAGCAAAATCAAAAGATGGCAATGCTATAGAATTGGTGAAACAGATAAGGGAACTTTTAAAAGATAGTTCAAAACAACACCCTGAACTTCAGTATGAAATATATACAGATACATCTATCTGGATTAAAAACCGTCTAAATACAGTTTTTGCAAATATTGCTTTTGGTCTTATGCTTGTATTTATTGCGATGTTGATCTTTATAAATCGTGGAATCGCAATGGTTGTCGCTATTGGTATCCCTGTTAGTTTTATGATGGGACTTATTGCAACCGAGATTATGGGTGACAGTCTGAATATGCTCTCACTTCTTGGCGCTTTGATAGCCCTCGGAATGCTTGTTGATGAGGCAATCGTCGTATCTGAAAACATATATAGGCATTTAGAAGAGGGGATGGACAGGAGAGAAGCTGCCATAGTCGGAGCAAGTGAAATGTTTCCTGCAGTTTTAACGGCTACCCTGACAACTATTTTTGCATTTTTGCCAATGCTTTTACTAACGGGTGAAATGGGAATGTTTATAAAGATAATTCCTATAATGATTACTGTTCTTCTTCTCTCTTCTTTATTTGAAGCATTTTACTTTTTACCCCTGCATGCGCATGATTTTTTAAGAGTTTCACACGATGAGAGTTTTACAAAGAAGATTTGGAAAAAGTTTGGTTCTTGGCATAATGCTATTTTACATTTTGTTTTTAGAAGAAAATGGATTTCTCTTATAGTTATTGTTGTATCTATTTTAGCATTAACGTTTATGTTTATAAAAAATTCTAAATTTCAACTCTTCCCAGATTTTGATAATACACAAATCTATGTCTATGGCAAAGTAAATATTAACAGTGAACTTGAAGATACAGAAGCTATTGTTACTTCACTGGAGAAAAAACTTTTACAAGAGATAAAAAATGATGATGTCTCTTCAATAACATCAGTTATTGGTTTCAAACTTGATGCTAAAAATGTAGCCGAAACGGGAGAACATCTTTTTCATCTTTTTATAGATCTTCATGAGCGCGCACCAAGTAACAGTTTTGATAAGTATATAAGTCCATACCTCTCAATAGAATATGATAAAGATATATTAACAAGACAAAGAACAGCAAAAGATATCGCAGTTGATGTAGAGAGAGTAATAAAGCCATTTAGAAGCTTAAAAAGCGGCAGTGAAGCAGTATATGAAGAGTTAGTTGTAAGAGTTCCGGGAGCTGGTGTTGTCGCCTCTGATATAGAGTTGAGTTTAAGTGGACAAAGTGAAGAGAAAACAAGAGATGGTGTTAGAGAACTTGAAAGTGCATTAAGCAGCATTGAAGGTGTAAATAACATATCAAATGATGCAACACTGGGTGAAAAAGAGCTAAAACTTCGCGTAAATGAGTATGGACAACAGTTAGGATTTAGTGAGGAACTGATTTCTAGAGAACTTCGATCATATTATCTAAAAGGTGAATATGGAAAAATGTTCAATGACAGTGGACTTGTACGTATAAAAATAGAGAGCTCAATCAATAAAAAGTTAAGTTCAATAAACAGTATAGAAGTACAGGTACCGTCTACAAACCAATATGTAAAACTAAATGATATCTGTGAATTTATAATGACTCAGGGATTTGTAGCTCTTAAAAAAGAGAATGGGGTTAAAGTTCGTACTGTTGTCGCCTCATTAAATAAAGAAATCCTCACATCTGCTGAAGTTATGAAAAAACTAAATCCAACTTTTAAAAAACTTAGAGATGAAGGGTATAAAATAGATATAAAGGGAGAGGAGAAGGAGAATAATAAAAATAAAAGAGAGATGATGAAATCTGGACTTATTGCGATTTTTCTAATTTTTATTACTCTTGTTTGGCTTTTTGACTCTATAAAAAAATCTCTTATTGTTATAAGTACAATACCGCTTGTTTTATTGGGAGTCTTTTTTGGACATATGGTAATGGGAATTAATCTTACTATGCCTGGACTGATAGGAATTGTCGGTCTTTCAGGTGTTGTGGTTAATGATGGACTAATTGTTGTTAATTTTATCAGAAATGCAAAAGATACAGAGGAGTTGATGAGACAGGCACAAACACGACTAAGACCTATATTGTTAACATCATTAACTACAGTTCTAGGACTTTCAACACTGATGTTTTTTGCTTCAGGACAAGCTATGATACTTCAACCAATGGCGATTTCTTTGGGATTTGGAATCGCTTGGGCTACTGTTTTAAACCTTATTTATGTACCACTGCTTTACGCTGTTGTTTTTAAAATAAAAGATGCTGAAAAAAATCAGAATTTTATAAGGATACATTCACTATAATTGCGCCCTACAAACAGTGGGTCTTTAGCTCAGTTGGTTAGAGCCCTCCGCTCATAACGGAGTGGTCATGTGTTCGAGTCACATAGGACCCACCACTTATTACACCTCATAAACCCCAATAATACGAACTTTCAAAGAAAATTAAAATTGTTTAAATCATTTAAGTTTTTAATGGGTGACACTTTTTGATATTAAAATCTAGACTTAATTAAAAAAACGGGTGCTTACTTTTCTACTTTTTCTTATAATTCACCAAATAATAATCTACTAAATTTAGCTTCAAACTTTTACTCAATCCACGATGCAAATTAATCATATTTTTCATGTG
>JAKITC010000017.1 GCA_021648285.1 Sulfurimonas sp. | reverse complement strand
ATCCAGATACTCACAAAAATCTCTGAAATAGAGAATGTTGTCAAGGATAATAAGAATTTACTTCAGATTATCGCTGTGTTAAGTGCATATACTCAAAAAGAGTTAGGTTTTATGTGCGAAAGTTGAGTATCTTATTTTAAATGACCTTTTAGATCTTCCTATTTTATACTTGAGTAGTTATATTATAAAACATAAAGCTGACTACTATAGACTTTTACAAGAGGTGAGAACCAAAGACGCTTGGCATGAGTGGATTATATATATGCTTGACGGTATTGAGCAAACTGCACTAGGACAAATTCAACTTATCAATGATATTAAAGAGCTTATGGATAGTACAAAAGAGAAGTTAAAAGTAGAACTTCCTAAGATATATTCAAAAGATTTATTAGAAGTTCTTTTTGTTCACCCATATACCAAAATTGATATGTTAGTAAATACTCTTGATTTACATAGAGATACTGCTAGTAGACATTTAAAAGCTATTGAAAAAATAGGAATACTTAAGAGCATGAAAATCAAAAATAGTAAATATTTTGTCAATGTAAAATTATTTGAATTGCTCCAAAAAGGTATGTCGTAAAATAGCATTTATTACAATACATAAAATATCTATGTCGTAAAAAATAAATAAATACGACACATAACAAAAGCTATGCTGAAAAATTACTGAAAAAAGTGTGTAATAGCAATAACGAGAGTAGGGCTATGTGTGCAGGATTTGTGCAATAAACTACCATAATGACAATAAAATGAGAGATTAAAGAAATAAATTTGATAGGTTTAAAAATAAGACAGTCGTAATATAGGGCTTTTAAAATATATGATTTTATCGAAACTTGGGGGCACGGACTTTTGAATCCGCCGTGTATACCGTTCCACCACTCTGGCATCTAAAGATGTGGAATGATAGTGGTTTATTACTTAAATTATAGTGAAAATACAAAGTAAATAACTTTTAGCCGATATTTTGTATTATGGAACTTATATTGCTACTAATTATTAATTATGTGGCAAATAATCGAATTTCTTTAGGAGGTTGGTCATGAGAATAACATCCAGTATGTATTATAAAGATATTTATGAAAAAAACAATTCAATATTAAATAAAAATCTTTTTGATGTTAATCAACAGATATCATCAGGACTCAAAATTCATTATGCAAAAGATGATGTAGGAGTATTTGCTGATACCATGAGACTTGATAATGAAATAGTAGTGTTAGGGCAGATTCAAAAAAGTGTCGAGAGTGGTTATAAAGTTTCAACCCAGACAGATACTATACTTAGCGAATTTACAACATCTATGGACAGAATGAGAAGTTTGTTTATATCTGCTGCAAATGATTCAAACTCTGATGCTTCTAGAGATGCTACGGCTCAAGAGCTACGAGGGCTGGAAGATCATCTAAAAACATTAGCAAACTCATCAATAAATGGCAAGTATCTATTTTCTGGTTCATCTGTTGATGTTAGACCGATAACAGAAGATGGAGCTTATGTCGGTAATGATATTAAATTAAATTCTTTTACCGGTTCAGGTACTTCACAGCAGTACAATATAACTGGAAATGAACTTTTCTTGGGTGAAAAAAGCCTTGTCAGAAGAGAAGTGACAACAAATGTAGTTCAAAATAATTTAACTACAATGTACCCCGACTTCGCTGATGTCACTATCCTCGGTGTTGAATCACGTCTTACTAAAGATAATACCATCCGTGACTTAATGGGTGATACGGATAATGTAAGTGATGCACTACCTAAGCATCACTTTTATGTTAGAGGCACAAACAGTGGCGGAGAAACATTTAAAGAAGAATTGGTTGTGGGTGATGATGACACTATTGATGCTCTTTTGACAAAAATCGGTAATGCTTATGGAAATACACCTGATTTAAAAGTTGTTAATGTCAGTATGAATACATCTGGACAGATTGTTATAGAAGATAAAATGAAAGGATCAAGTAGTATTGAATTTCATATGATTGGTGCTGTTGATTATGACCAGACAGATGGCAATGATGCAGCTGATATTAATGACGGTATCTACAATAATATTACAGATAAACGTGGACAAATAGATAATTTAAATGTTGGTGAAACAAACTTTGATAAGATTATGTTTGGAACAAGCGAGGCCGCCAATAGTAATTTATATGTAAAGAGTTTTATACAGTCACCATTTCCTCCTGTCATAATTCCTCTGCCTCAGTTTAAAAGTGAAGAGTATGCTATGGATCTGCCGGTAGCACCCGCTGATACACTGAGTATCACAGTTGACAATGGAGATTTTATTCCTGCAACTACAACGTATAATCAAGCTTTTAACATAGATTCGGCAACTACATATGATGATTTAAAAAATCAAATAGAACTTGCAGGTGATTTTACAGTTGATGTTGCCGGAGACACTATAACTTTAAATGCTACAGCTCAAGGTATTGCAAAAGGTGTATCTATAAGTTTGCCCCTTACAACTACAAATGGAGCGGTAACGGTAACCACAACAACTACAAACAGTGTAATAGCTGGAAATATAGATGCCATACTGTATGACAGAGTTGGATTTACCCAAAGTGGCTCAAAGCTTTCGTCTACAACTGCACAGATTATTAAAGATACTAATGCTTTTGCTACGGCTTCTACTAAGTTGTCTGAAGTAGCGGATATAACTAAAGGCACAAGTGATCCTTTAGATGATACCCTAGATGGTACTACCTTTAATATGGAAGGAAAAGATATATATGGAAATGTGTTCAGTGCAACAATTGATTTATTGGCTACTGGTTCAACCTTTACAGTTTTTGGAAATACATATGATATATTTGATATGGGCACCCCAAGAGCAGCGGTAGCAGCTGACGATATTACTTATAAACAGTTTATGGATGTCATAAATATGGTTATAACAAAAGAACTGCCGACTCCATCGCCAGCTGGTTCATCAGCTCAGTATGACGGTGCAATAGCAGTTGCAGATCTTAATGGGCGCACATATTTGGGACACGATGGTAAAATTCAGTTTGGAGATACAAATAGCGCTAATACTAAGGCTAGATTAGCAATCTATGATTCAAATAGCGGTGATTTTAATAGTACTCCACCAGTAGCACTAGCTTCGGTAATGACTTTTAATAGCAATGATGCTATTACTGTTCGTGATCCTAAAACAGATTTCTTTAATGAAATAAATAAGATGATATCTGCTGTTGAAAACTACAATAATTATCCAGACAGCACATCTGATGATATGAGAAATATCGGTATTGAAAATGCTGTTACCATGTTAGATGATTTGCAAGATCATGTCTATAGAGCACATGCACAATCTGGTGCACAATCTAATTCGTTGAACAGATCGTTGGAAAGAGCATCAATGTTAGAAATGAGTACAGTAACACTTAGATCTTCAGTTATTGATACGGATTTAGCTGAAGCTTCTCTTACTTTAACTCAGCTTTCTTTAAATTATCAAGCGATGCTTTCTACGGTTGGAAAAATTTCACAGCTCAGTTTGGTTAACTATCTGTAAAAAAGTGCCGATTTTATGGAACACTTTTAGCTATACTTCCTTTAATTAATAATATATATAATTTAAAGGAAGTTGTAGTTTGAAAGATACTATATTTATAATAATTTTTGGTTTACTGATTTATCTTGGGTTTGCAACACTTTTTGGCGGTACAACCCTAATGGGAACATACGGGGCTACTTTTGCTTTATATAATCATAAATACTTTGGATACATATCTTACATCTATATATTTGCCGCCTCAGCTCCTTTGTATCTTTTTTATAAAAACACTACTTTAAGCATTAGAAAATTTGAATTAGCAATAACTTCATTCTTGATATTATTCTCTTTTTTATTAGCGCAGGCAATGTTGATTACAGATGATTATAGAGGCATTATTGGTGGTAATTTTGTAGATTTTCTGTCTCCTTATATTGGAACATTTGGATTGTGGGTTTTCTGGTTGATCATTACTTTAGTGTCAGTAGTAATTATTATAGATAAAAATACTCACGAATTAGTTGACATGTTTTTAGCTAGTCTAAAGAGTGTGGTAGCTAACAAGAGGTTAAATGCCTTACAAAAGAGTAAAGCTTTAAAACATAGCAATAATGCTTCATATGAACAAGCTCAAGAAGAAGCCTTAGAGCTTCCGCCTAAGCCGGTAGAAGAAAAGTTTGAAAATGAAATTGATAAGCCTGCTTATCTTAGAAAAGAAGAGACTGACGTAACCGTAGAAAATACACAAGAAAAACAAAATAACATTCTAAACCTAGTCAGTGACATGAAAGAGCATAAAAACGCTTTGATTGTAGAAGAGCTAGAAGAAAATACAAAACTACTTGAGACTATAGAAAAAGGGAAGGTTGAGAAACCTAAAAACTTTACTCTTCCAAGTGTTGATTTTTTGCAAAAAGTAAAAGTTAAAACACAAAATATTGATGAATCAGAGGTAGATGAAAAAATACAATATCTTATAGAAAAACTGGCTCATTTTAAAATAGAAGGTGATGTTGTAAGAACCTATGCAGGTCCTGTTGTCTCTACGTTTGAGTTTAAACCGGCTGCAAATGTTAAAGTATCAAGAATTCTAAACCTACAAGATGATTTAGCAATGGCTCTATCAGCTGAAAGCATTAGGATTCAAGCTCCAATACCTGGAAAAGATGTAGTGGGAATTGAAATACCAAACTCTACCGTAGACATCATCTACCTAAGAGATTTGATTGATAGTAAACTTTTTAGAGAATCATCATCTCCGCTAACAATAGTGCTGGGTAAAGATATAGTAGGAAGGCCATTTATAACCGACCTTAAAAAGCTTCCGCATTTGCTTATTGCCGGAACAACGGGTAGTGGAAAAAGTGTTGGCATAAACGCAATGATACTTTCTTTACTATATAAGAATTCACCCGATCAGCTTAGACTTTTAATGATTGATCCAAAAATGCTTGAGTTTTCAGTATATAATGATATCCCGCATCTTCTTACTCCGGTTATTACAAAGCCTAAACAGGCAATTGTAGCCTTAAACAATATGGTTTCAGAGATGGAACGCCGTTATGAACTTATGAGTGAGAATAGAACAAAAAGTATAGAAAATTATAATGAAAAAGTAAAAAAAGAGGGTGGTGAACACTTCCCGTATATTGTAGTAATTATTGATGAGTTAGCAGACTTGATGATGACTAGCGGAAAAGATGTTGAACACTCTATTGCCAGGCTTGCGCAGATGGCGAGGGCTTCCGGTATTCACTTGATTGTAGCGACTCAAAGACCTTCTGTCGATGTTGTAACTGGACTAATTAAAGCTAATTTACCATCTCGTATATCATATAGGGTAGGGCAAAAAGTCGATAGTAAAATTATTCTTGACCAACAAGGTGCAGAGTCTTTACTTGGTAAGGGTGATATGCTTTTTACACCTCCTGGAGCCACAGGTTTGGTAAGACTTCATGCACCTTGGAGTACAGAATTTGAAATAGAAAAGATTGTTGATTTTATTAAATCACAAAGAGAACCCAATTATGACAAAAGTTTTTTAGTAGAGGAGAGTGAAGTTAGTAGTTCATCAAACGAGACATATGAAGAATTAGATAATTTATATTCAGAAGCAAAAAATATAATTTTAACAGATAGAAAAACATCTATATCTTACTTGCAAAGAAAACTACAAATAGGCTATAACCGTTCAGCTAGGCTAATCGAACAACTGGAAGGTGAGGGTGTTTTATCTGCTCCAAGTAGCAAGGGTATTCGCGAGATTCTATAATGAATAAAGCACATCTGATTTTTACAAAGCAACCAGATTCTTTTAGTGTACATGTAGAAAATTTAGAGCAGCTAACTGTTCCAGAAATACAAATACTAGAGACATTTGTTGATGTAAGAAATGGTTTGTTTGATTTTGAAACTTATACCTTTTTTATTCCAAAAAGATTAGAGTTTGATGAATTTGTTTCATTAGTTAATCTCACACTTCCAAATTCTACATGTGAAGAAAAAAATTTAAAAATTCAACAAAAAGCAAAAGTTGAATTTGGAAAATATAAAGGTATGTATTACTCTGAACTGCCAGATGCATACCTCCTGTGGTTAAAGGCTAACTACAGAGGTAAAGACAGAGATATTGTCGACGTTGAATTAAATTTTAGAACTTTATAATTCTTTTGGTCCGATCATATTTTGCGGAACTACCCACTCTTTAAACTCTTCTTCTGTTAATAGCTTTAATGACAGAGCAGCTTCTAGCAGTGTTGAGCTGTCTTTATGAGCTTTTTTAGCAATTTTTGTAGCGTTATCATACCCTATGTGTGGATTTAACGCGGTAACTAGCATAAGTGATTCATCGCGCAGTTGAGCTATGCGACTCTCGTTTGCCGTTATTCCTACTATGCATCTATCAGTAAAAGATTGACAACCATCTGAAAGTAAGCGAATCGATTGAAGTAAATTATAAATCATCACTGGCTTAAAAACATTTAGTTCAAAATGCCCATTTGATCCAGCAATTGAGATTGTTGTATGATTACCCATAACTTGAGCAGAAATCATAGTTAAGGCTTCACTCTGTGTGGGATTTACTTTTCCTGGCATAATAGATGAACCTGGCTCATTCTCAGGCAGACTAATCTCACCAATACCACATCGTGGTCCAGAGCCTAGAAAACGAATATCATTAGCAATCTTCATTAGACTTACAGCTATAGTGTTTAGTGCACCACTTGCTTCAACAATTGCATCGTGAGCGGCAAGAGCTTCAAACTTGTTCTCCGCAGTTATAAACGGAAGGTTAGTTGTTTTTGCAGCTTGCTCGGCAAACTTCACATCAAAACCTTTTATAGAGTTTATCCCAGTTCCAACTGCTGTACCCCCTTGTGCTAATTGACAAAGTGCAGGAAGCACAGCTTCAGCTCTGCGTATGGCATTTTTCATTTGTGCAGTGTACCCTGAAAACTCTTGTCCGAGGGTTATCGGTGTTGCATCTTGGGTGTGGGTTCTGCCGATTTTTACCAGATGACTGAAGGAGTTGGACTTGTTTTCTAATTCATCATGCATATGTTTTAGTGCAGGCAGCAGTTTATGCACTATCTCCTCAACAGCTGCAATATGCATGGCTGTAGGAAAGGTATCATTTGATGATTGTCCCATGTTGCAGTGATCATTTGGATGCACAGGTATTTTAGAACCTATTTTTCCTCCAAGAATTTCAATGGCACGATTGGAGATAACTTCATTGGTATTCATATTGCTTTGTGTACCAGAACCAGTTTGCCATACAGAAAGAGGAAAATGGCTATTTAGTTTTCCATCCATTACTTCCATTGATGCTTGCATGATTGCATTACCAATCTTTACATCTAAGACACCAAGATTCATGTTTACTTGCGCTGCCGAGTGCTTAACAATTCCTAAAGCACGTATTAATGGTTCAGGCATTGTTTCTGTACCAATTGGAAAGTTTATTAATGAACGTGCAGATTGTGCTCCATAATATTTATCTGAAGGAACTTTTAATTCTCCAAACGAATCGCTTTCTGTTCTAAAGGTTTGCATAATGTCTTCCTTGCATATATAATTTATAGTAAGTATAAATAAATAAGTCTTACATGTTGTTGTAAAAATTTGTTTTAAGTAAAAAAATTATTAATAATAATAGAAATATATGTTACAAAAATATACATTCATTAAAAAAGATTCTTCTATTGTGTTTAGTATAGTAACACTGTTTATTTTAAGTTTGCTTATTTGGATATAATCGCATTAAAATTTATATACAGGAATGACTATGGCATTTTTAGAAGACTATAAAGCACATGTAGCCGAGAGAAAAACTCTTGGTGTCCCACCACTTCCGCTTTCAGCTGAGCAAACAGCTCAACTAATCGAATTAATAAAAAAAGATTGTACAGATGAGTTGTTGGATCTTCTTACAAACCGTGTATCTCCGGGTGTTGATGATGCAGCTTATGTTAAAGCAGCATTCTTAAATGATGTTGCAGCTGAAAACGTTACATTATCTGCTATTGCTCCCGAACAAGCTGTTGTAATGCTGGGTATGATGCTTGGTGGCTACAATGTGAAACCGATGATTGATTCACTTAGCTCAAACAACGATAAGGTGGTTGCTGCTGCGATTGAAGCACTTTCTGAGACTTTACTTGTCTATGATGCATTTAATGATGTTGAAGAACTACATAAAGCTGGAAACGCGGCTGCTACTGAAGTTATGACTTCATGGTCAAATGCCGATTGGTTTACTTCTAAACCAACACTAGCTGAAAAAATCACTGTAACAGTTTATAAAGTTCCAGGTGAGACTAATACAGATGATCTTTCTCCAGCTTCTGAAGCGTTTACTCGTTCAGATATTCCTGTTCATGCAAACTCTATGCTAGTTGCTAAAATGGACGATCCAATAAATACTATTAAAAAATTAAAAGAATTAGGTAACCCTATCGCTTATGTTGGTGATGTTGTTGGTACTGGTTCAAGTCGTAAGTCAGGTGTAAACTCTGTACAATGGCACATGGGTGAAGATATTCCTGGTGTTCCAAACAAACGTACTGGCGGTGTTGTTCTTGGTAATACTATCGCTCCAATTTTCTTTGCTACATGTGAAGATTCAGGTGCTCTTCCATTAGAATTAGATGTTTCTAATATGGAAACAGGCGATGTTGTTAGTATCTACCCTTATAAAGGTGAAGCTCATAAAAATGGTGCATCTATAGCTACATTCAAACTTAATCCAAATACTATTACTGATGAAGTTCGTGCAGGTGGTCGTATTCCACTTATCATAGGTCGTGGTTTAACTTCTAAAGCTCGTGGTGTACTTGGTTTAGGCACCTCTGATGCATTCTTAACGGCAGAGCAGCCAGCTGATACAGGTAAAGGTTATACTTTAGCACAAAAAATGGTTGGTAAGGCTTCTGGTCTTGACGGTGTTCGTCCAGGTATGTATGTTGAGCCTGAAATGAGTACGGTTGGTTCTCAAGACACAACTGGTCCTATGACTCGTGATGAGATCAAAGAACTTGCTGCACTTGGTTTCAATGCTGATTTAGTAATGCAATCATTCTGTCACACAGCGGCATATCCAAAACCATCTGATGTTACTATGCACCATACACTTCCTGATTTTATCTCTAACCGTTCAGGTGTTGCTCTTCGTCCTGGTGATGGAGTTATCCACTCTTGGTTAAACAGAATGGTTCTTCCTGATACTGTTGGTACTGGTGCTGATAGTCATACTCGCTTCCCAATAGGTATCTCTTTTCCTGGTGGTTCCGGAGTTGTTGCATTTGCCTGTGTTACAGGTTCAATGCCTCTTACTATGCCAGAGTCTGTTCTTGTACGTTTTTCAGGTGAAATGCAACCTGGTATCACTCTTCGTGACCTTGTAAATTCTATACCTCACCAAGCGATTAAAGAAGGACATCTTACAGTTCCTAAAGCCGGTAAGAAAAATATCTTTGCCGGTCGTATTTTAGAGATTGAAGGTTTACCTGATTTAAAAGCTGAGCAAGCGTTTGAGCTTTCTGATGCATCTGCTGAGCGTTCAGCTGCTGCTTGTACTGTTCTTTTAAACAATGAGCCAGTTATTGAATACCTTAAATCAAATGTAACTCTTTTAGAGTCTATGATTGAAGCTGGTTATGAAGATAAGCGTACAATCCAAAGAAGAGTTGATAAGATGAATGAGTGGTTAGCTAACCCTTCATTAATGAAACCAGATGCAGATGCCCAATATGCAGCTGTAATCGAAATTGATTTAAATAAAGTTACAGAACCAATTTTAGCTTGTCCTAATGATCCAGATGATGTTGCAACTCTTAGTGAGATTCTTGCATCAGATCGTCCTCATAACATTGATGAAGTATTTGTTGGTTCGTGTATGACAAATATTGGTCACTACCGTGCACTAGGTGAAGTTCTAAGAGGTGAAGGCACTGTTCCAACTAGACTATGGGTTTGTCCTCCTACTAAAATGGATGAAAAACAACTTACTGAAGATGGTTACTACTCTGTATTTGGTGCTGCTGGAGCTCGTACTGAGATTCCTGGTTGTTCTTTATGTATGGGTAATCAAGCTCGTGTTGCTGATGGTGCGATAGTATTTTCAACATCAACTCGTAACTTTGATAACCGTTTAGGTAAAGATGCGCAAGTTTATCTTGGTTCTGCAGAACTTGCTGCTGTATGTTCTATGCTAGGTCGCCTTCCAACTGCGGCTGAGTATTTAGAAAAAACTCAAAAAATAGTTGGTAAGGAAAATGAGATATACAAATATCTTAACTTTAACCTTATCAAAGATTATAAGCTGTAAAAAGTGGTGTAGAAAGTGATATAGTCACTTTCTGCAAGCTTCTGTGTATCAAGTAGAAGCTATTACTAATTGAACCCTCTGATTAATTCATACTGATTAATTCATAAGCTAGACTCAAAATCAAGTTTTGAGTGACGATAACTCCGTCATTCTGGACTTGATCCAGAATTGGTAAGGCTATTTTTAAAGCATATTAAGATATTTATTCATATCAGGGATGATTATAAAGAGACAGATACTCAAAAAAATCTGGATTTAAATAACTTTAGTCTCTTATGATATCGTAGTAAAGAGGAAAAATTGGTGTAAAGATTTTTAAATCAATGTTATGGTTTTGTTTTATATTTTTGAAAACTATTTTTACTCTGTTTTCAAATTCATCAATATATGATATAGATTCTATTGCATTGTTAGATTGAACTATAGTGAATTTAGAGTCTTTAAAATTGGCACTATATACATTCTTCTCAATCTCTTTGGCTTTGCTAATCATTTTAAAAAAATCAAGCTTTGACTCTACTCTTCTAACTATAACTTGTTCAATTTCAGGCTCAACAACAACCACTTCAAACTTATTAATATAAACATCTTTTTTAACTGGTTTATAATAGCTCCATTTGGCATTTTGTGGTTTGGAAGCTATTACATGTCCATTGTATACTAGTACTTTGTTTTTGTCATCGGTAATGCTTTGTGAGAAATCTGCCTCAAAAGAGTTAATTTGTTCTAAGGATGCAAAAGCTTGTGATATCAGTAGTATAGCTATAAGTAAATATTTCAATTTATTCCTTTTTAATTTATAAATTATATCCAAGCAATTGTTTACATATTATATAATATGAATAAAAAAAAAAATCATTCTATCTTTTATGCAAATTGTTATTATAAGTATGATAAAATAAGAGCAATTTAAAAATTACTATATAGTTAAGTATATAGTAGTGCACATAAGGTTGGAAATGCTACAAGCATTAGTGGGTAAGATATTTGGTACGTCAAATGATCGTGAATTGAAGAAATATAGCAAAACAGTTAACAAAATAAATGACTTAGAGAGTAAATATCAGACTCTAAATGATGATGAATTAAAAGCTGCATTTGCGGAACTTAAGGAGAGTGTCTTAAAGGATGAAAATTCTTTAGAAGAAGTTTTGGTTGATTCGTTCGCAATAACTAGAGAGGTTAGTGTCAGAACGCTTGGCATGAGACACTTTGATGTTCAACTTCTTGGAGGTATTGTACTTCATGAGGGTAGAATTTCAGAGATGAAGACGGGCGAAGGAAAGACCCTTGTTGCAACTCTGCCAATTGTTCTTAATGCAATGACCGACAAGGGCGTGCACTTAGTAACCGTTAATGATTATTTGGCATCTAGAGATGGTAAAGAAATGGCTCCACTGTATGAGTTCTTGGGATTTTCAGTTGGTATTATACTAGAAGATATGCATGATCCTCTTGTAAAAAGAGAAGTGTATAGTGCAGATATAACTTACGGAACAAACAATGAATTTGGTTTTGATTATTTAAGAGATAATATGAGTTATTCTCAAGAGCAAATGGTTCAAAGAGGTCATAATTTTGTTATAGTTGATGAAGTTGATAGTATCTTGATTGATGAAGCTAGAACGCCACTGATTATTTCAGGACCGACAAATAGAACAATGCAAGATTATACAGATGCAAATGTTATTGCACTTAAATTAACTAAAGATGAACACTTTACCGTTGATGAAAAAGATAAAATTATTCTAATTACAGAAGAGGGCATTACAAAGGCGGAAGAGCTTTTTAATGTAGAAAATCTTTATTCTCCCGAGAACGCCTCACTTCCACATGCGCTTGACCAAGCTTTAAAAGCAAACTATCTTTTTGAAAAAGATGTTGATTATGTAGTTAATAATGATGAGGTCATAATAGTGGATGAGTTTACAGGCCGTTTAAGTGAAGGTCGTAGATTTTCTGAGGGGCTTCATCAGGCGCTTGAGGCAAAAGAAAAAGTTGAAATTAAAGAAGAGACTCAGACGCTGGCGGACATAACGTTTCAAAATTACTTTAGAATGTATGATAAATTAGCCGGTATGACTGGTACAGCAGAGACAGAAGCGTCTGAGTTTGCGCAGATTTATTCTTTAGATGTTATATCTATACCAACAAATATACCAATTACAAGAAAAGATTTAAATGATCTTATCTACAAAACAGAAGAAGAAAAATTTACAGCAGTAGTCAACACTATCAGAACTCTTTCAAAGACAGGTCAACCAGTTTTAATTGGTACAGCTTCTATTGAAAAGTCGGAACTACTTCACGAGTTTCTTAAAAAAGAGAAGATAGCGCATACAGTACTTAATGCTAAAAATCATGCTCAAGAAAGTGAAATCATTAAAGGGGCCGGTGTTAAAGGAGCAGTAACAATTGCTACAAATATGGCAGGTCGTGGTGTTGATATTAAAGTAAATGATGAAGTTAGAACCCTTGGTGGTCTTTATATAGTAGGAACTGAAAGACATGAAAATCGTCGTATAGATAATCAGCTTCGTGGTCGTTCCGGACGACAAGGCGATGCAGGTACTACCCAGTTTTATTTATCTTTAGAAGATAATCTGCTTCGTATTTTTGGAAGTGATAAGATTAAAAGCATTATGGAGAGACTTGGTGTTGAAGATGGTGAATATATAGAATCTAAAATGGTTACCCGCGCAGTTGAAAAAGCTCAGAAAAAAGTCGAAAATATGCACTATGAAGGCAGAAAACAGATTGTTGAGTATGATGATGTTGCAAATGAGCAGAGAAAAATAATTTATAAGTTTAGAAACCAGCTGCTTAACCCAGAATATAATATTTCATCTAAAATTAATGAGGTGAGAGCTGAATATATAATACATGTACTCAGTAATTCAGATATTTTTGATGGCGGAGCTAAAGAGGATTTCAATTTAGAAAAAGTTTTTAAGCTTTTACAAGAAGAAATCAATTTAGAACTGAAAGAAGATGAGTATTCATTATATGAATATGAAGAGCTGGCAGAAGCACTAACAAATGTGGTTAAGCAAGCTTATGATGAGAAGATGAGCGTACTTGAAAATAATATTTGTAGTGATATTGAAAGAGAATTGTATCTTAAAGAGTTAGATAATGCTTGGAGAGAGCATCTTTATGCAATGGATAATATGAAAACAGGTATCAGACTTCGTGCTTACAATCAAAAAGATCCACTGGTGGAATATAAAAAAGAGAGTTTTAATCTTTTTACTGAGTTAATTGGTGATATTAAATTTAACACCATAAAAACACTTCAAATAATTCAATTTAGAGTTGAAGACCCTGAAGAAGAGGCTAAGAAAGTTGCTGAACAGTTAGAGCTACAGAGAAAATTTGATGAAGTTGCCAGACAGTTTAACCTCTCTGATAATGATGAAGAGAATGGTAATAAAAAAGTATCTAGAAATGAACCTTGTCCATGCGGAAGCGGCAAAAAGTATAAACAATGTTGTGGGAAAAGTGGTCCCAAAAAAGGTATGTTTGCTTCTTGAAAACATCAATAGTACCATATCTTGTAAAAAGATTTTTGCGATTTGATAATGAGCAGCCATTTATATTCTTGTCTGCACTGCTCGCATTTTCAGGTATCACATTGGGAGTTATGGTTCTTTTAATTGCTATGGCCCTTATGAATGGTTTTGATAATGAGTTTAGAAAGAAGCTCACTATTATGAATTACCCATTAACTGTTCTTCCAAAGTTTTATGGTGCAGCTAATGAAAATCTACTTTTGGATTTAAAAAATAAGTTCCCTGAGCTTAAGTTTAGTCCTTATATTCAGTCTTCCGTTATGGCAAGAAGCGGAAGCAAGCTGGAGGGTGGTTATATTTTCGGCGTAAATTTTGAGAGTGAAGCAGAAGTAAACAGTGTTTTAAAAGAAGTTATACAGAAAAATAAATATGAGAAGTTTGATGTACTCATCGGAAAAACACTAAAAGAAGAATTTTCACTTTTTAATGATGACAGACTGATGTATATATTTACACATGTCGAACCCGGTGGTTTATCGATTACGCCTAAGATTAAAAGATTTAAGATTAATGGCACATTTGATTCAGGACTTTCTGCTTATGATAAAGCTTACAGCTATACAACCATAGAATCTCTTCAAGCAATACTTCATATGCCAAGCAATCAATATAATGGAATTCACATTTTCTCTGATAATCCTCATTCTGATATAATTAAAATTAAAGAATATCTTCCACGTAATGTCTCTATTAAAGGATGGTGGGAAGATAATATTAATTTTTTTGCAGCATTGGAGCTTGAGAAGGCATCTCTGTTTATTGTTTTAATGCTTATAATTTTAATTGCAGCTATAAACATTATATCTTCTCTTTTAATGACTGTAATGAATAGGAGAAGCGAGATAGCACTACTCTTATCACTAGGTGCTACATCATCTGAGATTAAAAAAGTATTTTTATATCTTGGTATAGTAATTGGTGTTAGTGGTATTTTAGCTGGAGTTGTACTTGGCATGAGTGGTTTATGGATACTAAGTACTTTTGATATTGTGCATCTACCAAAAGATGTATATCCGACTTCTACTCTGCCACTTGATTTGAGTGTTAAAGATTTTATACTTATTGTAGTTGGTGCATTTGGAATTGTTGTAGCTTCTTCTTATTATCCTGCTAAAAAAGCCAGCGAAGTGGATATTTTAACTGTTCTTAGAAATGAGTAGTATTACTTATCTTTTTCATCTTTACTTTTAAATAGTTCAAAGGGAAGAAGTAGTGTTCTTTTTATAATATTGAGTGGTGCTACAATTATAGATTTTGCTATTTGGGTGTTTACGTCCGGGTTATCTAAAGCACCTGTCACAGTCAATGATGAAGAGATGTTTTCTTTACCCATTAATATGTATCCGACCAGAGGTATTTTTGAGAATGAGCTGCCTAGGTCTGTTTTTAAGTTTAGTTCCAAATCGATGGTATTCTTCTTTGTGCTGGCCTCTCCAAATCCAACAATATCAATCTCTTTAGAATGCAGAGAGATATCACTCATTTTATATATATCATCTTTAAATTTGAAATTAATATATGCGCTATCTGCAAATAGACCATTTTTATTGTATCCCGGAAGTGAAAATGTCACCAAGGATGGAATAGTATTAACAAATGCTAGAATGTTGTTTAGGATTTTATACTCTTTAATAGTTGTATTTTTCGCATAGATAATGCCACCATACTCTTTTGTTGTGCCACTAATTGAAAAATCTAGCGAACCACCTTTAAATTTAGATAGAGCAAAAAGTTTTTCCATAAATTTATCATTGAAGCCTTTTCCGTAAAGATGAAAATTATTTTTGTTAAACTTAAATCCGGCATTTCCTTTTTTGTATTTAAGTTGAGCGGTTAAAATATCATCAAAATATTGAAGTTTAATCTCATCAGAAACAATATACCTATTTTCACTAAGATATATAAAACAATTCTTGGCGTCAAAATGGACGCTAATCTTTTCTTTGGTTTTTTCTGTGGAGTTTCTATCAGAAAACATGTTAACAATCTCATTTATATTTATTCCAATATTATCCGCTTGAATTTTTATGTCATCAGATATCTGTATATAAACAGAATTATTTATATTAAGATGAATATCATCAGTGTCGTTATCAATTTTTCCATCTATAATATAATTGTCTATGGGTTTATTATTTGCTGCAAGTACCTTATATTTATATTTTATATTTGCAGAAAATTTTATATCTTTTTCATTGCTTTTTTTATGAAATGAAAAAGATCCATTATTTAAATCGTACTTTTTAAGAATATTTGAGTTCTTTGCTATTTTTTTAATTGAATTAAGTTTTAATACCCATTCTTTATCGCTAAAAATATATTCCAAATCATACGCTTTAGAGCTTATTGTAGTCTTGTTATTCTTGTTTAATATGTGAAACTGTACATTCCTGTTATTGTTAAATATTTCGCCAAATTTTGCATCTGAAAATTGTATGTTATGCATATCTATAAATCCAATAGATCTGTCAAAAGCATATTTTGCACTAATTTCTGATTTTATGATATTGCCAATATTTAATTTTATGTTTTTTAAACTTACTGTTTTATCTTGAATCTCCATTACAGCATTCTGAACCTGACATGTTTTACTGCCAATATTAAGCCTGATTGAATTTTCTGAAGATACAGTTAGTTTTTTATTATAAGAGAGCTTTAGCGGTGTTATTGATTGCCCTAGCGTGATATCATTGTAGTTCAGCTTTAACAAGTCTATATCCAAGTTGGCTCTGTTTGGCTTAAATAGTATTTCGCCCGATATATAAGCAGATGCCAATGCTTGAACTTCCACAAAGGTTACCGGTATATAGGCAGTAAGTTCTTTCATCATAAAAGGTATGCGCATTGCATCAATTTTTACGCTCTTGTCTTTTAGTTCCCATATTGATTTGTCAACTTCTACAAAGTCCTGTATTGGTGAGATAATATATTTAACATGTAAAGGTTCTTTTGTGCTTTTTAACTTTAAATCATTATCTTTTATGAAGATGCTCTCAACTCTAAAGTCCAGTGTTCCGCTGTGATTTTTGGCATCAAAATCTAAATCTACATGTGAGGTTGCGATATCTTTGTATTTTGCAAACATATTGTCTACTTTAACATGAGTATTATTGATAGATATATTCGCATCAAATATATCTATGTCTAATCCTAGGTAGTTGATTTGTGCCTCTTTTGTATAAAAATCACCAAGAGCTGTAACATCTGCCGATATTAGATTTATAAGCAGTTTTAAATTGGTATCCAATTTCCCCTTTGTCTGTATGAATGGCAGTTTTATATTGTATCTATCAAGCAATCTCAGTAAGTCTCTATTTGCTTGACCTTTAAAGAGGAGATAAAGTGTTAAAAGCTCCTCTTTCTTAGAAAAATCTATTTTTAACCAACTTTTATCAAGGGGAAAATCATATGAATATGCATTTTTTGGTTTTATGAACAGTACACCATTTTTAAACTCTAGGTCAGTATGACTTGTTCTGACTGAGTCCACTTTTTTGTCATATGTATATATTAAATCATTAGCAACTGCTTTTGCCTGTAGATTTAGATATGCTTTATCAATGTTTTTGTACTCTAGCCAACCATCAACGCTCTGTATTGATAAGCTTGATAACTCCATAGCATCATAAAACCAGTATTTAGCCCTTGGATCTATGTCAAATATATCAACAATGTATCTTGTATCTTTTATCTTTTTCTCAGAGCTTAGTTTATAGGATAGCTTTTTAGTATCGCCTTTTATTTGAAGATGGAGTTTTGCATCGTTGTTGATATCTATAGTTAAGGATGTTGCAAATTTTAGTCCGTCGTTTAAGTTAAAAACTACGCCTCCAACTGCTTTTATATCTTTTTGCTTGGCTCTAAGCTCGTTGATTTGAATTTTAAATAATTTTTTTTCAGAATAGAATGAGCTTTTTAGCATAAAGTCCGGGGACGATAAAGATAAAAAACCCTTTTTATTGTCTATATATTTGAAAGAACCTTTTATATCATTAAAGAATATCTTATCTATATCAATCAAACTAAACCAACTGGAAAATATAAGATCCTTCTCTATTATTTTAACGATTTTGTTATAGTCAATTATAGTTTTTTCTCTTTTTTTATGTTCGGTGATGTAAAGTTCTTTAGCAACTACACTTATCTTTTCATCCCATTTAATGTATAATTTCTTAACTTTTATATTTTGAAGAGATATATCATCTAGATATATCCCATTTTGTAAGAGTATAAATATAGTAAAGAGTATTAATAATATGAAAGATAAGGCGCTAATAAGTATAAAGTGGATTTTAGAAATAGTATTAATAATTATTTTATCATTCATGTATTACCTAAATAAGCCTATAAATTCCCCTAAAGTCTTATATATACCCAAAGGTTCTATTAATAAGATTATATCACAAATGCAAGCAAAAAATTACAATGTAAGTAAACTTGATTCCATAATATTGAGAGTAATGGGCTTGCCTCAAAGTGGGTGGATAAACATAGGAGTTGACAGAAGCACAAAGTTTGATTTTTTGTATAAACTTACAACCGCAAAAGCAGCACTTCAAGATATTACACTTATTCCAGGTGAAACTACACATATATTTTTAGACCAGCTGGCAAGTAATCTAAATCTGGACAGAAAACTATTGCAAAAAGAGTACTCTCTTCAGTCCAAATATGAAGAAGGTGTGTTTGTTCCCAATACATACAGCTTGCCGATAGGTATTACAGAAAACGTATTGATTAAAATACTGCTTAACGAATCATATTCACAAATGAAAAAATTATCGATGAAAATATTTGGAGCATATAATGAAAAAAAATGGTTTCATTTTGTAACAGTTGCATCTGTAATCCAAAAAGAATCAGCCAATATAGAAGAGATGCCGCTTGTTAGTTCTGTCATATATAATAGAGTTAAAAAGAATATGAAGCTACAGATGGATGGAACACTCAATTATGGAAAATATTCACATGTTAAAATAACTTCAAAGAGAATAAAAGAAGACGATACAACATACAATACATATAAGAACAGGGGGTTTCCAGTACTTCCAGTATGTAATGTTAGTTTTGATGCAATCAGGGCAGCAATTTTTCCGGCACAAACAGAATATCTCTATTTTATGAAAGCAAAGAGTGGAACCCATAATTTTTCACGTAACTATTCTACACATTTAAGCAATATAAAGCGTGCTACCAAATGAAACATAAGTTAAATAAAACTAAATCATTAGACAAAGTAACCATATATTATTTATCTTAGTGTTAATATGTCATTTAACAAAAAATATTAACCTAAGGACAAAAAAATGTCAAAAATTATTTGGTCAAAAATTGATGAAGCGCCAGCTTTAGCAACTTATTCGTTATTGCCTATCGTTAATGCTTTCACTAAAGCAGCAGGTATAGAAGTAGTTACTAGTGATATTTCACTTGCAAGTAGAGTTTTAGCTGCGATGGGTCTTGCAGAAGACGAACTATCAAAACTAGGTAAAGTTGTTTTACAAGCAGATGGAAACATTATCAAACTTCCAAATATATCTGCATCTATTGGGCAGCTTAAAGATTGTATCGCTGAGCTTCAAGGTCAAGGTTATGATATTCCTGATTTTCCTGAAAATCCGACAAACACTGAAGAAGAAAAAATTAGAGCAAAATACAATACTTGTCTTGGGTCTGCAGTTAATCCGGTTCTTCGTGAAGGTAACTCTGATAGACGTGCTGCAGCTGCAGTTAAAAAATTTGCTCAAAAAAATCCTCATAGATTAAAAGCATTTAGTAAAAATTCAAAAGCTTATGTTGCGCATATGGAAGGGAATGGTGATTTTTATGGAAACGAGCAATCAGTTACTGTTGGAAATGGACAAAAAGTTACTATTGAATTAAATGGTAAAGAGTTAGCAAATATTGATACACTTGATAAAGAGATTATCGATGCTACATACATGTCAGTTAAAGCTCTTAGAGCATTTATCCAAAAAACAATTGACGATGCTAAGAAAAACGGTGTTTTATGGTCTATTCATCTTAAAGCGACTATGATGAAAATCTCTGACCCAATTATGTTTGGTCATGCTCTAGAAGTATTCTTCGCACCCGTATTTGAAAAATATGCTGCTACATTTGAAGAACTAAATATAAATGCTAACCTTGGTATTTCTGATATTGAGAAAAAAATTGCTGGTCTCGCACAAGAAGCTGAAATTTTAGCTGCATTTAAAGCAATAGTTGATTCTGATAATCCAGAGATAGCAATGGTTGATTCTGATAAAGGCACAACAAACTTCAATGCATCTAATGATGTAATTATTGATGCTTCTATGCCAGTGGTTGTTCGTGAGGGTGGTAAACAGTGGAATAGAAATGGTGATGCAGTAGAGTGTGTCGCTGTTATCCCTGATAGTACTTACGGAATGTTCCATGCAGAGATGTTAGCTGATTGTGTTGCTAATGGTCAATATGATGTTACAACTATGGGTAACGTTGCAAATGTTGGTCTTATGGCACAAAAAGCTGAAGAGTATGGCTCTCATCCAACTACATTTGAAATTGCTGAAGCTGGAACAGTTGAAGTTAAAGATGCTGATGGTAAAGTTCTTATGAGTCACGATGTTGAAGTTGGTGATATTTGGAGACTTGCAAGAGTTAAGGATATCCCAATTAAAGACTGGGTTCGTTTAGCAGTTGAGCGTGCTCGTCTTACTGGTAACCCAGCAATCTTTTGGTTGGATGAAAACCGTGCACATGATGCTGAAATGCTTAAAAAGGTACATGTTTATTTAAAAGATCATGACACATCAGGTCTTGATATTCAATTTATGAATATTACTGATGCTACACGCTACACAAATGCTCGTGTGCGTAAAGGTGAAGATACTATCTCTGTCACTGGTAATGTTCTTCGTGACCACTTAACTGACATGTACCCAATCCTAGAGCTTGGAACATCTGCAAAAATGCTTTCAATCGTTCCGTTGTTAGCTGGTGGCGGTCTTTATGAGACTGGTGCTGGTGGATCTGCTCCTAAGCATGTTGATCAGTTCTTAGCAGAGGGTCACCTTCGTTGGGATTCTTTAGGCGAATTTTTAGCCCTTGCTGAGTCTTTACGTTTTATTGGCAATAAAAACTCAGATGCAAAAATTGCTGCTTTAACTGCTGCTTTAGATATTGCTAATGATAGTTACCTGGACAATAACAAAGAGCCTTCGCGTAGATGTGGTGAACCAGACAATAAAGCTTCTCACTTCTTTTTAGCAAAATTCTGGGCTGAAGCACTTGCTCAAGGTGATAATGCCGAATTAGTTGCTAAGTTTGCTCCCATTGCTGCAGAGTTGGCTGCAAATGAAGACAAAATTATTTCTGAGCTTTTAGCTTCAGAAGGAAGCCCAAAAGATATCGGTGGATATTATCACCCAGATAATGCAAAAGCTGAAGCTGCTATGCGTCCATCTGCTACTTTAAATGCTATTATTGACGCAATATAGCTAAAAATTTATAGAGAGTTAATATATTTAACTCTCCTATAGCAAATATTTGAAAATTAAAATTACATAACTTTTAATTATTTGCTAGAATATACAGAATCAAAGGAATACCATGAGAGGTAAAAGAGTAGGAATTGTAGGTGTAGGTAATGTTGGTTCATCAGTAGCATATTCTTTGGCGATGAGTGGTTCTTGTCATGAAGTTATTTTAAGAGCAAATAATGTAGACAGAGCAAAAGGTAAAGCGTTGGACTTATCTCAAGCTGCACAAGCCGCTAGAAAACATACAGTAATTACCGTTGCAGAAACATTAGAAGATGTAAGAGATTGCGACGTTGTTGTAATTACAGCAGGTAGTCCAAGACTTCCAGGCATGAGTAGAGACGATTTATTACTAAAAAATGCTCAAATCGTGAAAGATGTTATGAGTGTTATCAAGATCTCATCACCAAATGCTGTTATTATTCCTGTATCAAATCCACTAGATGTTATGGTCTATGTTGCGCTTAAAGAGACGGGCTGGGATAGAAGCAGAGTGTTGGGAATGGCTGGTATATTAGACAGTGCTAGAATGGCTCACTTTGTGTATGAAAAACTAGGTTACGGAGCAGGGCAGATTAGATGTTCGGTAATGGGTGGTCATGGTGACGATATGGTACCATTACCAAGATTTTCAACGGTTGCAGGGGTTCCTCTTACTGACCTTTTAACCTGGGAAGAAATAAATGAAATAGTAGAAAAAACTAAAAGAGGCGGGGCTGAAATAGTTGAACTACTAAAAGATGGCAGCGCTCATTATGCACCGGCAAAAGCAACAGCACTTATGGTTGAAGCTGTGCTCACAGATATGAAACAGATTTATCCTTGTGCTATAATGCTTGATGGCGAGTATGGGTACAGTGATGTTGTGAGTGGTGTTCCTGTTATGATTGGAGCCGGCGGTGTTGAAAAAGTTATTGAAGCTAATTTAAATAATGATCAAGATAGAAAATTTGCTAAATCAGTCGGAAGCGTAAAAGAGCTTATAGATACACTGTACAAAAATAACTTTTATAATAAATAATTATATACTTATCGCCAGAGATAACTCTCTGTGTGTACCTTATTCCCTCTTATCTGTTTCATTATGTAACATATAAAATCTATTTTTATTTATGCACAACACTCAAACTTAAGTTTAATTTAAAATCTGTTATCTTACTTCATTACTAAAGGTAGTTTTAAAATTTAAGTTTAATTATATGGAGTCCTACATGGATAATATTTCAACAGATGTGCTTATTGTTGGCGGAGGACCTTCTGGTCTTGCAACAGCAATTGCCTTAGCGGATAAGCTAAAGCAAAAAGGTGTAGATAAAAAAATAATGCTGATTGATAAAGGTAATTCAATCGGTTCACATATACTTTCTGGTGCTGTTATCAGACCACAAGTATTTAAGCAATTATTAACAACTGGAGAATTTGACGGTCTGCCGTTTGATTCAAAAGTTGGTGCTGATGTAACTGTAAAGTTAAATGACGATGGCGGGGAAACAACACTTCCATTTCATCCGCCATACATGTCAAATGATGGTAACTACATAGCATCATTGGGGCAGATATGTAGGTATTTAGCTACATTGGCCGAAGAGAGAGGCGTAGAGATTTATACTGGCTTTGCTGTTGATTCTGTTGTTTACAGCAGTGACAATAAAGTTATTGGCGTAAAAACTAAAGATACTGGCGTTGACCATCACGGTGTTAAGCAGAAGAACTTTCAAGAAGGCACAACGATAGAAGCTTCGATAACGATATTTGCTGAAGGAACCAGAGGTTCAGCAGTTAAAACAGTTATCAATAAGCTAAATTTGGACGCAGGCAAAAACCCTCAAATATACTCTTTAGGTGTAAAAGAGATATGGAAACTTCCAGAAGGTTCTATAGAAGCTAGTTCGGTTAAACATACTTTTGGTTATCCGCTTAAAGATAAAGAAGAATTCGGTGGTGGTTTTATATATGGATTAACAGAAAACAGAGTAGCTATCGGACTTGTTGTTGGTCTTGATTATCAAGATCCATCTTTTGATGTTCATGCTGCTATGCAAGTTTGGAAAACTCACCCATATGTATCTAAAATACTTGAAGGTGGATCAGTTATAGAAGCTGGTGCAAAAACACTTCCAGAAGGTGGTTGGAACTCAATACCTAAATATTATGCTGATAATATGATGATAGTTGGTGATAGTGCCGGATTTTTATCTACGCCTAGACTTAAAGGTGTTCATTTAGCTGTTAGATCCGGTATCTGTGCAGCTACTGCTGCTGCTGAAGCATTAGAAAAAAATGATACAAGTAAAGAGTCTCTCTCAAGATATGAGGAGTTAGTGAATAGTAGTCCCATTTACAAAGAATTATATCCAGTAAGAAATATGAGAGCTGTTATGCAAGACGGTATGATTATTGGTGGACTTAAAATGGGTATTCAGCTTATAACTGGTGGTGCTTGTCTGTTAGTACCTAAAACTGAAGCAGATAATGTAACAACTAAAAAAATAACATTGTTTTCTCAGCAACCGTTTAAAGAGAGATTCGCAGGTAAACTTGAGTATGATAAAAAACTAACATTTGATAAAGTAACAACTGTTTATTACTCAAAAGCTATGCATGATGAAGTTCAGCCTGTTCACTTAGTTGTAAACAATGAAGAGCAATTTCAATCATCAAATATAAATGAGTATGGTTTAGCAGAAGCATCTATGTGTCCTGCTGAAGTGTACGAACTGCATACAGATAAAAAGAGTGGTGCTAAATCACTAAGAATGCACGCTGAAAACTGTGTTCACTGTAAAACTTGTGATATTAAATCACCAAACAGTGGAATTACTTGGACTACACCTTACGGTGGAGATGGTCCAGATTACAATATGATGTAAATTGAGGAAATAATAATATGGCTTTAACAATAATCAGTTTAATGAAACAAGTTCCATTACCATCTGAGATGAGAATGGGTGATGATGGTTTAATGGATAGAACCAAGGCAAAATCTATTATTAATATAGATTGTTCTTATGGTTTAGAAGCTGGTCTTCAAATGAGAAATGATAATCCTGATGCGAAACTTATAGTTTGTTCAATGGGACCACCATCGTTTACTACATCTTTGAAAACCGCTCTTTCTATGGGGTATGACGAAGCGTACCTTTTAAGTGATAGAAAACTAGGTGGTTCTGATACTTACGCAACAGGTTTAGCAATTGCTACAATGCTTAAGCATTTAGGCTTTGGTAAAGGACTAAATGAAGATTTTATAATCGTAGCAGGTCGTCAGACAAGTGATGGTGATACGGCGCACGTTCCGTCTCAAGTTGCAGAAAACCTGAAAATCCCTCAGGGTACTTTTATAGAAACTGCTGAATTAGTTAATGGCAAGGTTCATGCAAAAAGAATTATTGAGGGTGGCTATCAAATGATGAGCTTGCCACTCCCATGTGCTATGAGTTTTACACCAACAGGAATAGACCCAAGACGCCCAAAACTAAGCGGTGCAATCAAAGCAAAAAATAGTGAAATCACTGTATTTAGTATAGATGATATTGGATTAGGTACTGAGCATATTGGTCTTGGAACTCCAGGTGAGAGCGGTTCTCCAACAATTGTATCAAAAGTTATAACGATTAAAAGTGAAAGAGCTCCTGCAAAAATGGCAAGCGGACATAATGAAAGTGAGTTAATCTCTAATTTTCTTGAAGATTTTAAATCAGGTAAAAATACTATAGAAGTAGAAGAGAAAAAAGCTAAAAAAGCGAAAGCTAGAGAAGAAGGTTTAAGAGAAATTGATTTTAGAAACGGCGCTAAAGGGATTATTACTTGGGCAGAAGTTGTAAAAGGTCAAATCTCAAGACCATCAATGGAGCTATTGACTCCTGCAAGAACTTTAGCCGAGGAGCTTGGTAATGATACTAAAGTAACAACACTTTTAATTGGTAAAGATGTGGCTGGTTTAGCACAAGAGCTTATAGCTAGTGGTGCTGATGAAGTTATTGTTGTAGAAGATGATAGACTTGAAGAATACAGGATATTACCTTTTTCTGAAACATTCGCACAAGTAATTAAGAAAAACAACTATGAAATAGCACTTTTTGCAGCAACTACAGCTGGTCGTGAGCTTGCTCCAAGAATCGGTGTTAAAACTGATAGTGGCGTAACTGCAGATTGTACAGAACTGCTAATTGGTGAACATGTTCATAGAAATAAAGAAACTAAAGAAAAAGTTGTTTATACTCCAATCTTAGAATCAAGAAGACCTACTTATGGTGAGTCTAAGCTTGCGACAATCATTGGATTTGTTTGTCCTCAAATTTCTACCGCGCGTGCTGGAACATTTGCTGTACCTGCAAAGGATGAAAGCCGAGAAGGTATAATATCATCGTTTGAACCAAAATTAGGTGATGAAGAGTTTGTATCTGAAATCATTGAAACAGTAATTGGTGAAGGCGGTATGCAAGGATTGTTTGAAGCTGATATTATAGTGTCAGGTGGTAGAGGAACAACAGCTGACGGAATGCAAATGGTAAAAGATTTAGCATCAGCGCTTAAAGAGCAGGGCTTAAATGCTGAGTGGGCTTGTTCAAGAGTTATGGTTGATGAAGGTGTTGCCGAATATGCAAGACAAGTTGGACAAACTGGTAAAACGGTTAGACCAAAAGTTTATGTTGCAGTTGGTATTAGTGGTGCAGTTCAGCATATTGCCGGTATGAAAGAATCTGAGACAATTGTAGCAATTAATTATAATGCCAAAGAGGCAATTTTTCAGAATGCTGACTTTGGTATTGTTGGTGAATATCAAGATATTCTTCCTGAACTTATAGAAAAAGTTAATGGCGGCTTTACATTTGGTCTTGAGACTAAATAAAAACAACTATACAAAATTGCACTAGTGTAATGGGTTTCCTGCCGAAGGAATCCAAGCGATCAGAAAAAAATTTAGTTTTTTTCTAAGTCGTGCTTTAGCACAGAAGCGTAATCAAAGAGATGGAAGGTTTCCTTTCATTTTAAGAAGTAAAATTAAAGGAATATGTATGGTAGGTAGAAAAGTAGGGATTGTTGGAGCTGGTTTTGTTGGCGCAACGGCAGCATATAGTTTAGCTATACAAGGCATTTGTCATGAAGTTGTTCTATTTGACATAAATACCGATGTTGCAATCGGTAAAGCATTAGACATAGGTCAGTCAACTAGTTACTCTCCTAAGGGTACTATTGTAACTGCGGCGAAAGATGCTAGCGATTTGAAAGATTGCGATATTGTTGTAATCACAGCAGGTGTTCCTCGTAGAAGTGAGATGACAAGAGCTGACTTATTGATGATAAATGCAAAAATTATGAAAGATGTTGCTGGAAATATTGTAAAGCATTCTCCAAATGCAATTATTCTTTGTGTTTCTAATCCTCTTGACATAATGACTTATGTTGTTCAAAAGTTGACTGGTTGGGATAGAAATAGAATAGTTGGTATGGCAGGAGCGCTTGATGGTGCTAGAATGGCATATCAAATTAACCAAAAAGTTGGATATGGCTCAGGGCAAACCAGAGCTATGCTTATTGGTGATCATGGACAACACATGATACCTCTTCCAGAAATTTCTGCTGTTGGTGGAGTACCTTTAGATCAAATAATTTCAAAAGAAGATATGGAAGGCATAATCGATCGAACAAAAAATGGTGGAGCTGAGATAGTTAAACATCTTGGAACTTCTGCTTATTATGCTCCTGGTCGTGCAATATCAGTTATGGTTGAAGCAATTCTGGATGATAGTAGAATCGTAATGCCTTCTTCTGTTATGTTAGATGGGGAATATGGATACAAAGATATTGCTGTAGGTGTGCCCGTTGTTTTAGGTAGCAATGGAGTTGAAAAAATAATTGAGCTTAAGTTAGATGAAGAGACAAAAGAGAAATTCAAAATCTCTGTTGATTCTATTCAAGAGGGAATCAATATATTAAGAGAAAATAATTTTTTTGAGTAGATTTTACACCTTTTGGTGTAAAATCTAATTCTTGATTGGGTAAAATTTACACACTTTTATATATCTTAAAAAATAAATATCTATAATGATTGCTATTGCTAAAAGAGTGCTAAACTATGTTCCAAAAATACATTATTGTAGATATTCAACAAGAGGAAATAATATATGCGTGAAATTGCGTATGAAGAGATAGTTAAAAACGTCAGAGATATTATAGTATATTCAGCTTCCAATCTTCCGGAAGATGCTTTAAATGCAATGAAAGAAGCTTATGAGAATGAAAAAAGCCCAGTAAGCAAAGAAGTTTTAAAGCAGCTGTTGAAAAATGCAGATATCGCAAGTTCTGAAGCACGTCCTCTTTGTCAAGATACTGGTTTAGCAGTTTTCTTTGTAAAAATAGGTGCTGATGTTAAAGTTGTTGGTGGACTATTAAAAGATGCTATTAACGAAGGTACAGAAAAAGGTTATGTTGAAGGTTACTTAAGAGCTTCTACATGTCATCCTTTTACTCGTGCCAACAATAAAGATACTGTTGGTTATAACCTTCCAGCTATTATTCATCTTGATATTGTTGAAGGTGATAAAATTGATATTGAATATGCTGCTAAAGGCGGCGGTAGTGAAAACGTTTCTCGTGCGAGAGTTTTTCCTCCAGCTGCTGGAAAACAGGGTGTAATAGACTATGTAAGAGAGTGTATCTCAGATGCTGGCCCAAACCCTTGTCCTCCTCTTACTGTAGGTGTTGGAATCGGTGGGACTTTTGAAAAAGCTGTAATAAGCTCAAAACATGCACTTTTTAGAAATATTGGCTCAGTTAATGAAGATCCTGAAATGGCTGAATTAGAAGCTGTAATTTTAAAAGAGCTAAATAAGTTGGGCATTGGTACTATGGGCATGGGTGGAACCCAAACAGTTTTAGCTGTTCATATTGAAGCTAATCCTTGTCATATAGCTTCATTACCTGTTTCTGTAAATGTTCAATGTCATAGTTCTAGACATACACATATTACGATATAAAGGGTAAAAATATGAGTAAAACATATAATTTAACAACTCCACTCAGCGATGAAACTATATCTGAACTTAAAAGTGGAGATATAGTATATTTAAACGGCATAATTTATACTGCTCGTGATGCTGCGCATAAAAAATTGGTTGATTTATTGGATGAAGGCAAAGAGCTTCCTTTTGATCTAAATGGTGCCATAATATACTTTGTTGGACCAACTCCACCCAAACCAGGCGATCCAATCGGCAGTGCAGGCCCTACTACCTCTTATCGCATGGATTCTTACTCTCCTCGTCTGATTGCAGAGGGATTGAAGGGCATGATAGGTAAGGGTAAAAGAAATAAAGATGTTACAGATGCTTGTCAGAAATACAAGGCTGTATATTTTGGTGCTACTGGCGGAGCCGGCGCACTTTTAGGCAAACAGATAGTAAGTGCTGAGATAATCGCATATCCGGAACTAGGCCCAGAAGCAATAAGAAAACTAGAAGTAGTTGACTTTCCGGTAACTGTTATTAATGATTCATATGGCGAAGACTTATATAAAATTGGTCGCGCGCAATATGAAATTAAATAAATTTCCATTTTAATACAAGGAGAATAGATGAATATACATGAATATCAAGCAAAGCAAATTTTTGCCAAATATGGCGTACCGATACCAAAAGGTATAATGGCTGAGAGCGTTGAAGCAGCAGTTGAAGCTGCAAAAGAGTTGGGTGGTCCTATTTGGGTTGTTAAAGCTCAAATCCATGCGGGTGGTCGTGGCTTAGGTGGTGGAGTTAAACTAGCTAAATCTATTGAAGAAGTTAGAGAACTTTCTGATGAAATTCTTGGCATGACTTTAGTTACTCATCAAACTACTGCCGAGGGCAAGCTTGTTCGAAAGCTTTATATTGAAGATGGTGTAGATATCAAAGATGAGCTATATTTATCTGTTGTACTTGACAGAAAACTAGAAATGCCTTTAATTATGGCATCAACTGAGGGTGGAATGAATATTGAAGATGTTGCTGAGAACACTCCAGAAAAAATTATCACTGTGCCAGTTGATCCGACTATCGGTTTCCAAGGATTTCATGGTAGAGAACTAGCTTTTGGTCTAGGCATAACTGATAAAGTTGAACAAAAAAATATTATCTCTTTTGCACAAAAATTATTTAAATTGTATATGGAAAATGATGCAGAGATGATTGAAATAAATCCTCTTGTTAAAACTGGTTCAGGAGAGTTTTTAGCACTAGACGGAAAAATGGGCTTTGATAATTCTGCTTTAGGCAGACAACCTGAAATCGCTGCTATGAGAGATTTAACAGAAGAAGATGCTGATGAAGTTGAAGCTGCTAAATTTGGTCTTTCTTATGTTGCTCTTGATGGTGAAATAGGCTGTATGGTAAATGGTGCCGGTCTTGCTATGGGTACTATGGATACAATTAATCACATGGGTGGTACGCCTGCAAACTTCCTTGACGTTGGTGGTTCTGCTAATGCTGAGACTGTTGCAAAAGGTTTTGAGATTATTCTTAAAAACCCAAATGTAAAAGCTATCTTCGTAAATATCTTTGGTGGTATCGTTCGTTGTGACCGTATTGCTAACGGTATTATCGAAGCTACAAAAATTACAGATGTTAATGTGCCTGTAATTGTTCGTCTTGATGGAACAAATGCACCAGAGGCAGCAGAAATTCTTAAAAATGCAGACATTGCAAACTTGATTGTTGGTAATGATTTAGGTGATGGTGCTGCAAAAGCAGTTGCTGCAGCGAAAGGAAATTAATTAATGTCAATTTTAATAAACAAAGATACAAAAGTAATCGTTCAAGGTTTCACTGGTAAAGAGGGTACTTTTCATGCTGAGCAATGTCTTGCATACGGAACTAAAATTGTTGGTGGTGTTACGCCAAACAAAGGTGGACAAGAGCATTTAGGTAAGCCGGTATTTAATACTGTGTCAGATGCTGTAAAAACCACTGGTGCTACTGTCTCTATGATTTTCGTTCCACCTGCATTTGTTGGTGATGCTGTAATGGAAGCTGCCGAAGCTGGTATTGAGCTTGCAGTAATTATTACTGAAGGTGCACCGGTTAAAGATATGCAAATGGCAAAAGCTTATGCTAATAAACATGGTATGAAAACACTTGGGCCAAACTGTCCAGGTATTATCACTGCTGAGGAGTGTAAGATTGGGATTATGCCAGGTTCAATTTTCAAAAAAGGTAATGTTGGTCTTATCTCTAAATCTGGTACGTTAACTTACGAAGGTGCAAACCAAGTTTGTAATGAAGGTTTTGGTATTACTACAGCTGTTGGAATTGGTGGAGACCCGATTATTGGTCTTTCGTATAACCAACTTTTACCAATGTTTGAAGCTGATCCAGAAACTGAATGTATAGTTATGATTGGTGAAATCGGCGGAGATCTTGAGATTCAAGCTGCAAAATTAATCAAAGAGCAAATAACTAAACCTGTTGTTGCTTTTATTGCTGGTCAAACTGCACCAAAAGGTAAAACTATGGGTCACGCTGGTGCTATCGTATCCGGTAGTGCTGGTACAGCAAAAGAAAAAATGGAAGCTCTAGAAGCGGCAGGGGTAACTGTTGTTGTAAGTCCAGCTGAAATAGGTAAAGCAGTAACTAAGGCACTAAGTAAGTAGTTTATATTAGTGCGAGCCTCGTAATGTAACATCTGTTATATTTATGAAGCGTTATCAGCACAATTATAGAATAATGTTATATAAACTTAGATACTCTTTGTTTACAAAGAATAACATACAAGACTAAATTGTATTTTAATAATAGGAGAATAAATGGGAACTTTTAAAACTGAAAACCCAGGTAATCAACCTGTATGGGTTAATACTGATAACTGCAAGGCATGTGATATTTGTGTATCAGTATGTCCATCGGGCGTTCTTGGTATGGTATATGAGTCAACATCAACACTTGGTGCAATGATTTCAATTCAGCATCCAGAAGCCTGTATCGGATGTAATGAGTGCGAACTTGCTTGTCCGGACTTTGCTATTTATGTAGCAGATAAAGCAGAATATAAAGCAGCAGGCTTTAGTTTTGCTAAACTTACTGACGAATCTAAAGAGAGACAAGTAGCTGTTATTGCTAATAACTATATGGCACTTGACATAAAAGGAGCTGAATAATGGCAACTAGAGAAGTAATATCTACCGGTAATGAACTGGCTGCAATAGCAGCAGTTGATGCTGGTTGTAAATTTTTTGGTGGTTATCCACTAACACCATCATCTGAGATAATGCATGTATGTTCTGACCTTTTACCTAAAAAAGGTGGAGTAGCAATTCAAATGGAAGATGAGATAGCTGGTATTTGTTGTGTTATAGGTGCTGCTATGGCTGGAGACAGAGCATTAACTGCTACATCTGGCCCAGGTATGTCTTTAAAAGCTGAAAACTTAGGTCTTGCTCAAATGGCAGAAGTACCTTTAGTTTGTATTAATGTTATGCGTGGTGGTCCATCAACTGGTCTTCCAACTCGTGTATCTCAAGGTGATATCCTTCAGTCTAAAAACCCATCACATGGTGATTATAAATCAATCACTTTATGTGCAGGTTCACTAGCTGAATGTTACACAGAAGTTGTAAGAGCGTTTAATATTGCTGATAGATTTATGCAACCGGTTATTGTTTTATTAGATGAGACAATTGGTCATATGCATGGTAAAGCTGATATTCCAACTATAGAAGATGTTGAAGCTGGAATCGTTCCTAGAAAAAGATTTGATGGCGCTCCAGAAGATTATTTTCCATATGAATGTGGTCCAACTGAACCAGCTGTTCTTAACCCAATGTTTGAAGGTTACAGATATCACTTTACGGGTCTTCACCATGATAAAAATGGTTTCCCAACTGAGGAAATTGAAACTTGTAGAAAACTAATCCAAAGATTAGAAGATAAAGTTGAAGTTCATAAAAATGAAGTTGAGTCTTATGAAGAGTTTATGATGGATGACGCTGAGATTATGATTGTTGCTTACGGTTCTGTTTCTTTAGCTGCTAAAGAGTCTATCAGACACCTTAGAAAAGAGGGCATCAAAGCTGGTTTATTCAGACCAATTACTATCTGGCCTTCTCCAGCAGAAAAAATCAAAGAGTATACTGATAAAATTGAAAAAGTTTTAGTTGTAGAGCTTAACATTGGTCAATTCCACAGTGAAGTACAACGTGCAGCTGCGAGACTTGATATAGAGGGTCTGTTTAAAGTTAATGGTAGACCAATCTCTCCATATGAGATTGTAAATAAAGTAAAGGAGTTATAAGATGGCATTTAATTATGATAAATATTTAAGACTTGAAAAAATGCCGACACTATGGTGTTGGGGTTGTGGTGATGGTGTTATTCTTAAAGCATTCGTTAGAGCAATTGAAAAAATGGGCGTAAATCAAGATGATATATGTGTAGTTTCAGGTATCGGTTGTTCAGGAAGATTTTCTTCTTATGTTGATTTCAATACAGTGCATACAACTCATGGTAGAACAGTAGCTTATGCAACTGGTATTAAACTTTCTCGTCCAGATAAAATGGTTATTTGTGTTGCCGGTGATGGTGATGCCCTTGCTATTGGTGGTAACCATACTATCCATGGTTGTAGAAGAAATATTGATATGACTATGATTATTATCAACAACTTCATATATGGTTTAACAAATTCACAAACTTCACCTACTACTCCAAAAGGTATGTGGACAGTAACACAAAAAGCTGGTAATATTGATCCAACTTTTAATACTTGTGATTTAGCAATCGCTGCAGGAGCTTCATTTGTTGCTCGTGAGTCTATGCTTGACCCTAAGAAATTAGAAAAAGCTATGATTAAAGCGATGCAACACAAAGGGTTTTCTATGATGGAAGTGCTTTCTAACTGTCATATCAACCTTGGTAGAAAAAATAAAATGGTTTCAGCTATGGAAAACCTCGAGTGGATTGATAGTATTACTATTTCTAAAAAGAAATATGACACTATGACACCAGAAGAGCAACTTAACTTATTGCCTACTGGTATCTTAAAACAAGATACAGAAGCAGATGAGTATTGTGATATGTATGCAGAGATTCAAAAAGCTCAACAAGGTCTGAGAAAACCAATTTCTCAAGATGACTTTGCTAAAAAAATATAAGGAGACACTGTGAGTAAAACATTAATGAGATTTACAGGTGTTGGTGGTCAAGGTGTTCTTCTTGCTGGTGAGATTTTTGCAGCTGCAAAAATTAAAACTGGTGGCGAAGGGCTAAAAACGGCAACATACACGTCACAAGTTCGTGGTGGACCAACTGTTGTTGATATTCAGTTAGATGAAGAAGAAATTTATTACCCATACGCGAATGATGGTGAGATTGGTTTCATGTTATCTGTTGCCAATGTGAGCTACAATTCATTTAAAGATGGTGTTCAACCTGGTGGAATAATCGTAGTTGATCCGAACCTTGTTCATCCAACTGATGAAGATAGAAAAAAATGGAAGATATATGAGATTCCTATTATTACTATAGCAAAAGAAGAGGTTGGTAATGTTATTACTCAATCTGTTGTTGCCCTTGCTATTGCAAATACTATGATGAATGCTATTGATAAAACTGCTCTAATAGAGACAATGTTATCAAAAGTACCAGCTAAAGTTCATGAAGTAAATAAAAAAGCTTATGAGCTTGGTGAAAAATACGCTAAAGAAGCTATGGCTAAATAGTTATATTTCAAGAGGACAACCTGTAATGGGTTGTTTTTTTTGACTCTATTTTTAATATTAACTAATATCGCACAATATATAGAAAATGCTAGACTCTAATATTCTCCCAAAAGAACTCTACATGTTTCTCAAACTGAGTTGACATACTGTTAGTAGAGCTGTTATCGAACCTCATAAGTGTTATCTGTAGTCTAATGTAGAATAGGGTGGATAGAAACTCATATGCTACCATCATTGGATCTGATGAGCGTATAAGATTGTTCTGCATCATTATAAAGAACGCCTCAGAGAGCATTTTAATGTTCTGCGTATGGAATTCATCCATAAACTGCTCTCTGAGCTCTTTATTAGCAAAAAGTTCTATCATTAGCAGCCTAAACATGTTCTCGTTGTTCTTGTCGAATGTAAGCAGCTTATACTGCATAGCAAACTTCTGTAAAAAAGCTTTTCCTTTAAGCGCAGATTCTTTAATATCCTCATCACCGGCAGAGAAGGGCGAAGCAAATATCTCTTTTGCAACGCTAAGAAATATCTCCTCTTTGTTTTTAAAGTGATTATATAAAGCACTCTCTCTAATACCTACTGCAGAAGCTATTTTGCGCACACTTGTACCCCTATAGCCATGCTCTGAGAATAGGGTGGATGAGACTTTTAGTATCTTTTGCTTAGTGTTTGTCTTCTTTGGGAATGTCGTTGTATTGGGCATTTAAAGACCTTTCTTGATATATGAACGTTTGTTAACTTAAAAAGTATTATATATGAACAGTTGTTAATCTTAGCTTATATAAAAAAGAATACTTGTTCATATAACATAAATAAAATAAGAACAATCGTTCACTTGATGATTTAGGGGCTAATTTAAAGAAAAAATAGTATTATTTTACAGGTACAACAGATAGATACTTGATAACTCAAGAGGAAAGTCCGAGCTGCTCTAAGACAGTGTTCCATTTAACTAATGGCCGTAGTAATGCGAGGGAAAGTGCAACAGAGATTAGACTTCCGCTTCTAGTTCGCTAGAAGAGGTAAAGGTGAAAAGGTGGTGTAAGAGACCACCAGTCTCTATAGCAATATAGAGAGCTTGTAAACCCAACATGGCAGCAAGAAACAGATGGTCAGCGTCTTAAGGGGTAGGTAACGGTAATTACACCATATTTAGCTTGTAGCTACTGTTTCGCTAGAAACACTATGTAAATGGTGTGGTAGATTAATGCTATCAAAACAAAACTCGGCTTACGTTGTACCTAACTCATTAAAACCCTTATTATAGGGATTTCAAGCCATCCTCATTATTAATCTTGACCGTATCTTGACCGAAAAGAGAAAATTAGCACCTAAATCAATGTTATCAGACTTAATAACACTAGCATAATGCTCAAGGGTTACTTTATAGAATGACCCAAAAGACCTGCTAACTCGTTAATACTATCTTTTCTAGTTCATTACAATTTATATGCGGAGTGCTTTTAACACAAAATTCAATGATATATTTGATATAATTACAATACTATATATATGAGGGTAGATAATGATTAAAGAATTAACACAAGCATTTACAAAAGAAGTGCTGAAACTAAATTCTCATTATGTAGCTAGATATAATCACGGGTACAACAACATCGAGATTATAAATAGTGAAGAAAACTCCGTGGAGTACATGAATATACATACATTTGTTTATACCCATTGCCGTGACTATTTAATAGGCTACACAAATGGTTTTAAGACAGTATCAGAAACGACACATAGTGATCTTGATGCAAGGATAGTTATATTAACATTCAATCTTTATATAACAGTACCTAACCTACTTAATACTGTCAATAGGTATCACACCGAGACATTTAGCGGATTAAGTGAAATGAAAATTTATGTTGACGCTATTGAATGGTTGATGCAGTATAGAAAGAATACACCACAACTCAGTAAGTTTTGGTTAGATCGTTATAGATAAGGGAAAAGAATAAATAGTAATATACCTAATACCTACAGTACGATAAATACTATTTAATATCAATGCTTATTAAGGAAATGAAAATGAAAAGAGCATATGTTACAGCGCAAGAAAATGGCGTAAAGATTACATTTAGCGGAGCTGTTCAAAAGCAAAATGTTGTTGAGATGGTTGAAAGATGTCAAACCGATCAATGTGACTGCATGAGTGATGAATCTAAATGTCAAAGAGACACGGGAAGCCATGTCTAAATCACCACTTATCAAATGAATAGGGGCAAAACTATTTTCAAGAGAATTTACATTATGTTAACCAATACTAAAGAGGATTGCTATACTAATGATGTTTAAAACACCGTTTTTAATACTGCTATTATTACTTACTAGTTTAACAAGCTTGCATTCAAGCCAATTCAGCTTTAGAAAGTATTCACATGTCGAAAGTTTTTACTCTGATATCAGTTTAAATACTATAGAGATTGGATTAAGGTATAAACTTCCTCCTGCAGCTATTATGGCAATTGCCGGATTAGAATCAGGATACGGCAGTGGTTATGTTGCACAAATCACCGGGAACATACTTAGTTTAGGGGCATTTAAAGGTGATAGGGAGTTACCAAGACTTTATCTACCCTACTCTAAATCAAGTAAAATGGTTATATTTGATGCCAAAGAGATAAAAAAACACTCCAGGGATGATTTATCGTGGAAAAAACGACCAAAAAGTTTAAAAAGGGATTATAGACCAGAGCCTCACGCAGGTTCTACTAAAAACCTAGAATTATTACTGTACGATAAAAAGCTAAAAGACGAAGCGTGTAAAGCTTGTTTGAATGATTTTGCAACGCGATGGATTAAAACTAGTTCTAATGTAAAAGTGTTTAGAGATGCTAGAGCCTGGCTTGATAAAGAAATATCTAGCAAAGGCATGGAAGTGCTATTTAACAAAGAAACAAATAAAAAGTTTATAGACATGATTGGCGGACAACCTCATTCATTTAACTATAGAAAAACTTGGCCAAAAAAAGCTAAATTAATTATGAATAGAGTTGGTTTAGTAAAGCTAAGTACTGATATGTATGTTAAAAAAATGAGTTTTAAAAAGGCATGGATAAACAAATGAGTAAAAAAGAACAATTAATAAATGATATACAGAACCTACTGAACACATACGATGGCATTCACAAAACAGACATAAACCCTGCTTTACTGGAGTTTATGGACGAAAAAACGCTCATCAGCATTATAGATTCTCTGCTTGATCAAAAAGAGAATTCAAAAGAATCAGATATGGAGTGGTTAGAACAGTTTAAAAAGCATGATAATTAATTGTTTTAGAAAAATTAATTAAAACAGTAATGTTTTTTTAGGTTTTAAACAGATATAAATTGAACCCTCTGAACAAGCCAGCTGATTCTTCTTGATTTTGATATTCTAGCATTTTAAAAATTCACTTTCAATTTTGAAGTGATTTTTTAGACTATTTTTCTATTTTTTACTGATTTGTATCGCAATCTCTCTCTTTTTTGTTCTTTTGGTATCAGTTCCTAGCTCTAGCCAGTGCAGGTGTCCGTCTTAGGTTATAACAGGCT
>JAKITC010000016.1 GCA_021648285.1 Sulfurimonas sp. | reverse complement strand
GCGATACAAATCAGTAAAAAATAGAAAAATAGTCTAAAAAATCACTTGAAAATTGAAAGTGAATTTTTAAAATGCTAGAATATCAAAATCAAGAAGAATCAGCTGGCTTGTTCAGAGGGTTCAATTATTATAGACCTCACTCAACTTTAGGTAAATTAAGTCCTATTGAATACTTAGATAAGTATAATTTAGAGATGATTTGTTCCGTTTAAACTGGTTTGGTTTAAGGGGAGGCTTACAAAGTGATATAGGAGTTACATCAGTTCCACAAGTAGGAGTTGCAGGTTATTTTATAGATTTAGCTATTGTTTCGGAAGAAGGGGAAGATTTTATATTAGCAATTGAATGTGATGGAGCAACATATCATTCATCAAAATCTGCAAGAGATAGGGACAGATTAAAAGATGAAGTTTTAAATAAACTTGGTTGGAAAGTTTATAGAATTTGGTCCGTTGATTGGTATAGAAATAGACAAAATGAAGTTCAAAAACTTATTAAAGTAATTAAAGAGCAACAAGAGATATACTCTGAAAAATATAAACATAGAACGGTTTTTACTCCATATTCACAAAATGTTAAAATAGAAAAGATTGAAAACAGTAAAAATGTAAAAGGTAATATTGATAAAGAGATAATTGAAGACCATAATAAAAAAGAACATTCAGACGAAGTACTTCAACAAAATCAATATACACAATCATTTTTATCGGATGATGCAACAAAAAATTTATTAATTGAATTAAGAGATAATGAAATAAGTAAAGAATTTACAATTGATAGAAGATATATATTATCCCCAATGATGTTAGACCAATTTTTAAAATATAAACCTTTAGATATGGATGAGTTTAGATCTAAGATTCCAATGAAATTAAGAACAGGTATAGAAAGGGAACAATTGGTTTATATGAATACTATTTTTGAAATATTGGATATGAATGATGAATAAAAACCTAACAATAAGAAACTCAATAGCAGAGTTTTTAATCTACAAATCAGACAATCAAGATGTAAAAGTAGATGTACTAATACATAATGAAAATATTTGGCTTACACAAGAGCAAATGGCACAGTTATTTGGTAAAGCTAAATCAACTATAAATGAACATATTAAAAATATATTTAAAGATGAAGAGCTTATAGAATCAGAAGTTATGCAGAAATTCGGAAATTCCGAATTTCAGCAAAAAGTACCAAATTATTATAATCTTGATACTATTATATCTGTTGGATATAGAGTAAAATCAATCCAAGGTGTAAGATTTAGACAGTGGGCTACAAAAAGACTTCAAGAGTATATTATCAAAGGTTTTACAATGGATGATGAAAGGCTTAAAAACCCTGAACAACCATTTGGAAAAGATTATTTTAAAGAGCAACTAGAACGAATAAAAGATATTCGCTCAAGTGAAAGAAGATTTTACCAACAAATAACAGATATTTATAGTGAATGTAGTATTGATTATGATAAAAATTCACAATATACAAAAGATTTTTTTGCTACGGTTCAAAATAAATTACACTGGGCTATAACAACTAAAACTGCCTCTGAAATAATATATTCAAGAGCAAATCATACAAAAGATAATATGGGCTTATCTACTTGGAAAAATGCACCAATGGGAAGAATAAGAAAAACTGATGTGACTATAGCTAAAAACTATTTAGAAGAAAAAGAGCTAAAAACATTAAATAGAATTGTAACGATGTATCTTGACTATGCAGAGCATCAATCAGAAAAACAAATTCCAATGACTATGAATGATTGGAGTAAAAAACTAAATACTTTTTTAGAATTTAATGAACATGATATTTTACAAAATTCAGGAAAAGTTACAGCACAAATTGCAAAAGAATTTGCTATAAGTGAATTTGAGAAATATAAGGTTATTCAAAGTACATCATATCAAAGCGATTTTGACATGCTAATTCAAGAGTTAGACAAAGATGGAAAGTGACCTAAAACACACAACTGGAGTGGTAACTTAAATTCATACTATTTATAATACATTTCTAAGATAGTACAAGACTGCTTTAACAATGTCATCATCATCTTTAGAGTTTGATTTTATACTCTCTTTTCTCGAAGAGTGTGAAGAGTCATTCATATATGTAAAAGTTATATTTTGACCGTAATTGGAAACAGATCTTACCTTTTTTTGTAAACTTAGCAGTTTAATAACCATAAGTTCAAAGAACTGTTTTGTTGGAGTATCTAAATCTCCGAATCTGTCTATTACCTCTTCTTCTATCTCATATATCTCTACTGCTTCTTCACAAGAAGAGAGCCTTCTGTAAATATCTAGACGAAGTCTATCTTCTTTAACTATTTCATCTGATATAAAAGCAGAGATAGTCAGTTTTATATCAACTTTTGCTCTCTCAGTCTCCATAGTATTGCTGAGCAGTTTAATAGCATCCTCAAGCATCCTAAGGTAAAGAGAGTAGCCTATATTTTTTATATGTCCACTCTGTGCATCACCAACAAGATTTCCACCACCGCGTATTTCTAAATCATGATATGCTAAAACTGAACCACTGCCCAAAAATGAGTTAGATTCAAGAGCTAACAGTCTTTTTTTTGCTTCATCAGTCAGATTTTCTTTATTCTCTACAATAAAATACGCAAATCCTTCAGCATGACCGCGTCCAACGCGACCTCTAAGCTGATGTAGGTCTGCTATACCAAACCTGTCTGCTCCATCAACCAAGATGGTATTAACACGAGGCATATGGATCCCTGATTCTATAATAGAGGTTGCAAGCATCAAATCATACTCACCTGCTTCAAATTTTAAAAGCTCTTTTTCGGTATCTGTTGCTGATATTTTAGAGTGCAGCATTACTACTCTTAGTTCAGGTAGCAAGGCTTTTAATTCACCAAGTTTTATAGGCATATGGTCTATAGAGTTATGAACATAAAAAACTTGTCCGCCACGGCGAATTTCCCTTAAAATTACTTCTTTTATGAGTTTCTCTTCATACTCTTTTACAAATGTTCGAATAGGCTGTCTCTCGCTTGGTGGGGTTAGAAGTTGTGACATTGTTTTTATGGAACTCATAGCTTGGTTAAGTGAACGGGGGATTGGTGTTGCACTCATGGAAAGAAGATGAACATTGTGGTACAACTCTTTTATCTTCTCTTTTTGTTTAACTCCAAACTTATGCTCTTCATCTATTATAACTACACCTAAGTTTTTAAAATCTAAGCCAAACAGAGCATGAGTTCCAACAACACAATCTATCTCACCAGATGCAAGACCTTTTATAACTGCCTGTTTATCTTTCGTGCTGACAAATCTATCTAATTTCGCATACTTTATACCCATGTCGAAAAAACGTTCATGTAGAGAACGAAAATGCTGAGCTGAAAGAAGTGTAGTTGGAACTATAAACGCAGATTGAAAACCTGACTTATATGCCCCAAAGATTGTATTTAGAGCAACTTCTGTTTTTCCAAATCCAACATCACCACTTAAAAGTCTATCCATTATGTGACCTGAACTCATCTGAGTAATTATCTCATTAACAGATTGTGTCTGATCATCAGTATACTCAAAGCCAGAGAGTGCTTGAAACTCTTTTAGCTCTTTTTTATTTACGCTTATTTTAGGTGACTTTATAAGTGCTCTTGCAGCCGCAGTATTTACTATCTGACCTGCAATCTCCATAAGGCGCTTTTTGACTTTATCTTTTAGTTTTCCAAAGCTACCCTTACCTAGTCTATCTAAAACTGGCAGTGAGCCTCCAGAGGCTATATAACGGTCTATAAAGTCTAGGTTCTCAACAGGAAGTAGAATCTTATCATCGCCAACATACTTGATGACTATAAAATCTTTAATACCACCAAGAATCTCAGTCTGCTCGATTCCTTCAAATATTCCAACTCCATAATCTTCGTGAACGACATAATCACCAGTTTTCAAATCATCAAGTAAAATTGAGCTTTTTCTTCTTCGTCTTGCTTTATCAGGTTTATTTAGAGAAATTACAAGTTCATCTTTAGAGAGTATATTTAAAATATATGGGGCGTAAACTTCAGTAATGTTTTTCAGTTCAAACAGTCCGACCTGTTTCATTACAGCTTCATTTGCTCCGATAATTGTTATTTTCTTATTTTTATGAACTTTTAATAGTGCGTGAATATCTGCAACAACCAACTCTTTAAAGTTATCAGAAATTGGTAAAACATCAATATTAAAACACTCTCTCGAAACAGTAGGGTAATTTAGAGCATAAGCATCTACTAAAAGAGCATCTAAATTTCTAACTAACTTTACATTTTTATTTTCTAAAAAGTTAATAGCACTATCATCCAAGTGCCATAAACCTAAAGAGGCAATATCTTTGACTAATGAGTCAAATTCACTAGCTTCAATTTTTTCATTAAGAGTATTGAATTCCTGTTCATCTAAAGAGTAAAATGCCGGTGTTATGAGAAAGCTGTCAAGTTCATCTTTTTGAGTTCTTTGAGACTCTAATTCAAAATATTTTATCTGCTCTATCTCATCATCAAAAAGTGAGATTCTTATTGGCATTTTACTAGAGGGTGCATATATATCTATGATGTCGCCGCGAAAAGATATCTCACCTTCAACTTGAACCATATCTACAAAGTTATATCCCCAAAATAGCATCTGCTCTTTAAATGAATTTAATTTGATATTTGAGCCAAATTCCAAAATTATTGATTGAAGTAGATTCTCTTTTGGCAAATTGAAAAGCAGAGTTTTTAAAGGGGAAATAATTAGAAATTTTTTCTTACATGTGTAATAATCTCTCAGAGCAGAGAAGAGCTGATGAAGTTCCTCTTTGAATACTCTTAGATCATCGCCATATCCGGCTCTAAAATCTGGAAATACCAATACATCTTGTTTAAAAAAATTTGCGACACTTTCCAGTTCATGTGCTTCTTTGGAGTCTTCACAAATCAAAAGTTCTAAATTTTGATTTTGCTCAGTCTTAAAATATTGAAATAGTACGTTTTGAGACATTAAGCTAAACTAATGAGGGCTATAATTATTTTTCCTCTTCTTTTTTAATATCTTGTTTGGCAGTGTCGGCTGGCAATATATTTTCTAATGATGAGGAAGTTGGAACTGTAGAAATATCTTTTACAACACTATTGCCTTCAAAAATACCTTTAGCTTCAATAACCAACTCACTTGACTTAATTGTACCGTTTACTCTGCCGTTTGCTTTTATTTCAACTCTTGCAGCATTAATAGTACCTTCTATGTAGCCTTGTACTACTAATCTTTTTGTAGCAACATCACCTTTGATATGCCCATTTTTTCCAATATTTACCTCTTTATTTGAGTGTATAACTCCCTCAAATTCACCATCTACATATAGATTACATGCAAGATTCATTTCACCTTTGATTGTAGAGCCAGTTGTGATAATGGTTGTGTTTGCGTCGGGTTTTGTACTTTGATGTGTGCTATCGCTGTTATTAAAGATTGCCATGGTATTTTCTTTTCCTTTTCAAATATATCTTTATAATTTTTAACACTCCACTTAACAAATGCTAGAGGATTTACTGCTCTTTGAATAAATCTAATTTCATAATGGAGATGTGGGCCACTACTCATTCCGGAATTACCGGTATAAGCAATTAAATCGCCTTTTTTTACAAATTTTCCTGATTTTATCACAATTTTGTTTAAATGTCCGTAGTATCCTCTAAAACCGTAATTGTGCTGTAGGATAATTAATTTACCAAATCCACTTCTCTTATGAACTCCCGCCCACTCGACAATTCCATCAGCCGTTGCATATACCGGTGTATTCATCTTCGCTCTCATATCTATACCGCGATGAAGTTCCCTAGTTTTAAGTGTTGGATGCGTTCTATAACCAAACTTACTTGTTATACCTTTATACTCTACAGGTGAACCATTTGGGATAAACTGCATAAGTGTTGCCATATGTTCTGAGTTTAACTTTGTTGCATTTACTCTCTCTTGAAGTGACATGTCAGCTACTGGAGCTAATCCAATAAGAGTTTCTATCTCTGAAAGTGAATCAGACACTTCTATAAGCTCTCTCTTTTTATCAATAAGGGCTAGTTGTGTATTTTTTATATTCTCATCAAGTTCTATATTTTTTTGCTTTAAAGAGGTATAGGCATTTTGCACACTTTGTCGTTTGACTTCTATGGCATCAAGAGAACTGTTTAAATACAAAATTGTACCAACAGCCACTAAAGCAATAAAAGCAAAAAATGAAACAGCATATATCGTTGCTTTTTTCATAATTTGATGAATATTAAACTGCTTTACACCATTATCATCGTGTATAGTAATAGTAAAGTGATTATTCATTATACTCTCTTAAAAAAGCTTCTACAACACTAAAAGAGCCAAAAACCAAATAGTTATTATGTGGTTTAACCTCTCTAAATGTTCTGTACTCAATATCTAGGTTATCTAAAGTTCTTTTTATAAGCTCTTTTGACTCGACTCTTTCATCACATATATCTATAATTTCTACATGTCGAGCGATAGGTTTTAATATTGTAAGTATATCCTTATAATTTTTATCTTTGTAACTATTATAAATAATAATGTATTTATCTTCACTTAATTCATCAACAATGCTTTGTGCGGCTAAAGTATTGTGTCCCACATCTACTATAATATTTTCATTTATTTTTGTAAGTCGTCCAAAAAGAGGTGCTTCTTTAAAATCCGAAATATTATACCCAATCTTTAAAAACTTCAAAGCTGCTATACATAAAGATAAATTTTGTGTTAAATATGCTGCAAGGGATAAATTTTGAGAGATTATTTTAATCTTTAGTTTATCTGCATCATCTATAAGTTCATCGATTTTAAAAATATTTAAAGATTTTTCTAAACCTATACTATCTGCAACCCTACAAACCTCATCGTTATTTTGAGAAGCTAGAATCGCATTGTTTTGTATCGCATTTAGTTTTGTTGTTGCGATTTCTTCTATCGTAGAACCTAAAAAAGCTTCATGATCGTAAGCTATGGGAGTGACAAGGGTTAAGCATTTTGGAAATACTGCAGTGGCATCAAATTCCCCGCCTAGCCCAGCTTCCATTACAACATATTCACACTCCCTAAAAGCTATCATTGCCAGCAGTGTCGTATATTCAAAGTAGCTAAGGCTATGTGAATCTGATTTTGTTAAAAGTTTTTGTAGCTCCATGTGTGAGACTTCAAGTAGCTTATCTGTAGCATTTTCACCATTTAGCCAAACTCTTTCATTAAACTTTAAAATATGAGGAGAGGTATAATGAGCAATATTGAAGCCGATTGAGTGTAGAGCAGAGGCTAAAAAGCGACCTGTTGTACCTTTACCATTTGTACCGACAATATGAATTATTTTAGAAAGGTTCAGAGAAGATTTTATTTTTTCATATACGCGAGGCATACGAGTATAATCGATCTTCTCATAATATAGAGGTTTATTACCTAAATATTTTTCTAGTATCACTTATAAACTACTTGATTCCTACCATTGTTTTTAGCTTTGTAAAGATTCTCGTCTGCAGATTTTATTACATTTTGAAGAGAACTGTGCGTTTTTCTCTCACACACTCCGCAACTAACAGTAACTTCTATGCGAGTCTCTTTATACATAAATTTTGCTTTTTCAACTTTTTTTCTTACTTTTTCAGCTAAAACGGCTCCACCTTCAGCATCAGTTTCAGCAAGTATTGCAATAAACTCTTCACCGCCAAATCTTCCGATAATATCAACTTCTCTCGCTTCATCTTTTAATATTTTTGCAAAAGCAGATAGTACAGCATCACCTGCATCGTGACCATAATTATCATTTACATCCTTGAAGTGATCAAGGTCAAAGAAGACAACACTGAAATTATGATCATATCTTTTAAACTCAGCCTCTTTAACATGCATAAACTCATCTAATGCTCGTTTATTATAAAGTTTTGTCAAAAAGTCTTCTTTTGACTCCTCTTTTGCTTCTTCCAGCTCTTTTTCAAGCTTTTTTATTTTTGTACTTAAAGCTCTAACCTCATTGCTATGAGTTTCCAAATCTTTACTTAAAGATTGAGTATTTTCTTCCAATGCAACTGCAATTGTATAAAGTTTTTTATGTGCAATCTTAAAATTGGTAATTGGTTCTTCATTATACTCTTCAAGTTCATCTTTTATCTTCTGTATCTCTACAGTTGAATTATCTGATTTCTCTATCATGTCAATAAGTCTTAAAGAGAGTTTATCAAGAACACCATCTAATGACTCTACCATCTCTCTAACACTCTGTTTATCTAAAGCTATTCTTAATAATATTGCTGACTTTACTTCAGCTTCTATACTGCTGCTTTCCAAAAGAGAAGGATTGTTCTTAATTTTTTTGCTTAAATCCGCTATCTTCTCATTAACACTAGACGCTATTGAAGGAACTAAAGATGAAACAAGCAAAGAAGCTATTGTAGAGAGTTCCATTGAGCTCACTAATTTATCATGGGAGTTAAGTTGCAGATTTTCAATACTTTTTTTAAGGTTATTGGTATCAATATTCCCTAAAACTTTTAATTTTTCTAAGAATGTATCATCATAAGTGGTTATAAAATTAACCCAAAGCTGTCTATATTGATCTATTTGAGATGCGGATGCTTCATTATTTAATAAATCAAGACTTTTCTTTGCTAACACTGTTGCTTTTTTGTTGTGAAGTACTTCTACAACCTGAAGAACTCTTTTTGTAAAAGTAGTTTGTGACTCTAACATATCTGAGCAGTGAGATGGATTTGTTCTATTTAGTTTTGAGATTAAGAAACGTGCCAATTCAGACATACTCTTAATATGGTACTTTGTCAACTCTTTTTGAAACTCCTTGTTCAAAGTGCCGGTAAACTTTTTGACATGTAAACAATCATCAACACTTACACCTGCTTTGACTGACTCTTTACAAAATGCTTCGGCATAAAAATCAGGTGTTAAAAGCTTACCCTCTAGCTCTAAGCGTTTAATGGCTTTTTGGATAATGGTTTGAATTGTCATGGCTTTTCCTTATTTTCCAGATCTTGCACCCTCAGCAGAGACTTGTGCTACAAATGATCTAATTGCTCTTGTTGCAGCAAATCCAATAGCTTCAAATCTGTCCTGATCGGTTACAATTGCATTTGGAGCTACTGCAAAATCATGGAAGCCTGTTGTAGAGTATTTTTTTGAAGTACCATTATGATGACTGACGATACGTAAGGTTACTTGCATCCTATAACCCACAACAAAACCATTTGCATCATAAACAATCGGTGAATATGACGGGTTGCCCATAGTTAAAACAAGATGAGTATCTGATGTGATCCTACTAACTAAAGAGGCCTGAAAAACTTCTATAATTGCTCTATCTACAGCATCTTTAATAATAACTGTATTTTCTGGATCCTGTGCAGAAATTATAACACTCGTACTTATCTTCTCACCCAGTGCATCACGAGAAAATTTAGCACTCGGTCTATAACCACAGGCGCTTATTGTGATAACTATCAACAACAGTAGTAAAAAATTTTTAATATTTAATAATTTATTCAAAACTAACCTTTAATTACCAAGTTAACTAACTTTTTAGGCACTACAATCTCTTTAACTATAGTTTTACCTTCAAGCCATTTTTCTGCTTTTTCTTTAGCCAACTCAATTATACTATCTTTTGACTCATCAATTGCAACCTCTATCTCACATCTTATTTTACCATTTATAGAAACACCAAGTGTTACGCTATCTTCAACAAATACTTCTTCTAAAACTTTTTGCTTAGATAAATTATTTAAAGAGAAGTTTTCACTGCTTATCTGCCAACATACATGTGGAATCACAGGCTCCATAATTGAAGATAATATCCAATAGCCCTCACTCCAGATATCACCGTTATCTTGTGTGTTAAGAGCATTGATTGCTTCCATTACACCGGCAATCATTGTATTAAAAGTGTATCTCTCATTGTATACATTATCTGCTCTTTGGAGTGCTTCATATACCTTTTTTCTAGCAAACTTTTCATCTTTTGTTAATAACGAATGGTCAATTTTAGGAATAAAGTCTGTCTTAACAATATTAGAACTTCTGTCAAAAAACCTTTTGATAAACTTATAAGCACCTTCAACTGCACTGTCGTTCCACTCTAACTCTTGAGTAGGTGGAGCTGCAAAAAGTATAAACAATCTTGCGGTATCTGCACCATATTTCTCTATCAAAGCATCGGGGTCAACAGTATTACCTTTAGATTTGCTCATTTTAGCACCATCTTTAAGAACCATACCCTGAGTAAGAAGTTTGTCAAACGGCTCATCAAAATCCAAGTAACCCAAATCACGAAAAACTTTTGTAAAAAATCTTGCATAAAGAAGATGTAATATTGCGTGTTCTATTCCACCTATGTAGTGGTCAACTCCCATCCAGTACCCAATCTGCTCTTTTGAAAAAGCCTCTTTTTCCCAATTCTGAGGCGATGCACAAAAACGTAAAAAGTACCAAGATGATTCTACAAACGTATCCATAGTATCAGTCTCACGAAGAGCATCTTTACCACATGTTGGGCATAAACAGTATTTCCAAGTCGGATGATTCTCTAATGGATTACCCTCACCTGTTATCTCAACATCATCTGGAAGTGAAATAGGAAGGTTCTCTTTTTTCTCCATCACTATTCCACAATCATCACAGTGAACAAAAGGAATAGGAGCACCCCAATATCTTTGACGTGAAACTCCCCAATCTTTTAGTTTGTAGTTAGTAGTCTTTTTGCCAATCTCTTTTTCTTCAAAATATTTAATAATGTTATACTGAGATTTTTCTGAGTTAAGTCCATTAAACTCACCCGAGTTAAACAGCTCTCCAACTTCAGTATAAGCTTTATCAGCTTGGGCTACACCATCAAAAGGTTTAATAACTGCATTGATAGGAAGGTCATACTTTTTAGCAAAGTCAAAATCTCTATCATCATGAGCAGGAACTGCCATAACAGCACCAGAACCATAGTCCATAAGAACAAAATTAGCTACCCAAACAGGAATTTTTTTACCTGTAAGCGGATGAACTACATGTAGATTTAACAGCACACCTGATTTCTCTTTTTGTCTGTCAATAGAAGAAGTGTTTTTCATCTCTTTGATTTTAGCGATTGTATCTGCATCAAGAAGTAAATTTTCAATCATGTAAGTAACTATCTCATGCTCAGGTGCAAGAGCTGTGTAACTTACTCCATAAATAGTATCTGGACGAGTTGTAAATACATCAAAACTTTTAAATTTATTGTCTAATTTGCTAAGTGACATGTCATCAAAGAAAAGATCAAATACTAAACCGTTTGACTTACCTATCCAGTTCTCTTGCATAGTAAGAACTTGTTTAGGCCAACCACATTCAAGCTTTTTTAACGAGTCTAATAATTCATCAGCATACTGAGTAATTTTGAAGTAATATTGGTTCATATCTTTTTTAACTATAGGAGTGTCACATCTCCAACAACAGCCATCAACCACCTGCTCATTCGCTAAAACAGTCTGGTCATGAGGACACCAGTTCAAGAGTCCTTTTTTACGGTAAAGAAGACCTTTTTCGAACATGTCGATAACAAAACCCTGCTCAAACTTAGTGTAAAGTTCATCAGAAGTTGCCATCTCACGCTCTTTAGAAAAAGAGAAACCAAGAGTTTTAAACTCTCCCTTCATATAATCGATGTTGTCGTATGTCCAACCCTTAGGATGTGAACCATTTTTGATTGCTGCATTTTCTGCCGGCATACCAAAACTGTCAAATCCTATTGGATGAAGAACATTAAAACCTTGTTGGCGGTAGTATCTTGCAAAGGTATCGCTTAAAGTATAGTTACGAACATGCCCCATGTGTAATCTGCCACTAGGAAATGGAAACATACTTAAAATATATTTTTTCTCTTTATTGAAATCTTCACTCGGTTCAAAACTTCTGTTTTTAGCCCAATAATCTTGCCACTCTTTTTCTAAACTTTTTGCGTTATATTCCACGTTAATAAATATCCTATAAAAAAATTCTAACTCCAAAGGAGTTTAACTTTACAGAAAATCATTTAGTAATTTTCTGCATAAGTGCTTTAGCACAAAAGTGACCTAAGTGGTCTTAGCGTAGCTAAATGGGCTTTTGCTCATTTAGCGTAAAATAAATCAGTACTCTTCTCGATTTTTTGAGCTCTCAATATAGATAAGTCCTACCGAGAAAAGGTTTGCAATCAATGCACCAATAGCTAAAGCAATTGCAGACTCTAAATTTCCAACAACTTCTAAATAGATAAATGCTGGAATAAGGTGTAAATCAGCCACTAAAGATGATGCTAAAAGCTCAGCAGAGAGAAGATTTCTAACACCAATTTTCAAAAATGTAGAAACTAAGTTCAAACTACCTGCAACAAATAATGCAACTGCACCATGCTCATATAAAAACCCCGCGATTGATGTTAAACTCATCAACGCAAAAAATACATATATTACCTTGCCCCAATCCATACAATACCCTTAATTTTATAAAATAAAATGAAGGAAACCCCTTCACTTATTTGATTACGGCATCAGAAGTAATTCTGTTGCCTACGCTATCGCTAGGATTTCTTCGACAGAAAAGCCCACGACACTAGTGTCTCTAATATTTAATTATTTGCAGTGATTATACAAAAAGTATCTTAAGTAGCGACTGAAAACCAATTAGGGCATTGGGTTTTTTACATGTCAAAGAAGCAGTAAGCTGATTATTTAAGTAAGTTTTTTTATAAAAAGATGAAAAAATGAAAAATGAAAAACTAATATGATTTTATTAAAGTAGGATTCATCCATGCAATAGCATGGATAATTGAAAGAAGTTTTAGAGAGTTTTTACATAACTCCTGATTCAAATTGGTTACGCATTCTATCTTTTTCTGCTTCTCTTTTTGATTTATCAGCTAACTTAACATGATAACCTTTTACATCAAAGCCTAATGTAAGTAAAATCGGAGAAGCCACAAAAATTGATGAGTATGTACCAACAATAACACCTACCAAAAGTGTAAATGCAAATGCATGAATAATCTCACCACCAAACATAAACAACGTAAATACAACAAAGAAAGTCGTAAGTGAAGTTAGTGTCGTACGAGCAAGTGTTCTCGTAACTGACTCATCAATAATATCTGCTAAATCACTGTTTTTACCATTAGTCACACCTTCACGGATACGGTCAAATACTATGATTGTATCATTAAGTGAGTAACCAAGGATAGTAAGCAGTGCAGCCAAGACATCCAAGTTAACATCTAAGCCTACTAATGTTATTGTTCCAAGGGCAATAGTTATATCATGAACAAGCGCTATAATGGAAGCAACGGCAAATCTCCACTCAAATCTAAATGCAACATAAATTAAAATACCAAAAACTGCTAAGACAAGAGACATTATACCCTTCTCTTTTAGCTCACTACCAACCTTTGGACCAACTATGTCAACACGACGTATCTCATAGTTTCCTGTGCCCTTAAGAGCCTCACGTGTAATATCACCTATATCTACAGTAACATTTCCACTGGTACTTTTCATGCGAATAATGACTTCTTCAGGAGAGCCGAACTCACTTATAGAAGAACCATTAAAGATTTCATTATTTTTGAGTTTCTCTCTCATACCGTCAATTGGCGCGGGTGTATCATACTTCACTTGAACAATAGTACCACCTGCAAAATCAACACCGTAATTAAGACCTTTAATAGCAAGAAGTGCGAATGAACTTAGAACAATAACTAATGATAAAATCATCGCAAATTTTGACTTACCCATAAAGTTAAAGGTTTTTGTATATTTAAAAAATTCCATGATTAGTCCTCATCAATCTCATATAATATGAACAAGTCCAGATTATATTCAGTCACTAAAGTTTCATCTTCGATGAATAAAGTTGTCATACTAACCCCTTTATTCCAAACCATAAAAGGTTATTTTTACTTTTTTGAATTCTCTTCTCAAGCATTTGATAAATTCCGTGTGTACCTAAAATGGCTGTTAGCATAGAAGCTAAAATACCGATACTGATGGTAATTGCGAAACCTTTAATAGCACCAGTTCCGTAAGCATAAAGAACAACTGCAGCAATCAAAGTTGTAATATTTGCATCTAAAATAGCACGCATAGCGTTTGCATAACCATCTTCTATAGCTTTATGGATAGAAACACCTTGGTAAATTAGCTCACGAATACGCTCAGAAATAATAACATTGGCATCAACGGCCATACCGACGGTTAAAACAATACCTGCCATACCTGGAAGTGTCAAAGTAGCACCAAATAGAGACATTACAGCTAAAATGATAAGCAAGTTAGCAACTAAAGCAATATTTGCAATAATTCCTGCTACTCTATAGTAAACAACCATAAAGATGATTACCAAAATAAAACCACCGATGAGTGCAATCATACTAGCCTTGATGCTATCAGCACCAAGACTTGGTCCAACACTTCTCTTTTCCATCAAATATATTGGTGCGAGTATAGAACCTGAACGAAGAGCAATAGATAAATCTTTTGCTTCCATCACAGTATAATCACCAGAAATTTGACCACTACCGCCACCAATACGCTCATTGATATTTGGAGCAGAGTAAACTTTTGAATCAAGAACTACTGCTAATCTTTTTCCAACACTTTTAGCTGTAAAATCTCCAAATATTTCAGCACCTTCAGCATTTAGTGTAAAGTTAATTAATGGGCGGTTATTTTGATCAAAACCAACATGTGCATCTGTAAGCATAGAACCATCTAAAATAGGAATTTCATGGACAAGATACTTGATACCCGGGTTTTTGACATCTTCTAAAATTACATCACCATACTCAGCAGCATCCATAGCAGTCATGGTGTTTACACGAGCAGCTCTATCTTCATCAACAGCCATAAGCTCAAGTTTTGCAGCACGAGAGATAAGTTCACGAGCACGTTGCTCTTCCTCTTGAGTTTTAATACCTGCTAATTGAACAAGAATTTTCTCTTCACCTTGACGAGCAACTACCGGCTCAGTTAAACCAAATTGATCAAGTCTGTTTCTGATAGTCTCAATGGCTTGTGAGATAGCTTGTTTTTTGGTTCTAGCTATCTCTTCATCAGTAAGGGTAAGAGAAATGTTTTCAGCATTTACAACTACTACTGAACCTTCAATCTCTGCCAAATACTCCTGTATAGTTGTTTTATCATCACTATCTAAAAGTGTAAATGATATAGAACTGTCATCAAAAGTAAGAGAATCAATTAAAATATCTTTACGTTCACTAAAGTGTTGAATACTGGCTGCTATAGACTTTATACGAGATTTTACAGCTTCTTCAGTTTTTACACCAAGAAGCATATGTAAACCTCCTTGAAGGTCAAGTCCTAAAGTAACTTTTTTCCCATCCTGTGTTTGAAGCAGTGACGGGGCAGAGAAAAATAGACCAAATACTATAGCAAGGGCAAAAATAACTATGCGATAATTAAGCTTCATCCTCGTACTTTCTAGAAACAGCTTCTTTAGTAATTTTTACTATTGTGTCATCGTTAATTTTGACGCTTAAAAAATTTTCTTCAACTTTATGAATAATTACTATTACGCCACCTGCAGTAACAACTTTGTCACCTTTTGCTAGAGCACCTATCATCTCTTTTCTGCTCTTTGCTTCTTTTTGCTGTGGACGAATAATTACAAAATACATAATTGCGATTAAGAATACGAACGGTAATAGTTGGCTTATGATTTCCATGAGTTTTTAGTTCCTTGTGAATAAATTGTGGCGATTATACAAAAAAAATATTAATAAAGGACTGAAACGGTTCACTCTCGTTCCCAAGTTCCACTTGGGAATGCATACATGTACTCTCATATATCAAAAAAACTTCTCAATTTCTATCAACCCCTCAACACCTTCGTAATCTCTAGCACTACTATATCTCCAGTACTTTGCATCATCAATGTACCCTCTTGTTACTGGGTTATTATGAATATAATTTATTCTATCAATCATCATCTTATCGTTTATAATTAGCTTAGGTTGTATTCCCTCTTGCCAAAGTTGATAAGTGGTATCTTTTTTGTGAGCCTTTTTGTAAAATGCCAACTGCTCAAGTATGGTTTTTACATTTCTATTTTGAAGCAGTTTTAAGATTTCTTTGGCAGTATGAGCTTTAAATTTTCTCATAGATTTTCCTATATCATCACTTGAGACAACTAAATGCAGATGGTTTTCAAGTATGACATGTGCATATATTTTTAGGTTGTCTGTTTGTTGAAGGTACTTTAGACTCTCGTAAACTATCTCTGTAGTCTCAACTCTTGTAAAGATAGGTATCCAGTGGAGTATGGTACATGTAACAAAGTGTGGATGTGTTGGTTCATAAATTTTGTATCTGCTTCTTCCCATAACACTGCCTTCTTTTATTTTGATAATATCAGAAGATTTGATTTAGAGATTATTATATGTCAGATTGACATATTTTATGCACACTTGCTCCTATGCTTTTCACTCTAGTTCCCATGTTTTACTTGGGAACTCATATATTAGTTTTTCTAGTTCCCACGCTCTGCTTGGGAACTCATACATTACTCGCTCCCACGCTTTACTTCTCTCTCTCGCTCCCACGCTTCGCTTGGGAGTGTATATTTCTGTTTTGTATAGTTGCGTTGTTCTTTTCTTATCTATTGTTACTGTTGTATGCATTCCCATGGAAACCATGGGAACGAGTTAAAAATATATAAAGATTAAAAGTAAAAAGCTTAGAGATTATTCTCTAAGCTTTTATATTTTTATAAGTTATTATTCACATGTAAATTAAATGTAACTTGTGAATTACCACCATCAGTGTTCACAACTTTTATAGTTATACTATAATCAGCTGGACCACCTAAGTTTCCTAACCAAGTAGCAACACCAGTACCTGCATTGATAGTAAGTTTTCCACCTGTAGGGTCAGCTACAAGTGAGTAAACAGCACCTGCATTAACACCAGTAACAGTAGGAGCAGGTAAATCAGTAGAGCCAGCTCCACCATTATCATCTACTGTTTGGTCAGCCATTGCTATTGTAGGACTTGAAATTGCAGGAGTATTATCTCTAGCTATTGCTTCAGCAGTTTTACTAACTCCTGCACTACTTTGTATCTCCATATTTGTACCAAAGGCAACACTTTCGAATCTGTGAAGTTCTGAAAGATGAGGCTTGATATTTGTAGGCATACCGTAAGTAGAGAGGTCTGTTAAATCTGTAAATGCTATTTTCACACCAACATTTGCTTGATAAGTCTCACTTGATATGTTGTTTACATATTCTCCAAAGATATAACCATATTGAGCAGAATAAACACTTGCGATATTATTCTCTTCATTTTGATAGTTAAATCCAAGTTTTGAGTTATTTGTAGGATAGTAGTCTACACCTAAACCATAAGAGAACTCATCATCACTAAACTCGTGAAAAACTTGTCCTGCGTTTGCTGTTGTATCTAATACATCAAACCATCTTTTAGCAACTTCTAAGTAAGCTAAAGATGTAGTTTCATCAACTATCTCATAATCAGCACCGATAGTATTTCCATCAAGCTTAGTATAAGAACCACCAATTTCAATATACAAATCATTGTTTATCATATAACCAGTACCTAAAGCACCAGAGTATTGACTTACTTTTGCGTTTGTATCATCAGGAGCATACATTTTTTGATTGATATAGTTTGCACCAACTTTAAAGTACCAATCTTTAACAAAAGGGTTAAACTTTAAAACTGCACCAGTTTTGATAAAATCAGAAGTAGCTTCTAACTTAATCTTGATATCTTCACTATCAAACATAACCCCTGCACCATAAGAACTATTTTGGTTCTTGTCTGTCTTTGCACCAACCCCATAAATGTTTATGGTTGTATCTCTTTGGGAAGCGTATAGGCTTCCAACTAAACACATAACTATTAGCAATCTAAGTAATATTTTCATATATCGTCTCTTTTTATGATTTTATGTTGAATTTTACCCCCCCCCTTATAAGAGAGTGCTTAAAAATGTGTTTTTTAGTTTGATTTTTTTCTTGCTCCCTCGCTTCGCTTGGGAGTGTATATTTCTGTTTTGTATAGTTGCGTTGTTCTTTTCTTATCTATTGTTACTGTTGTATGCATTCCCAACTGCAAGTTGGGAACGAGTTGAAAAGAGTAGATTATTCTTACTTGGGAACTAGAGGGTTTAGTGCAACTTGGGAACAAGTTGGAGAAAATATGTGTATAATCTCATTATGTTAAAAATAATAAACAAATTTCAAGAATTACAAAACACATTTAAACTTGACTTAGTGAGTGGAGTTATTACAGCTATACTCTTTAGTGCTTTTATCTATCTAGAACATTTTGGTATCACTCTGAAAGTTGTAAACACTATATGTGGGCTTCTCTCTTTGGGACTACTTCTGTACATATCCAAAAGAGCTGTACTGGTTGCCGGTTTTTTTATAGGTATTTTATGGTTTTACTGGGTTGGATATAGTTTTGAATACAACGGTGTAGGCTACTTAACATACATCATTACTTTTATTTTTGGAATTATATATATGCTGTTTTTTGGTGTTTTAGCACTTACAAACAGTGTGCTAATTAGAGCTTTATTGCTATTTGGGCTTAGTTTTTTTGAGCCTATGGATTGGAACTGGCTTCAAATCGAGCTTCTGTTTGTAGATAGCTACATAGGTGTTTTTAAGTATCAACTAGCGATTGTTTTAACAGCTTTATCACTTCCTAACTACATAAAAAATAAATATAGATATCTGCCACTTTTACTATTGATTGCTGCTTTAAATTTCAATCCTAAAATACAAAAAGATGCACCCCTTAAAATCAAACTGGTCTCTACAGATATAAAACAGGATGTGAAGTGGAAAAGAGAGACTCTCAAACCCACTATAAAAATGGCATACTCGGAAATAGAAAGTGCAATTAAAGATGATTATGATGTAGTAGTGCTGCCGGAATCTGTTTTTCCTCTTTACATGAACAAAACTCCTAAACTTATGGAACAACTCTTAGTGTTTTCCAAAGAGATAACTATTATTGCAGGTACACTTATAAGTGAAAATTCTTCTCACTATAACGTAACATATATGTTTAGTAACGGTACTTACGAAGTGGCAAAAAAGCTTGTCTTGGTTCCTTTTGGAGAGTATATACCCCTTCCAAGCTTTGCTAGAAAGTTTATAAATGATATGTTTTTTGCCGGCACTTCTGACTTTAAGACAGCGTCCAAGCCAACTGATTTTGTTATAAAAGGCATAAGATTTAGAAATGCGATCTGTTACGAAGCCACATGTCAAGAGATATATAACGGTGATGTAGATTTTGTCATAGCAATTAGCAATAATGCCTGGTTTGCTCCTTCTATTGAGCCTACACTTCAAAAACTACTTATGAGATTTTATGCCCGTAAAAATGGTGTTACCATCTACCATTCAGCGAACTACAGAGGGACGGGGATTATTAGATAATGTTATTATAATAAGCTTTTAGCTACAATAACCGTAAAACATATGACAATATAGGCTATTTCATGTTAAATTTAAAAAATCCAGATCTCTATAATAACCGTGAACTGTCATGGTTACAATTCAATACTAGAGTTTTAAAACAAGCTCAAGATGAATCACTTCCTCTTTTAGAACGTTTGAAATTCCTAGCTATTTACGGTACTAACTTAGATGAATTTTATATGATTAGAGTAGCTGGGCTTAAAAAACTTTTTGCAGCCGGTATCATCGTCTCTAGTGCAGATAAACTGACACCACTTCAGCAACTTCGTGAAATAAGAAAATATCTACATCAAGAGCAACAAGTAATTGAGCACTGCATGGGTGGTATATTAAAAAAACTTGAAGATGAAGGTGTAAGTATCAAGTCATATGATGAAGTAAATCAACATGAAAAGAACTACTTAAACAGATACTTTAATGAGAATATATATCCGGTAATTATTCCTATTGCTGTTGATGCTACTCACCCATTTCCTCACTTAAACAATCTTAGTTTTGGACTTATTGTAAAATTAAGTGATGATAGCAATGTTTCTATAGAGAGATTTGGATTTATTCGTGTTCCTAGAGTTTTACAAAGATTTATTGAACTTGAAAATGGCACATATGTTCCAATAGAATCTCTTGTAGCACAACATGTAGAAGATCTGTTTCCTGGTTATACGCTTCTTAAATATGCATCTTTTAGAGTAACTAGAAATGCAGATATAGAAATAGAAGAAGAAGAGGCCGATGACTTTATGGAGATTCTAGAGGAAGGTCTTAAACTTCGCCGTAAGGGTGCAATGGTAAGACTAGAAGTTGGAAGTGATGGCGATGAAGAGATTACTAACTTTTTTAATCGTCATACAAATGTCTATAAAGATGACATTTATAAGTTCCATACATTTTTAAACTTATCAAGTCTTTGGCAAATAGTGTCAAACAAAAATTTTGCTCATCTTTTAGCAGCACCATTTAAACCAAAAATATTACCACCATTAGATACTGGTGATAATATTTTTCTTACATTAGAGAAGCAAGATATTCTACTTTACCATCCATATGAGAGTTTTGAGCCTGTTGTGAAATTTATACAGAGTGCATCAAAAGATCCTGATGTTGTTTCAATTAAAATGACGCTTTATCGCTCTGGAACCAACTCCCCAATAGTTCAGGCACTGATGGCTGCCAGTGAATCTGGTAAACAAGTAACTGTCATGGTTGAGTTAAAAGCAAGATTTGATGAAGAAAATAACCTTATCTGGGCAAAAGCACTTGAAAAAGCCGGAGCACATGTAATATATGGCATCAGAGGTTTTAAAGTTCACGCGAAAGCTACTTTGGTAACCAGGCGAAAAAATGGAAAACTAAAACAGTATGCCCATTTAGGTACTGGAAACTATAATCCTGCTACTGCAAAAATCTACACGGACATGAGTTATATGACTTCTAAAGACGAAATTACAAATGATATGACTAGATTTTTTCATTTTTTAACTGGTTTTAGTAAAAAAGGTAAACTTGATGAACTATACATGTCACCATCACAAATTAAACCTAAAATACTCTCTCTTATCCAAAACGAGACTAGAAAAGGCAAGGATGGTCAAATAATCGCAAAAATGAACTCACTTGTTGATGAGGATGTTATCCGTGCCCTATATAAAGCCTCTCAGGCTGGTGTAAAAATTGACCTTATAGTTCGTGGAATATGTTGCCTAAAGACAGGGATAGAAGGTGTTAGTGAAAATATTAGAGTAATTTCTATACTTGGAAAATATCTTGAACATCCAAGAACATTCTATTTTAAAAATGACGATGCTCAAGTTTACATCTCTTCTGCTGACTGGATGCCAAGAAACTTAGTTAGAAGAATAGAGCTTTTAACTGCTATAAAAGATGAAAAATCTAAAGAAAAAATTATTCAGATACTAAAACTTCAATGTTCTGACAACGCATTAGCGCATGAACTTCAAAGTGACGGTTCGTACGTTAAAATAAAAAAAGATGGGGAAAAGAGTATAAACAATCATAAACTTTTAGAAGATTATGTAAATAGAATCTCTAAAGCTACAAAAAAAGAGACAGCGAGTTCTATTGAACAACTAGCTTCTCATCTTTTTATAGAGAATTAATTATGATTATGAATTTTAAAGATTACTCACCGGAGATAGGCAACAGGACTTGGATAGCTCCGTCTGCTGATCTAATTGGCCGTTGCAAAATAGGTGAAGATTCTTCGGTATGGTTTCAAGTAGTTATAAGAGCAGATGTTCACTTTATAACTATCGGCTCACGCACCAGTATTCAAGATGGCACTATGATACATGTAACCCATCATAAAAAAGATGATATGAGTGATGGAAATCCAACTATAATCGGTGATGATGTAACAGTTGGACACAAGGTTATGCTTCACGGTTGCACAATTGAAGATGCTTGCCTTATTGGGATGAGCTCAACTATCTTAGATGGGGCTGTTATAGGAAAAGAATCGATTGTCGGTGCTGGTTCACTTGTAACTAAAAATAAAAAGTTTCCACCACGTTCACTTATTATGGGAAGTCCAGCAAAGGCTGTAAGAGAGCTAACTGATAATGAAGTAAAAGAGTTATATGCTTCTGCATCAAGGTATGTAGAGTTTAAATCCCACTACCAAGAGTAACTGTTTTATGCCTGATTACTTTATATTTGCCGATATAATTGGAATCATAGCTTTTAGTATAAGTGGCTTTTTAATAGCTATTAAAAATGACTTGGACATCTTAGGTATTTTAATAGCATCTGCGCTGACAGCTCTTGGTGGAGGAATAATACGAGATGCAATTTTAAGTTCAGCACCATTTGCATTCACTTCACTTTATCCGGCAGTTACACTACTCTCAACTATTTCTATTGCTTACATGTTAAAACTGTATAACAATACTTCAATTGAAAAAAAATGGATATTCGTAGTTAGTGATACCATCGGACTAGTAGCCTTTAGTATAACAGGGGCTATTTTAGCTATCCATGCTGAGTACAATTTTTTTGGTATAGTGATTCTCAGCTTCATTACAGCAGTAGGTGGCGGAGTTACTAGAGATATTATGATAAATAAGGTTCCAACTGTTTTAATAAGTGATTTTTACGGTTCTATTGCGGTTATAGTTGCCCTACTTCTAGGATCAATTCAACTACTTGGTATTATGAATGAATTTACTATAATATCTATAGCACTATTTAGTATAGCACTAAGACTTATAGCTTATAAAAGAGAGTGGCATCTGCCAAAATTGAGTTAAAAGAGAGATTATGTCCTATAATCCGCATTAATCTTAACATACTCATGACCTAAATCACATCCGTATGCTTTAAAACTTCCATTGTCAATACCTAAATCACATGAGATAGTGAACTTTTTATGCTGCATAACTATTGCACATTTTTTTTCCATCTCTTCATCGAAATAAAGATTACCTTTGTCATAAACACAATGACTGTCAAAAGAGATTTTTAAACTCTCTTCATTTGACTCTACTCCGCTTGCTCCAATAGTTGAGGCGATTCTTCCCCAGTTTGGATCTTCACCAAAGAGTGCAGTTTTTACGAGAAGAGAATCTGAAAGTGCTTTTGCGGCTATCTCAGCTTCTGCATCATCTTTTGCACCTGTTACATTGTAAGTAACCAGTTTTGTAGCACCTTCCCCATCTCTAACCATCTCTAGGGCTAAAAAGTGCATAACTTTACGAAGAGCCTCTGCGAAAGCTTCTTTTTCATAAGCTCCACTTTTTTTATTTGCTAAAAGTAGAACTGTATCATTTGTTGAAGTATCACCATCAACGCTTATAGCATTAAATGTTGTCTTTGTCGCTTCATCTAAAGCCTCTTGCATATCAGATTTTGATACATCTGCATCTGTTGTAATAAAACAAAGCATTGTAGCCATTGCAGGGTTTATCATACCAGCACCTTTTGCAATTGCTCCAATATTAAAACTGCTGCCATCATCCAGCTTAACTTTAAAAGCACACTCTTTTGAAAAGGTATCTGTTGTCATTATTGCTTTTGCTGCAGAACTTGAATCTCTTTTAGAATAATCAAACAACTTAATGCCATTAATAATTTTCTCTTTTGGCAATCTTTCACCGATAACGCCTGTTGAGCTCATTATTGGGTTCTTTACACTCTTACATGTAGATAATATTTCATTTATATCTTCAATACCGGCTTTACCTGTCATCGCATTTGCATTTTTAGAGTTTATAAGTATAAAGTTTGTTTTAAAATCACCCATTTGACGAAAATGTTTTATATGGGCTGCTGTCATTTTATTTGTAGTAAAAACTGAAGCTACTTCACACTCACTATCGCTATATATAAATGCCATATCTTTTGCATCAGCAGGCTTCAGCCCAGCATTAATTCCGTCCGCAAAAAAACCATCACTTAAACAAATTCCACCTTGTGAATAAATTATATTATACAAATTTTAGTTCCTTAGGCTTGTCTCTTTTTCTGAGTAGTTCTTTTGTTACATTTATATCTCTTAAATTTCCAATAATCAATAATCTGCACTCACTTGTAATCAGTACATCGCCTTTTGGCATTGATAAAAACTTACCATCTTTTTTTGTAATACCAATAACTGAAGTATTTGTTATTTGACGAAAATGTGTCTCTTTTAATTTTTTAAGAACTGCCCAACTATACTTTGGAACCACAATCTCTTCCATATCAAGAGGATTGTCACTCTTATATAAAAACTCTTCAAGAAGATTTTCCATTTCTGGACGAGAGGCCATTGCACTAACTCTTTGTGCTGTAAGTTTTGTAGGAGAAACAACTGTGTCAGCTCCTAATTTTTTAAGTTTTTCAATATCAGTTACACTCTCAGCAGATGAAATTACATAATATGGTCTAGGCAAAAAATGCTCTTTTTCAAAAAGTCTAACTGAAGCAATTAGAGCAATATTATCACTCATAGAAGCAGAAAGAGTTATCAGACCTTTTGCAGAAGCAAGATGAGCTTTAAGCATTGTAAGTTCTGCATGTGGCTCTGCTTTTAAGTATGTTGGATAGTTATACTCTTCGGCCCATTTATATATCTCTTCCCTTGGATCAATGACAACAAAGGGAATATGATTTTGTTTCAACTGTTTCGTAACTTCTAGAGTGTAATCATTATGATAACAAACAACAAAATGTTTTTTGAGTCTTGCTATGTCATATAACATTCTTCGCTCCTTTAAAATGGCAATTATATTTCCTCTGTTTAACTCTGAAACTAAAATACTAATAGCACTTGTAAATATTGCAAATCCAGATATTATAAGAGTGATAGTAAAAATTCTGCCAGCATCTGAGACAGGTGCAATCTCTCCAAAGCCAACTGTAGTAAATGTGATTCCTGTTTGATAGATAGCATCCATTAAACTAAAATCGTCGATTACAACAAAGCCTATGGTACCGATCATCATAGTAAGAACCGTTAAAATTAGAGGTAGGCGGAACACCTTTAGGTGTGGGTAAACTTCTGGAAGAAGTTTTACATCAGGTTTGGGAGATGCCTCCCAGTGTAGAAACTTTCGAATTCTCTCTAAGAGATTCAAGCTTATTTCCTGTTATTCTTAAGAATTTTTCTTAAGTGTGCGTAACTCTCTTGCAGAGATTTTAATTTTTTTTGTAGTACCATCATCTAGAGTAATACGTACTGTTCTAAGATTTAATAAAAAACGACGTTTTGTTCTATTTTTAGCGTGAGAAACATTGTTTCCACTCATTGGGCCTTTGCCACTTATAGCACATCTTCTTGCCATATCAGATTCCTTATATTAGGTTTTAAAGTTGCGAATTATATCAAGCCCAAACAAAACTTCTGCTTAAGCAATGATAATATAGGTTTTTTTAAACTTTTATAGTTCTTTTATTATTATACAGATAGAATATATCAAACAAAATAAAATGAATGTAGTGGTTATGATAACAAAAAATAAAATAGCTAGCTTTATAGAGAAGATACCTCCAACACCGAAGATATTGCAAGAGACTCTTGCTTTGCTGAGTATAGGGGAGTTAACAAAAGCCGCAAAAACAGCGGAAAATGATTTAGCGCTTAAAGCATATCTAAAAAACATTGTAAATAAGCCCATTTATGGTTTTAAAAATGAGGTTAGTAATATCTCTCAGATATTTGGGATACTTGGTGTTTCACAATCACAACAGACTGTTTATAACTATATGGTCACTCTTTTAAACCCTAACGAATGGCTTTTATTTAAGCTAAACTCTAAACTATTTTATGAACTGCAAGCTCAACTATCAAAAAAATGGGATACGGTATTGTCACATCTGGAAATTGACAATAAAGATATACATGGAGCTATAACTTTACTGCCATCAAGTATAATAGTTTCAGAGGCCCTATTCAAAGAAAAGATAGATGAAGTAACTCTTTTACGAAGCACAAAAGCTCTCGACTATAACACTATTCTTACCAGACTTTGTGGAATTGGTCTTTTTGATATTTGTGAGCAAATCGCAAATAAATGGGGAATGAGCACCATAGTTTCTCAGATTATACAGGCTTCTTCTGGAATTAAACCATCAGATGATGAGAATATTAATAAGCTGGGAAAATGGATGCATCTTCTACTATTTTATGAACTTTCTCAGCCACTCTTTATAAAAGCCGGACTCAATGATTTTATAGATTTTCAAGTTGATTATGTTGGTGACATTTATGATGAATTTTCATCACTTATGGGGATTGAATGAAAGCCGTCATTAAAAATGGGGTAGCAGTTTTCACACCACAAGGTTTCTTGGATGGAAATAATACAAGCTCTTTTTTAGAACTTGACGATGTGGAAGCTGCAATAAATTTAAAAGCAGATTTAATTTTAGTCTCACTGAAAAAAGTTATTTTTTTTAATCGTAATGGTTTAGACACCTTTATAAAACTTTTTTCAAAAATTCGTAAAAAAAATAAGGCTGTAGTTGGATTCTGTGATTACGATGATAACAAATATAAAGCTATAAAGAATTTTTACAAGAATGAGATATATTTTTCACTTTTTAAGACTGTAGAGATAGCTTACCTGTTTTCATCAAGCTTTAAAAATCAAAATAAAAATATCCTTATTTATAGTAGTGACAATTCTCAACGCTCTGCCATGGCAATTGAGTTGCATGATAATGGACATAATCCAATAATTGCCCAAAATGAGGCAGATTTTCTTGCAAAAAAAGCTAAAAAAAGCAGCTATGATTATGTCATATACTCCACCTATTTAGGACAAATGGGACAAAATATAGCAACTCGTGTAACAGGTAATGCTATCGTATATACTGTCTCAGGTTATTTAGATGTAGAGATTGGTAATAAATTCAATATTGAGTACCACAATAATTCACTCAATGTTGGTTTTAGACTTTTTATATTTGATGCATATAAAGTGAAAAGTATGAATGTTCATGCTCTGAATTTTTTCTCAAAACTATCAAGTGCAGGAGCCGAATATAATGCAACAATTTGTTTTGCCGGAATGTCATTTGAAAAAACTCAAAAAGAGTTTAGAGAGACTCTTGAGGATGCTGGAATACTTTTTTACAATGAACTCGATGATATTCTTCAAAATAAAGAATTATTAAAAGAGCTTGGTGCCAGTAGTGCTGCAAACATACAAAACAAAAGAGTTTTAAACAAAAAAAATGTGCTAGAACTTCCTAGGTTTATTGATGCGGCCGTTGTAACCATAGAGATGATGACAAATGCCAAAGCAATTAAAGAGTCTGCAGAAATTCACAATCTAGTCATTGATGACAAGACAGACAAAATTGCTAGCTCCATCGGTTATTATGGAGATATTGACGGTATGGTTATTTTAGTTTTTCCTACTAAAATTGCTCAAAAAGCTTGTGAACTTCTTATTGGTGAGAGCACGGATGACTTAGAACTAATCCTTGACACATTGGCAGAGCTTGTTAATATAGTTGGAGGTAATATAAAAACTCTTCTTTCTAATGATGACATCAGAGTAGATATAACGCTGCCTAGAACATATCAAAATATTGATGATCTACTCGCAGTAATTAGCAATAGAAAAGGTGTACAGGTAGATTTATCTTTTGATGGCAATAAATTTCTATTTTTCTTAACAAGATAAAGAGTCACCATTAAATACGATAAAGGAGCAAAGCCCCTTTATCTGCGTTAACACTATGTTTTTCTCCCCGATATGCCCACGCACAGTAAGCCGTGCTAAATAAAATTTTAGCTATAATCCAAAAAAATAAAGGTTTATAATGATTAAAGTAGCTCCTAGTGTTCTGTCTGCTGATTTTGGCAACTTACAGAGAGATGTTGAAGCAATCTGCGCAGCCGGCTGTGATTTGGTACATATAGATGTTATGGATGGACATTTTGTTCCAAACCTTACCATTGGACCTGTTGTTGTTTCTGCCATTGCCAAGTGTGCTACAAAACCTTTAGATATTCACTTAATGGTTCAAAACAATACTTTTTTTGTTGAACTTTTTGCACCTCTAAAGCCAGAGTACATCTCCTTTCATATAGAAGAGGAGAAACATCCTCATAGACTTATCCAAAAAATTCGCTCATTAGGGATTAAACCTGCAATAGTCCTAAATCCACACACTCCGCTTGAATCAATAGAATATCTACTTCAGGATTTAAATATGGTTCTTCTAATGAGTGTAAATCCTGGATTTGGCGGACAGAGTTTTATTGATACTGTTATTCCCAAAGCAGCAAGATTAAGTGAATTGAGAGATAAAATCAATCCAAAGTGTCTAATCGAAGTTGATGGCGGTATAAGTGACAAAAATATTCAATCGTTAAAAGATGTTGGTGTTGATGTTGTTGTTGCCGGAAGCTATATCTTTAACCATGCTTCAAAAGAAGAAGCTATAAAAAGTCTACAAATATGACTTCTTATGCAAAGCATAAAGCTTTAGTGACCACAGCGGTCCAAGCGAAGACAAAGGAATTACTTCCTTTATCGGACGGATAAATGGTGCGTTGTAAGATTTGCGGAATAACATCTTATGAAGATGCAATGGTGGCGATAAAAGCTGGTGCTGATGCACTTGGTTTTGTATTTTATGAGAAATCTCCTAGATATATTTCACCAAGTGACGCTAAAGAGATAATAACAAAACTTCCTCCATTTATAGAAAAAGTCGGACTTTTTGTTAATGTTGATGCACAGATAATAAACTCATATATTCAAGAGTCTGGATGTACACTTGCACAGCTTCACTTTAAAGCTTCAGATGGACTTTATGAACAACTCTTCGTTCCATATATAAAAGTAGTTAGAGCTAAAGAGGCTAAAGATATTTTAATGTTTAGTAACGAGTATCGACTAGTTGATGCCTACTGCGAAGCTTATGGCGGAACTGGTAAAAGACTTAATATAGAGTGGTTTAAAGATATTGATTGCTCTAAAATAATATTAGCTGGCGGTTTAGATCCTCAAAACGTTGCGTCACTAAAAGAGTATGGTTTTTTTGGTGTTGATGTAAGCAGTGGTGTTGAGATATCTCACGGTATTAAGAATGCAGAAAAAGTTAAAGAATTTATAAAAAATGCGAATTCCTAAATTATGCTAAGTAATTATTTTCCCCTTGATGCAAAAAGTGTCTCAAGATTAGCAACAAAAGGCTTGCCACTTGAAAATCTCAAATCTCAAATTGATGATAGTATAGACTTCTCACTTGAGCTATGGAGATCGCAAGGTCTCGATATAATAAAAAGTAAGGGGTATTATTACTTCTCAACAAAATTTATTCCTATGAATGAAGCAGAGTTCTGTATTGTAGATATTGAGACTAACGGTTCTAAAATAGATAAACACCAAATTATAGAAATAGCAGGTCTTAAAATCAAAAATGGCAAGATTATCGATAGTTATGAGTCTCTTGTAAAGTGCGCAGAAATCAATAAACACATAACAGCTATAACAGGGATAAGTGCAAAAGACACCTTGGATGCTTCTCCACTAAAAGATGTTTTGTATAAATTTAAACTTTTTTTAGGAGATGCCGTATTTATTGCACATGATGTAAAATTTGATTATAAATTCATCTCACAATCAATGCAGAAAATTGGTCTAGAGCCTCTTTTAAATAGAAGTTTATGTTCCCTTGCACTTGCTGAAAGAACAGTAGAATCATACAGATATGCCCTCTCTTATTTAAATGATACATTTAGATTAAATCCTAATGCAAATCATCATAGAGCTATGAGCGATGTTATGACAACTTATGGACTCATCAAACTATCACTTGAAAATATAAATGAAAATATAAATAATGTAGAAGACTTGATAAAATTTTCAAAAGAGGGAAAAAGACTAAAAAGACCTAAGTTTGACCCTCTACTTATTAGTAAATAAAAGGAACAAGTCCCTTTTATTTCGCTGGCGCCGCTAAGGAAGCATACTATAGTATGTGACGAAGTAAACAACGCAGAAAATGCGTTACTCTTTTAATTTTTACTCTGCAAAAGCTCCGGCGCTAGTCAATTTTTTATACCTAGCATCCATTCTCTCTTTATCTGACATATCACGAAGTTTAGATAATTCACTTAAAAAATAATCGGCTATAGCTGCTGCTGCTGCATCTCTTTCTCTGTGAGCGCCTATTAAAGGTTCATCAATTATATCATCGATTAGATCTAACTCTTTTAAATCTCCGCTTGTAATTTTCATAGCATTTGTAGCAGCTTCAGCTTTTGCAGGATCATTCCATAAAATCGCAGAACAACCCTCAGGTGAAATAACACTAAACACAGAGTATCTCATCATAGCAAACTTATCGGCAACACCAATTGCAAGAGCACCACCACTTCCACCTTCACCAATAACTATGGAAACTGTTTGAGTATTAAGTTCAGCTAACTCAAGTAGGTTTCTTGCGATTGCCTCACTTTGGTTTCTCTCTTCAGCACCAATACCAGGATATGCACCCGGAGTGTCAATAAGCATTAGAACAGGAATATTAAATTTTTCGGCCATTTTTGCTGCACGAAGAGCTTTTCTGTACCCTTCAGGATGAGGCATACCAAAATTTCTCTTTATTTTATTTTTAGTTCCACGTCCCTTTTGTTCACCAATAACCATAACTTTTTCATCGCCTATATAGCCTAGGTAACACAGAATTGCAGGATCATCACGGAAGTGTCTGTCTCCATGAATCTCATACTTATCTCTCATTATTAGATTTATATAATCAAGTGCATATGGTCTATCTAAGTGACGTGCAAGCTGAAGTTTTTGAAATGGAGATAAATTATTGAATATTTTTACAACAGCCTTATCTAAATCTTTTTGAAGACTCTCAACTGCACCTTCGTCATGACGAACTTGCGCAGAGATAATATCCTCTTGAATAAATCTAATCTTATGCTCAAAGTCTAAATATGTAGCCAAATTGAATCCTTATACTTAGATTTTCTTAAAGATTAGAACACCGTTTGTTCCACCAAAGCCAAATGAGTTACTCATTACAATATTTAGTTCAGCTTTTCTTGATCCAGTTGTTACATAGTCTAAATCACAGTTTTCATCAGGTGTTTCATAATTGATTGTCGGAGGGATAATACCATCACGCATAGCCATTAGACATGTAACTGCTTCAATACCGCCGGCAGCACCAAGACAGTGACCAATTTGACCTTTGATAGAACTCATTGGAGGACAGTTTTCTTTATCGCCAAGTAATTCTCTTACTGCTGCTGTTTCGTTTTTATCATTGATAGGGGTACTTGTACCATGCGCATTTACATAGTCAAGCTTAGGCTCGCCTGCCATTTTATATGCAGCTTTCATTGCACGAGCCGGACCGTCAAGACTTGGTGTAGTGATATGATTTGCATCTCCGCTCTCACCAAAACCTATAATCTCACCGTAAATATTTGCACCACGAGCAACTGCATCTTCATAAATTTCTAAAATAAGAGCTGCACCGCCCTCTCCCATTACAAAGCCATCACGATCTGCATCAAAAGGACGAGAAGCACCCTTAGGATTTTCATTATTAGTTGATAGTGCTTTCATGGCAGCAAAACCGCCAACACCTGCACCAGTTATGGCACATTCCGCTGAAACTACCAGCATTTTGTCAGCTCCACCACAAACAATAGTCTTAAATGCTTCGCTGATAGCATGAGTTCCTGCTGCACAAGCTGTAACACTTGAAAGATTTGGACCTTTTGTTCCGTGCTCAATAGATACAAAACCACCAAGCATATTTACCAATGCTCCCGGGATAAAAAATGGAGATATTCTACGAGGTCCGCGAGTTTCTATGATTATAGAGTTTTTCTCTATAGACGGAAGTCCACCTATTCCAGAGCCGGCACTGATACCCATTCTTTCCATATCTGTGTCTTCAGGTAAATTAGCATCAAGCATCGCTTCTTGAGCTGCTTTTAGACCAAGATGAATAAATCTATCAGCTTTTTTAACTTCTTTTGGAGCCATAACTGTTGATGGGTCAAAATCTTTAACTTGACCTGCAATTTTAACCGAATAGTTTTCAGGATCAAAAAGAGTTATTGTATCTATTCCACACTCACCATCACATATAGCTTTAAAAGAACTTTCTTTATCGTTTCCAACTGCATTTATCATGCCTAACCCAGTAACTACAACTCTTCTCATTCAAAAATCTCCGTGAAAATATAAAATACTTTTTAAAAATCAGCAACTACTCTGATAACTAAAAAATATTTACTACTGAGAAATTCTCAGTAGAATTTTAAGCTTACTACTTGCTTTCGATGTAGTTAACTACATCAGCAACAGTTTGAATTTTCTCTGCTTCATCATCAGGAATTTCAATATCAAATTTTTCTTCAAGAGCCATAACTAATTCAACTACATCAAGGCTATCAGCACCTAAATCCTCAACAAACTTCGCGTCCTCTTTAACTTCATCAGCGTTAACGCTCAACTGTTCTACAACTACTTCTTTAATATCGTCTAAAAGTGCCATTCTAGCTCCTATGTTTTATGTTTAAATTCACGAAATTATAGCATAATTAACTTAATTATTTTAAAATGCTGTGTTAAATAAGAGAAAAATCTCTTATGCCATATTCATTCCACCGTTAACTTTTAATGTTTCACCAGTTATATAACTTGAATTATCTGAAAGTAAAAAAGCTGTTGCCTCTGCAACTTCACCAGCACTTCCAAAGCGGTTCATCGGAATTTTTGAAGTGAAACTCTCTTTTACCTCATCACTTAACACCTCTGTCATTTCCGTAGCGATGAAACCTGGAGTCACACTGTTATAACGAATTCCGCTTGTTGCAGCTTCAAGTGCAAAACTCTTAGTCATAGCGATTACTCCGCCCTTAGAAGCTGCATAGCTTGTTTGTCCGCCATTACCAGTCTCGCCAACAATTGAAGAGATATTTACAACTGAACCAAATCTTTTCTTTCTCATAACTTTCATGGATTCACGACAACCAATAAAACATGAAGTAAGGTTTGCATTGATAACATTCATAAATTCGTTAGTTTTCATACGAAGAGCTAATTTATCATTTGTAATACCTGCATTGTTAACAAGGTATGATAACTCACCGTCACTATCCATAATAGTTTTTATTGCCTCTATAAATGCAGCATCATCACTAACATCAAAACCAATAACTGCAGCACTGCCGCCGGCTGCTTCTATTGCATCTTTAACAGCGTCTGCTTCAGCAGCTCCGCTTCTATAATTTACCCATACTTTAAGACCATATCCTGCTAAAGTTTTTGCTATCTCTGCACCAATACCACGACTTGAACCTGTTACTAAAACATTTTTACCACTAAATTTCATATAAATTACTTTCCTTTTTATTTACTATATAAGTGCGTGATCCATCTCTTGAGGGACCTCTATATTCATTAATTTTAAAACTGTCGGGGCAATATTATTTAATCCTCCGGTTTCAACCTTAGTAACTCCATCTGCTTCAACAAAACACCATACTTTACCAACCGTATGATTTGTTAAAACATTGCCATCATCATCTCTCATCTCTTCACAGTTTCCATGGTCAGAAGTGATAACAACTGCATACCCTTGCTCTTTAGCTTTTTTCATAATCTTACCAAGCTGAGTATCTACTGTTGTGACAGCAATTTTTGCTGCTTCAAAATTACCGGTATGTCCTACCATATCGCCATTAGCGAAGTTTACAACTACAAAGTCATACTTTTCATCCATAGCTTTTAAGACAACATTTCCAACTTCGTTAGCACTCATCTCAGGTTTCTCATCATAAGTCTTTACATCCGGAGATGGTATCAATACTCTTGTCTCATTCTCATAAGGCTCATCAATCCCGCCATTTAAGAAAAAAGTAACATGTGCATACTTCTCAGTTTCTGCCGTGTGAAGCTGTCTTAGCCCATTTCTTGAAATAACTTCTGCCAGTGTATTTTTCGGCACATCTTTTCTAAATAGCACAGGAAAAGAAAAGCTCTTATCATACTCTGTTATTGTTACTAAATCCACTTCCACATGTCGCTTATTAAATCCGCTGAAACTCTTATCGCCTATAGCCGAAACTATCTCTCTCATTCTGTCGCTTCTAAAGTTAATAGTAAGAACACTGTCTCCATCTTCAAAACCGTCATAACCTTCAAAAGCAGTAGGTGCAACGAACTCATCGGTGTCACCTAAAGCATACGATGAGCCAATATAGCTGGCTGGATCAAAATTAGTTTTTGGTGTTGCATTTACTATAGCATCATAACCTCTTTGGACTCTTTCCCAGCGATTATCTCTATCCATTGTGTAAAAACGACCACTTATAGTAGCTATCTTAACATTTTCATTTAGATGTTCTTTGACCTTTTTTAAGTAGTTTTGTGCAGAAGTTGGAGAGACATCTCTGCCATCAGTAATAAGATGTAAAAAAACCTCTATACCCTCTTTAGCCGCAATATCAGCAATACCCATAAAATGATCTATATGAGAGTGAACACCTCCATCACTCATAAGCCCTATAAGGTGTAATCTCTTTGTAGTATTAAAAAGATTTTGCAATACTGTGTTTTTTTCTAAAGTATTTTCAGAAAGTGCTAAAGATATTTTTACTAAATCCTGATACAAAACCCTTCCGCTTCCTATGCTCATGTGCCCAACTTCAGAGTTACCCATCTGTCCCTTTGGGAGTCCAACACTAAGTCCAAATGTATCTATTAAAGAGTGAGGAGTATCACTAAAGAGTTTGTCGTATGTTGGTTTTTGGGCATTATAAAATGCGTTATACTCAGTTTTACAACTATATCCAATGCCATCTGTTATTATTAAAACAGCTTTTTTTGCCAATTTTTCCCCTTAATAACTAAAGTTTTATGCAATTATACTATAATGTCATTTTTATTTTATAAGGAATTATCACTTTGTTATACTGGCTATCAGAAATACTAGGCATCAACATACTTGGATATATTACAATCAGAGCCGGAATATCATTCTTTTTAGCTCTTTTTTTCACACTATTTTTAATGCCACGCTTTATAAGATGGGCACAAAGAACTTCAAGTGTTCAGCCAATCAACGAGTGGGCACCTGAGAGCCATAAAGCAAAAGCCAAAACACCGACTATGGGTGGAATTGTTTTTATTGGTGCTACTATATTGGCGTCACTGATCAGCATTAAATTTACAAATATTTACGCTCTTGGCTCAATACTCACACTTGGAATATTTGCAATAATCGGCTTTCAAGACGATTATGCAAAGATTAGAAAAAATGAAAACTTGGCTGGTCTTAAAGCAAGAACAAAGCTTCTACTTCAAATCATTTCTGCCCTTATAGTTGCATCTTTTCTATACTTTTTTGCAGATTTCAACACTGATCTTTATGTGCCATTTGTTAAAAATCCCATTTCTGACATGGGTATCTACGCTATTGTTTTATGGATTATTGTCATGATTGCGACTTCAAATGCCGTAAATCTGACTGATGGTCTGGATGGACTTGCAACTGTTCCATCCATAGTAGCTCTTACATCATTTAGTATTATCATTTATATTACAGGTCATGCAACAATAAGTTCTTACCTACTTATGCCAAATATCAATGTAGGAGAAGTAGCTATAGTATCCAGTGCTTTGATTGGAGCACTGACTGGCTTCTTATGGTATAACTGCCACCCTGCTGAAGTTTTTATGGGTGATAGCGGCTCACTCACTATTGGGGCTTTTTTAGGCTATCTTGCAATCATTTCTAAAAGTGAAATACTACTTATCTTGATTGGTTCTATCTTTGTTATAGAGACACTGTCTGTGATTCTTCAGGTAGGAAGTTATAAGCTTAGAAAAAAAAGAGTCTTTTTAATGGCACCGATTCATCATCACTTTGAGATGAAAAAGTGGGCAGAAAACAAGATTATTGTTAGATTTTGGATAGTTGCTGTTTTATCTAATATTATTGCACTAATCTCTCTAAAGATCCGTTGATGCCAAGAGTCTCTCTTTTTGGTTATGGCAAAACTACAAAATCATTAACTAAGCTATACCCTAATGCCGTATTTTATGATGATAAGGCGGTAAAACCTTTTACGGATGAGAATGGATTCAGAGTTAGACCGTCATCTGAATTTAATCCAAAACACTCTGATTTAGAGATTCCCTCACCTGGGATACCGCCATCAAATCCTCTTATATTCCAAGCAAAAAATCTTATGAGCGAGTATGACTGTTTTGCTGAAAATTCTCCGCTTTGCATATGGGTAAGCGGAACAAATGGCAAAACAACTACAACACAGATGATGCAACACCTTTTACAAGACAAAGGCTCTGAAGCTGGTGGAAACATTGGAACTCCTTTAGCGGATTTAAATCCAGATGCTGACATGTGGATACTAGAAACCAGCTCTTTTACTATGCACTACACAAATTTGGCTCTTCCAAATATATATATTTTACTGCCTATAAACCCAGACCACCTCTCTTGGCATGGAAGTATAGATGAGTATGTAAATGCTAAACTAAAACCTATTGAGTCTATGAAAGAGGGTGAGATTGCAATAGTTCCAAGCGATTACAAAGACGTAAAGACATCTGCACATGTCATTCATTACGAAGATGTAAATGATTTAGCATCTTACTTTGAGATTGATACCAACAAAGTAAAGTTCAAAGGTGCATTTCTTGCAGACGCTCTTTTAGCAATGGCAGTTGACAAGATACTTTTTGATAGAGTTGATTATGAAAAGATAAACTCTTTTGTACTTGACCCGCATAGACAAGAAGAGCTTCGAGATAGTAAGAACCGTCTCTGGGTAAACGATACAAAAGCAACAAATATCGACGCCACTATTGCTGCTCTAAATAGATATAAAGAGTCACATGTACATTTAATTTTAGGTGGTGATGATAAGGGTGTGGATTTAGGTGAACTGTTTGAATATCTAAAGAACTGCAATGTTAAAATTTACAATATTGGCTCTAATAAGGATAAACTCTCTAGCCTTGCGAAAGAGTACAAAATCTCCTTTGAACTATGTAATAATTTAGCAGACGCTATCAGTAAAATAGACAAAAATCTAAAAGAAAATGAAGTAGCCCTACTCTCTCCGGCAGCCGCTAGCCTAGATGAGTTTAGCTCATATGCACAAAGAGGTGATGAGTTTAAAGATGCCATCAAGAAGATAAGCTAAAATTCAGTACACAGTGGCTATAATTTCGCTCTTTAAAAGATGGCCAATTAGCTCAGTCGGTAGAGCAACTGACTGAAAATCAGTGTGTCCTTGGTTCGATTCCGAGATTGGCCACCACCTTTTAAAAACTTTTATCATAATGGCCAATTAGCTCAGTCGGTAGAGCAACTGACTGAAAATCAGTGTGTCCTTGGTTCGATTCCGAGATTGGCCACCACCTGAATTGTCTCTTTTCCCTTTATATACCGTTATAAATCAACTCACGAACAGTAGTTCGCTTCATTAATTTATGCCTCTTCTAAAGAAAAAACAGCCAACTAACAAATTATTTAGAATTATTTGTTATAATTACAAATATGGGGACGACTTGGCTTCGACAGGATCAAGTAGCTTCTAACTGCATGTCGGACTGAGCATTTCCGTTACGCGGCTCACAATTGCTTAAATGCAAACAATACAAATTACCGACCAGCTTACGCAGTAGCATAAGGTGTAC
>JAKITC010000015.1 GCA_021648285.1 Sulfurimonas sp. | reverse complement strand
CCTTACTACAGCTTCAAGCTATTTGTTACCTCCTAACCTGTGTAGTTTAGTTCCAAAGTGGTGGCTAACCTTTCCTTGGGCTGGATTGTCCAGCTTGATTACCTTAGCTTTGCTTGGCACACTCATTTTTTATCTCCCAAGTTTTTTTCCAATCTTCCAATATTCTGAATTGTTTTTAAAACACTATCAGGATTTAAACTTATAGAATCTATATCTAAATCTACAAGATACTCTGCCATTTCAGGATAATCTGATGGAGCTTGTCCACAAATGCCACTATGGCGATTATTGCGTTTACACCCTTCAACTGCCATTTTTATCATGGTTTTAACACCTTCATCTCTCTCATCATAATCAAACGCAACGACTTCACTGTCACGGTCAACGCCAAGAGTAAGTTGTGTCAAATCATTACTTCCTATGCTAAAACCATCAAATATTTTACTAAATGCGTCTATTTGAATAATATTATTTGGAATTTCACACATTACATAGATTTCAAGTCCATTTTCACCTTGTTTGAGCCCATATTTAGCCATAGTGTCTATGACCAATTGTCCTTCGGCAACTCGTCTGCAAAATGGTATCATTAAAATTACATTACTAAAGCCCATCTCATCACGAACTCTTTTCATAGCTTTACACTCTAGTGCAAATCCTTCTTCATAGTTTGGATGGGCATATCTTGAAGCACCGCGAAAACCTATCATAGGGTTGTCTTCTTTAAGCTCAAAAGTGCTTCCGCCAAGCAGTGTTGCATACTCATTTGATTTAAAATCACTCATGCGTACAACACAAGTTTTGGGATACACACTTGAAGCAATAGTGGCTACACCTTCGCTAAGCGTTTTTACAAAAAAGTCTTCCATAGAACTATATGCTTCGCTTAACTCTTCAAGTTTTTTTCTTGTTTGGCTATCAACTTTATCAGGATGTATTAGTGCCATTGGATGAGCTTTTATATACTCATTTATGATAAATTCCATACGTGCTAAACCTATTCCATCAACAGGTAAAGATGCAAGAGAAAAAGCTAAGTCAGGATTTCCTAAATTCATCATAATTTTTGTTTTTGTTTTTGGTAAGTTAGTTAAATTAGTTTTTACTATCTCAAAATTTAATAAGTCCTCATAAATATGACCCTCTTCTCCATCTGCACAGCTTACCGTAACATTACCTGCATCGCTTAAAACTTCAGTAGCATTATCACATCCAACAACAGCAGGAATTCCAAGTTCGCGACTTAAAATTGCTGCGTGACAAGTTCGACCACCTTTATTTGTAATAATGGCAGCTGCTATTTTCATAATAGGTTCCCAATCAGGATTTGTTGTATCTGCTACTAAAACTTCTCCTGCCCTAAATTGATTGAGATCACGAACATCTTTAATATAATGAACCTTTCCTTGTCCTATTTTCGTTCCAATAGCACTACCTTTGACAAGTATTTTACCTTTTTCTTTTAAGTGGTAAATCTCTAAAATATTACCTTTTTTTTGAGATTCAACAGTTTCAGGACGGGCTTGAACCATATAAAGTTGCCCATCAAGACCATCTTTTGCCCATTCCATATCCATAGGTTTAGTAAACCCTACCTTTTTAGAGTAATGATTTTCTACCTTAATAGCATAATCTGCTAGAACCATGACCTCTTCATCGGTAATACAAAAATGTGTTTGTTCTTCTTGTGTACTAGGAATATTTTTTGTGTATTCCACAGCAATATTGTCAAGATTAATGGTATCTGCAAATATCATTTTTTTCTCTTTTGAACCTAAAGAACGTTTCAAAACATTTTTAAAACCTTTGTTGTATGTTGGTTTATGTACGTAAAAAGCATCTGGATTGATGGTGCCTTGCACGACATTTTCACCAAGCCCAAATGCTGCGTTTATAAAAACAACATCTTCAAAACCAGTTTCTGTATCGAGGCTAAACATTACACCACTCGCCCCGATGTCACTGCGAACCATCTTCATAACAACAACAGAAAGATATACTTTGAGATAGTCAAAATTATTATCATTTTTATAGTGAATAGAGCGGTCGGTAAAATTTGACGCTAGACATCGTTTATACGCATCAAGAAGTTCATCTGCTGTTGTAATATTTAAGTGGGTATCATTTTGACCGGCAAAAGAGGCTTCCGGAGAATCTTCCGCCGTTGCCGAGGAACGAACTGCCAAAGAAAGCGAATCACCATACTCCTTTTTCAATGCTTCATAAGCTTTTAAAATTTCTGCTTTTAAATCATCAGGAATGTTACAATTATACACAATCTCTCTACACTGTTTTCCACGTGATTGGAGTTCATCAATATTATTGACATCAATATCATCTAAAAGTTCATGAAGCTTTTTCCACGCAGCATTTGATTCAAGCATATAAACATAGGCACTCGAGGTTATAGCAAAACCATTGGGAACAAGTACACCTTCTTCAGTTAAGTTCTGATACATCTCACCAAGTGAAGCATTTTTACCGCCTACTTCAGCAACATCTTCTATACCAATTTCACTAAACCATTTAATATTTTTTGACATCCTAATCCTCCATTAATTTAGCTCACTAGATGTATTATACTCCTAATATATGACTTAATTAAAAAAATACTGAACTACGATTGTGGAACTATAGATTATACAACAAGTGATGATTTAGTTAATGGGTGCTTAACTCAAAGACTGAGTGACATGCTATTAGGAGGCTATGCCTCTGAACAAACTGTTAACTCGTTCGGGATAAATATCAACTACTTTGATAATGTTTTTAAAAGATACAACTTAATTAAGAAAACTAATTTTACTGGTTTGGTTTTAGAGCTTCATTACAGTATAATAAAAGACCCAACATTGACTCTTAACTCTGAGATATTTTAGAGGATTTAGTTCAAGCCGAAGTGATAACAGCATCTTTTGAAAAGCTTTTAAAGGAATAAAAATGTGGAAATATACACCATTACAAATGGATATAAATAAAGTCTTAGTTGATAAATTTAAAAAGTATGCTAAAGTTGGAGGAGCATTGTTTCTTATACTAGGTACAGTTGGAATTCTTTTTCCTACATTTATGACTATAAGTACAGTTATCTTTGTTTCTTACCTTATGTTGTTTGCCGGTATCAGTGCTGCATCACTTACATGGGCGAGTAATCCTAATGACTGGGCAGGATGGCTCAAGAGTTTTGCTTTGATAGGTGTAGCTTTATATATGATTTTTTACCCAATTCAAGGTGCGGGAACATTAGGACTTCTACTTAGTATATACTATTTTATGGATGCCTTCGCAAGTTTTGGAATTGCTCTTTCATCTCAAGGACAAAAACATAAATTTGTTTGGCTCTTTAATGCTTTAACTTCATTTGCATTAGCGATTATATTTGTCGTTAATTGGCCATTTTCATCAATATGGCTTGTAGGGTTTTTTGTAGGAATCAGTCTTTTCTTTGATGGTATCGCGTTACTATTTGGGGGATTATTCCTTAATGAAATAAAAAAAGATTTGTAATGTTTGATTTATTTGATGCAATAATCTTTGCTTTTAAAAACATACTGAATATTAAGACGATGAGGATTCCACTTTTAAGTGGAATCATGGTGAATATTTTTTGGATTGTAATAGCTATAGTTTTTTGGGATGTTATATTTGACTTTAGTGATTATTTCCTTAACTTATTGCCATTTAGTATGCTTCGTTCAAATGGTGCATGGATACTTTCGAGCTTTTTCTGGGTAACACTTGTTTTAGTTACATTTGCTATTATTTTTGCTTTTAGTGGTAGTTTTATTTTTTCAAAAATTAAAAAAGAAAAGTATGCACTTTTTTCTACTCTTATCGCTCTTTTTAGTACAGTTTTTTGGGGATTAATTTGGTTTTTTGAGGGTGAGTATCTTCATACGAAATTTACTACTCTTTTGACACAACTTCCTTACCAAACAACAGAAAAAGGGATTGCTTATATTATTGCATTGTATCTAGTCTATAGTGCCATTATTGTGACAATAGTATTTGTCTCAAGTCTACAAAGCAAATACTTTTTAGAAGCACTCAACGATAAAGAATATCCTTATGATGCACTTATAAATGAAAATGAAATAAGTATTATCAAGTATACATTTAAAGATGCACTCATTTATTTTGCTGCTTCTTTAGTCCTGTTTCCACTCTTTTTTATCCCTATACTGAACTTTATCATTCAGATAGTTTTATGGGTATGGCTCATCAAAGATACAGCTACTTATGATGCTGCATCAATACTGATAAAAGATTTTAAAAAGAGTGACTTAAAAGAGGATAGAGTGAGTATCTGGTTAATCAGTACATTTGCGGCTCTTTTTAACTTTATTCCAGTGTTTAATATATTTGCACCTTATTTTGCACAACTTGCTATTTTTGAATACCTTAAAAATAAAAGAATAGAGTCTTAATGAACAAAAATAAAAAAGCTTTTACTCTTTTTAATGCTATCTTTTTAGGGATAGGATCTATGGTTGGAGCTGGTATATTTATCGTGATAGGGCAGGCTGGAGCGATAGCTGGAAACTTAGTGATAGTTTCATTTATTATCACTGCATTTATCGCTCTTCTTTGTGGTTATTCCCTGAGTAAACTCGCTATAACTTATCCTAGTCGTGGTGGAATTATCGAGTACCTTGTTCAGTCCTATGGTGAAGGTTTCTTTTCAGGTGCTCTTGGTGTTTTGTTTTACTTGGCACAACTCATCAGTTTAGCCGCTGTTGCCAAAGCCTTTGGAACCTATGTAAGCACTTATATGAGTCAAGGGATAACTGAACTTTATACAAATATTTTTGCTGTGTCTATTCTCGGAATTTTTGTGATTATAAATCTTTTTGGTGCAACCTTGATATCTAAGATAGAATCTTTTATAGTCATCATCAAACTTACGGCATTGCTTATCTTTAGTATAGTTGCTATTTACTATATCGATCCTTCACACTTTACACTTGCAGACTCTCCAAAATCTATCAATATCCTTTACTCTCTAGGTTTGACCTTTTTCGCTTATCAAGGCTTTAGTGTCATAACAAACAGTGTAGAAGATATGCAAAACCCCTCAAAAACGATGTTAAAAGCGATGATTTATACTATTTTAATCGTGGCAGTTTTATACATTAGTGTGACTGTTGCTGTGTTTGGCAATCTTTCACTTGCAGAGATTATAAAGAGCAAAGATTTCGCACTTGCAGAAGCAGCGCAACCAGAATTTGGACTCATTGGTTTTAAAATCATTGTAGCGACTGCACTTATAGCGACAGCATCTGCAATAAATGCCACGCTTTATGCTGTAACCCAGATAGGCTATACCCTAGCAAAAGATGGAGATTTACCCGTGAGTTACGAAAGGCATGTTTTTCATAACAGTGAAGGTTTGCTTATCTCCGCTCTCCTTATCATCCCCATGATTCTCTTTTTAAATCTCTCAGAGATTGCAGCTGTCGCGGCTATCACTATTTTACTTATACAGGGATTTACTCATATTGGGCATCTCTTTGTTATCAAAAAAACGGGTGCAAACTTATTTTTAGTTATTCTAGCCATTAGTGGTACTGTGGTGGCTGCTATTTTTGCTATCTACTATACTTCGGGTCAGATAGATAACTTTGGACTCTATATAGTCCTCGCCTTTGTTGGTACTTTTAGTTTAGAAGTACTTTTACGATTGTTCAACAATAGAACAATTAAAAAACAAGTTTTATTTGAATTGAAGTCTCTGAACAAGCCAGCTGATTCTTCTTTATTTTGATATTCTAGAATTTTACTGGTTTGGTTTTAGGTGTTTATTATATTTTCCTTTTATCTACATCATTCCTCTCATCATTAAAGAGAAGTAAGCATTTTTCACTAGATGTAAATCTAATTCCCACCATAACCACCTAGGTTTATATGGACTCAAACCAAATCTTGAAAAAACTCGTTCTTCATTAAATTCAGCAAGTATAATTTCTCCAAATTTTGTTTTTATTGGAGCAATTGTATAGCCATCATATTCTCGAAGAAGCTTTTGTCCCTCTATTTCTGAAGCAATATTATCTTGAATGATGACCCCTTGTTTTTGAACAGAACCACCTGTTTTACCAAGAGGAATTCCTAGAACATCACCTAGCCCAAAAACATTCTTATACTCCAGATGTTGTAAGGTTTTTTTATTTACTGCTAAATATCCTTTATATTTCCCCTCTTTGATAGCCAAAGGCGAATCTCTTAAAACTTTTGGTGCTTGCATAGCTGGCGTTATATGAATAAAATCATATTTCATTTGTACTTTTTTCTCTTTGGTACTCAATGTAACAATTTTATTTTGAGTATCTATCTCTGTTAAATTATACCCTAGCAAAGTATCAATATTTTTTGCTTTATCTAACTCTTTTTTTATAACGTCATCAAAATCTTGCATAGCAAAGAGAGTTTCATCTGCCTTTGCATAAGTAAATTTTACTTTTTTATGAACATCATTTTTAGTAAAAGAGCCATTTCCTTTTAAAATATCATTACCTAAAAACAGAATATCTAAACTCGTGCCCATCCCCTTTACCTGAGTATCTGGTTCACTGCATATTACTTTTATATCAGCAGTTAATGCTTTTGTATGTATTTGCTTAAACCACTCTTTTGTGATGTCTCCACCACTTGCTCTACCTCTTATTGTGTCATTAAGATAGACACTTGCGATTCCATCTTGTCCAATCATAGTCGCATTAAGTCCTTTAATACGACTATAATCATACTCAACACCTAAAGCCACCACTAAAAAGTCATAGCTTACTTTTCCTGTTGTGTCTGTGTGAATGCTATTCTCTTTGGGTTCAAATGAGATAACACTCTCGCACAGCCATTTTACATTATCGGGCAAAAGTTCACTTGTTTTACGCTCATTATCAGCTTGAGTATATAAACTTGCTGCGACAAATGTTTGTCCGGATTGATAGAGATGTATTTTATTTGGAGCTATTAAGATTATTTCTGCTTTTGGTGCTGATCTTCTCAAACGTGCAGCAGCCATCATCCCACCAGTTCCTCCACCAACAATAACAATTTTTACATTTTTATGGCTTGCTGGAAGCGCTACTGTTGTAGCCGCGTTTAGTGGTTCATTATCTAACATTAAAACAGATGCTCCACCAATAGCCATAGTTTTTAAAGCATTTCTTCGGTTCAATTTATTTATTTGTTTCATAGCATCCTCCTTAGATAACATCTTCATTATATTTTTTTCTGTAGTATCTAAGCACACCCATTTTCACAAAATCATTAAATACAAACCACACTAAAGCATAAGCCCACATTGATAGTCCCCATTCCCAACCAATAGGTTCCATCAATCCGAAACCATAAACTGCGATTATTGTCCCTGCTACACGGCTAAAAAATGTTGCATTAAAAAGTGTCCAAGATGGCCATGGACGTTTCCAGAACCAGTCATCTATACGGGTATTATAAATTGTACCATGTCCGGCAATAACCAGTTTTGCAAAAAATGCACTTTGCACAAAATCAAGTGGCAGATGCATCAAAGAAATTAAAATCCAAAAAAGTGTAAAAGACGATACCACTCCAGCCAATCCCAACCATGAAGAGAGAATAAAAACCTCTTTCATATCCCATCTTACAGGTGCTTCACGCAACCTAGTATTATCATACGCTATGGCCATAATTGGAATGTCATTTAAAAGTGCCAAAATGATAATCATTAACGCAGTAATAGGATAAAAATCATAAATAACAATGGCTAAAGTCATAAAAATGACAACACGAATAGTCTCAGCTATACGAAAAATAGTATAACTTTTCATTCTCTCAAAAATTTGCCGAGCCTCTTTGATGGCATCAATAATAACGGTTAAACCAGGGGCCACAAGTACTATGTCAGCAGCAGCACGAGCAGCATCGGTTGCCCCACTCACAGCGATTCCACAGTCTGCTTTTTTAAGTGCTGGTGCATCATTCACCCCATCGCCCGTCATACCCACTATGTGGTCAGCTTTTTGTAACTCATCTACTATAAAGTATTTATCTTCAGGAAAAACTTGAGCAAAACCATCTGCACTTTCAATAAGTCCCACTATCTCTGATTCATGCTTTTTAACACTGCCTTTTGGAATTGGCATATTATAAAGCCCTTTTTGAACTTTTTTAAGAATGACATCAACTATTTTATCAACTTCATCTTTAGAAGCATCTGGATGCATTGACTCAGTAATAGCACGAGACAATATTTTAGAGAGATAGATATACTCTTCGACAGATTCACCTTTTAAGGTATGAATATCTTCTATCTTTTCACCTATATTTAAAAGTGATGAGATATACTTGGCAACTGCAATATTATCGCCCGTTACCATTTTAACAGATACACCCTTATCTTTTGCCTCGCTGATAGCTTCCGTAGAATCTTCACGTGGTGGATCAAAAAGAGGTACAAGTCCTACAAAATGATATAAATCTTCTTCATATTTTCTATAAGCAACGCCTAATGTTCTAAAGCCATCTGAAGCAAATTTCTCTACTTGAGCATACGCCTCTTTTTTATCAAATCCTTTTTCATCACTTTGTTCTATGATGACTTGAGGAGCACCTTTTGTAAAGATTAGCTCACAATTTTCCCCCTCATAAATACCCTCGGTTCTTTTATGAACAGGATCAAATGGAAGAAATTTTTTAGCCTTGTACCTTGAAAGTTTTTCATCTAATTTATTTTTATAAATATAATCAAATATCGGCTTTTCTATAGGATCTCTATCTTCTTCTTTACTTGCTAAGGCAGCATAAAGCATAAGATTTTGTATTGTATAGTTGTTCACAAGATATGGATCAGCTAAACTCATTATATTTTGTGTAAGCGTTCCTGTTTTATCTGAGCATAAAACATCCATTCCTGCTATCTCTTCAATGGCAGCAAGTCTGCTTACTATTGCATCTTTTTTAGCTAAAACCTGTGCACCAATAGCCATAGTTACAGTCAAAACTGCTGGCATTGCTACAGGAATGGCAGATATGGTTAAAACAAGAGCAAAAATTAAAAGCTCAACTATAGGTTGATTAGTTTGAACTCCATGATAGATTATGATACCAATCATTACAAGTGTTAAAATAATTAAAAAATTACCAACTTTTACAACCATCTTTTGAAAATGGCTTACCTCTTCATTTTGTGCTTTTGCAACTAAACCTACAGTTTTTCCAAAGTAAGTATCTTTAGCAGTTGCTGTAGCTCTAGCAATCATTTCACCTTGCTTGATTATTGCATTTGCATACAAATTTTCTTCAACCTTTTTTCTTACAGGTAATGATTCTCCTGTGAGGGCAGACTGATCTACAAGTAAAAAATCACTTCCACTAAGTAACTTCACATCTGCAGGGACAATATCACCTATCTTTATCTTGAGTATATCATCAGGAACAATCTCTTTAGCATCTATCTCTTGCCACGTGCCATCACGCAACACTAACGCTTTTCTAGCAAGCTTTTTCTTGAGTACAGAAATAGCATTAAGAGCCTTTGATTCTTGATAAAAATCTACAATAGCATTTACTAAAAGTAAAATCATAATGATAATAAAATCTTCCCAATGACGAACAAGAGCTGAGAGAATAGCAGCAACCTCTATCATCCATGGAATAGGACCCCAAAATCGTTTGAACAGACGGCTCATCCAACTCGTTTGTTTTTCATTGAGTTCATTATAGCCATACTTTTTCAGGCGTTCTTGAACTTCTTCTTCAGTTAGTCCGGTTAACTTTTCTTCCATATTAGACTCCAACATATTTTTAACTTATTCCATCTTTTTGGCTATATAATCAGCAACTTCTAACAGTCTTTGAGAGTATCCATATTCATTATCATACCATGCCATTACTTTTACCATTCTTCCTCCAACAACTGATGTTGAAAGACCATCAACTATGGATGAATGACGATTACCTATGATGTCTGATGATACGATTTCTTCTATTGTAAATTCTAAAATCCCAGAGAGTTCATTTTGTGAAGCTTTTTGAAATGTCTCATTTAAAGACTCTTTTGTTACATCTTTGTTTAAAAGTGCAACAACTTCAGTAATCGCACCATCAGGAACAGGAACACGCAATGCCATAGCTTCTATTTTTCCAGCTAACTCAGGAATAACTTCAACAGTAGCAATCGCAGCACCTGTTGTTGTTGGTATGATATTTACAGCAGATGCACGACCGCGTCTGCGTTTTTTTGCACGTTTGTCTACTGTAACTTGAGAAGATGTGTAAGCATGCGTTGTTGTTATCATCGCATTCACAACACCAAAATTATCCTCTAAAACTTTCATAACAGGTGCTAGGGAATTTGTGGTACAAGAAGCATTTGAGATGATATGATGTTTTGTATTCTCATATTTGTCTTCATTAACACCTTTTACAATTGTCAAATCAATATTTTTCCCCGGTGCAGAGATGATGACTTTTTTCGCACCGGCAGTGATATGTTGTGCTGCTAATGAACCCTCGGTAAATCTTCCGGTACACTCTAAAACAATGTCAATATCCATCTCTTTCCAAGGTAATTCCAAAGGATTATGACTACTAACTATTGCAATTTCATGCCCATCAACAATAAGCTTATTTGCTTCAGTACTAATTTCAAAGTTTGCTTTGCCGTGAACCGAATCATATTTTAAAAGATAAGCAGCATCTTCAACACTTGAAGTATTTGCTGCAACAATCTCACAATTTTTTGGAAGAGAGTTTATATAATGTCTTAATACCTGATTGCCTATACGCCCTAAACCATTAAGTGCTACACGCTTTTTCATTGTCTTTTCCTTGTTTATAATATTCTACTTTTTAATTGAATTTTTTCATCAAAATTTGTTTGCCTAATTCTACTCCAGGTTGATTGTATGTATCTATATGAAGTATTTTTCCACAGAGTGAAGTGAGTAACTCATAATACATAATCAACTTGCCAATATTGTTTTCATTTAGTTTATCTAAAGTAATCTCATCAACATTAATCCCCTGTTGTATAATACTTTCTTTCGTAGCTTCACATTCACCGTCTATGAGTTCGTTAAAGGTATATCCATTGATATAGTCTGCTTTTTCAATAAATTTCAAAGTAATATTTGGTATTTTAATCTTTTTTTCAAAATTCTCAAGTTTGATGAAAGTAACCGTTTTATCTCGTGGACCTTCCATAATTAACTGTAAAAAGGAGTGTTGATCAACAGAACCTATATGCCCAATGGGAGTAAGCCCTACATTTTCACCTTCTTTGTCAATTTTTCCTAAAGACTCACCCCATAACTGTACATACCACTTGGTAAAATCTTCCAAACAGTTTGCATAAGAAAACATTACATTCATTGGATACTGCTCTTTATGCGTGGTAAAAAAAGCAGCTTTTTCTAAAAGATGCTTCTCTTTTAAAGCAAAAAAGTTCTTAGACATCATAGATGCACCGTTTAAAAGAGCTTTTGTGTCATAGCCTGCTAAGGTTAAAGGAACAATTCCCACGGCACTTAAAACGGAAAAACGTCCTCCTACATTTTTTGGAATATTGTATGTTTGAATACCATAATGCTGTGCAAATTTATACAAGGCAGAATCAAAATCTGTAATAGCTATAATTTGATGTTTGTCTTTATCTTTATAGTCTAGTGAAAATCTAGATATTATTTCCTTGAAAATAGAGAGTGTTTCTATAGTGGAACCTGATTTGGAAACAACGATAAAAATAGTTTTTTCTTTCTCTATTGTTGCAAGCTTTTGAGATAAATCGATTTCATCGGGATTTTCCAAAAACAGCATTCTTTTTGCATCTTCATGTCTATGTTTAAAAATAGAATGAATCGCTTTCGTGCCGAGCGATGAACCTCCTATGCCGATAACAACAACGGTATCACACTTTTGTATAAATTCACTTGATGCAATTTGTTCAAGAACGGTATCAACAATAGGTAAAGAGTCTTCACCCAGCGCGTAATATCCGGAAACCTTATGCTCTTTTTCATCAACTATTTTTTTATAAGTATCATTCATGAAAGCTTCTATTGTTTCATCTATTTCCCATATAAAATAATCTTTATACTGTAACATTATAAATCCTTTTTTAACTTATTTTTTTTAAATAAATTACACTGAGTGGCGGTAGCGTAATATTTAACATATTTTTTCTTCCATCATACTCTTTTGCTACTGATTTAATATGTTTCATCTTCTCACTAGCGACACCAAATACCACATTGTCAGAGTTGAAAATCTCTTCATAAACATCTTTGCTAGGTAACCCTATGAGATTTATGAAAATCAAATAATTGTTTAAAAGCAAAATCAGTTACCAAATCCCCACTAATAATAATGAAATTTTCATCTTTTATATATTCCTCTGCCAATTTTACAGTTCCGACTGTACCATAATCATCATTAGGGACTACATAGTTTATATTTATACCAAAACAAACTGCCATAATTACTGCTTTCATTTTATTAGTCTCCTTTTATATATTAAACAATTCTTCGGTGATGATTTGAGCCTCTTCTTGAACCTTTAGAAATAGTATTTTTAGATTGACAGTTTGGACATAGTTTTGCAGTTTTTTACAGCCATTTGTAAATAAACCTTTGTTTACTACCAATATACCGAAGTTTTATGAATGTTCCAGGAACTCAAATCTTTCATTAAGCCGTATTTTTTACTATGCCAATCAATAAGATGCACAAAGCCTTTTTCTAGCTTGATGTAAGTTATGTCTGTACTCCAGACCTGATTAGTTTTTTTGACTTAATTACTGAGTATGATATAGGGTTGACAGATTCAGTATGGGATGCTGCTTATAACACACGACCTAAAGTTAGCTAAATGGTTGTGCTGATGAGATTATTATGATCTAACCAGGATTGCTATTTTATAAAATATTTTACCAGGTAAAATCCACTTCCAGCCATAAAAATAGTTCCAAAAGCGTTAAGTGTAATATTGGCAAGAGCAAGTAAAATATGTCCGCCTTCTAAAAGTAAAAAACTCTCAATTGCAAAAGTTGAATAGGTTGTAAGTGCACCCAACACACCAGTACTTAAAAATGATTTCGCATGCAAAGAAAAGAATGATGTGTACATAAAATAGGCTATCAAAAGACCCATTAAAAAGCTACCTATAAGATTTACCCCAAGAGTTCCAAATGGTAGATCATGTGGTAGTTTATGAGATATTAAGCCATTAAAATAAGCACGAAGGACTGCTCCTATAAAACCGCCACTACCTATGGCCAGGATTGTTTGCCAACTCATCGTCATACACCTTTTGCATTTTTATTCGTAAATCTTTTAACCACTGACCATTGCTTTTATCTGCTATAAAAGAGTCTAAGTATATCACTTTTATTCGGCCAGGTTTATAGTAGAACTTTTTTACATTATAGTATTTTGCAGTTTGCATCAATACAATTGGCTGAACTCGAAGTTTATATTTGTCTGCTACCATTTTAGCACCGCTTTTAAAAGGAAGCATTTTGCCTTTACTAGAGCGAGTCCCTTCTGGAAACATGGTTATAACTCTTTTTTTATCTATTACTCTTTTAGCATCTCTTAAAAGTTTTACAAGTGCAATTTTGCTTTCTCTCTCAACGGCTATGTCCTGTGAAAGTTTTAGCGCATATCCAAAAAATGGTATCTCAAATAGTTCCTTTTTAGCAACCCATGCAAGATCTTTTTTAGTAAGAGTTTCCATTATCGCTATATCTAAATCACTTTGATGATTCAGTAAAAACATTTGAGCTTCCGGGTCTTCTTTCCCTTGGATTTCAACACTAAAAAATGTACTCACTCTAATAATCCATGCAGATAATTTTCTACTATATGGTTTAGGGAGTAATTTAAATGTAATAATCATAAGCCCAAGAGAGGCAAAAATAATTATAGTTGCAAATAGCCAACTAACGTGAGCAAATATCTTCATCTTTTACCCATCCTATCTTTTTATTTTTTAGCTGCACTTTTGTCCAATTTTTTGCTTTACCTTCTTTTTGCAAGTAGTAAGTTTCAAAGGTTGTTTCGAATATAGTTCCATTTATGACAGGAAGCAGATGTATATCGCTGTTTTGTTTTATACATACCTCTTTTGATGGAACACCAATATAAATAATATAAGCAAGTGGAAAAATAATAAGAATAAGATAGATATATTTTTTTCTCCATAAAATTATTAAAAATCCAACCAGTGCTACTGCACCAGCAACTGTCATTTTTAGCCTCTCTCGAGACTGATTTGTTGGTTTAAGATCGCTCTGTGTTGTAACGCTGTCATCATCTACCACTATTGGAATGTTTATAAGTTCAAATTTGTTGTTCTTTAGATTAAAATATGAAAATGCCAAGTTTTCCATCTTTTTATCTACTATTGCATAGTAAGTGATTTTAGATTCAAAGTATGATTCGACAATAGATTCAATCCCTTGCTTATAAATATTATTTAGCTTAAAAGAGGCAATATCACAGTTTGTAGCAGTTGCTGCAAAAATAATTATATTATGTGTGCTGTCATAGCTGGTGGTCTTATAATCAATAAGTGAAAATGATTCTGCCACAATATTTGAAAAGTTCTTTTTTGGGTTTAATTCTACAACATTAAGTTTATTGCCCTCGAGAAGAGTTTTTTTGAATTGTTTATTATTGTAGTTTAAAAGTTCTGCCGTGAAATCGGGTAGTCTAGCATTTGTTGAAGTTACTAAAAAGTAAAAAGTTTCATAATAGTATCTAGAGTCTATTTCACGCGCAGGAAAATCGCTTAGCAGCTTTAGTCCTCGTGAATTTGATAATTCATATACAATATCTGTAAAATCATTAGTTGTAGAGAGAGATTTAATGGTTACTTTAAATATTCCACCCTTGATTACTCTTGTTGGAGTTTCTTTATAACTTAGGTAGAGAACTTTTTGTAGATTTGATGTATCCTCTTTTTCAAGGCTACTTTTGGTATTGTTTTTTAAATCAGTAGAGTTATTGCTGTCTAAAGTGTTGGGATTATTTGCAAAAAGAGTTGCAACTAAAAACAACCCTACTAATAATAGTTGCATCACGCTTCTAAAAACCCTTGCAACATTTTAATGCCATCATCACTTCCTAAAATAGTCTCCATTGCACGTTCAGGGTGAGGCATAAGACCAAAAATATTTTTCTCTTTGTTACAAATTCCAGCGATAGAATCAACACTGCCATTTGGATTTTTATCATCACCGTTCTCATCAGTATATTTCAGAAGAACTTGATTGTTATCATATAAATCTTTTAGTCTATCTTGGTCAATATAATAGTTTCCATCGTGATGAGCAATAGGAATGTTTACTACATCGTTGTTAGATAGTTTTTCTAAAAAGATATTATCATTATCAATAACTTTTAAATTATGATGTTTTGATATAAAGTGAAGGCCGTCATTTCTCTTAAGTGCACCTGGAAGTAGACCGGCTTCAGTTAAAACCTGAAAACCGTTACAGATACCTAAAACTTTTCCACCATTATTAGCATACTCAGATACTGCTTTCATCACAGGAGAAAATTTAGCGATAGCTCCGCTTCTTAGATAATCTCCATAAGAGAAACCACCAGCAACAACTAGTAAGCTAGTATCGCCTGGAATTGACTCTGATTTATGCCATACAATCTCAGTTTGTGCACCTAATTCTTCAAATGCGTGTTGAGTATCATACTCGCAGTTAGTACCGGGAAACTGTAAAATAGTGACTTTAGTCATTTTTATCTCCTTTTTCAAGGAAGTGAATTCCTTTAAAAATTCCTCTCACGAAAGCTTTGTCATTGACAAGATTTTTCATACTAGCTCAATCTCGTAATCTTCAATAACAGTGTTAGCAAGTAGCTCTTCACACATTTTTGTAACATCAGCCATTGCTTTTGTGTTATCAGTCTCATCTAATTTTAAAATTATCTGTTTACCAACACGAACGTCACTTACACCATTAAAGTGCAGAGAGTCTAGTGCATGGTGTACAGCTTTACCTTGAGAATCTAATACACCCGCTTTTAGAGACACATTTACTATTGCTTTCATTTATTACTATTCCTTAATTTTATTTCATAAAATGAAGAGAACCCTTCATCTATTATCACGGTATCAGAAGTATACCCACAAGGGGGCACGCTGATTCCGCTACTTAGCGTTAACACTAAGTTTGACTTAGCGTCAAGCTCGTAGCACTAGTGCTACTTGTTTAGTATACGGTTTAAAACTTGTTCATAGGCAACCGTTAATCCGCCAAGACCTTGACGGAATCTATCTTTATCCATCTTCTCGCCACTCTCCATATCCCAAAAACGACAGTTGTCTGGAGAAATTTCATCAACTAAGATGATATTTCCGTTAGAGTCTTTTCCAAACTCCAGTTTAAAATCAACAAGGTTAAGACCCTTCTCTGCAAAGTATGGTTTTAAGATGTCATTGACTTGTCTAGCCATTCTACGAAGTTTGTCTAGCTCATCTTGATGCTCTACAAGCTCTAAAATCAGTGCATGTTGGTCATTAAGTTTAGGGTCACCCAAATCATCATCTTTATAATCAAATTCAACTAGGGTAAAAGGAAGAACTTTTCCATCTTCAATACCTAGGTTACGAGTAAGACTACCAGTTGCAATATTGCGAACTATTACTTCTATTAAAATTACATCTACTTTAGTGTGTAACATGTGGTTATCATCTAGCATTTTAACAAAGTGAGTCGGTATTCCGTTAGCTTCTAGTAGTTTAAACAGTTCAGTTGAGATTTTATTGTTAAGTACGCCTTTACCAGCTTCACTGGATTTCTTTTCACCATTAAATGCAGTTAAATCATCTTTGAACTCTGATATAAGCAAGTTTTCGTCATCTGTTAAGAATAGTCTTTTAGCTTTACCTTCATAAAGTAGTTCTCTTTTTTCCATATTTTATTATCCTTTTACTATTATTAGTGCTTTTATGATATCAACGCCTACTTTAAGCTGTATATCTTTATTCATCATCTCCTCGGTGATGATGTGTTTTGAGTCTTTTTTGCTTTCTTTATTCTCTTCACCATTACCATCAACTTTTTCTAACTCTTCTTCCAAGTGCTTCTTTAAGTCAGCCTCTTTAATAGCATATTCATTTTTTTTAGTCGGGACTAAACCTGGGAGAACATCTATGTCTGGTTTAACACCTACTGCCTGGATTGTTCTTCCGCTTGGAAGGTAGTACCTTGCAATAGTCAGTTTAATAGCTTCATCATTTGTTATTGGAAGTACAACCTGTACGCTCCCCTTTCCAAATGTATTTTGACCAACTATTATGCCGCGTTTATGATCTTGCAGTGATCCACTTACAATCTCAGAAGCACTTGCACTTCCTCCATTTACTAAAACAACCAAAGGTACTTTGGTTAAAGTATTTTCACTTTTAGCGGTGTAGACCTCATTGTCAGATTTTTTTCTGCCTTTTTGTGAAACTATATCTCCCTTGTCAACAAATATATCAACAAGTCCAACAGCTTGATCAAGCAAACCACCAGGATTGTTTCTTAAATCAAGAACAATACCTTTAGTAACAGATCTTCTTTTATTAATGGCTTTGGCTACATCAGCTACGACTTTTTTGTCAAAACTAGTAACTCTTATGTACTGAATATCATTTCCAATTGATTTAGCATAAACCGATTCAATTGTTATTATTCCTCTGATTATTTTGATTTTAAGAGGTTTTGCTTCTCCTTCTCTAACTATAGTTATTTCAATAGGCTCGCCAACTTTTCCACGCATTAGGGAAACTGCTTCATCAATAGTCATATTTAGAGTAGATTTTTCGTTGATTTTAAGAATGATATCACTAGATTTTAATCCGGCTTTATCAGCTGGAGTTCCTTCAATAGGAGCGATTACTGTAAGTGCCCCGTCTCTTATGCCAACAGTAATTCCTAAGCCACCAAATTCACCATCTGTTTGAACTTTTAAATTTTTAAAATCTTTTTGTTTGAGGTAGCTAGAGTGAGCATCAAGATTGCCCATCATTCCTTCAAGAGCCTTATCCATTAGTTCTTCAATAGTCACCTCGTCTACATTGTATTGCTCAACGATACTAATTACTTTTGTAAATTTTGCCAAGGCTTCAAGTCTAGTAGCTTCGCTGTTTGTTTTAGTCTCTTTAGCAGATGCTAAAACATTTGTAGAGAAGAAGAGAGTTAATGCAACTGCAACAGAAGCAAAACCGAGAGTAATAAACTTTTTGTTTTTCATAATTTTTCCTGAATTTGTTTGATAGTATGTTAAAAAGGATATTATAGTAAAAAGCTGTTTAAATAACAATGTTAAGCGATAGGCTTATATCTATTTTTCTTCAATCGGGGTTAATGTTCTTTGTAATAATTCACGCTTATGATAAAAATCATGTCCCAGATAAGAGGTCCAATTCCTGCTGCCTGTTCCAACCCAAGAGATAACTCCCAGCAGCCAACCTTGTCCGTAGATATAGTCATCAGTTTGACCCATAACAGTGTTTGTCTCTCTGTCTATTATTTGCATTGTAGTTACTTTTCTTATGTGTACAAGAGGGATTACTTTATGGTTGATATGCTCTTCAACAACTTTCCAGCGACTAAGCTCATTTTCACTTATTTCCTCTTTAGCGATACATCTGCCCTCTGCAAAGGCTTTGTTATACCTGCTGGCTTTATCAACAGGAGATATGCATAGCTTTGAAGTATTGTTGGTTAGCCAATAGCTTCTATAATATTTACCGCTCTCTTTCTCTTTATAGTCAATAAATTTATACCATTTGTATGGCTGGTGAGGTTCAGATGCATTACTCTTTTGACCAACATAAAAACCTTTAACATCATTTACAGTCTCATATACATGTACTCCTGCTTTTTTAGAAGATAAGTATTTGTATATTGGATATCCAACTATAACATCACCGGTAGGTATTAGTGTCATTATCAGCAGGGCAATAAATATATTTTTAATCTTTTTGGTTTTTTTATAAACCTTAGAGATAACAATAATTGATAAAATAATATAAGCTGCTATTAATGTAAAAAGTATCAGTCCAGCCATTGTTTAATCTCTTTTTTTAATAGGAAGTTTACTTTTTTAATCTTAACAGTATCATTAAACACGATAACTTGTAAAATAAATCCTACTTTAAATTTGTTTTGTTAATAGGTAATTGTATGCATCTGTATTAAATCTGCATAGTCACCATTATCAGCTTTTTTTAGGGCTTTAATGTAATCACCTCTTTTAGAGTTCTCTTTTGCCAGTAAATCTTCTTGCCATCGAACTGGCATTAAGCCGTTTTGTCTGAGATAAATATTTGCCAGCACTCTAGACCATCTTCCATTGCCGTTTTGAAGAGGATAGCTTTAATCCAGAAATATCATCTAGTGGTGTTGCATCATTGATAGGCTTCGTGCTATCAATCATCATGCAACCCAGAGTCTATTTTTTATACGAACCAGTTAGAAACTCTCTAAAATTGGAGATTTAAGTTTACACCTCCAATTTTAAATACCATTTAACATAACTACATGTAAATACTTGACATGTAATAATCCAAGGTTTATAAGTTTTGTATATAATTGCAACAATTATTAATAAAAGGTATAAATTATGAGTACAATAAAAGAGTATTTAAGTGCAGATCACAGCCGTTGTGACGAGCTGTTTGCAAGTATGGAAGATGCAGTAGCAAAAGATATAAATAGTGCTAAAGAGTCTTATGATCTGTTTGCAGGTGAAACGGAAAGACATTTTCAAATGGAAGAGCGTGTAATGTTCTTAGAATTTGAGCAAAAGACTGGAATGACTGAAGGTCCAACAGCAATGATGAGACATGAGCATATTCAGATGAGAAATTTAGTAAAAGAGATGGGTGCTGCAATCGAGGCTAAAGATAAAGATAAATTTTTTGGAAATAGTGAAACACTTATGATTTTAATGCAACAGCACAACATGAAAGAGGAGCAAATGCTCTATACTATGGCCCAGCAACACCTAAGTGCAGAATCTGAGCGTATTGTTGATATGATGCAATCAATGATTGTTGAGTAAATACTAGCGTTCTATTATGGATTTAAATGGATTATCGGCAGAGCAAGCGCCACCAATATCAGCACCAATCAGATTTTTTTTAACGGCACCTCTTTTTGGAATTATCGCTGGATTTTTAATTTTGCTAAGCGATGCATCAGTTCTTAGCAGCAGGTATTCTGTAGAATCAATTGCAATAACACATGCTATAACTATTGGTTTTTTAAGTTTTGTAATGCTTGGTGCATTGACTCAGATGTTACCGGTTTTGGCTGGAGTAAGAGTACCAAAGGTAGATTTGTTTGCTAAAATTGCACATGTCTTTTTGCTGTTTGGTACACTCTTTATGATTATTGGTCTCTTCCAAGACTACTCAAAACTAATTTTTGCTTCATCACTATTTTTAGGCATTGGATTTTTAGGGATGATTATCCCAATGCTTGTAAGTCTGAAAAAAGTTGTACATGTCACAGCTAGCGTACGAGCAATAATGACAAGTTTGGTTTTTGCTTTTATCATAGTCTTGATGGGAATGCACTTGCTTGCATCATACGGTGTTGGTAAGTTCTCATCTTTGCACTCACTCTTTGCCAATATTCATAGTGTATGGGCTGTCTTTGGTTTCGCCGGTATTTTGATTATCGGCATATCATTTCATGTATTGCCGATGTTTTATGTAGCACCAAGATTTAAACCGTTTTGTAAGCAAAAAGTTGTTTGGCTCATCTCTTTTGGTTTAGTCCTGTGGTTAATCCTAAATATATTTTTAGACTCTTACTCTACAGTAGCGAAAATATGGGTAGCACTGTTTTTTTGGGCATTTGCTACAACAGTATTTTTAAAATTAAATAGACGCCGTCGTCCTATTAGTGATGTAACAGTTTGGTACTGGAGAAGTGCAGCTGTGTTTATGACTTTAGGTGCATTTGCTTGGGCAATAAATGATTTTTATGATGGAGAGTATATTGTTATAGTTTCTATCTTGATAGGTGGCGGATTTATGTTTTCCATAATGTCTGGAATGCTTTACAAAATAGTTCCTTTTCTTGTTTGGTTTCACCTTAACGCAAAAGGCTACATGTCAATCCCGACAATGAATGAGATGATAGATAAAAGGTTGGCAAAAACTCAATTTATACTTTTTCTAATTTCCTTAGTTGGCTTTATAATATCATTTTTTATACCATCTGTTTTACCACTTTTTGCGATTACATTTATTATAAGTATGATAATTTTAGAGTACAATGTCATAGCACCAGTGTTGATATATAGAAAAATTATCAAAACTAAACCAGAGTTTGATATGAGTATGTTTTCAATATCTGTAGAAGGAATTGAATGATAAGAAGTAAAAAAAATATTATTTTAATTGGTTTTATGGGCGTTGGCAAAGGTAGCGTTGCCCGTGAAGTTATTAAACAATCCGATTATATTGCAATTGATACGGATGATCTTATAGAGAGTATGGAAAATAGAACTATAAAAAAAATATTTGCACAAGAGGGTGAAGCCTATTTTAGAGATTTAGAGAAAAAAATCTCAAAATGGTTGGAAAATGGTGTTAAAAATACTCTTATCTCAACAGGTGGTGGATTTTATAAACAAAAAAATCTTAAAGATATAGGTATTGTAGTTCTTCTTAACTCACCATTTGAAAAAATAATAAAACGAATAAATTCTCATCCAAATGCAGTCAAAAAGCTTAAGAAAAGACCTCTTCTTAGTGATTTGAAAAAAGCAAAAGAGTTGTATGATGAACGTATGCCTGAATATATGGCTTTAGCTGATATGATAATCGATGTAACAAATAAGAGCGCATTTGATTGCTCTAAAGAAATTCTTAAAAAGGTAAAAGCATATGTATAAAATCTTTATGTATCTATTGTTAATATGTGCAGTAAGTTTAAATGCTTCTGAAATAAAGTGGGCAGAAGATTATAATGCAGGACTTCAAGAGGCAAACAAGGTAAACAAACCTGTTCTATTTGTTTCTTCAAGACACACATGTAGATATTGTATACAATTGAATGAAACAACATTCAAAGATAAAAGAGTTATAAAAGAGTTAAATAGAGACTTTGTTTCTGTAATATCTTATAGTGATGAAGATGATTATTTACCAAAAGAGTTGTGGCAGCCAGGTACGCCGGCTATATGGTTTTTACTTCCTAGTGGTGAACCGATGTATCAACCGCTAATGGGCGCTATGGGTGCAGATAGTTTTTTGAAAGCACTGTCTATAGTTAGAAAAGACTTTAACGAAGGACAGAAAAAATAATGATTTTTACAAATTCTAGAAGTAGTGATTTTAAAGCTGAATTTGATGAGCTTCTGCAAAGAGGCAAAATGGATATAGCTGCTGTCAGTGCTATTGTTGAAAATATTATAGATGAGATTAAAACTGATAAAAACACTGCGTTAAAGAAGCATATATCTAAGTTTGATAACTGGACTCCAAACAGTGATGAAGATTTAAAGATATCGCTAAATTCTATGGAAAAAGCATACAACAATATTGATAGAAAATTAAAAGATGCACTACATTTATCATATGATAGAATTAAAGTTTACCATGAAAAACAAAAACCAAAATCTTGGTTTGATACAGAAGATAATGGTACTATCTTAGGTCAAAAAGTTACTCCAGTTGATAGTGCAGGGCTTTACATTCCTGGCGGAAAAGCTGCTTACCCCTCCTCACTTCTTATGAATGTTATTCCGGCACAAGTTGCAGGAGTTGAGAACATAGTGGTTTGTACTCCAACACCGGATAATGAACCAAATGAACTTCTTCTTGCTGCTTGCCACCTTTGTGGTGTAAGCCAAGTATATAAAGTTGGTGGAGCCAGTGCTATTGCGGCAATGGCTTACGGCACCGAGAATATCCCTAAAGTTGATGTTATCACAGGACCGGGAAATATTTTTGTAGCAACTGCTAAAAAGATGGTTTTTGGTGATGTAAATATAGATATGATTGCAGGACCGAGCGAGATAGGAATCTTAGCCGATGAGAGCGCAAATGCAAATCATTTAGCTATAGATTTACTATCTCAAGCAGAACATGACGAGATGGCAAGTTCGATTTTAATAACTCCATCACAGAAATTAGCTGATGAGGTTAAAGTAGAATTAGAAAACTGGCTAGTTAAACTTCCTCGTCAAGAGATTGCTAGAAAATCTATAGAAGAGCGTGGAGCAATAATTGTTACTTCTGGTATGGATGAAGCGATTACTCTTATGAATGAAATAGCACCTGAGCACTTAGAAGTTGCTACAAATAATCCTTTTGAACTGCTTCCATTTATTAAACATGCCGGAGCAATTTTTCTTGGACACAACACTCCTGAAGCAATAGGTGATTATGTGGCTGGACCAAATCATACACTTCCAACCGGTGGTACAGCTAAGTTTTACTCTCCGCTTGGAGTAGAAAATTTTATGAAAAAGACATCTATCATCTCTTTTAGCTCTCGCGCAATTAATGAGATTGGTGAAGAGTGCGCATTAATCGCAAATACAGAGGGATTAACTGCACATGAACAATCAGTTAGAGTTAGGCTTAAAAAATAAAATTAGTTTATTTGTTATAAAATAATCACAATATAGAAAGTGTAGAATTCTTTTATCTTTTAATTCAAAAACTAATTTTCTCGCCAAGGGCGAAGCTTTAGTGATTGAGTATAACCTGGACTTTGTTCAGATTATATGAGAAATTATAATTAGGAATTTCCACATGATGATACATCCAGCAATAGCTCACTTCGCAGTAGCTTTACCAGCAATCTCTTTAGTTTTAGGTTTGCTATACCTTTTTAAACCAACTGAAGTTATGTCAAAAATCTCTTCTCGTTTCTTGTTATTTGCGGCTATATTCATAGTTTTAGCATACTTTACCGGTAAAAATGATGCTAAAGAAGTCATTGAATTTTTAACTTCAGATGCCAAGGCGCAGCTTATTCAACATGCACAACTGGGACTATATCTGGCAATATCAATGACAGTAGTCGCACTTATTAAGATGTTTGGTTGTTTTAAAAAGATGTTTAAAGTAGAGATCTTAGCAGTTGTATTATTAGCAGTTCTAACGGCAGCAATTTTTTATCAAGGTAAAATGGGTGGTGAATTAACTTATACATATGGAGCAAACGTTAAAGGTTATGTAGCAGGTCAAGCATGTATAGCTGAAGCCGCTGCAATGGATGATGACGAGGAGGAAGATGAAGAATAGCGAAAGCTATTCTCAGCAACTAGTAAAGTTTGTGTAAAAGTTAAATAGTACACAACGTAAAAACAAAGTCCTTTTTACTCGACCAGTAATGTTTTGACAAGAGTAAAACAAGAGCTTCAGTAAATAAAACAGAGTTGTAGATTTTTTATATATTCTGCCCCTTTTATATATATTTTCCTTTAATATATAATTTCAAATATTCCCAATAATAAAAGATATTATAAAAATGTGATAATTTTATAATATTTTTAAGCTTTATATAGGTACTATTGACACAATAAGAAAATTTTTGTTATTTCAATAATAATAAATTCTCTTTTTTAAAGATCAGTTATAGTTATAAATCTTAAATATTTGCCACATTAAAAATGGCTATGAGGAGAATGTATGCAATTAGGCTTCCTAGTTGATTTACATCTGTGTATGGGATGTAAAGGGTGTGAAATCGCATGTAAGGTGGAAAATGAAGTTCCACTTAGTACATGGAGACTTCGTGTTAAATATGTAGATGTGGGAACCTTCCCTGAAACAAAAAGAACATTTACTCCACTTAGATGTAATCATTGTGAGAATGCACCGTGTGAGAGAATCTGTCCGGTTAGCGCACTTCACTATTTAGATAATGGTATCGTTAATATCGATAAAGAGCGTTGTATAGGTTGTGCTGGTTGTGTTATGGCTTGTCCATATGGAGCGATTTATATCGACCCTCAAACACAAACTGCTGATAAATGTACATATTGTGCTCATAGAGTTGCATCAAGCATGATGCCGGCTTGTGTTGTTGCATGTCCTGTTCAAGCTAATATTTTTGGTGATTTAGATGATCCTACTTCAAATATTTCTAAGTATATTATGACAAACCAAGGTGGTGTTCAAGTTCGTAAACCTGAAAAGGGCACTAATCCTCACCACTTCTATGTTGGCGGTGGAAATGTTAACCTTAATCCTCTAGCTTCACATAGAGTAGATGGACATTCACTGTTCGGAAAAATCACAACACTTCCAGTAGGAGGGCACCACTAATGGCAGCACATGAAATATTAGCAGCAACAAATGCTGTAGTAACTCTAGATGTAGCACTACCAGGTATAGTTTGGCCATGGTTGGTTACAGTTAATATGTGGGCAAAAAGTATTGGTACCGGTGTTATCTTTATGCTGTTTATGCTTCTTAGAATGCACCCAGAGTCAGCTAAGAATTTAAGATTACCAACTGCTATAGTAGCATTTGTTTTTATTAATATATTCTTACTGTTTACACTTGCTGATCTACATCAACCGTTTAGAATGTACTATATATTTGTACACGCTCACTGGACATCTGCAATCGCTTGGGGCTCATTTATGGCTTCAGGTTTCTTAGGCTTATTAACACTTCTAATATTTTTAGCTTGGAAGAAAAATGATGAGACTTACGACAAAGTACTGCTTTGGACAACAATCTTAGCTATTCCAGTTACACTTTATACTGCTGCTCTCATGGCTCAGTGTACAGCTCGTGAACTATGGCAAATGCCTACAGAATCGGCTCAAATGATTCTTGCAGCTACGCTGTCTGGTTCCGCAGCTATGATTTTACTTGGCGGAAACAAGCTTTCTTATGAAGCTAAAAAAACTTTAGGTGTAGTTCTTGGTTTAAGTGCGTTGATGGCATTTATCATCTACATGTCAGAGTATATTTTTGGACCAATGAAAGCAGAAGAAGTTGCAGTAGTAATGGAATACATCAAAGGTGATGGACCATATACTGTTATGTTCTGGTTAGGTCAGTGGATAGCTTATCTTTTACCGATGGTATTTATATTATTAAGCAGATCAAGCAAAAGTGAAAGTATTTTAAAACTAGCTGCTATTTTTGCACTAGTAGGACTAGCTATAGTTAAACATGTATGGCTGATGATTCCACAATTATTACCAATGAGTTAGGGAGAAGATATTAATGTATTTAGAAAGTAGAAGAACATTTTTAAAAGGTGCTGCATTTACTGTTGCAGGTGCCTCTATTGCAAAAGGTGTGTTTACAACTGATGCAATTGCTGACTCTGTTAGTGATTCTAAGTTTACAAATACTCCAGACTCATTATCATTCTATCCTCCAATGGAAGAATGGGCTGACTTTAAAGAGTTGGATGGAGATGACTGGAAAAGAGGTGGTATTGATCGTCACGGCGTAAGAAGTGAATCAAACCCTGAAGGTATCGAAGTAAATGATTACACAATCGTTCCAACTGCATGTTCAAACTGTGAGGCTTCTTGTGGTTTAACGGCTTGGATTGATAAAAAGACATTTACTGTTAAAAAGTATATGGGTAACCCGTTACACCCAGGTTCTCGTGGTCGTAACTGTGCTAAAGGTTACGCAACACAATCTCAGATGTATGATCCAGATCGTATAGCATTCCCACTAAAAAGAGCTCCAGGCTCTGCTCGTGGTGAAGGGAAATGGATTCGTACAACTTGGGACGAAGCTATGACTACAATCGGTAACAAGATGCATGAGGCGATGAAGGGTGACGATGAGTTATCTAAGAAATCATGTATGTTCCATGTTGGCCGTCCGAATGAGAATGGATTTACTGGTAAAGTATGGCAGACTCTAGGTCAAGATTGTTTCAACTCTCATACAAACATCTGTTCTGCTGGTGGTCGTACTCCGACTATTCAATGGGCAAATGATGATAGAAGTTCTCCGGATTGGGCTAATGCGAAACTTGTTTTCCTTAACTCATCTCACGCTGCTGATGCTGGTCACTATTTCCAGCAAGCTGCCGGTCATATTGCTGATGCAAGAGCTAAAGGTGCAAAACTTGTAGTTATGGACCCTCGTATGTCTAACTCTGCCGGTATGGCTGACTTATGGATTGCTGCATGGCCTGGTACTGAACCTGCTATCTATCTCTATCTTGTACAGCGTATGCTAACAGAGAATAAGGTAAATAAAGCATTTGTTAAAAAATGGTTTAACTGGGAAGTTATGATGGATAATAAAAATTATCTAAACTTCATGGTTGAAAAAGGTTATATCTCTCAAGTACCAAAAGGCAATGATTTTAACTCATATTTAGATATGCTAAAAGAGCTTTATACACCATATACACTTGATTATGCTGTAAAAGAGACTCGTGTTCCTGCGTATAAGTTAGAGCAGTTATATGATATGGTTATCTGGGCAGATACATCAATTTCATCATATTTCTGGCGTGCAGCTGCAGCTGGTAACCTTGGTGGTTGGACATCTGGTCGTACAGGTTTCTTGGCACTTGGTCTTCGTGGAGCTATCGGTCCTGAAGGGGGTACATTCTTCCACCACTTCCATGTAATTTCTGTTGCTGGAAAAGGTGGTAGTGCTACAATTGGTCAAGGTAAACGGGGTAACGATGTTCCTAAGATAGATGTTTATAATGAGCTGTCATTCCCACCAGAATGGCCTCTATCAACTTATGAGATGTCATTCCTTTTACCACACCTTCTTGCGGATAAAAAATGGCAAGACAAATGGATAGCTAAAGGTCTTAATGTACCTAGAAAACTATCTGTTTGGATTCCTCGTATGTATAACCCGGTTTGGATTAATCCAGATGGTTTCAGATGGATTGAGACTATCAAAGATGAATCTAAAATGGAACTTACGTTCAACTTGTCTCCCACATGGTCTGAGACAAACTGGTATGTTGATTATATTTTACCTGTTGGTTTAGCCGGTGAGAGACACGATCAGCATTCTGAAGCTACAATGCCTGCAAGATGGACTTCATTCCGTCAGCCAGTTATGCGTGTTGCTTTAGAGAAAGCTGGGTGGAAACCTAAAAATCCTAATCGTGCTACACTAGAAGCTCACATTAAAGCTGGTCTTGGTGAAGTTTGGGAAGAGAATGAATTCTGGTTTGACATGTGTGTTAACTATATTGACCCTAAAGGTGATATATTTCTAGACGATGCTAAGACTAAGAGTATTAAATCTATGTGGGAATCTAAGAAAAATCCAGGTACTCCAGTAACTATATCTGAGTGGTATGATGCTGCGTTTGGTGACAACTTACCGAACTTGAAGAAAGTTGCTACATCGGACGAAAGGTATAAAAATTCCGAGTATCCTGTTTATGAATATATGAGAGATCATGGTGCTTGGTTAGAAGAGAATCATATCTATTCTGCGCAAGAACGTGTAATTAAAGATGATGGTGAGAACTATATTTCTCATGGTCATAAATATGAGAAAAAACATGTTCACACAGATAAAAGAACTGGTGTAATGACAGCTGAACATAATGGTAAGAAAAAGACTATGGGTATTGAGATTGATGGCGTTAAAATGGAAGGTTTCCCTACATTAGATAAGAAACTTGATTTCTTCTGTGAGTGGTTTGCTGATGACTGGAAATGGCCAGAATATGCTATTCCAATCTATCCAAGAAATGAGGAAGAGAAAAAAACGATGAAACATATCGTTTCTCATGTAAATCATATGCATATGACAGAGAAAGATTCGTATGCACTTAATACGGTTTTCCGTCTGCCATATAATATTCATACTCGTTCTGCGAATAGCAAGCACCTTATGGAGATTTCACAAAATCATGACCCGATTTGGATTTCAACTCCGGATGCTAAGCGTCAAGGATTTAAACGTGGAGATTCAATTCGTGTAAGAATTACGGATACTATCACTGGTTTAGATTCTGGTTATTTTGTAGCTATGGCTGTACCGACTGAGGGTATACTTCCCGGTACACTTGCTTGTTCACATCATGGTGGTAGATGGAAACTTGTTAACTCTGTATCTATTCCTAATGGTGTAACAGATGGGAAAGTAGATTCTCAACCTGTTAAAAGAAATATGAATGATCCTAAATTTATGGCTCATTCACCAGATAATGTTGGTACTAAAGCTGGTCAAATTAAGATTGAAGATTATGATGGTAGTTCAGGAATCAACAGCTTCGGTGTTCCAACTGCTGAACTTCAGATGGATGGTAAAGAGGGTAGACTTAAATATATCGAGGGTATTAAACCGTTTAAAGCAAAAAGATTCGCTGATTATAACAAAGATAGCGTAAATATCTGGTGGGATGGTCTAAGTGGTTCATGGCAAAATGCTGTAGCTGCAGTTCATCCAGATCCAATTTCTGGTATGCATTGTTGGCATCAAAAAGTTATCTTAGAAGCTGCTCAGCCTGGTGATAAGATAGGTGATATCTATGTTAACTATGACAATAACTTTAAAATCTATGAAGGATGGAGAGATCAACTTACTCGTGGTCTAGATGAAAATTCTACACTTCGTCGTCCTCAACATATTAAACGTCCTTGGGTACCTTTATCAGATAAGGCGTACGCAGTAAAAATTAAAAAGTAGAAAATCCAAATAGCGACGCATTTATTGCGTTGCTACGTTCTTCATGCACTTATAGTGCACTTCATTACTAAGCACCTTGTAACTACATCACTCTTTAAATTTTTATAGACTTTTCTAACTATTTATTTTTATTTGATAGAATTCTGACAAATTTCATATTTGAAGGCATTACATGTACAATATAATAAAGAGTGTTGTAGATAGTCATAGGTTTAAAAATTTCATAATCGCTCTAATCATTATTAACGGTATTACAATGGGGTTTGAAACCTCAAAACCTTTTATGTATGAGTATGGTTCATATATAAATCTTTTTGATAAATTTGTTATCACTGCTTTTACAATAGAGATTATTCTTAGAATATATGTATATAGAGTCTCCTTTTTTAAAGATCCTTGGAGTCTGTTTGATTTTTCTATTGTTGCTATATTATTAGTCCCTGCCAGTGTTGGATTTGAGATATTAAGAATACTAAGGGTGTTTAGACTTCTCAGACTTGTAACTGTTGTGCCGCAAATGAAAAAGATTGTAATGGCACTTGTCAGTGTAATACCTGGAATGGCTTCTATAGCAGCACTGCTTAGCCTTATGTTTTATATATTTGCAATTATGGCTACAGGACTTTATAGTGAGACTTTCCCTCAGTGGTTTGGAACTTTAGGTGAATCTTTTTATACCCTGTTCCAAATAATGACACTAGAATCATGGTCTATGGGGATTGTTAGACCTATAATGGAAGTACATCCTTATGCTTGGATATTTTTTGTTCCATTTATATTTATGGTTACATTTATAATGGTAAATCTTATAGTAGCTGTTGTAGTTGATGCAATGGCCGAAATAAATAAAAGTGAAGAGACAAACATAATAGATGAAGTACATAAGAATGAGTACAGCACAAAAGATGAACTATCCAAACTAAGTGAAGATATTAAAGAGTTAAAAATATTACTCTTGGCTAGTACTAAAAACTAGCCCACCACATTCTAAGCCATAATCCAAGAGTGCTTGTATATCCAACATCACTAAAGACAGCATCTCTCTTTCTATTATATATGATAGTGGTTGGAAATATAGAAACTCCAAATTTATCTGTTATAGCACCATCATGATCATTTACAACCCTGTAATTTAAGTTATTATCTTTTAAATACTGCTCTATCTCACTATCGCTACCTGATTTTATGGCAATAGTTAAGACTTCATACTCCTCGGAAATTTTTTGAATATTGCTAGCCTCTAATTTACATGTAGGACACCAAGTAGCCCAAAAATGAATCATAATGGTTTTGTCTTTTGGTATTGTGTATTCAATATTATTTAGCAGAGTTACATATTGTATATTCAGTGAATTTTTATTTAAATCAATACTTCTGTATAAGCTAATGATATTAGCAAATATTGTCATAAAAATAAAAAACACTATTATCTCTTTAGTATACTTCTTTATTTTCTTTTTCATATAAATCCAGTTTTTGATGTATTTCAACACTTTAGTAATTATTTATTGCTAATATACTATAAAAATAAAAGGTTTATGATGTTTAAGATATTAACTATATTTATAATCTCACTCTTGTTCATTGGGTGTGGTCCTGAAAAAATCCCAACTGTTAAGAGTTCTATGTTTCAGAGTGTAAATAAAGAGAGTGCTGTTTTAGTTCAGGATGGCAGTGAAAAAATATCTTGTTCTAGATGTGGCATGAACCTAGTAAAATTTTATAAGACAAACCATAGTGCGTATATCGAAAACAAAGTATATCAATACTGTTCTTTTCACTGTTTAGTAGATCATTTGGCAGAGGGAAGAAGTTTAGAAGATCCTAAGGTCGTAGATGCAAGCTCTTTAGAATTAATAGATATACGAGCAGCTTACTATGTTGTTGGTAGCAAAATAAAAGGAACAATGACGCAAGTTAGCAAATATGCTTTTTCAAAAGAAGAAGATGCAAAAAAATTTCAAGCTGATAATGGTGGAGAGATTATGAATTTTTACAAAGCTATGGAGATAGTAAAAAAAGATTTTAAACAGTAGTCATACTAAAGGTAGGATGACTATGTTGTTAAATCATTATACCCTTAATCATAAAGAACAGTAAACCTGCAATAGTTGCTGCAGCAGGAACTGTGATAACCCAAGCAGTAACAATTTTTTTAATTGCATCTCTTTTTACATATTGAACTTTTTTTGCTCTTTTAATATCTTTCTTTGTCGATTTGATAATTTTTTTCTCATTTGCTATGAGTTTATACAGCTCTACAATTCTAGAATAATCATTCTGAGATTTTTCATCTTTTGCTTCTAATGATTTAAGTTCAGCATTGTAAGCACTTTTATTTTCTCTTTCATCTTTTATTATAAGTCTATCTTCTTCAATAGTGTTCTTGTCGTCTTGTATATGCAACCACTCTCTTAAGAAACCGACACCAAATACACCACCGATTGCTATATGAGTTGAACTAACAGGCAGACCAAGTTGTGAAGCTATAATAACAGTAATAGATGCTGCCATGGCAATGGAGAATGCTCTAATCTGATCAAGCTCAGTTATCTCTGAGCCTACTGTTTTGATAAGCTTTGGACCGTATAGTGCAAGACCAAGAGCTATACCTAATGCACCTACACCCATAATCCATAATGGGATAGTAGCTTTTGACGATATGCCACCATTTACTACAGCATCATTAATAGCTGCTAATGGACCAATTGCATTTGCAACATCGTTTGCACCATGAGCAAAACTTAGTAGCGCTGCTGCAAAGATAAGAGGGATTGTGAACATGGTATTTACCGATGCTTTAGAGTTTTCAAGAGTTGTGATGTTTGAATTAATCTTGGCTTTTACAATATTATAAACGATAATCGCAACTATCAATCCAAGCATTAGTGCTATACCAAGAGTTGGTTTTTTGGCCATTTCGATGGAAACAAGAGGTATCATATTTAGCATATCGACAATTTGTGGCCATATTTTTTTAAGACCTTTTAGAGTTAAGTAAGTTACGAATGCCATTGACATTATTGCAACAAAAATAGGAACATATATTTTGGCAGCTTTAACTTTATCTTCTTTAAAAAGGATACTCTTTTTTATAGCAAAAAGAAAACCTGCGGCAATTATACCGCCTAAGACAGGTGATATAATCCATGAAGCAGCAATCTTGCCCATTGTAGCCCAATTAACTATACTAAATCCAGCAGCAGCTATACCGGCACCCATAACCCCACCAACAATGGAATGGGTTGTAGAAACAGGAGCTTTCATCATAGTTGCAAAGTTTAACCACAGTGCGGCCGCTAGAAGAGCAGCCATCATCGCCCAGATAAATGGATCAGCATTACCACCAAAAGCAGATATGTCGATAATTCCTTTTTTGATAGTCTTAACAACTTCACCACCAGCAATAATAGCGCCAGCAGCCTCAAAAACAGCCGCAATAACTATGGCGGTGGTCATTGTCATTGCTTTTGAACCAACAGCCGGACCAACATTGTTGGCAACATCATTTGCACCGATATTCATAGCCATGTAAGCACCAATAAGTGCAGCTACAGCCAAAAACATGTTGTTTGATATGCCACCATTACTCAAAAAACTGAATGTTAATACACTAATCATAAAAAATAGTGCAAATCCTAGTCTTGCGAAATCAGTACCACTTTTTTTAAGGGCTTCTTCTTCAAGTTTATTCATAGTTTGTATTTCCATAAAATACCTCTTTAGTAATTTAAGCTAATTGTACGCACATAGCTATTTTTTAATATATGCTTTGATTATTTCTTGTCTTGAGAGGGGTCTATCTCCACCTCTTCTGCCAGATGTAGCTACATCATCTAATTTTTTTACACTACCCATTGTAGAGGAGAGAACTTCACCAAATATAGTGTGTCTGCCATTTAACCATGGAGTTTTAGCAGTTGTAATAAAAAATTGGCTTCCATTTGTAGATGGCCCTGCATTTGCCATTGCTAGAATCCCAACTTTGTTAAATGTTTTGTTTTTATACTCATCTTTAAAAGCTTTACCCCAAATACTCTCTCCGCCACGTCCCGTTTCGGTAGGATCTCCGCCTTGAATCATAAAACCCTTTATAATCCTATGAAAAGCAACACCGTTATAGTAACCATCTTTAATATGTGTAGTAAAATTTTCAACAGCCAATGGTGCAATATCTGGATATAGTTCTAGCTCAATTCTTCCCTGCGTCGTTTCAAGAATAACATGTGGATTATTATCTCCAGCATTTAAATTCACCCAAGTTAATAATAGTAGTGTTAATAGAATTTTTTTCATTTTTTCTCCGTATAATATAATAGCAGTATTGTATCTATTTTTACTATAATTTAAAACTGTTTTATGGATTTAATAGATATTTTTTTTAGATTAATACAGAGAGAGGAAAAATTGATTTTTAGGTGAGTTTGCCGCAAAAAAATTGCGACAAAGAGAAAGTTCTATTTACCTGCTGCAACACGGTCTTTAAGACCTTTGCCAGCCTTGAATTTAGGAACCATTTTATCTTGAGTAGTATAAGTCTTGTTAGTACCAGGAACTTTACCACTTTTACCTTTTTGAAGAGTAGCACTAAAGCCACCAAATCCTACTAAAGATACGTCTTCTTTTTTTACTAGAGCTGATGTTACAGCCTCTGTAAATGCTTTGATAGCTGCTTCAGCTTCAACTTTAGTTTTGTAATTACCACTTGCTTGCACTAGTTCAACGAATTGAGCTTTATTCATAAATCTACCCTTGAATTTATAAAGATTTTCCGAAACTACTTAGAATTAAATTTTTAAACTAAGTAATTCAGCTATAGACACTTTATAGTTTATTTGCTTAAAGATTTCTTCTTTTTATCAAAATATGATAAAAGTTTCGAGGATTTCTTCTTTTTTAGCCCAATTTTCGCCCGTCTTAGTAGTTTTGAGAGTGCACTGCTGATTTTACCAGCAGTAATTAAAGATGATAAATCTTTAACCTTGTTGTATTTATTACCGTTAGAATGTATGGATAAAAATACATCTTCCAAGCCATCTCTCTCTCTATTTGTTAGTGCACTCATCAACTTAATCCTTAAGCCTATTGATTTTTCTTACAGCTCTAATAATCTCATCATCTTCTAATCGTCCTAACATTTTCATGACGGTTGACGCAGCCTGTGGTTTAGCCCGCCCCAGTTTCCAGTCCTGATATGTACGCATAGAAATCCCTAGTGAAGCAGCCATATCTTTAAGAGATATTTTTTTCCCATTGTTTTGAGACTCTAAAGAGTTATGAAGAATATTAAACAGATCATTAATTTGCATTCGAGTATTGTACGGATTAAATACTTAAATACACATTATATTTATATAAATATAGTAATTATATATTTTTATATTCAGTTAAACATGTATTATACAATGATTAAGTATTTATATATTGTATTAAACGCATATGATACACGGATTATCGTATATAAATAGTATAAAGAATTTAGTTTGTTTAATGAAAAAATAAAATTTTATTAGTTGTATTTTGCTGGTTTTAGATTATTTGAGGTTAGAGTATGAGTATTATGATTCTATTGTGATTTTTTTGTTAGTTGGGTGCAGAGTTATAGTGTCTCCAGATTCTTCTAAGTAGAAGGGCTCGTAAGATTCGGCATCAGTTTTAAAGGTGAGTTCATGCTCATCATCTATTGTGAATATTATAGTGTTTAACCCTCGAAGAGGATCTTGTATAGTTATTTTGGCACTCTTTACTGCGTTTACAATTTTACCCTGCTGCTCTTTTAACTTTTTAATTTTATCTTGAAGAATAGGTATTTGAGTTGGAGTATGCTTCATGGCACCCTCTAAAGTATACTTTAGCTCATCTATATCTTTTTTTAAAAAGTTGTATCTAGAATTTAAAGTAGGTATGTCTTTATAATTAATCTTAAAAAGGTTGTCTTCACCCATAATACGCTTAACGGTAATAGAATTTGAGGCATAAACTTTTAGATTTTGTTTTACAACATTGATTGTTACATTTTCCGCATATACACTTCCTCCGAGGGAAGACTCGATTTCAACATTAGTGGCGTGAACTTCACCACCCTCTAAGAGCTTTATTTTAGCGCTGTGACACCTAAGCTTACCTTTGTGCCTGTTTATTTCAGCAAATTTTGCTTCTTGCAAAGAGTCCTGATGTGTGGCACCGTCTATTTCCAGATTAACAGCTCGGATTACGCTTTTCATACCAACATGCCCCTTGATATGAATAGTCTCAGATGTGAGATGAACACCTTCTCCCAGACTATCTATTGTAGTATCTTCTTGAGAAATATTAATTTCTATATTATTAGCTTCATCTTTTGTTACTGAGTCATGAACACGAGAAAGCTGCTGCATCTTTATTTTATTATCTATATAAAAATCTTTTTCATCAATATGCACAAAGCCTTGTTTTTTGCTTTTATAAATCTTTTTATCATCATTTTCAATAATCTCAATACTATTACTATCTATACGACACTCTAGATCATTCTTATTGTCTTTATTATTGTTATCAACTATTTCACCAAAAGCACTTAAACCATTTTTACCAAAAACAGGTTTAATAAACTCAACCAGAACTTCTCCTGAGTCAACTTCTATAACCTGATGATTTGCCCCTTTTTGTAAATATCTTCTAATAAGTTTGCTGTTTCTTCTAACTTCTGGATCAATTCCAGTAAATAGCGGGAGTTTAATCTTCTTAGTAAAATTACCTTTATATAGATGTTTTATAAAAGATTTTAATTTTTCTTTCATTAGATTATCAAAAATTTTTATTAAAATTTTATTTTTAGCTTTTATGCTGTTTAGCTCTTTTAACATGAGTAAATATATATCTTTAGGCTTATATTTTGTATATGGGATTTTTGAATCAGGATGTAAAATAATATAAGGGTTAACATTGTTCTCTGAATAATTTATGTCATACTTTAACTCGATAATAGATTTGTAGTCATCTTTTATAGTTATGGAATATAGTTGTTTAAATTCTACCTGATTATAAATAATTTTATCAAAATCACTATAGTAGTGCATAGGATCATCTATATAGAGATTAAAGTCATTATCAGCAACTGTTTTTATGTATGTTTCAACAGCGTCTATATTAAAGTGCAGTTTTGATTCTGAGATTTCATTCTCGGTAGCAAGCTTATTTATAGCGGTGCTGATATTTTTAGTTTTAACTTTTTTACTAAGCAAGAAGGTCGCTGTAATCGTATTTTGAAAAATTTAAATATAATTTTCCATTTTTTTGTATTATTCTTGCATCGCTGTCATAAACATCTAAAAATCGTTTTTTAAGAATCTTTCTTTTAGAAGAGTTTATGCCTAATGACTTTAAATACTCTTTTAGTTCTATTGTGTCTGAATTGTATTTTACATCTGGTTCATTGTTTGGATGAAAACTTTCTATCTCATGTAGAGTCGTCTGTTCTCTCTCGAGTCTCATCTTGTTGTTGATAAGTTCTAAAATATTTTTTAATTGTTCATCTTTTGAACTGTAGACCTTCTCGATTTTATCTCTTTCATCACGAAGCATCTGCTCTTTGTCATCTATTAGTTTGTCAATTTTAGTCTCTAGTTGAATGATCTTATTTTTAAGGGCAGTGTTTTCTTTTTGATACAGTGCTAAAACTGTTGCAACAGTTGTTCTTGGCTTAAGTACTTGAGTTGTAGCTGATTTTTGCTCTTGATAGATTTCATTTCTTTTGTCTTTATCTAGAGAGCTTCTTGTAACGATAATATATGTAACACCGTTTTCAATAATATAGTTTAGTTTTTTTGTTCTGATTTTTGAGTTAATCATCTCTTTAGACATTTTAAAATGCTTGCAATACTCATCAATAGTTAATCTCATTTTGAATTCCCAATAATTTTTCATCATTTTAGCATAATAAAGTAATTATAAAAGTTAGTTTAAATGAACCTTATAATATAATTAGACGAATTAATTTTAAAAAAAAGAGTTTTAATATGGGTATTTTAGATCTTGTTAAGCCAGGTGTACTGTTCGGTGAAGATGTGCAAAAAGTTTATGATTATGCAAAAGAGACAGGATTTGCTATTCCTGCTATCAATGTTGTAGGGACGGACTCTATTAATGCCATTCTTGAAGCTGCTGCAAAAGTAAACTCTACCGTAATTATCCAATTTAGTAATGGTGGAGCTTCTTACTATGCTGGAAAAGGCTTAAGTAATGAAGATGAAAAGGCTGCAATTATTGGTGCTATATCTGGTGCTAAGCACGTTCATATGATGGCTGAGGCTTATGGTGTAGCTGTAATCCTTCATACTGATCATGCTGCTAAGAAACTTCTTCCATGGATAGATGCACTTTTAGCAGCTGGTGAAAAACACTTCGCACATACTGGAAAAGCTCTATACTCTTCACACATGTTAGATTTATCAGAAGAACCTTTGGAAGAAAACATCTCTACATGTAAGGATTACCTTGAGCGTATGAGTAAGATTGGTATGAGTATTGAGATTGAACTTGGTTGTACTGGCGGTGAAGAAGAGGGTATAGACAACTCTAATATCGATAACTCACTATTGTATACTCAACCCGAAGATGTAGCGTATGCTTATGAGGAGTTAAGTCAAGTATCTCCACACTTTACAGTAGAAACCTCAGTTGGGAATGTTAATGGTTGCTATAAA
>JAKITC010000002.1 GCA_021648285.1 Sulfurimonas sp. | reverse complement strand
GGCTGATTCCGATTGGATGCTTTGAATTGTTTCATGTATAAATATTGCTCTACTTCTCTTGTATTTATATTTATTTTATCTACTTTTCGCTGTTATCTTGATTTAGCTTAATCCGACAGACTCCTAGCAAATTCATTTAATATTACATCATCATTTGTATGAAGTTTTATAATTTTAAAGTTTCCAAAACTTTTGTTTATAGTTTCAAAAAATGCTTGATGTGTTTTTACCCTACTATCACCCTGTTTTTTAATTTTTTTTGAAATTGTTTTAAGCATCAAAATTGCATTTATAAATAAAAATAGTGTTAGCAAAAGAGTGATTTTATAATTTACATATAGCATCATCGAATAGATTAATACTGCTATGAGCAATTCACTTAATATAAATAATACAGATGATATTAATCTTGTTAAGTTACTTGCTTCAGAGACAATAGTTTTAGTTAAATTAGATGAATTTTTTTTAACAAAATCCTTATATGACATTCCCATATAATTTTCAAAGAATCTATATACAATAAGATGGTAACGTCCATGAGAAAACTTTGCCATCGCATAAGCGTAATATATATTTATTGCACTTCTAAATATATAAAATAATATTAAAATCACTCCAAATACTATAACAAAGTGTATATCGCTACTAAACTGAAAAAAATTAAAAAAATATATAAAATATTTATTTGAATGGATGCCATTAAAATCCATAGCAACAGACATAAATGGCATTATAGCTGATATGCCTACTACTTCAACTAGAGAAATAAAAATAGAAAATAGAAAAAGGAGCAAAAAAAAATTTATCTCGCCTTGTTAATATACTCTGTAGTTTTTTTATCATTTATAAAGTACCATCAGAACTGTCCAAAATAGACTTTACATCAAATAATACTTGTGCTGTATTGTTTAATCTAATTTGTTTATATTTTTCATGTCCTACAGCTACCACTATTGCATTATATTCATCTAACTTAAAGTTTTCAATTAATTGTAAATTATATTCTTGCATTACTACATTTTTATCCACAAAATAATCACTAACATCTACATTACAACCATATTCTTGAAGCCCATTAATAATATCAACCACTCTACTATTTCTAACATCAGGACAGTTTTCTTTAAATGCTATTCCCAATACTAAGACTTTAGAATTGTTTATATTTATATCTTTTTTTATCATAAGTTTTATAGTTCTTTCAGCAACGTAATAACCCATACTATTATTAATTTGTCTTGCACCTAGTATTAGATTTGGCCTATACCCTAATTCTTCAGCTTTATATATTAAGTAGTACGGATCTACCCCTATACAATGACCACCTACAAGTCCAGGATTTAATTTAATAAAGTTCCACTTTGTAGCAGCTGCTTCTATAACTTCATTTGTAGGTATATCCATAGCATTAAATATAAGTGCTATTTCATTTATAAGTGCAATATTTACATCTCTTTGTGTATTTTCTATTACTTTACTAGCTTCTGCTATTTTTATACTTGAGCATTTATGTGTACCAGCAGTTATAATAGACTTATATAGTTCATCTACTTTTGTAGCTATTTCTGGAGTACTTCCACTTGTTACTTTAAGTATTTTTGTAACTGTACGTTCTCTATCACCTGGATTTATTCGTTCAGGACTATAGCCACAATAAAAATCATTATTAAATTTAAGTCTACTAATTTTTTCTAGCTCAGGAACACAAATTTCTTCTGTAACACCAGGATAAACAGTCGATTCATAGATAACTATATCACCCTTTCTAAGTACTTTGCCTACTGTTTGAGATGATTTGATAAGTGGAATTAAATCTGGTTTATTATTTTTATCTATTGGAGTTGGCACTGTTACTATGTAAATATTTGAATTTTCTATATCATCCAAATTTGAACTATACTTAAGATGATTTTTTACTTCTATCAATTCTTCACTTGTTAACTCTAAGGTTCTATCAAAATTATTATTTAACTCTACTATTCTATTATTATTAACATCAAAGCCTGTCACATCATATTTTTTTGCAAAGGCATGAGCTAATGGAAGACCAACATATCCTAATCCAATTATGCATATTTTATTTTTTTTCAAATTAATCCCTTATATACCAATCATACGTCATTTTAATACCATCTACTAATTCAACCTTATGCTTCCACCCAAGTTCATGCAACTTAGAAGGATCAGTTGATTTCAACATGGTACCATCTGGTTTATCTGTATTAAAATATAACTCACCTTTATATCCTACTATACTTTTTATCGTGAATGCCAGATCCTTTATAGATATATCTACTCCTGTCCCAATATTTATATGAGTATTTTTTATCTCTTTATTAGATTCCCAGTCAAGCTGAGAATGACTGCTTGTTGTTTTAGATTCTGAATCAAGTTCAGAATGACAGATATCTTCAAAATCTCTATTCTCCAAAATAAATATACATGCATCTGCCATATCTTCAGAGTATAAAAATTCTCTTCTTGGTTTACCACTACCCCAAATTTCTACTTGTGGCTTGTTATTGAGTTTTGCTTCATGCATTTTTCTTAAAAGTGCCGGTAACACATGAGATGTTTCTAAGTCAAAATTATCATTTGGACCATACAAGTTTGTTGGCATTACAGATATAAAATTTGTACCATATTGTAAATTATACGACTCACACATCTTTATACCTGCTATCTTAGCTATGGCATATGGTTCATTCGTATACTCTAACGGTGAAGTTAGTAAACTATCTTCACTCAGTGGTTGTGGTGCATTTTTAGGATAAATACATGTAGAACCTAAAAATAGCAGTTTTTTTACTTTATGTTTGTAGCTTTGATGAATTACATTATTTTGTATTTGTAAATTTTCATAGATAAAGTCTGCTCTGTAAGTATTGTTAGCAACTATGCCGCCTACTTTTGCAGCTGCAAGTATTACATACTCTGGTTTTTCAGTTTCAAAAAAATTCTCAACTGCTGCTTGGTCTAATAAGTCTAACTCTTTATGAGTTTTGTAGATTAAATTTGTGTAACCTTTTGATTCTAAGTTTTTAACTATGGCATTGCCTACAAGTCCACTATGACCAGCTATGTATATCTTTGAATTTTTATTCATTATTTAATCTCATTTAAACTAATGTTAAATAATTTACAAACTTTTTCTAAAAGAGAATAGGTAAAATCTAAAATTGTTTTAATCTCTTCTCTTTCTGGTAAACTATAATGTGGATTTGGATATCTATCTTCTTTGAAATATTCAGTTGCGATATCCAAAAAGTCAATCTCTTGTTCCTCTAATGCTATCTCATCGATTAAATCATATAGTTCAAACAAATCGTGTGTTTTTGGTATCTTCTTATTATGAAAAGCGAAAGTTGATTTTAAAATTTTTTCTATTGCTTGCTGTAAATCATTACCAATACTATCTGTATAGTGATTTGCATCGTAAAGTATTTGAGCTGATTTATAATCATGGTACGCTATCTTTATCCACTCTATAAATGCTGTTTTATTCATAAATCACTTTTCCATTTTGTAAAATATCTACTCTATAAAAATAATCTTTTCTTGTTTTTAAAAATTTATTACTTGCCACTATAAAGTCAAATCCAACTTTATATGATGATATTAAGCTTCTGACTCTTTTTCTTGCTTCTAGTTTTAATTGTCTTGTGGCTTTTTCTTCTACATCTTTAACCAACAACAAATCTACATCACTATTTTCATTTGGTGTACCGTAAGCATAACTTCCAAAGAGTATTATTTTATCTAAATTTAATGGCTTTAGACTTTCTATAATTTTTGGTTTTAATTCTTCAATATTTAACATATTAAACTCTTTTCCTTACTCAAAATAACTCATAGTTTTATATCCGCCATCTTGAAGATATACATCTTTAGTCATTAATTTTAAATCACTTGCCATCATATCATCTATAAGTTCTTTTAGCTGATATTCTCTTTTCCATCCTAGTTTCTTTTCTGCTTTTGTTGGGTCACCTAGAAGTAAATCAACTTCTGTTGGTCTAAAGTATTTAGGATCAACAGAAATCACTTCTGTACCAATAGCTACTTGATAATCAAGGTTAGAACAAGATAGCACATATCCTTTTTCATCTACACCTTCACCTTTAAACTCTAACTCAATTCCTGCATACTTAAATGACATTTTGACAAACTCTCTCACTGTTGTAGTTTGTCCAGTTGCTATTACCCAGTCCTCTGCTTCATCAGCTTGAAGAATCATCCACATCATTCTCACATAGTCTTTTGCATGTCCCCAGTCTCTTTTTGCATCAAGATTACCTAAATAGAGTTTATCTTGTAAACCTAAAGCTATTTTAGACGCCGCTCGAGTAATTTTTCTAGTTACAAAGGTTTCACCTCTTACTGGCGATTCATGATTGAAAAGTATTCCATTACATGCAAATATATCATAGGCTTCTCTGTAGTTTACAGTAATCCAATATGCATACATTTTTGCTACAGCATAAGGACTTCTTGGGTAAAAAGGAGTTGTTTCACTTTGTGGAGTTTCTTGAACTTTTCCATACAGTTCAGAAGTAGATGCTTGATAAATTTTTGTTTTTTTTGTGAGTCCTAGTAGTTTTACAGCTTCAAGAATTCTCAGTGTCCCTGTTCCATCAGCATTTGCAACATATTCTGGTGTTTCAAAAGAAACTGCAACATGACTCATAGCTGCAAGATTATAAATCTCGTCTGGTTGTACTTCTTGAATAATTTTAGTTAAATTCATACTATCTGTCATATCACCATAGTGAAGAATTAGATTTCTATTCTCTACATGTGGATCTTGGTATAGATGGTCTATGCGGTCTGTATTAAAAAGAGAACTACGACGTTTAACGCCATGAACAATATAATCTTTTTTAAGTAAAAACTCTGCTAAGTAACTTCCATCTTGTCCAGTGATTCCTGTAATTAATGCTACTTTTTTTGACATCTATTTAATTCCTGTATTTATTTTATAAATTAGATTCCCAGTCAAGCTGAGAATGACGAAGTTATCTTTTATAATCATCTTCTCCGGGATAGCTTCCAACTTGAGCTTCTATTATAACCAAGAGTTCATCAGTATCATTTGAAAGTCTATGTATATCCCCCGCTTTTATATACGTTGATTCATTCTGTTTAAGTGTAAAAGTTTTATCGTTAATAATTACCGTAGTACAACCACTAACTACTACCCAATGCTCATTTCTATATTTATGTTTTTGTAAAGAGAATCTTTTCCCTGGTTTAACTTCTATACGTTTTATTTTATATCCATCACTATCTTCAAGAACAGTATAAGTTCCCCATGGTCTATAACCAGTCAAATGAATATTGGGTAATTGTGACTTTTCTTTTTTCAGTCTTGTAACTATTTCTTTTACTTTTTGAGATGAACCTTTTTTTGATACAAGTAAAGCATCCCCAGTATCTACTATAATACAATCTTTGATATCTATTGTTTCAACTTTTCTATCTGAAATAATCAAATTATTATTTTTATCATTTGGCAATTCTTCTGCAAGTGCATCAAAACTACCAACATCTGACCAATTAATATTTGAAGGCACTACTTTTACTATATTTGATTTTTCTATAACCGCATAATCAATAGAGTCTTCTGGAATTTTCAACATGTCATCATGTTTAATTCTAGTTATATCAGATTCTGAATCAAGTTCAGAATGACGCGCTTGCTGAAATGCTTTTAATGAAGATTTATAAATCTCTGGTGAATATTTTTGTAGCTCTTCTAAAAAAATTCCTGCTTTAAAACAAAACATCCCAGAATTCCAATAATAGTTTCCAGCTTCTAAATAAGATGTAGCTGTATTAAAATCTGGCTTTTCATGAAAAGCTTTTACATCAAAAGCTTTACTTGCTTTATTAAAGTTAATAGCTTCTATATATCCAAATCCTGTTTCAGCAAAAGTGGGAACAATACCAAATGTTACAAGGTTATTTTCATTTGCTAAACCTTTTGATATTTTCAATACTTTAGCATATTCAGTCTCATCTTTTATAAGGTGATCAGATGGTGTAACTAATACTATTTCATCTTTATCCAAAGCCATACAAGCTAAAGCAATAGCTGGAGCGGTATTTCGACCGACCGGTTCTAGTAAATATTTACTCATGTCATTCTGAACTTGATTCAGAATCTCACTCAACTCTTCCATCTGGTCCAATGCTAAGAAGTATTGTTCAGAGTTTGAAACTATAAATTGACTGTCACAAACTTTAGAATTTCGCTCTACCGTAAGTTGAAAAAGAGATTTGCCATTAAAAAGTTTTACAAACTGTTTTGGCATAAGTGTTCTGCTTATCGGCCATAGTCTTGTACCATTTCCACCACAGAGAATTATGTTTGTCATTTTAACTTCTCCATCATCTCAAATGAGTTTATGTCCATCTTAGAAACCGCAAACCACTTTTTGCCCAAGTCTTTTATACTCGCTCCAAAGTGATAAACCTCTTTTTCATCAATGATGAGAAATCTATCATGAGATAAATCAAACTTTTTTATCTCAATAGCTGGGTATTGAGCATTGTGCTTTTTTAAATCTAGTTGCAGTTGTTTAGATATAGTTTTTGTGTAAAGTGTAATCTCCACATTTGCATCTCTTTTAGTAAACAATACTAGTGTGCTTTCATCTATATAGTTGTCTATTAATTTTATATATTTTTTTGCACTTTTTATAATATCGCTTACGAAAAGATAGGCATCAAAGATTTGTCCATCATAGAAAATATGTTGTTTTTGAGGGATTCCTTTTTCTTCTATGGCGTTAAAGATTTCATTGAAGTTGTTATCATGTAGAGACAGTTTTTGTTCTATCCTTTCGAATCTATCAAAAAATAAACTATTTGAAGATATCAACTTCCTCATGCTTACAAAAGATTCTATAATTTTTATACTGACTTCTATTGCTATATCACTCTTTAATACAGCACTTAACATAGACACTCCTTGCTCTGTAAAAGCATAAGGCAATGATGTTGAATGTTTAAGAGTTTTAAACCGGTCGCAATTTGCGACCAGTTCATTTTTTTCTATTTCAGTAAGTTGAAATCTAAATGCTTTAGGAAATCTTTGTATGTTTCTTTTTACTTGTTCATTTAATCGTTTTGGCTCTACCTGATACAGGTCTGCTAAATCTCTATCTATCATTACTTGCATACTTCTAATGGTAAATATTTTAGACTGTATAGTTTGATTATCTATTATGAGTTCATTCATTGTTGTGTTCCATAAAACTCTCTATACCACTTCACAAATTCACCAATCCCATCTGCCAACTTTGTATCTGGCTTATAACCAAAATCATTAATTAAGCCACTTGTATCTGCATAAGTAGATACAACATCACCATCTTGCATATCCATAAAGTTTTTTTCTGCTTTTTTTCCTATAGAGTTTTCCAATATTTCTATAAACTCCATAAGTTTTACTGGGGCATTATTTCCTATATTGTATATCTTATATGGAGCAGATGAACTTTGCGGAGGAAGATTAGATTCTGAATCTAGTTCAGAATGACGAGTGGTGGGATGTTCAGAATGACAGAGTGGTTTAGATGGGTTGTCTATAACTTTAATAATACCGTCTACAATATCATCTATATAGGTAAAATCTCTACTCATATTTCCATGGTTAAATACTTTAATGGGTCTATCATTGATAATTGCATCAGCAAATAACATTGGTGCCATATCTGGTCTTCCCCATGGTCCATATACGGTAAAAAATCTAAGTCCTGTAGTCTGTATCCCATAAAGATGACTGTAAGAGTGAGCCATAAGCTCATTTGATTTTTTTGTTGCTGCGTAAAGACTTATTGGTGTGTCAGTTTTATCTGTAGTTTTAAAAGGCTGAGATTTATTTAGTCCATATACACTAGAACTACTTGCATAAGCTAAATTTTTCACATCAAAATTTCTACAAGCTTCTAAAATATTTAAAAAGCCAACTACATTTGAATTTATATATGCATGAGGATTTTCTAGTGAATATCTAACTCCAGCTTGAGCTGCAAGATTACAAACTGCATCAAACTTTTGGGTTTTAAAAAGAGTGTTTATGACTTCTTGATCTTCTAGGTTTGCTTTGATAAATTTATGTTTTGGGTATTTTGTTGATTGAATTAATGTATTAGATTCTGAATCAAGTTCAGAATGACGATGGTGTGGTTCAGAATGACGAATGCCAAGCTCATTTAGTCTTGCGTATTTTAGATTTACATCATAGTAATCATTTATATTATCAAGTCCAACTACCTCATCACCACGTTCAAGAAGTTTTTTTGCTAAGTGAAAACCAATGAAACCAGCTGTTCCAGTAACTAATATTTTCATTATTTTATCTTCTTTACTGGTTTACTGCTGTAGTGTATCATCAATTTTAGTTGTTCTATAGCCACTGTATTTAGTTTTTCTACTCTTTCTATCGGTGAGAGTTGCTGCTTTATAAATTCTGCATTTAGGCTTTCAATATTTGCCAGCACTACTAACTGTTCTACAGTTGCATAATCTCTCATATTTCCTTTTTTATCACTATTTTTCTCTTGCCACTCCCTAGCTGTAATCCCAAATAAAGCTACATTTAAAAGGTCTGCTTCACTTGCATAAATGAAACTAACTTTATCTTTTGCTATGTTTGGTGGTATGAGATTGTTTTTAACAGCATCTGTATGTATATGATAATTCATCTTCACTATTGTTCTTTTTATATCCCAGCCAAGTTTTTCTTTCTCTATTTCATTTTCTTTTAGTCTTTGAAATTCTTTGATGAGAAATAATTTAAATTTTGGACTTATCCAACTAGCAAATTCAAATGCTATATCTTTGTGTGCATAGGTGCCACCATATCTTCCAGCTTTTGCAACTATTCCGATGGCATTGGTTTTAGATATCCACATTTTTACAGATAAAGAAAATCTATTGTATCCTGCTTCATTTTTAATTCCCTCGAATTCGGGGGAATTAAAAACTGGGTTATATATCTCTTCCCAAATTCCTATAAATTCAATAGTGTTTTTATTTCTTAGCCACTTTTCGATAAGAACAAGACCGTTGTCAATATTTTTAACCATATCAGTCAATGATATATAATCATCTTTTATAATTGATATTTCCTGATCTTGAACTATAGGTTTATTTTTCATATTTCAACCACATTTGAAGAGTGAAACATTAGATGTGTAGCTTCAGCCTCACCTTGAGCTTCTACAAGTGCTTGACTCACTTAGATACCTTCATCAACGCTAGCTCTTTTTGAAGCTCATCATACTCTGCTTTCTTTCTCTCCATAAATTTTTCAGTTAATTTGATTTTTGTTTGTAACCCCTCTTGAGTGAGGAGATATCTGTATTGATTTTTGTTTTTGTTTGCAAAGAAGTTTTCAACTTTTATGAGACTTTTTTCCATAAGCGCTTTAAGGACATAGTTCACTTTACCCACACTAAGACCTAGCTCATCTGCTAAAGATTTTTGAGTTTTTAAATTTTCTATATTTCTTAAAACTGATAAAGTTAGTTCTTCATTTTGCAAAAATAGTTTCTCCATGTATTATTATGTTATTTTCAATATTTGAATTTTAGTTAAATATTGCTTGATTTGTTATTAAAGTAAAGTAAGTTTAGATTGCTTGGTTTCAAAATCTTTCAACAAGTTCAATACTGTCATCACCCTGACTCAACTGCACTAAATCCTTAGTAAAACCACTTTTTGAAAATAACAAATATTTTTTTATCGGTAATCTTAACTCTATTTGCGTGGCTTTTTCTTTTAGTGATTTTAATATATCAACTCCTACTTTTTTGTTGCTATATTTACACTCACCAACTACCAAATAATCTTCAGCAACTCCAACTATATCTATCTCACTGTTTTTATTCCACCATCTGCCACATTTTAAAAGCTCATATTTGTGCAATGTATACTCTATGGATATGTCTTCATAGGTTTTAGCAACATAACCACTAAAATTCTCTTTTATTTTAGCTAGTACAAATTTCGTGTTATCAAGTTCCAGCTGACTCTTATAGTTTAGTACATACAAAAACCAAAATCTAAAAAAGTTGTCTTTTATAAAATAGAGTCCTTTTTTAGACTTTTCCGGATTAACTTCTGTAACGGGAACATCTTTATAAATGATATCCAACTCTATAAGCTTTGACATAAATGAGGTAATGTTTTGTACATTTTTATTTAGTTTAGATGCAATATTTCCAATCTTGTGTTCACCAGATGCTATAGTCTCTAAAATTGTAAAATAAGTTATAGGTTCATTCACTTCATTTTGTAGTATATATCTTGGTTCATCGAAGAGGTAAGCAGAAGTTGAAAGTATATTTTTTTCAATTGAAGTAAATATATTTTTTGTATCTTTAAAAATCTCTAAGTATTTTGGCACTCCATAAAGCACGGCATATAGTTCTATAAGCTCGTTCTGTGTTTTGTTTTCAAAGAATCTATCTAAATATTTAAATTTCAGTGCTTCAAGTTTAATAGCACTTGTTCTTCTGCCATACAAAGGCGAAGAGTAAGATAAAGTTTGTTCATACATCATAGATATTATTGAGCCGCAAAGAATCAGATGTATGCTTGAACTCTTTAGTATTTCATCTACAATGTACTGAAACTGTGACGGTATAGATTTATCTATCTTGGTAAGGTATTGAAATTCATCTATAATAATAATTAGTTTTTGTTTTTGATCTTTTGAAGCTATGTAGTTAAAAAGTTGCTTTATATCTTTAAGCTCAATGTCCCTTAAAAAATCATCATTAAAAAAGTCAGCTACTATGGTTTTAAATCTTTTTAAAACTATATGTACACTTTCAAGTGTCACTAAGAAATAGATAGCCGGCCTATTTTGTATATATTTTTTTAATAGTGTAGTTTTTCCTACCCTTCTTCTTCCATACAAAACACTAAACCTAAAATCTTTGCTGTCATATTCATCTTCTAATATCTGTAGCTCTTTTTCTCTATTTACAAACAAAAGAACTCCTTTTATCGTTTTTAGATTATTATAATATAAAAACTATCTTTAAATATAGCTTTAATAAATTTATGTTTTTTATATTTTCATTTAACTGTCGCTTCCAAATAAATCACGAGTATAAACTTTAGCTTCTACATCTTTTATATTATTAGAGAGTCTATTTGCCACTATTACATCACTTATTTTTTTAAATTCATCTAAATCTTTTATAACTTTTGAGTTAAAAAATTCATCTTCATCCAATACAGGTTCATAAACAACAACCTCAATACCTTTGGCTTTTATTCGTTTCATTATGCCTTGAATAGATGAAGTTCTAAAATTATCTGAGCCAGATTTCATAATTAGTCTGTAAACTCCAACTACTTTCGGATTCTTAGCAATGACACTATCTGCTATAAAATCTTTTCTTGTGCTATTCGCGTCTACTATAGCACCTATAAGAGAGTTTGGTATATCTTGATAATTTGCACGTAATTGTTTTGTGTCTTTTGGTAAACAGTATCCGCCATAGCCAAATGACGGGTTGTTGTAGTGTGTTCCAATACGAGGGTCCAATCCTACACCGTCTATAATATCTTTTGTGTTTAAGTTATGTGATGCAGCATAAGAGTCAAGCTCATTAAAATAAGCTACTCTCATAGCAAGATAGGTGTTAGAAAATAGCTTTACAGCTTCCGCTTCTGTAGAATCTGTAAAAAGCATATCAATATCTTTTTTTATAGCACCTCGGGCAAGAAGATTCGCAAACACTCTAGCTCTCTCGCTTTTCTCACCTACAATAATTCTTGATGGGTAAAGATTATCATGGAGTGCTTTGCCCTCTCTCAAAAACTCTGGAGAGAATATTATATTTTCACAGTTAAACTTTTCTCTTACAGATTTTGTATATCCGACAGGTACGGTTGATTTTATAACCATTGTTGTATTAGGATTTATTTCTAAAACGTCTTTTATCACTGCTTCAATAGATTTAGTATTAAAATAGTTGGTTTGGGGATCATAATCTGTTGGTGTAGATATTATTACAAAATCAGCATCTTTATAGGCTTCATTTTTATCTAATGTTGCTCTAAAGTTCAACTCTCTGTTTGTTAAATAGTCCTCTATTCCATCATCCTCAATAGGAGAGATTTTTTTGTTTAACATCACTATTTTCTCAGGTATAATATCTAGCGCCACCACTTCATTGTTTTGTGCCAAAAGAACCCCATTTGAGAGACCAACATATCCTGTTCCTGCTATTGCAATTTTCACTTACTTTATACCTTTTAATTTTTCTTTTAAAATAATTTTTCCAGCTTCTACACCTGGTTGATCATAAGCATTGATATACATAAATTTTGCACAAACAGATGTTAAAAGCTCATACTCATACATTAGATTTGCGATACTTCTTTCACTTACACCGTCTATTGTAATAACATCGCATGGAATATCATTTAAATTATTAATTGATTCAATTGTAGCATCTGCTTGTTTATTAATTAGTGAAGAGAATTCAATATTGTCAAGATAATCTAACTCTGAAAGACCTTCAAGTTCTACATGTGGAATTTTCAGGTTACTGTCAAAATCATCAACTTTTATTACTGTTATGGTTTTATCTCTTTTACCTTCAACTATCAATTGCAAAAAAGAGTGTTGATCAATTGGTCCAATAATCCCTATAGGAGTTAAGCCTTGTCTTGAGCTATTTATATCTACTTTACCTAAACTCTCACCCCAAAGCTGGATATACCATTTATTAAAACCCTCTAATCTTGAGGAGTAAGAAAATACTACATTCATGTTGAAGCTATTTTTATACTCTACAAAAAACCTGGCTTTTTTCAAAACTCTATGATAATCTTCACCTTTAGTGAAAAAAGAGTCATACACCTCTTTGGCACCACTTAGAAGCTCATCTATATCTATGCCGACAATTGCCAAAGGCAAAAGACCGACCGCAGAAAAAACTGAAAATCTTCCACCGACATTTTTAGGAATATCAAAAGTTTTTATCTCATTTACTTTTGCATATTTATTTAACTTAGAATCATTTTCTGTTATTACCAAGGTATTGTTTTTATCACACTTAACTAATGAATTAATATATTTAAATATTGAAATTGTCTCAATAGTAGTACCAGATTTTGATACAACAATAAAAAGAGTATCATTTAAATCAATAGCTTCTACTTTTGATTTAATATCTATAGGGTCTGTAGTTTCTAAAAAATATAGTTTTTTACTTAAATTTTTTGAATGTTTTAAAAATTTATATATAGCATAAGTACCGAGTGTACTTCCACCTATACCTATTACAACTATATTTGATTGCTTTACGGTCTTAGCATAATCTTTAAAAGAAGTTGTATCTTCATGCATAAGGTTATAGTAACCTATGTACTCTTTCTCTTTTATTATCTCATTGAAGATGTCTTCATCTGATAGTGTTGGGTTAAAATTGTGTTGATATTTCAATTGCGTTCTTCTTTTATTAACTTAATGATTTTTTTCAATTCATCAAGTTCTAGAGTTGCCGCATCATAAACAATTTTTGGATTTACTCCAAAGTATTCATGAATTATAAAGTTTCTAAAATCCTTAATCATTCTCCAAGGATAATTCGGGCTAGCTTCTTGTAATATCTCTATTATTTTAGATATTGCTTCACCAATTACTATAAATTCTCTTATTGTAGCCGAATATGTTTTACGGTCTATTTGAAATTTTTCAAAATCAGTATCCTTCAAATAAGATTCTATCGCTTCTATTGACTCTAGTATGTCATTTACATATAGCATAGATGTTCGTTTAGACATATATTATCTCTTTCAAAATTTTTGCTTTAGCGATAGGCTTAATGCTGTGTTCTATCCCTAAATCAATTTTTTTATGGAAATTATCTTCTAAAAAATATAAAAGTGAAAAAAAAGTTCTAAAACTATTTTCACTGTTTAATTCTACAGCTATATCAATATCACTATTTTCTGTAGCTTCATTTCTGGCATAGCTTCCAAAAAGTCCAATTTTCACAACACCAAATTTATCTCTAAATTCACTTTTATGTTCTTTTAAAAAGTTTAAAATATACTCTTTTGTCATCTTACTTCCTAACTCTTAGATATACTGGAAACCTAGGTTTACCTTTAGACGTCAAACCGTAATATTTGAATGTTATTATAGCACCTATTTTTGGAGGCATAGATCTTTGGTGATTATTTAAACCACTACCTATGTTTATTACTTGCATATTTTTCACTCTGCAGACAAGTGAACCCACCATTTCTTCGTACTTTCCTTGACCTTTGTTATATCCTATAACTTCGCACTCATCATCTATGTAACTTTTAAAGAGTTATTATTTCGTCCTGTATAATATGGCAATTCTCCATTACGAACTACAACACCTTCTCCGCCTTTTTCTTCAACATCTTTTAAAAGCTCTTGTAAATGTTTTTTATCTTTTATTTTAACTTGTTTTATAATTTTTAAATATTTGCTTTGTTTATTTACTACATGTAGTCTTTGTGGTAGGTTTCCTGAAGCATTTGGTACTTCAAAAATATTATAGGTCAATCCTTTCCATCTTTGGCTTGATTTTTTGATGAATTATTTTTTTTATAAAAGTAGTTTGTTGCCTCTACAAAGCCATCAACACTTCCACAGTCAAATCTTTTACCCTTAAACTTATAAGCAATGACTTTGCCTTGTTTTGCCTGAGTTAAAAGTGCGTCAGTTATTTGAATCTCTCCACCTTTTCCAGGCTTAGTATCTTTAATAATATCAAAAATATCCGGTGTTAAGATATATCTGCCAATGATTGCCAAGTTTGATGGTGCATTTTCAGGAGATGGTTTTTCCACCATATCTGTAACTCTTACCAAAGATCCTGAATCAAGTTCAGGATGACTTATAACATCTCCTGCTATTACTCCATACTTATTGCTGTCTTTTGGAGGTATCTCTTCAACAGCAACAATAGAACATTTGTATTTTTCATAAAGTTTTGTCATTTGAGAAAGAACTGATTCACCGTCATTATCACATAAGTCATCCGCAAGAATTACTGCAAATGGTTCATCTCCTATAAGAGTTTCGCCACACAATATTGCATGACCTAAACCCTTCATCTCTATTTGTCTAGTATATGAGAAAGTACAATTAGTTATAACTTTTCTAATCTCCGTTAGATAATGCTCTTTACTCGTGCCTTTTATCTGATGTTCCAATTCATAGGATATATCAAAATGATCTTCAATAGCACGCTTTCCACGACCCGTGACAATAGCCATTGTACTCATTTTAGCACTTATAGCTTCTTCTACTCCATACTGCAAAAGAGGTTTAGTAAGAACCGGTAACATTTCTTTTGGAATAGCTTTTGTTGCTGGAAGAAACCTTGTTCCATATCCTGCTGCCGGAAAAAGACATTTTCTAATTCTAGTATTATCATTTGGCATTTTTTAACCCTAATAAATTATAATTTTTCTATTCTATCCAATCACACCATAAAAAAAGTTAAATCTCTAAATCTTTAGTTTATAGATTTTAGCGTGCATGTTTGATAACACTGGCTCAAATAGTGATTTATCATACTCATTTAAAATCATCAATTTAACATATAAAGAGTTATATGACTTTTCATCAAGAATTAAAAAAATGTTATAACTAGACATATAAATAATACTAATATCTGCCATTGGATTAGATACCTTAACTTCTTTTTGAAATTTCATATCTTTATCATAAGATGTTTGAACAAATCTTTTTACCGGAACTTCCTGATTACCAAGTTTTACAGTCTGTTTTTGTAAATCAAACAAGACACCTCTGCCAAGATTTAAAATATTTTTATTTTCTTTAAAGAATCTACTTACATAAAAAAATGCCGGTGGTTTCGTTTCTCCAGTCATTAAATCTATATTTGAAAACATACTCACTGTTGGGTATATATTTAGCATTCTATATGGAAGATAAAAATAAATATCTCTTGTTTTATTTGGTAATTTTATATCAGTTCCAAGTGATAGCAAAAAGTCATTTGTATCACTAAATCCATAATCTTTTGTCATCTCTTCTATATTTGTGGAAACTTTCACACGTTCAGATATAGGTAAAGTTTTGTTTTTCTCAGAGATTGAAAATGCTTTTTCTGTGTATTCAACATCAAGTCTTGCCATTTTTGCTGATGCATCTTGAGAGTTTGTTAACATGAAACTAACTGGGAAGTTCATGCTTCCAAGATGCTTATTACCATCTACAAGTGTTTTAACATCACTATAGTATCTAATCGGATACCCGTAATCCCACCAAGATATTACATAATCTTCTCTATCTGCAATACTTCCTAATTCACTTAAAATTTCAACCTCTTCTGAATTAAAAACAGTTGGAACTCTGTAAGACTCAATATGTTTATAATTTGGATAAATAATTGCTAAAGTAAAAGCTATCATACTTAAATACTTTAATTTTTTGCTAGGCATTACACGTGATACTTCAGTAATTAAAAAAGCAATACCAAAAGCCAATATTGGCACAGCATAGATAGTAAATCTAAGTCCGCCTACTGAGGCTAAAAATCCAAGTCCAATCATTGGAACTGCAAATAACATGATTTTATGCCTATATGCTAAATATATATATCCCACTATAGATAAAACAAAGGTAATAGTATGTCCGCTAATCCTATTTGCAAAAGTCTCAAATGGAATATGTCCTGCTTCTCTAACAGTTTGCATGACTGAATAAAAATGAAGTTTCAATCCCTCTTCACCTATCTTTACTACATCTGTAAATACATAAGCTTTTAATTTACTCAAAATTGGATTAAATCCACCGGTGTAAAAAAACAAAACAACAGACAGAGCTAAAATATAATAAATATATTTTTGATACTTCTCTTGTTTAAATATGTAAAATGCAACTAAAATTAAAGGAAACCTTATAAAGCCATCAAGGTTAATCATAGCAAACATCATAATCGCTAATAGTTTATAATTATAAAGATTTTTTCTATCCCAAATTAAAGTATAAAGTAAAATAAGACCAAAAAATGAAAATTCTAAAGCATAACTCTGAGGATACCACCATCTATATATTAAAATATCTATGGCTGTTATAAGTAAAAACTTATCTTGTTTAGTATCTATCGCCCATATGATTGACCATAATAAGAACATAGGAAGTACTATATTTAGCATGTCTGTATCAAAATAACCCATCATTGTACGATTATAGTAACTCCAGGTTATACTTGCAAACATTGCAGCTATCAAACCTAGTTCTAAATTATCTAAATCTCTGGCAATTAGAATTATTGGTATAACAACTAAAGAACTTAAAAAAACCGGTATATATAAAATTACAGTCTCAAATGAAAAAGGTAAAATATAAGCAAAAAATGCTGTTATGCGTGAAATTGCACTAGTTATTGGAGAAAGATCATATTCTTGACTTACACCACTAAGTAAATCTCTTGCACCCTCAGCCCAAACATATCCATCATTTGTATTTATCATTAATTGGTTATTAAACATAAAAGCTTCATTACCGTTGAATTGATAAAACCAAATCATACGCATTGCTACTGAAAATGCAAATGCAATTAATATATAAAGTAGTGTTAATCTTGTCTCTGTCGTTAAATTATTCAATTTTCATATCTCTTTATTTTTATTTTATACGCTTCAATGTCCAACATTCTATCATATTTTACGGCACCTTTTAAAAGCAAGGTGTACTTGTCTAATAAATTTTTTGTAACTAAATCTTTTTGCTCCTGAGTCAATTCCAATTTTAGAAGTTTTTCCAAAGCCTGAACTCTAAACCTGTCCATTCCCCAATATTTCATACTAAGCTGATCTTTATCTCCACCATACTTAAATGTAAGTTTTTTATCTATTAAACCAATTTTATTTTCTAATGCTACTCTTAGCCACATGTCATAATCTTCACAAACTTCCAAACTTTCATCAAAAAGTCCAATATTTTCTAATAAACTTTTATGAATCAGAGTTGCTGATGGAGCAATAATACAGTGAGATAAACACTCAGCAAATATATCTCCACCATATTTTTGATACTTTTTAGGCAACTTAACCTCGTTGCCATCTCTAATCCATATCTCATTTGTATAACTCATTTTAATATCTGGAGATTTTTTATGAAAATCAACTTGAAATTTTAGTTTATCCCCATGCCACTCATCATCAGAGTCTAAAAATGCAATCCATTCACATTTAGATTTTTTTATACCTAAGTTTCTAGCAGATGATACACCTGAATTCTCTTGATAGTAGTATGTAACCCTAAAGGATGACCTAAAGGCCTTTTGAGGGAAAAGTTTTTGTATTTGGGAAGTTTCATCTATAGAGCCATCATCTATAATAATTACCTCTTTTGGACTATATATTTGAGAGTAGACGGACTTTAAAGCTCTCTGTAGAACTTCATATCGGTTATAAGTTGGGATTACAACTGATATATTCATTTTTCCTGATTCTGCATTATATTAAAGTGTTCTTTTATTATTTTTTCTATACTCTCAAGTTCAGTTTTTATTAATTTAGAATAATATTTTTCTTGCTTATTTTTAGAAAGTTTTCCATTATTTTGTAATATAAATGTTATTAAAGTTTTAATCTTATTATCTGGCATTTCAATCAACTCATTGATTTCCAGATATGCTTTATCAAAAGAGTTCAAATAGTTCAGTTCATCAGGAAGAGTTTCTTTTATTGTTTTTTCAACACATTCATAAATATATTCACAGCTCTTCGTACAATCAAAAAATCTATATATATCATCTGTATCATTCAAAATTTTTACATTGCCATCAGTTGTAGCCTCCCAATTTATTAAATTCATCAATGGTGCTGTATGGGATTCTAATATATTTCTATACATTTGAATCCCATCCAAAATAACATTAGATATTGGGAAAATCATCCTTTTTTGATAAAAGTTTCTATGTGCCAAAACATGGTGAATTAGATATCTATGAATCCTTCCATTTCCATCTTCTAAAGGGTGAATATATACAAAAGAAAAAGCAATAATTACAGCGTGTAAAATTGGATCAATTTCATCATGGCTTAGCAATGTATCTAGTTCTATCCAATCCCCAATCAATTCTTTTAAGTCTTTACTTTTAGCACCTATAAACTCTGGTATGGCATAGTTATCTCTATCCCTATCGCCCAAAAATACTTCATCATCCCTAAGCCCTATTTTCATAAATCTTGAATCCTCTAAAAGTATTCCATGAAGTCTTTGTATTTCACCAATACTTAGAGGTATTTTACCAGCTTCATTAATTATTTTGCCCCAATTTTCAATCCTGTTTTTTGTAGGTCTTTCCCCTTCTATTTCAAATGATGCTCTTGAATCTGAAAGCAATAAAAAATTTGTAGCTCTTCTAACTAACGATTTTGACACTTTGCCAATAACATTAAAGATATCAATACTTAAATCTCTATCCATATAATTTTGTAACTTTGTTGTTCTTTTTATAATAGGACAAATTTTAGAGGTACCAAGAAGATTATTATTTATTTTATGTCTTTTTGATTTTATAGGATTATTTTTTACAATATATTTTTTTTTATCTAAAAGATCATCATATTTTCCAACTGGAAGATCTTCAAGTTCTAGTTTATCACACAATAAGAACTCATATAAAAACCATATTTTTTTGCTAAGTATTCGTTTATCATTTATTTTAATATTTCTCAGAATATCATCTTTTGAAAAAGCTTTTAATATAAACTTCAATACCAATAAATCAATATTTTCATGTTTTATAGCAAATTCTAAATTGCTATATGCATTTTCTTCAACTTTGAGTTGTGCATCAAATATTAACCACTCGTCTTTTTTGATTTTTTGTGAAGATAATCTTTTTTCACTAATGCAGCATAAATCTCTTAATAGTACCTCTAAGTTAAAATAATCTATTAACCAAGACAACCCAATTAACTTAGTAGAGTTTGGTAATATTTTATTTTGAAAAGCTGCAGCCATTTTAAGAATCCATCTGGGATTTTCTTAAGTTACTTGGGATTTTCTTAATAACTTAAGATTTTTTTGTGATTTATTTAATTTAAGTATAGCATAAAAAAAGATGAATATTGGTTGTTTATAACTAATTTATTTACCAAGTCTTTATTTCGTTATAAACGCTATCTCTCTCAACTGGAATAAAACCACTGTTTTTAATTAGTGCCGTAAACTCTTCTAACTTAACTCCATTTGCACTTTTAGCTCCGGCAGCTGAATTTATAGACTCTTTTTCAATAGTTCCGTCTAAATCATTTGCTCCAAATTCTTGTGCGACTAAAGCTAAATTTACAGTTGAAGTAACCCAGTAAGCTTTTAAATTTGGTACGTTATCTAAAACTACACGACTGATTGCCATTGTCTTTAGAATCTCATTTGCAGTTATCTGCTCTTTAACATTCAGGTAGTTATTCTCAGTCTGATAAACAAGAGGAATAAAGCAGTTAAAACCGCCAGTTTTATCTTGAAGTTCACGAATTCTCATCATATGGTCGATTCTATCTTTACGCTCTTCAACATGTCCAAAGAGCATAGTTACATTAGACTTTTTACCGCGCTCATGCCACTTTTGATGAATTTCCAACCACTGATCAGACGTAACTTTACCCTTACAAATATAATCACGAACCTTCTCATCAAAGATTTCAGCACCGCCGCCAGGCATAGAATCTACCCCGTTTTCAACCATCAAGTCAAGTATCTCATCATAGGTTTTACCATAGTGACGAGCAAGAAAATCAACCTCAGCAGCTGTCAAAGCTTTTACATGTAGATGTGGATAAGCAGTTTTGATTTTTTTAAAAATCTCTAAATACCACTCTAGTCCTGTATCAGGATTATGAGCTGAAACAATATGTACTTCTTTAACACTGCGAGCTTCAACATCTTTTACAATCTCCATTATCTGTTCATGAGACATTGTATATGGATTTGGATTTTTTCTATTTGCAGAGTATGCACAAAACTTACAAATATCCGCACAGATATTTGTAGGATTTATATGACGGTTGATGTTGAAGTATGTTTTTTTGCCATATTTTTCTTGGCGAATTTTATCAGCCATATCTCCAAGCTCAAACAAGTCCATATCATAAAGGGCTAGAGCTTCATCAAAAGTTATTCTACTCATTTGTTATTTTAATGCCTCAAATTTTTCAAGTTCATCTAGTTGTTCCCATGGATAATCACTCTGTCCAACTTGCCCGCGAGCAGCAACATCTGCGTAAAGGAATGTCTCTTCGCTTGGAGAATCTAGAGCAAACTTTTTTGTAATCCAATTCGGAGTTAAAGAGAAGTTATCCTGAACAAAAATAGATAATTTATCATCATCTAAACCATCTATAACTGTTCCACATGTATCTACAGAAACTGAAGTCGGTTTTGCCACACCTATCGCATATGATAGTTGAACTATAGCTTTTTTAGCAAGTCCTGCAGCTACAATATGTTTAGCAATATATCTAGCTGCGTAAAGTCCGCTTCTGTCAACTTTTGTATAATCCTTTGAACTTTGAGCACCGCCGCCGATAGGTGCATACCCACCAAAACTATCAACAATCAGTTTTCTGCCAGTCAAACCACTGTCATGAAGTGGAGAGTGAGAAACATATTTACCAGTTGGATTAAGATGGATAATACAATCTTTTGGGTTAAAAAGGTTTGTAGGTAATCCAGTATCAATAATAAGTTCCAATAAAAGTTCACGAACAGTTTCTATACTCATTGTAGATACACATGGTGCAGATACAACTATTGTGTGAATCTTTTGTGGTTCGCAATTTTCAAAGTTTGCTTTTTCACCATAATCCATTGTAACCTGCGTCTTAATATCAACACCAAGTTTGTACGGATGAGCTAAAGCATAGTGATACACTTTTTCCATCAACATTCTTGCATAAGTGATAGCACTTGGCATGTAGTTGTTTGTCTCTGCATCAGCGTAACCAAACATGATTCCCTGATCACCGGCACCAGTCTCACCATCTTCTTGATCAACACCTTGATTGATATCCGGACTTTGACGATTTAATAAAACTTGAACGTCTACATCTTCTGGGTAAAGACACTCTTCATGTGTGAAGTTTTTATTTCCATTATAACCAATTTTAATAAGTGCATCTATTGCTATTTGTTTGTACTCTTGTGTCTTTACATTAGTATTTGAAGTAACTTCACCACCGATTATAATGTGTTTACCGGCAACAAAAACCTCTGAGGCAACTCTTGACTTTGAATCACCAATAATCAACTTGTCAACGATACTGTCTGCAATAATATCTGCTACTTTATCGGGATGCCCCGGACTAACTACTTCACTTGTAAATAAATACATAAATTCCCTTGAATTATTATCAGTTTAAAAGGATGTCTCCTAAAAAACTAGTTTGAAAAACACTATTAATTTTGGCTAAAGACCAGGTGCTTTCCACATTGAAGTCGTGATATTATCATCAACTAACTTTAGTTGTGCTTCATAAGCACATTTGAATTTTATTTTTATCTCGTCATAGATTTTTTTATTTTCCATATTCGGTTCATATATCTTATCCCAAACTACTAGCTTTTTTGCAGCAGTTGCAATATCATCATAGATTTCTGCACCAACTCCGGCAGCCATTGCAGCTCCTAATGCAGTAGCTTCTGTAACTTTTGGGATCTTCACTCTACAACCTGTCACATCAGCAACTATCTGAGACCAAAGTTCTCCTTTGCTGGCACCGCCTGCAAAAACTATTTCATCTATTTTTACACCTGTGAATTCTTTTATTTTATCCAGATTTATGCTTGAGACTATAGCAGCATTTTCTTGCAAACTACGAAACATTGAAGCACGATTACAAACCTCTGGATCTATACTGAGATTTAAAAAACTAGGAGCTGCGTGATACCATTTTCCATACTTCATACTGTCTGAAAAGATAGGTAAAATACCGTTTGAACCAACGGGAACTTCTTTAGCTTTTTTCTCTAATACTGCATAAGTATCAATTCCCAACTTGGCAGCTTCAAGTTTTTCCATATCGCAAAATGCATCTCTAAACCATCTCATAACCAAGCCGCTAAAAAAGGTGATCCCTTCTGCTTGAGACTGATTGGCAATGACATGTGGATTTACTCTTATACTCATATCATCTGGAACTTTTGTATCGCTTTTAATATTCACAACCTGTTGCCAAAAAGAACCACCAAGGATTGCTACTTGTCCAAGCTCAACTACGCCCAATCCGGCAGAACCAAGTTGAACATCACCTCCACCCATAACTACTTTTGTATTAGTTGACAAGCCTGTCTCTTTGAAAGCTTTAGCAGTAACACTTCCCATAAGAGTTCCGACTTCTAAAGTTTTAGGAAATATATCGCTCTTAATACCGACTCTCCCAGCCATTTCAGGCACCCAATCACGATTTTTAAGTGAAAATATTCCCGTTGTCCCGCCATTACTAGGATCAGTAGCAATAACTCCACTGAGCTTAGCCAATATCCAATCACCAATCATAGAGATATTTGCAACTTTTTCGTAAATCTCAGGTCTATTATTTTTAAGCCACATAATTCGTGGAATTGCACCAAGAGCAAAAGTTTGACCAGATTCAGAATAGAATTCCTCTTCAATGCCTAGAAAATTCTCTTTTAGATACTTAACTTCTTTATCAGCTCTTGCATCAACATTTGCAACCGCCCAAAGTTCTTTGCCGTCTCTGTCATAGAGGACAATGCCCTCACGCATACTTGTTGCACTAAGCGCTACAATATCTTCACCACTTAAGTTTGCACTACCTAATGACTCTTTAATGCATTGACATGTCAAAGCCCAGTTTTTATCATAATCAAAACTCATAGAATTCGGCACATTTGGCTCTTCTAGATGTGTCCACTCTTTTTGTGATGCACTTATCTGATTACCAAGAGTATCAAATATTACAGCCCTTATACTTCCAGTTCCGGCATCAATCGCCATTAAGTATTGCATTTATTTTCCAGTGTTAACTTATTTATATCTTCTTCTAACTCATTAAAATTCTCTATATTTTGTCTGTTTAACTGTTCTTTTTTATATTTACCATACTCTATATATGATTTATCATCTGCCATTTCACGACTTATTTTACCTGCATTATCTAGTAACTCTCTTCCGTTTAGGCTTATAATACTATCAAGTCGCTGTATCCAATCTTTCATATACATTGGGGTCTGTTGTTGTGCCATTGTTTCTGCAAATGCAAGATACTGTTCTGTCAACAAGCCCAGAAGCTTTATTTCATCTTCACTTAGATAATTTTTTGCAATATTAACATCTTTTTTTGTAATAGATTTTGTATTTTTCTTATTAAATGACTGCATACCTAAAAGAGGTAGTTTACTATCTACTCTACTATGTACCAATTCAGAAGCAGTTTGCGATGAAATAGCCCAAAGTAGTTTGTTTTTTGCAGTTTTGAATAATTTTAAAAAATTTAACTGTTTGCTCATCTTTTGGACTATAGTCCATGCTTGTAGTATAAATATCTTTAATTTTTTGATAAAAGAATCTCTCTGATATTCTGATTTCTCTAAGTCTGTTTTGCAACTCTTCAAAATAAACCATTGAGTTACCACTTTTAAATCTATCATCATTTAGTACAAAGCCTTTTGTTATGTACCCATTTAGTTTTTTAGTCGCCCATATACGAAACTGTGTACCTTGTGGTGATTTTACTCTAAAACCTACGGCTATAAATAGGTCAAGATTATAAAAATCTATATCTCTTGTAACTTCTCTTTGTCCTTCCATTTGAACTGTTCGGAATTTCCGAACAGTTGCCAAAGCATCAAGTTCTTCCTCTTTAAAAATATTAGATATATGTTCACTGATTGTAGATTTTGATTTTTGAAACACCTCACAAAGTTGAGCTTGACTTAACCATATATTTTTATCTTCAAGTTTCACATCAACTTGTATATCGCCATCTTTATTTGCGTATATTAATATGTTTGAATCATTCATTTATCTTTTCCTTTATAAATGTACTATCTACTTGCTGTAAAGCTTTTTGTTTTGAGTTTTGTATGGTTGATAAGATTTTGTTAAAATTAGTTTGCTTTTCTGTTTTTTGTATGTTCATTGATTACTCATTTCTCATTTTATGTTTAAATAATGATAAATTGTCTTTTATTTTTTGAATTTTATATTTGTATTCTGGATTTTCATTTTCTAACTCAATAATAATTTCTATCAAATATTCAACATTACTACCTCTGCTATTGTTCTCAATTATTTCTATTACTTTTTTAAATAATGAACTATTTTGAGTAATATCATTTTTGATAATATCTTTATTATTCAAAATTAAGATTTCATGTTTCTTACTTAAAAATCCTTTTTTTTTATAAATTAATTTACTGAAAAATGTAGAAATATCTTCTTCCAGTATATAGTTTTCTCTATATTTTTTAATATATTGTTCAAGTTCAGGATACATAGTTTGAATTTTTGCAACACCGTTTCTTTTATCTATAAGTTCATTATCCTGTGTATTCATTATATTTGTAGTAAAATTTTCTAATATTTCTTGTTTTAAATTTTGTTTATCCTTCTCTGTTGTATCATCTAATAAATCCAAATATATTTTTAATTCTTCAAGTGATAATGCTTTTGATAAATTTTTTTTATATTTATCCAAAATATCTATCAATTGAGTGTCATGCTCTTTTTTTGTCATTTGTAGATTAAATAAATATTCATCCTCTAATTTTTCTAATTTTTCCCCAATGCATTGATATTCAACATTGTTATTTTCTTTTTCTAAAAATACTTTTATCAAGGGCTTATTAATATCTAAACTGTAAAGATATTTATAAATAACTTCTTCTAATTCATCCCAATAATTACCACTAGTATAATTTCCCAAACATATTTTAAATTCACTATTTTCTTCAAATACTTCTGTGAAATTTTCTTTTTGAGCATACTTCATCATATCATAGCGACTTCTATTTTTATTATATTCTTTAAATTCTATAAACTTATTTTCTGATAAATTATGAATAGTTTTAAAAGTAAAAACAGTCAAGGCACTTAGTAAAAATTTATCTATGATTTTGGTGTCTAAATTATAATCTTTAATAAAGGGAAATTTATTTAAGTGATAAATACATTGAGTCATAATTCTTATATTTCTAATCTCTTTTTTTGTAAAAAAATTATATAATTTATCCTCATCAAAATATATAACTTTTTCTAACTTTTTAGCTATGTCAAAACAATCTTTTACACTTGGCTTATAATGAAATTCATAATTTACAATTTTTTCTTTATAAAGTGCAAAAATTTCACTATGAGGTTTGTCATCTATTTTAGATAGATTATCTAATTCATTTTCATTTAATATTACTACGACTTTACATTTATTTTTTTCTTTTAGTTCTGATAAATAACCCATAAAATCTTTAAGCCCAATGCTATTGGATATTCGTTCTATATCATCAAAACAAATAACTAAATCTTTAAAATCTTCTTTGTCAATAATGGTGCCAATCATATCTAAATCAATCCCAACTATTTTTCCTAGACTAGAATATTTTTTTATTTTATCCGCAAGTTTAACTCTATCGGAAGTTTTAAGAAGTATCTCATGTTTTATTTCTTTTAATGAATTTTTTCCAAATAAAGATATATACACATAATCATCATTACCAAAAGTTTTTTCAGCAAATTCATCCCAAAAATATGTTTTTCCTACTCCCCATTCTCCTGATAAAATAGCTATGAATTCGTTACTGTCATTAAATAAATTTTTAAATGAAGTTTCAATAGTTGATTTATTACTAAAGGAACTATCTAACTTTTCTATTTCTTTTTTATCATCAATATATGTGAAATTATCGTATTCAGTTATCATATAAATCTCACTATATCAAACTTCATTCTCAAAACTTTCACGATAATCATCCGAACTGATAACAGTATCATAAAGTCCTACATCATCATCTTCGTGCTTGTTTATCCCAATATATTCTAAACTTGCATCTTCATATCTCTTAAATTTATATACTGCATCGTTCATTAATGAGCTATTGAAAACATTTAAGCTAACTAAGAGTTCAAAATCTTTTACAGATAATCCCGTAACTTTTTTAAATAAAGCAGGTTCAAGTTGAGTGATAACATCTTTTAAACTTCTCTCACGATAATCTGTAAGATACATAAAGACAGGTATTCTAGTAGCAAATTTTATTAGCTTTTCTTGTATCTGCTTTCTGAGGCTTTTATACTCTTTTTCTTCATCAGATAGCTCTTTTTTCTCTTTTTTTGTTAGCTCTTCTTCATTTGCTTCTTTTTTGGCTTTTTTAACTGATTCAGATTTATTGATGATTGTTTCTATATCTTGATTTAATGTTCTAAATCCCTCAATGCTCATAAGAGCTTCAAGTGCATATTCATCTTTCATAATTCTCTGTAATGTCTCATTATCAACATTAACCAATAATGCACTTTCCCATCTACGAGCTAGTAATGTAGCTGTTGTTCCACTCATAGCTATATCTAAAACACCTTGCGGCATCTACTTGCTTCATTGAGCTACCATCATAAGCAAGAATTGGTAAAAAGTGTATAAACTCTGCTACTTTTGATTCAGGGTTTGTACTGTTTAAATTTAAACGACAACCATATTCAGCAACTTGACTTAATGCTCTGTTTGGTGCAAAATCAAAAACATAACACTCTTTTTTCATAATCTCTTTTTTATTTGGAGACAAGCCATCAACATTATCAATTACCCAAGGAGTTTGAACACGAAAAGCCGCTTGAAAATATGTTTCAGGACTTGAAGAGTTTCTAAGCATAAAGATACCAGACCAAGGTTTAACTGAAACTCCAGTTGTTAATTTTCCACAAGATAGAGTTATAGTTTTTGTTTTTAGTGGATTTCCCATAGCTTTTAAAACAGGTGGCAGAGCTTCTACACCTATCCCTGCTTTTATACCTGCTGCAACTATGATGTTATAGTCTTGATAGTAGATATTTTGTTTTTTACTCATTAAATTTTTCATAGCAAAGCAAGAAGCCACAGTTGGTAAAAACCAAAAGGTATGAGATAACACATTTAACAGTCTTGCATCTGAAAATGGCATAGGTGGTTTTTTAGCACCTAGTTTTAGATTGTCTAGTGTTGTTTCAAGAAATGCACCACGGATTAAATCTAACCACTTTTGTACTTCATCTTCATAGACAAATTTTGCTTCATCTTCTTCGCCTTTTGCACTAAAAAAGATATTTAAATCAAACTCATTGTACTCTCCACCTATTGCTATATCTTTGATGGCATCTGGCATTTGATAAGTAAGCATAACCATTCTAGGAAGTGAAGCATAAGGGTTATTGTCACCTTTCCATTCTTCTTTTGCTTTTTGCTCATCAGAGTAAGTCCAGTTAAATATCTGTTCTTCTATAAACTCGCCAGATTCTAATGCTCTAAATGGAGTACCTGAAAGATATAAAAAAGCATCCGTAGTGATAGGCAAAATATCTTCATCAAAATATTCAAGTCCCTCTCCCTCACTTGCTTTTAACTCTTTTTTATCTTCCTCTTCAAAAAGCTCTTTTGCATTCTCACGCCAAGCTCCATAGTGATACTCATCAAAAATTACACAATCCCAATTAGTAAAATGTACCCATTCATTTTTTGTTTTAATTCCACCTGTTGAAGTATTTCTACCTAAATAATCTTGAAATGAGCCAAAGCAAACAATAGGGTTATCAGGATTTGTATCTTCAAATTCCAAACCACCTTTAGATACGAACTGCCACCCCTCAAAATCTAAATGTGTAGATAAATCTTCTCTCCATGCACTTTGTACAGCAGGTTTAAAAGTTAGCACTAAGACTTTCTTCCAGTTCATTTTTTTAGCTAATTGATAAGAGGCAAAAGTCTTTCCAAATCTCATCTTAGCATTCCATAAAAAGTGCGGTATGCTATCAGGGTTTTCTGTTTTGAAAGTTTTAAAATGATTTATAGTTTTATCTACTGCTTCTAATTGTTCAGGTCGCATTTTAAAATCTAGTGTTCTGTTTACTATATTCTCAGCACCATTTTTTATAGCCAATATTGCACTTTTTACATCATCAACACTACACTCAAACCACTCTCCATCAGGATTATTTATATTTTGTTTTTTTAAATAACGATGTACTTCATGGTCTAAAAATGTACTGCCGTCATTTCTGATGGCTGATTGCTCTAAAACTATTTTATATTTTAATCCACTCGTACCTAACTGCTCTTTTATTCTCTCACTAGCATTACGAGAAGTAAAACCGACTTTTAGAAGTCCTTCTCTATTTTTTGCATCTAATATTTCATAAACATAAATAGTAGGATTTTGTTTGGGTCTTTGTGGAAAAAAATCACTCATAATCTTTCCCTATCTCTTTTTTTGTAATACTATTTTGTGCCGTTTCAACTGCCTTAGTGAGTTTTTCTTTTAATTTTTCAATAGATGGAAGTTCTAAAAGATACTCTGCGACATGGATACTCGACTTATCTAGTTCTAGTAACTGTATATTTTCTTGTTTTTTCCCTGTACATAAGATTATCCCTATTGGTGATTTTTCACTTGGCTGTCTTTCATATTTATCTAGCCATCGTAGATAAAGTTCCATTTGTCCTTTATGAGTAGGTTTAAAGTCACCTAGTTTCAACTCAATAACCACTAATCGTTGCAAATATCTATGATAAAAAAGCAAATCAATATAATAATTGTCTTCATCGACTATAATTCTTTTTTGTCTTTCTACAAAAGTAAATCCAATTCCTAACTCCATAATAAACGATTCTATATCTCGTAATATCGCAGATTCTAAATCTTTTTCTTGGAATGCTCCTTTTAATCCTAAAAAATCAAGAAAATATGGGTCTCTAAACACAAGTTCAGGTGTTAAAGTGTTTTCATCGCTAAGTAATGCTAACTCTTTTTCTATCAATATTTCAGGTTTTTTTGATATTGCTGTTCTCTCAAAAAGCATAGAGTCTATTTTTTTCTTTAGAGTTCTTGTATTCCAACTTTCAACACAACACATCTGTGCATAAAAGTCTCTTTGAAGTGCTTGTTTAAGATAAATTAAGGAGATGAAATGAGTCCAACTCAATTGTCTAATCAATGATAAGACAATCTGTTTATCACTAAAAACCTCTGCAAACTTCATCATATGTCTTAAATTTTTCACTGTAAATCCACGACCATATTCTAAGGTCAATTGTTTTGCTAATGTGTCAACTATCTGTTTTCCGTACTCTGCTCTTTTGTCTTGTAAAACTTCTTTATTTATACGATTACCAATCTCCCAATAGAGTAAGGATATAGCGGAGTTTACAGTAGTGGCAATTTGAGATTTACTTTGTTCTATAAGGCTTTTTACCTCATTGAGTATAGCATTATTATTTTGTAGTTTTTTACTCATTAGTTAGCTCCATTGTTTAGTACTATGCGTCCAAGATAAAACTGCCACCAGTGATGGCAGTTTTTTATTTTTTGAATATGCTTCATAAAATTGTTTCATACTCCAAATATTTCTATCACTAAAACCTTTGATATTTTGAACGCTGTTTCTACCCCATCGTTTTTGCTTAACTTCATTAGATATATATTTCCCAATACTCCAATACAACTCAACTAAAGTAGCATTTACTTGTGCATAGGCTTTTTGTTTTGAGATTTTTATTTGAGATAATATTTCGTTAAAGTTTTCTGTTTTTTGTATGTTCATTTTTTACTCACTGTAGTTAGATTATCAAAGATAGTTTCAAAACTCCAATTTGAAGTTCCTTTTAGTCCATTCATTAAATAATGTTTCCTAATAGCCATTGTTGGTTGCATCATATTTGTAATACTTTGTGATATTTCTTTTTGATTATCTTCGCTCAAAGATTCCCACCAAACTGGAGAAAATGCAAAATTCTCACTATTTAATAATATAAATTTAAAAAGTAAATCACCTAAATCACTTCCTTGTTGCATTCTTAATTTTAAGGATTGGATAAATGTTAAACAACTATTATCACTACTTTTATGCCATGAAAATATAAATGACCATCCCTCTTCCGTTGGAGCTGAGCAAAAAGTTATTAAGTCAAAAGGCTTCGCTGTATTGGATAAATCTTGTAATAAATTTCCATTGAAATCATAATCAGGGTATAAAATATTGGAAAATGCCATAAAAAACTTATCTGTAGAGTTAAATGATACATATCTCATATCATCATATATTTTACTCTTTAATACATTATCATATATATTTTTATGTACATTTAAACTATTACATGCATTTTTTGAACCTTTTGTAAAAGATGTCATTTGTTTATAAAGCCCCAAATTGTCTTTAACATCCTCACTCATATCAATATACATATTTAAAGCATTTTCCTTATCAAAAAATTCTTTAGCTAATGAACGATAAGCATATAAAAATATTTGTTGTTCATCTTTTAATTTATAGTACGACTTATCTATAGGCTCAAATAGTTTATTATCGTGTATTCCACAAAAACCTCTAAATATGGAAAACTTAGTAATAGGGTATCTTCTAAAACCAAGATAACCATCATTTTTTTTAAAGTCACTCATATTTTTTGATAAAGCATAAATTTCATTTTTTTTATTTGCAATTTTTGATAAAACACGGTTATTTTGAATTGAATGTGCATTTATAATTTCATCACATCTAGCACCTGCTTGATAGTGTAAACATCTTCCTTTTTCAGATACTTCCTTTAATTTAGTTAAAAATTTAGACATATCAAATTTATAAGAAGATTGTAATTTAATTTCTGTTGGTGTTATAACACTTGCAGATTTTGCAATATACACAAATGACATTTTTTCTTTTTGTGCTATATGAAAATTTTCTAGTCCTATTTCTCTATCAATAAAGTTTTCTTCAATTACAACTATTGGTTGTTGAGTATTTTTCTTAATTATCCAATCTGCTTTTTCAATAAAAAAAGTAGCTTTAATATAAGATGATGATGCATCAGTACTTTGAATCCAACAAGATACTATCGCATTTTCAATATTTGCATACTCTTGATTTTGTTCCGTAGGTATAACATCAAAAACTATATAATATATATCTTCTATCATAGATTAATCACCTTGTCAAACCTTGATTTTTAAAATTCACTCATTATTTTTCTTATTGTTAATTAATTCCGTAGCTTTAATTTTAGAATCAATAAAATCCCACTCTTCATCACTTATATCCCATCTTTTTCTTAAAATTGCATCTGTAAAATCTTGATTATATTTTTCCAAATTAGGAATGAATAAAAATTTGTCTCTTGTGACATGTTGAGAAACGACTGTTTGAAGTAAAAGAAAACGAACAGTTTTTGTAAATAAATAAGATTTAAAGGAGAGGACTTCCTCTTTAGTTGGGAATGCACATGCAACCAACCATGATTCTGTACAGCACTCCCCAGGTTTAGCGATTCTTGTATTTCCATCATAATAAAATCCAACGGGCTTAGAAAAATCAGTTTGTCCTGCAATAGGTGCGGCAGGAATTAATAGCTTCCACTTATCAATTATTTTATTTTTATCAGTAACCTCTTCTGAATTTGCAAACTGTAGACCTAACTTTTGAGTAAAATGACAAGGTGTCCCATTTTTAGTTGGTTTATAATTAGTAGGTAGAGAAAAAGGTTTTCTGGCAGAAATTATTTCATTTAAATGTTTTTTTGCATCTTCTTTTTTTAATACCGTTCTTATTATAGGCACGGCTCGGCTATGTCTTATAAAAATGTTAAACTCGTTCAGTGCTCTTTGGGATGTAATTCTTTCTCCTTCATACTGATTACTTACTTCACAAAGTCCTTTGTTATCTCTATCCCATAAGAAATAGCAGATACCACCAGCAATATCAACTCCAGGAAATACATCTGATGAGTTTTCAAAATCAACTAGCTTTCTGATTCTACTGTCATTGAGCATTTCGTTTCTAAATTCATCTAATCCTTTTCCCCCTGCAAACCATCTAGCAGGGATAATCATTGTCAAATATCTAGGATTTAGCTTTTTCGCTTGTTCAATAAATTTATTATAAATTGGGCTTGCACTTTTTCCGTGACCCCCCATCACTTAACTGATAAGGTGGATTACCTACAATAACATCAAACTTCATATTAAATAACTCCTCTGGATTTTCTGTATGTATAAACTTGTATGCATGAGATTCTAGCTCTTCCTCTCTGCTATATACTTCCTCACTAGCACCACAAAAACTACACTTGCCATTTTTCCAAGTGTGTTCAACTCTATCATAAATAATATTACCATGTATATCATCAAACTCACTACAAATAGAATACTTTGCATTTGCTGTTTTTGAACAGTAAACACTTCTTCGTGATAAGAGTGATGTGAGTTCAGTAATAGCTATGCCATAGACTTGATTTTTAAATATATGATTTACTCTTTTCTGTGCATTTGGTATTTCGTCTTCTAAACCTATCATCAATCTTTGGGCGATTTCTCTTAAAAATACACCTGATTTACTTACAGGATCAAGAAAAGTTGCAGTTTTATCGCTCCATATCTCTTTAGGTAGTAAATCTAAAATATCTTCTACTAAAGAAGGTGGTGTAAATACTTCATCATTGCTAAGATTTGCTAAACAAGTCAGTACATCTGGGTTATAATTTAACTCAAACATTATGAGCTAACTTTAAAAAATGGATTAATGGATACTCTTTTATAGGTGTAGGGATAAATATCTCTTCGTGCAGGTCTGAAAAAAGTGTATTTTCTTCTTGCGGTTGTTGTGCCAATAGTTCTGCAAGTGTATAATCTCTTCTTTTTATCATATTGTTATTTACCCACGACCACTCAGAAAAAATAATTGGTTCTTCACTTTCTACTCTTGTAAGAGTTAAAGCATCTCCCAAAATGATATTTTTTTCTAAAATAAACTTTACACTATCTCTAACATCATCTTTACAACTCTTTTTATAAATACTTACATATTGGGTATCAAAAATATCATAAAGTCTTTGCCTACACTCTTGTATATTGTCTTCTAAAATATCAACTCCATACATACTTGAAATAGCTATAATTAAATACTTCTCATATTCTAATTGATTTTTTTTATATTTATTTTTAACAACTTCAAGCTTTCTATTTAATATTTCAACTAAAAAATTACCAGAGCCACAAGCAGGTTCTAAAAATCGTGAATCAATTCTTAGAGTTTCTTGCTTAACCAAATCAAGCATAGCATCTACTTCTCTTTTTGCTGTAAAAACTTCTCCGTGGTCTGCAACCCTTGTTTTACATTTAACCTGATTGTCAGTTTGAACACTCATTAACATTTTATTTACACTAAAACTTCTAGTTCATCACTATATTTTTTCTCACAATATGGTTCAAATGAAGATTTATAAACTGCATAGTGTTCAGTACCTTTATGTCCATCTAAAGCTGCTTCATCTCTCCAAGACTCAACCGCCATAAATTTTCTTGGGTTGTTTTCATATACAAAAATATCATAAAAGATACATCCATCTTCTTTTTTACTTGGTTCTACCATAGCTGTCAGAAGCTCTTTCATTTTAGCTTCACTGCCCTCTTTTGCTATAAAAGTTACTCTTTTTGTAATTGTCATTTTTTTATTTTCTCCATTTTGTATAATTTTTAATCTAGTGGATTATATCAAATTTAGACAACTACACTATAATAGTAAAAAACTTTTAGGATACCAGTTGGATATAGTACTACAAATTGAAGATATCATAGAAAAAAATGGCAGTAATTTTGAACTGTCAAAACTTTTTAAGACTTTTATCAATGATTATAAGACTTCACTGCCTGAACTTTTTAAAAAGAACCAAGGCAAAGATTTTTTGGTTCGTCATACAAAGCAGTTAGACTCCATAATATCTTTGATGTACAAAACAATTCTTAGACGTGTTTTTGGAAACTATATCCCAATGAGAAGCTCTATCCCTATAGCTATCGTCGCACTTGGAAGTTACGGGCGGGAACAACTGTGTGTTCACAGTGATATTGACCTGCTTATAGTTTATGAAAAAGTTGATGGTTTTAACTCTGAACTCATCATTGAAAAGCTTTTCTATCTAGCTCTTGACGCAGGATTAAAACTTGGTCACAGAGTACACGAAGTAAGTGACCTGTTTCGTGCAAGTAATGAAGATATAACGATTAAAACTTCTCTTATGGAAGCTAGATTTATAACAGGCTCAAATTTCGCTTGGCATGCAACTACTAAAGAGCTAAACAAAATACGCCTTCATAATCAAAAAGAGTTTATACTTGCTAAAGTTGAAGAAGCGCAGATTAGACGTAAAAAGTATCCAAACTCAATACAGCCAAACATCAAAGAGAGCGTTGGTGGACTTCGTGATTCTAATCTTATTTTTTGGATAGCTCAAACTATTTATGGCATAAAAAATCTTAAAGATTTAACACACACTTTATACTCTGAAGAGGAGTACAGAGACTATAGAATAGCCCTTGAACTGCTTTTTCGTGTCAGAAGCGCTCTACACCTCATAGCAGATAAACAAGAAGACAGGCTTCTTCTTGAATATATTCCTGCAGTAAGTCGTATTCTTGGTTTTAAAAATCAGCAAAAGATGGTCACTAAAGTTTTAGAAGCACAGTGGCGTATCAGTAACTTCACTCAAATCTTTGTTAAAAAAATGGTAAGACCTTATTTGTGTGACATGTCATATGTAACGAAATTTAGACATAATCGCATTAGCAAAGGTATTTATGAGCTATATGATAGAATTTTTGCTTCATACAACTTAGAGATACAGCCATTAAATAAACTTTTAGAAATTTTAGTATCACTGCCTGACAAGTTCTACCATTTTGATGCCGGATTTTTGAACCAACTTACTTATACAAAAATAACATACCCGTTAAACACAAAAACCTACTCTCTGCTAAAAGAACTTCTTAAAAAGAGAGAGGTCTACTGCTTTTTAAAACTGTTTTACGATGCAGGAATTTTACACATTCTGTTTTCTAACTTTAGAAAGGTACTGCACTTACCGCAGTTTGATGGTTACCACCACTACCCAGTTGATATTCACTCAATTAAGTGTGTTGAAGCACTGGAAAACATAAAAGAGCCCTTTATTAAAAACCTTTATGAAGAGTTTAATGATGATGAGAAACTGTTGCTAAAGACAGTCACGCTGCTTCATGATACAGGCAAGGGCAGAAAACAGGATCATAGTGAAGTCGGGGCTAAACTGATTGTTCCATTTGCAAAAAAACTAAAACTAAAAGAAGAACTCATTGAACGTGCTGTACTTCTGATGAAACAACATGTGACAATGAGCGGTGTCGCATTTAAACAAAATATTCACAACGAGAAAATTTTATATAAATTTATGTCAAATGTTAGAGATGTTAAAAATCTAAAACTACTTTATGTCTTAACCTATGCGGACATTAATGGTGTTGGCGATGATGTATACAACTCATTTAGTTCAAAGCTACTTCGTGATTTATACACAAGCGCTTTAGAAGTAGCACAAAATCTTGGCAGAATAACGGATGCAACAAAAAGAATAAATATAGAAAAACGTGTTCAAAAACTTTTTGATTTTAACAAACTGCCAAAAATTCTACAGAAAAAGGTTCTACGTGTTGAGTCAAATCTCTTCTTTTTCAAACATACTCCATTAGACATTATTAAAATTGCAAAAAAAGCAAAAGAGACTAAAAAATATGATTATGCGATACATACCAAAAACTCTTTAAGTATAGAAATATATAGAAAAGTTCCTCTAAATATAGGTTATTTACTAGCAACACTTAGCCATCTTGACGTCGCATCTATGGAAATATTTACACTCTTTGATGATGTTAAGTATTTTAAAATCGAATTTATACAGAATGTAGAAGGCAATGAGGCAGTTGAACTACACGATATCGTTGAAAATGCTTTTGATATGAACTTACATGTAGAGATGAAAAAGGTGTACATTAATAAAAAAGAGATTAATATTGATTGTGAATACTCACTCATACATGCAGAAGTAAATGTACATACACAAAATCAAAGAGGTTTACTAGCTTATATTATGGAGTGTTTTGAAACACTTGGCATAAATATAGTAACAGCAAAGATTCACAGTACTAAACATAAGGTACGTGATAGCTTCTTAATAGAGAAACAAAACAATATATGTAATAATACAGACAAAATTTACAAACTATTAACAAAAAAACAATAAATATCTGCCTTGCCAAAGGCAAGCTTTAGTGCCATAGGGGCTAGCGCGGCAGAAGGGACATGTTCCTTTTGCGTTTAAAATTAAATGATGGGGTTCCCTTCATTTTACAAGGTGCCCCCTGAGGGTATGGAATAAAATCAAGGGAATAATTAAATGTGTGGAATTGTTGGATATTTAGGCGAAAAAAATACAAAAAAAATATTACTGGACGGTCTTAAAGAATTAGAATATCGCGGTTACGATTCTGCGGGTATAGCAGTTTTAGAAAATGGAAACTTTTCATACTACAAGGCTGTTGGTAAACTGGTAAACCTTGAAGATAAAACAAAAGATTATGAAACAAAAGGTTTTGCTGCCGGTATTGGTCACACTCGTTGGGCAACTCACGGAAAACCGACAGAACTAAATGCTCACCCGCATCTTGGTGAAAGCTCTTATGTAGTTCACAATGGGATTATAGAAAATTATGCAAATTTAAAAAAAGAGTTAATAGCTGATGGCGTTACATTTTTAAGTCAAACAGACACAGAAGTTATAGTTCACCAGTTTGAGAAAAATCTAAAATCTTGTGCAACAGCTTTTGAAGCATTTGGCAAAACAATTTCTGAGTTAGACGGTGCGTATGCAGTACTACTTGTTACAAAGTCAGAAGCTGACACAATATTTTTTGCAAAACATGGTTCACCTATGCTGGTTGGGACAAACAAAGAAGGTGAAAAATATTTTGCATCTTCTGATACTCCGCTTATTGGACATTGTCAAGATGTAAACTACTTCGAAGACGGTGACTTTGGTTATGTAACAGCAAATGACATTGCTATATTTAATAACGATGGAGTTAAAAAAGAGGCAGTTTTTTCAGCTCTTTCACAAAACAAATTATCTGCCCAAAAAGATGGATACAGATTCTTTATGGAAAAAGAGATTTATGAGCAAAGTGATGTCATCTCAGACACTCTTATGGGGAGACTAAGTGATGAAAAGATTATTTTTGATGAGCTAGATAAAAGCCTTTTTGATGGAATCAACGAGATAAAACTTTGTGCTTGCGGGACTTCATATCATGCAGCTATGAGTGCATCTTATCTTTTTGAGAGATACTCAAAAATAAGAACTTCACTGGAAATTGCAAGTGAATTTAGATATCGTAGTCCCATAATGAGTAAAGATACTCTTTTTGTAGTAATCTCTCAAAGTGGTGAAACTGCTGATACTCTAGAGACTCTTAAAATGGCAAAAAAAGCAGGACTTAAAACTCTAGTAATATGTAATGTTGACAACTCCTCTATGGTCAGACTTGCTGATGCCTGCATATTGACTAGAGCCGGTATAGAAAAAGGTGTAGCATCAACAAAAGCTTTTGCCACTCAAGTAACAGTTTTTTGGATGCTGAGTCTATTCGTTGCAAAACTTCGTAATTCTCTTGACACTAATGAGATAGCAAGACAAATTTCACTTTTAAGAGAAATACCTACTCACGTTAAAGTTACTGATGAGATGCATGAGCGCATAAAAAGATTATCTAAAAGATATCTTCACGGTCACGGCTTCTTCTTTATTGGTAGAGATGTGTTTTTCCCTTTAGCACTCGAAGGTGCTCTAAAATTAAAAGAGATTTCATACCTGCATGCTGAGGGTTATCCATCCGGTGAGATGAAACATGGCCCTATTGCTCTGGCAGACCCAGAGCTTTTTACAATTGCTCTGCTTCCTGAGCATCTGCACTATGAAAAGTCAAAGAGCAATGTAGAAGAGTTAAGTGCAAGAGATTCAACTATCTGTGTTATTAGTGCAATAGAATTTGATAAAGCAGATGATTTTGTACAAATATCTACATGTCAAGACTACATGTTAGAGTTTTTTGAAATGATGATAGTTGTACAGCTTCTCTCACTTGAAATATCGATTAGACTTGGTAATGATGTAGATATGCCAAGAAATTTAGCAAAAAGTGTTACTGTAGAATAATTCTTAATCGTTTCATATTATATTTATATTTATAAGGGTAGTATTACCCCCCTATATAAATAATTTAAAAGTGATTTCACATGACAACAAAATCAAGACTCCTGCTTATAGTTACCTTTATGCTTCTTGGCTTAACAACAGCAACAATTATCAACATTTCTCTTAACTTTAGAGAGTTCAGTATAAACAGCGCAGTTGAAAAATCTAAATTAGCAGCAAATATTGTAAAAGATGGCTTAACTTCTCACATGGTCAATGGCATTATGGATAAGAGACAGTACTTTTTAAACCAAATTTCCAGCAATAATAATGTAGAGTTTTTAAGATTAGTAAGAGCAGATAGTGTTGTTAAACAGTATGGTCCTGGTTTAAATGAAGAAACTCTTCGAGATGCTATAGATAAAGAGGTTTTAAGAACTGGTAAAACCATTAAAAAAATAACAGAAAATCCAGAAAATATTATACTAAGAATCACTATACCATATAAAGCTACTACAAATAACAACAGTCCTAACTGTCTAAACTGTCATGATGTAAAAAAAGGTGATACTTTAGGTGCAATTAGCATGGAGTTTGATATTAGCCACATGAGGAATAGTGGTATGATGACTATACTAAAAATTTTAGGAATCAACTTACTCTTTATAGTTGTTGTTCTGATATTGATGAACTACTATGTAGCTCCATATATGAAACTCTTTTCAAATATGCAAGAGGGTGTAAAAAAAGCATACAGTGGAGATTTTACACATAACTTTAGCTCGAGTGTTGGCGGTGATGCTAAAAAAGTAGTAAATCAAATGAACTCTTTGTTTGGAAAAATGCAAGAAACTTTTGGAGATATTAAATATAATCTTGCTACATTTATACCACAAGGTGGTATGTCATCTACCGACCCACTACAAGAAGCTAAAACAATTATAAATGAGCTTTCTGATATATATAAATTTAAAAAGACTATTGAACTTGATGCATCAAAAGATGCAGTGTACTCAAGAGTAGTTGATATTTTAAAAATCAAATATAATCTAGATAGATTTTCACTTTATGAAGTCAACAATACTCAACACAATAGAAAACCGATATATACCCATAATGGAGATTCTATATGCCTAGAATATGTTGATGAAGATTCAACACAATGTAGAGCTCACAGAACAAAAACTGATGTAATTTCATCGGAATTTATAAACTTATGTCAATCATGTAAAGCTAATAATTTACATTATATATGCATATCATTTACTATCAATAGTGAATACTCATTAGTTCTCTCTATATCTACAGAAGATAGTGATGAACTTAACAGAATACAGACTCAAATAGCCAGTATTAAAAATTACCTTGAAGCTGCTAAACCGGTTATTGAAAGTCGTATACTAATGGATAAATTACGTGATACTTCACTTAGGGATGGAATGACAGGTCTTTATAATAGAAGATTCTTAGAAGAGATAATAGATAAAATCATGAGTCAAGCAGATAGAAACAAGGAAACTTACAGTGTTATGATGCTTGATGTTGACTTCTTTAAAATGGTCAATGACACTTATGGACACGATGTAGGTGATAAAGTAATCGTAGCTCTTTCTAAGATATTAAAAGAGAGCATTAGAGAAGCTGACTTAGCCATTCGTTACGGTGGTGAAGAGTTTGTTGTTATGCTTAATAATGCAACAGATGAAGGAACAATGAAAATTGCAAAAAATATCCACTCTGCATTTGGAGCCTTATCATTTGATGTAGGAAACTCGGAGACTCTGAAAAAGACTATAAGTATAGGGATAGCAAAATTTCCTACAGATGGTGACACTATTTGGAAATGTATTAAATATGCTGACACTGCCTTATATGAAGCAAAAAATACAGGTAGAAATAAGATAGTTGAGTTTAAAGCTGAGATGTTTAAAAGTGGTGAAGAGTTTTAACAAAATACTAAATAGCCCACAGAAGGAATAAATCCCTTCTGTTTCGCTTGGAGCGCTGTGCCCACTCATCGTGGAGAATGCCATTGGTTAGCATTCCTAAAAGCTCAGAATATTCACATTTCAATAAAATATTAAACCCCTTGTAGAACCTATGAATAACAAAAAAAAATAAAGAGTGATGTAGTTACAAGGCGCTAAGTTTTGAAGCATACTATAGTATGTGAGAAAATTAGCAACGCAGTAAATGCATTGCTATTTTAATTTTGTGAAGAAAAACCTACTCTAAACAGAGCAAGCTGATACACCTGGAGGCGTTGTAGGTTGTACTGATTCGTTAGAAGCTCCGCCTTTTGCATTTACAGCTTCAATAGTAGCCCAAATAGACTCAGCAGCTGCAAAGTATCTTTTTGCACTTTCTGAAGTAGGATCCACAAAAGTAATCGGCTTACCTTCATCTCCACCAGTTCTGATACTTCGCTCAATTGGAATCTCAGCGATAATCTCTGTATCAAACTCTTTTGCCATTGGTCCAGAAGTACCTTTACCGAAGATATCATACTCAACACCAGTATCTGGAGCAATAAAACCACTCATGTTTTCAATGATTCCAGCAATAGGGATGTTTAGTTTTCTAAACATGTCTAGTGAACGACGAGAATCATCAAGAGAAACACTTTGAGGAGTTGTAACAGTAAGACCTGCAGTTACCGGTACACTTTGAGCTAAAGTAAGCTGTGCATCACCAGTTCCAGGAGGCATATCGATAACTAAAACATCTAATTCAGACCAAAGAATATCTCTTAAAAACTGCTCGATTGCTTTCATGATCATAGCGCCACGCCACATAAGAGACTGTCCATCTTCCATAAGTGAACCCATTGACATCATCTCTAAGCCATAAGCTTTAATCGGCATAACTTTATTACCTATCACTTCAGGCTTAATATCAGATACGCCTAACATACGAGGAATATTTGGTCCATAAATATCAGCATCTAAAAGACCGACTTTTTTACCTTGTGCTGCAAGAGCAATAGCAATATTTACTGATGTAGTTGATTTACCAACCCCGCCTTTTCCTGAACTTACCATCAAAAAGTTTTTAACATGTGGAGCTATATTTTTACTTTTAGGAGCAGCTTGAGCTTCCGGCATTTTCGGAGCTTTAATATTACAGTTAATATTAGCTACGCCAACTGCTTTAAGCTCTGCTGTAGCCTCATCTTTAATCTGCTGTGCAACTTCCGGTGCACTTGAAGTTATCTCTACATTAAAGCTAACATCGTTACCATTAATCTCTATACTGTTAACAAAACCAAAAGTTACAATATCCTTAGTAAAACCTGGATACATAACTTTTGATAGTGCTGAATTTACTATATCATTAGTCATCGTTTATATTTCCTTCATAATTTTAATATTATAAGATCCTGAATCAAGTTCAGGATGACGAATAAATAAAATACTTCGTCATTCCAAACTCGATTTGGAATCTATTTTAGTTTGGAAGCATAGCATATTTAAATAAGACAAAAATTATCTTATATCAATTAATCTATTTTTTTAAGTTAGAGCTTCTGCCGCTCCTCTCTCTTTAACTTCTCTTGCAATTTGTTCTATTGCTTCCGGATTATCCATGATATTTTGAGTGATTTTATAGGAACAAAATTTCGGTCCGCACATAGAACAAAATTCTGCTTCTTTAAATACATCTTGTGGAAGAGTCTCATCATGATACTCTCTGGCTCTCTCTCCATCCAATGCAAGCTCAAACTGCTTTTCCCAGTTAAAACTATATCGCGCATCACTCATCTCATCATCAATATCTCTAGCGCCTTTACGACCACGAGCTATATCAGCGGCGTGAGCCGCTATTTTATAAGCAATGATACCTTCACGTACATCTTGGGCATTAGGAAGTCCTAGATGCTCTTTAGGCGTTACATAACACAACATACTTGCACCATGCCACCCACCGACAGCAGCACCAATAGCAGAAGATATATGATCATACCCGGCTGCAATATCAGTAACTAATGGACCAAGAATGTAAAAAGGTGCTTCGTGACAAAGCTCTCTTTGGAGTTTCATATTTCTCTCAACTTGATTAAGAGGAACATGTCCAGGACCTTCAATCATCACTTGAACATCTTTCTCCCAAGCTCTCAGAGTTAAATCACCTAAAACTTTAAGCTCACCAAGTTGTGCATCGTCTGATGCATCTGCTAAACAGCCTGGTCGAAGTGAATCACCAAGAGAGAGTGCTACATCATACTTCGCACATATATCCAAAATCTCATCATAAGCTGTGTAAAAAGGATTCTCTCTATGATAATGCATCATCCATGCGGCCATGAGTGAACCACCTCGACTTACTATTCCCATTTTTCTTTTTGCGATTTTTGGCATAGTCTCAAGTAAAAAACCTGCATGAATTGTAAAATATGAAACACCTTGTTGTGCTTGACGCTCTAAAACTTCCAGCATTACCTCTATACTTAAATCTTCAATCTTGTTTCCAACATCGTGAAGAATTTGATAAATTGGAACTGTACCAATAGGAATTTTTGATGATTTAATAACTGCTTTACGGATTTCATCCAAGTCTCCACCGGTTGAAAGATCCATAGCTGTATCAGCTTTATAGTGTTGAGATACTTGCATCTTCTCAACTTCACCCTGCACATCTGACGCAATTGCAGATGAACCGATGTTAGCATTAATTTTACATGTAGATGCAATTCCTATTGCCATTGGCTCTAGTGACGTGTGATTTACATTAGCAGGAATAATCAATCTACCACGAGCTATTTCACTACGAACAAGCTCAGGAGATAAATCTTCTACTTTTGCAACATACTCCATCTCTTCAGTTATTATGCCTTTTTTCGCATAATACATCTGCGTTCTGACAGAGTCGTTTTCTCTATTTTTTACCCATGAAGTTCTCATAGTTTTCTCCATATTTAAAATTTACACTCTTCTAAAAAGTATATATAAACCTCTTAAATCTCAAAAAAACTTTTTTGTAGCTTTAGGGGGTTGTAGGGACATTTTTGTCCCTGCCATTATAATGAGCTTTGCTCATTATGATGTCTAACAATAGTATGTGGAAATATAATCAAATAAAGTTAATCTAACATTAAGTAGATTATTTGAATGAATTTTTAATATAATTTTTGATTTTTTTTTGTACTATTTTGTTCCATCAAGATAAAAAAAAGAATAAGAAGTGTATAATTTCGTAACACTCTAAAAAAGTAGGAGCTCTATTGTCTAATTTAACGCTTATTTTGCTTGCTGCAGGTAGTTCAGTGCGCTTTGAACTTGATGTTAAAAAACAGTGGCTTAGAGTAAATCATAAGCCTTTGTGGCAATTTGTAGCAGATAAATGCGAAAAAACCAAACATTTCAATAAGATTATTGTGACTTCTTCAAAAGAAGATATAGAATTTATGAAAAACTACTCCGACTATACATTTGTAGAGGGTGGTAACACCAGACAAGATTCTTTAAGAAACTCTCTCAAAGAAGTAGATACAGAATATGTCTTAGTAAGTGATATAGCTCGCTCATGCATAAGCGAAAACTTCTTAAAGGAAATAGTATCTCATATGGGAAATAGTGATTGTGTAGTTCCTTATCTTAACGTTAATGACACTATAGTATATGAAGATAAAACTATAGACAGAGATAAGATAAAACGAATACAAACACCACAGCTTTCCCTTACTAGTGCACTTAAAAATGCGTTAGACACAGATGAAGAGTTTACAGATGAGAGTAGTGCTATTGTTGCAAATGGTGGCTCAAGAAAGTTTATCTTAGGTGAGACAGATGCTCATAAAATAACTCACCTGCAAGATTTAAAAGAGTTACCATGTCTTAGCGGACCATCAACTGATACATTAAGCGGAACAGGTTTTGATGTTCACGCCTTTGATGAAAAAGGTGACATGTATCTTGGTGGGGTAAAAATAGAGTCAGATTTTGGCTTTAAAGCTCATAGTGACGGCGATGTAGCTATTCACGCTCTAATCGACGCTCTTTTGGGTGCTGCCGGGATGGGAGACATTGGAATGATGTTTCCAGATAGTGATAATATTTATAAAGGTATTGACTCAAAGATACTGTTAAAAACAGTTGTTACCAAAATTCACAATTTTGGCTTTATTATTATAAATATAGACTTAACTATAGCTTGTGAAAAACCAAAAATCGGTAACTATAAACTGCCAATGAGAAAAATACTAAGTTCTATTTTAAACATAGGACCTAGCAGAGTAAACATAAAAGCTACAACAACAGAGAAGCTCGGCTTTATAGGCAGAGGTGAAGGTGTTGGAGTGATTGCAAATGCAAATTTAAAATATTTTGATTGGACGAAGATTTGAAAATACTAATAATAGAAAACGAAATTTATTTAGCACAAAGTATCGCTACAAAACTTAGCGAATTGGGTCATGTATGTGAAATGTGTACATCAACAAAAGATGCGATAAAAAGTAACAATTACGATGTTGTATTACTGTCCACAAATATTAATGGTCAAGATTTTAATCCTGTTATTGAAACATTTAAAAAAGCAATTATAATCTTAATGGTTTCATATATTAGTAATGACACTGTCTCCAAGCCATTATCATCCGGTGCTAAAGATTATATATTAAAGCCATTTATGATTGAAGAGTTGATAAGAAAAATAAATCACTATCAAGATTATGAAAAACTAAAAAAAAGAAATCAAGCTTACGATAAATATCTTACCCACACTTTTTCAACAGTAACTGCAGAACATAACTATAACAACATAGAGCTTCCTCTGTATATATCTTCACCTTATCAAAAACATGCTGACTCTTTTGCCTTTGAATATGCGAAAGAAAAAAATTTGCCACTGCATTTTATAACACTAAATGACCCAAAAGCCATGAGTGAAATTGAGTCTATTACAGAAAACTCTGTAATATACATTATAGACTATCAAACTCTAAAAAAGAGTGATAGAAAAAATTTTAATTCATTAATCAAGGATAAAAAAATAATCGTTTCAAGTACTGATAAAATAGATGATGAAGGCTGTGAAGTTTTAGAAATAAAAAGTGAAAACAATATCTTTGATCAGGGTGAAATTCTTCCAATTGAAGATTATGTAAAATTTATAGTTCTAAACTATCAACATAAATTTCCAGATACAGAGTTATCAAAAAAATTAGGTATTAGCCGTAAAAGTCTATGGGAAAAGCGAAAAAAATATGACATCGTCAAGAAAAAATAAAACACTGTTATTAGATCAAGAGGCGGCTTCCGCACTAGAATTGCTAAAAGATGGTTTACTAGCACCTGTTTATTCTTTAATGAACTCAAAAGAGAGTGAAAATGTTTTAAAAACAGGTCTTACAAATAATAAATCTTTTCCCTTCCCTTTTATACTTGCCCCTTCAGGAAAGATGAATGAGGAAGTTCTAAACTCACTTCAAAAAGGTGAAGAGATAACTATTCTTTTTGATGGTGTACCATTTGCAAATTTGATTGTTGAAGAGGTTTTCCAGATTGATCAAAATGAGAGAATCAAACAACTCTATGGAACAGATGATTTAAGTCATCCAGGAGTGATGATAACAATGAATAGACTCGGCTCTTTTGCTGTTAGCGGGGAGTATGAACTTTTAAATAAGTCAAGCAATACAAATAAACAAAAAATTGCATATGCCAAAGAACTGATAGATGCCAAACATACAACAGCACTTGTAATGGCAGCAAATCCTCTACACCGTGCCCATGAGAGATTAATTCGTCAAGCTCTTGAAAACACCGATTTATTAGTAATATTTCTGTTAAAACCATACACTGAGTCAAATTTGGATTATGAAATAAGAAAAGAAGCACTCGAGTTTTTCATAAATAACTTTTTAACAAAGAGTCATGTAGTTGTTGTACCGCTTGAAAACAGTTATATTTTTGCTGGCTATAACGAAATAATTATCGATGCTATTGTTGCAAAAAATTATGGTTGTGACAGACTTACAATTGGACAAAACCATGCTGGCCTTGGTATGTTTTATGATTCAAATACAAATAAATCTATTGTTGATAGAATTATTGGGATTGATATAGAAATTGCTGTTGCCAGTGAATATGTTTACTGTGATAAATGTACAACCCTTGTTAGTAAGCAAACTTGCCCTCATGGACAACATCACCAAATATCATATCATGCAGATTCTATTTTAGAGCTTTTGGAGTTAGGTATGTTACCTCCAACAATACTTATAAGAAAAGAGATTTCTGCTGTCATACTTTCAAAACTTTTTCCTAATAGATTTAAGAATTTAGAAAAACTTTACTATGATATACTCCCAGTAGAGGGACTCTTGAAAGAGCACACTGAAAAAGATTTTTATCTGGACTTGATGAAACTCTACCAAACTACATCTTTAACATAAACACAACAGGATAAATATAAATGAATTGGTTTTTTATAACATTAGGATACAGTGGACTTGCTCCAAAAGCGCCTGGAACGGTAGGAACACTTGTCTCACTGCCTCTTGGAATGTTAATACTCATATATTTCGATGCTCAAACTCTTTTCTTAGCTACTCTATTAATAAGCATTATTGCTATCAGAGAGATAAATAAATATGAAGAAAAGAGCGGTACACATGATGATAAACGCATAGTTATTGATGAACTTGCCGGTATGTGGTTTGCACTTAGTGTTGCACCGGCAATTAGTGTCAGTTTAGGAGAAGTCAGTGATTTACAAAATGGATTTCTTGTGCAGAGTTTACTATCATTCGTTCTTTTTAGATACTTCGATATTGCTAAGCCATCTATTATTGGTAGACTTGACCGTGAAGCAAAAGGCGGGGTTGGTGTTATGGGTGATGACATCGTTGCGGGTTTTGTAGCAGGAATCTTATCTGCTGTTATATGGCAGGGGTGGTTGCAACTAGAGGCTCTTTTATAATATTATAGCCTCTACTCTTTCACAAAAAATACATATAATTATAAAAATTCTCAACAAAATTAAAAGAGTGATGTAGTTGCAAGGGCTGAAGAAGAAAGGATACTGTAGTATCTGACGACTGAAGCAACACAGCAAATGCATTGCTATTTTAATTTTACCTGCTAACGCAAATAAAATTAAACAAACATTGGGTCGTCAGTAGGTTCTATCTCTTCGAAGTCTTCTATAATCTGATTAAACATCCTCATAGTCTTTTTAGCTTTTACAATGTTACTTTCAAAGATAGATTTGGATGCAGGGAAAGTTTCAGCCAGTTCTGTATAGATTAAAATACGACCATTTATATGTTTGTCTATCTCTACAAAAGCATCTTTTAGGTATTGTTGCTTTGTTGTATGTCTAAAAAGAGCTCTAACCATTTTAACTCTCTCTTTAATAGGAATAGACTCGTCAATAGCCTCTGCGATTCTCTTTATATCTAAACGAGAAAGATATACACCACTCTGCTGGGGTGCTAGAAGTTTAGAAGTCAGTGCATCAACAAACTGTGGTACTGGCTCTTCATCTTCTTTATCACCTACGTCTCTGTTATCTTCATTCATCTGTTGCGATGAATCTGTTCCACAACTATCTTTTACTAACTTATCAAACTCTGCTCTTAAATCACTGAAATCATTCTGGCTCATTATTTTCCTTTATCTTAAAATCTCATATCTGATTTGTCATAGTCTAAATGATTTTTACTCTTATAAAAATCAAAAATACCACTGCTTAACTCATCTAACATGTCATCAAACCCAATATAATTGGCACCAAGTTCTTTAGCTCTTTTTTTTAGTGCAGATAACTGTTTTTTTTGTTTCATATCCACATTTATAACACTAAATTGATCTACCATATATAGGGTCTGTAAATCTGAAAAATTAATTACAACGTCATAATTAGACAAGTCACACTCCATACCATCCGCTATTCTGTTTATATCTGCATTATCTATATTCATTTCATTCGTAAAGTTCATTAAAGCTTCTAAATCATCATTAAAATAACTTACATGTAAAGATGAAGGGCATTTTGACACAAAAGCTTTGGCATAGTGGTTTATGCCAATCAGTGCTATTTTCATAACACCATTTTCTTTTAAAAAATCTATTAAGACATCTGCAAATAACACGTCACCAATAAGCTTTTCACTATCACGAACTAAGATATCACACATTCCTGAACGTTTAACTGCTTCTGTAGACTCATCTAGTATCTCAACTACATTAGAGACATATTCATTAGAAATAATCGCACCATTGACATGTGACTTTTTCATATTCGCTACTGTAAAGTAAAAATCATCTTCTCGAATATTCATAGGAATCATCATCGCATCTTTATTATTAGCTTTAAATATTTTATTCATTGTAGCAGACAGACCACTCTGCCCTGCCTCTTCTCCAATAAAACCATAAAGTTTTGTTTGGTGAGATATCTCATTACCGTTGTTCATCATATCAATATACCTTTACATGTCACTGGTTATACCCCACAGTTCTCTTGCTTCTTCATCTTCTGCTTTACATCTGTAGCAGAGTGTATCAGTGGTGTTTGTACTGAAGATCACATTACACTCATTACATCTTTTTACACTATAATTTATCAAATTTTGTACAGCCGGTTCAAAAAATTCTTTAACTGCATATGATGGTGAAAGCGTTATTGCATCCGGCTCACACACATCATGGCAGATATGACACTTAATGCAAAGAAAAGGATCAAAATCTATCTTAGAGTTTTTTACATCTGATGTAAGTGCACCGCTTGGACAAACCCTGTAACACATCTGACAAGCAGTACATGTTTCACTGTCAAGTAGCTTTTGAGATGTAAATGTTATCTCATTCGCTTCAACTATATGAAACTGTGATGGCTTCTCAACTCTTTTTATAGCAGTGAAGAATAGTTTTCGTCTATCTGTTATACGCTTTTGCTTTAGAAGTGCAATATCACTCTTTTGCAAAGTATGTTCAACTAATTCATCTGTAGCTTTTTGTATCTCTTTTTCAAACTCATGTTTAGTTTTAGCTACAGTTTGTAGATTCATACTACTAAAAAAATCTCTTCTGTTAGCGGTAGCTTCTTCTTCCGATGGAACTGCTTCATACTTAACATCTTCAAGTCTGATAACGGCGTCACTCTCCATAGCTTCTAACATGTAGATTGCTTCTTCATAGTTTTTTTCTATTTGAGGTCTACATTTGTGTGCTATGTCACAGCCATCACAATGCCCCATATCGAAGACCATCTCTTTTTTAAGAACTGCCATTGAGATAATATTTTCAATATTAAGAGCCGCAATACAAGGAACATTTTTTCTGCATGAAATCAAATTTTCACTATCTTCAATATAAGAGAAAAAGAAATCTGTTGGAGAGAAGTCATCCAGAGATAACGCTTCACTTGGACATATAGCATCGCATGCGCCACATCCAATACAAGCAGAAAAATTTATTGAAGGAAGCGGATTATCTGCTACTACAATAGCTTCAGTAGGACAGATAATTTCACATCTGTTACATTCGCTATCTTTTGAGAGTGAACGAACACAACGACTTGCACTAAGCTGTATCATTTTAAGCTACTAATTCCTTAGATAAATATTCATTATCACTCAAAATAAACTCTAAAGCCATATCAGCTGCATCATAATACAGTGGTGTTCTAGCTTCAAACTTCATGTTTATCAAATACATAGGTGCCCATTGTAAAAGGTGTTTATTTAAAAACTCTTTTTGTATACCTTTAAGTTCCGCCACTGCATCTGTGTCATTCTCTTCTTGTGCTTTTTGCTGAGCTTCAACTAAATGATGCATAAACTCTAACTCTACCCCGATGTGATCGGCTGAGATAGTACGGGATATTTCATAATCAACCATGAAATCATAAGCACTGTACATGTCAGTAACAGGATTCGCTCCGCCTGTCTCAATTTTTTGGTCTTCTCTTGTGTAAAAAGTTTCATAAGGGATGAGATGTAAAATTGATAAATTTACAAAGTCAGGATTTAGATACTCTTCTAAAAGTTTTTTATTATCCACTTCTTTAAGAGGTTCCCACTCCTTAAATGTTGGAAAAAAATTTAAAATATTCTCATCACTCTTAATTGTTTTTAGCATACCAGAATCTAATTCTTGTAGTAAAATGCGGGATAGTAGTGCATAAATATTTGCTCTTGCTTTTGTATTTTGCATGGTTCAAATTCTTTATATTAATTTTTAACGTGATAATTTTATCAAAAAAAATCTAAATGTATGGTTAGACTTATTTACTAGAACGTAAGTCTAACTCATTTTCATGATAAAGTGACATAGATGGAAATGCAAACTCTAAATAATTTTTCTCTAAAATCTCCATAATATTAAACATTACATCCTGTTTTACTTCCAGCCATTCCTGCCATTTAACAGATTTTGAAAAACAGTAAATCAGAATATTTATACTAGAATCTCCAAACTCATCAAGATAGACAAGCAGAGTCTTCTTAATTCCCTCTTCATCATCTTTGGAGACTATAGCTCTAATTTTTTTGTTGCTCTGGGAATATGTATGTTTTGTATTTTTTGTTGCTATACCTGAGTGCTGATCCAACATGTTATATATCTCCGTGACAGCATTTTGTATATCCTCACGCTTTGAATCATACTTAACTCCAACATGCATTTTTATACGTCGTCCAAGTGAACGTTTGTTCCAATTTTTCACATCTTGATTTGCTAAAACAGCATTTGGTATAGCAATAATGGCATTATCGAAAGTTCTAAGTTTTGTAACTCTCAAGCCTATCTCAACAACTGTACCTTGGTTACCGTCCACTTCTATCCAATCACCTTGAGAAAACACATCGCTAAAGAGTATCGACAAGGTTCCAAAAAAGTTTGCCAAAGAATCTTTTGACGCAAGAGCTACGGCTAAACCACCAATTCCCAGTCCCGATATAACAGCTGTTAATTCAACACCAGCCATATGCAATATAACTAATAGTCCAATAATCCAGATAAAGAAATTTAGAAGTTTTATAGAAACATTTATCACTTCATTTTTTATTTTTTTATCTTCAGCACTAATCTCTTTTAATTTTATATTTGCTATAGCATTGAGACTTGTGTAAATTATAAATGTAATTAAAAAAGCGTAAAGCATATTAAAATATATACCATAATCACCGACGCTATTAAAGTCATAATATACATAAAGTGTTAATTCTATATTTATTACTATAAACATAGTTTCTAATAGTTTTCTAATACTGCTCAAAATATCTTTTGAATATTTTTTCAGTGATTGTATTTTAGATATGTTATTGTGGATTAAATCAAATAAAACTTTACGAATAAAATATATAACCAAAAAGATTGCAAATATTATAGCTATCTTTAAAATGCTTAATCCATATGGAGTTAAAAAGTTATCAATAATCTCTACATTCATCTTTAAATACCTTCAGCTATCATTGCATCAGCAACTCTTTTAAATCCTGCAATATTGGAGCCGTCGACATAATTTCCTTCAACTCCGTAATCTTTAGCAGTCAAAGCAACTCTTGTACAAATTTGCTGCATAGTCTCTTTGAGTTTTTCATCAACCTTTTCAAAACTCCATTTAGTCATTGATGCATTTTGACTCATCTCAAACTCACTAACAGCTACACCGCCGGCATTGGCTGCTTTTGCAGGGGCAAAACATATTTTGTGAGATAAAAAGGCAGCTATTGCATCTGGTGTCGATGGCATATTAGCACCTTCGCTTACACTCACACAACCATTTGAAATCAAGTTCTGTGCATCCATTTCACTTAGCTCATTTTGTGTCGCACATGGAAATGCAGCATAACATGGTATATCCCATACAGCATGTCTATCTTCTAGATACTCATATGCCGGCATAAATTCAGCTTCAGGATGTGATAACTTATAACCTTCCAAAGATAATCTTTTTTCAAGTTTTAACTCTTTTAAAAGTGCTAAATCAACCCCGCGTGCATCATAAATAGTACCTGTAGAATCTGAACATGTAACTGGAATAGCTCCTATTTCTAATAGTTTTTCTATTACATGTAACGCAACATTTCCAGCTCCGCTTACAGTACAAATTTTTCCTTCTAAACTCTCTTGATTCTCTATCTCTAACATTGTCTCAGTAAAATAGACAACACCATAACCAGTCGCTTCCGGTCGCATAAAAGAGCCACCAAACATATATGGTTTACCCGTTAAAACACCTTCATAAGTAGAAGTTATTTTTTTATACTCTCCAAAAAGGTAACCAATCTCTCTTGATCCAACTCCGATATCTCCCGCTGGAATATCCATGCGCGGCCCAATATATTTATGAAGCTCTGTCATAAATGCAGAACAAAACTTCATTACCTCAAAATCACTTTTTCCTTTTGGATTAAAATCACTTCCACCCTTGCCTCCGCCGATTGGTAGACCAGTAAGTGCATTTTTTAGAATTTGCTCAAACCCTAAAAATTTCAAAATACCCTCATTTACTGTTGGATGAAAACGTAACCCGCCCTTATATGGACCGAGTGCATTATTAAACTGAACTCTATAACCGGTATTTACCATAATATTTTGATTATCATCCAACCAAACTACTTTAAACTTTATAATTCTATCTGGGACAACAAGTCTCTCTAAAATAGCATACCTTGTATATTTTTCATCTGATTCCAATAGTGGCCCGATAGAGTATATAACCTCTTCCATTGCTTGATAAAAAACTTTATCCTGATCACAATTTGATGTTTCGAATTTCTTAATCTCTTTTTCAGCTATTGTCATTTATTCCCTTAGTTTATATCCAAATCATACTTCATTAATTTTTCGTAATTCTACTATAATTGATATAAAATAGATACATTACATAAACATTATGTTAAAATTCATCAATCAAAGGAGAAATTATCATTTACATACTTATACACACAATTCACATATTTTCTGTATTCATTTATGGAGGATTTTTATTTGTTGACATTCTATTTTTATCTAAGATGAACCAATCTCTGACCAATGAAGAGTACCAAAAAGCGAGGGAAGCGATAATGATACATGTGAGAAAAGTTGTTCCTTATGCTTTAATGGTTGCAGTTGCAAGCGGTCTATACTTGATTTCACAAATTTTTGGCAAAATTGAAGAGAGCGGGATGTCACAGTTTCAAATTTTACTAAGTATCAAAGCATTTTTAGCTTCATGGCTAGGAGTAAGAGGAATCAATCAAAAACTTTTTAAAATAAATCCTTGGGTATTTAAGAGCCACTTCTTCCCTTTTAGTTTTGTTGTAATCATTATCTTACTTTCTCAGTTCATGTATATTTAACAATAAGATTATTGTAAAAAAAGCAAAAACAACAACAATAACATTTATAGAAAATACTCTAAAAATGATGAAATCATTAAATCCTGATTATATTAAAAACAATAAAGAAACTATCTATGCAAGTTATAAAGAAGGTTTGACACCTTTGGCTAATGCTTTTTGCTGGAATAATTACCGGCACCGTTATATTATTTTTGGCGACTATTATAAGAAAATCGATTACAAGCAGAATAAATACTACAATTACTGATGCCTCAAAGGGTATATTTATACATCAGATTTCATCAGAAGATATGAGCGGATAATATGAAAACAACTGTTGAAGGTTCAACCCAAAAATAAATGGATTTGAAAATACTCTTATTGATTTAAATGATAACTCTTCAAAAATAGTTAATTCTATAATGGCCTGAAGAAGAAACACTAAACACGCAGATGACATAATAAAAAACTTTTTTACTCCCAATCATCATATTTTGATTGAGTGTGTTTGTCTTTTTTATAGCGTCTTGCATTTTTACTTTTATCTAGTTGGTTTGAGCTGTATAGAAGCTCCTCTTTAATATCATTAATATCTTTGTCTGATTCTTTGAAATCTATCATTTTTGTAACTAACTTTTGCAAATCTTGCAATTCACCCTTATATAGATCTATTTCATCTACTCTTTGTAAGACTTTAAGACTATTTGTAATTTTTTTATTATAGCCGGTATGTGTGAGTTCAGGTGTATTTAACAGATAAGATATAAGACTATTATGAAATCTTTCTAATGCCCTTATATAACGTAGTCTTTGTGCGTTATCTACCGCTTTTTGAGATGCCATTAAACATGTCCTTTTAAATTTGTTTATTATTTATTTATTGTTATAATTATACATAAATTTAGTACTAGTAGGATTCAATATGAAAAAAATTATTATATTATTTTTAATTTTAGCAGTTTCTGTTTTTGCAACAATTACAAACGAAGAAGCTTCTCAAAAACTTATAGATTCAATAACACCTATCGTTGACATTAGAACACCTGGAGAATGGAAAGAAACCGGCCTTTTAAAAAGAGCTATACCTATTATGCTTTTTGATGAAAAAGGAAATTATGATCTTAAAGTATTTTTAGACAAACTTAACAAAGTCGTCGATACAACAAAACCATTCGCAATTATATGCAGAACTGGAAGTAGAACAAAAATTTTAGCTGAGTTTCTTTCAAAAAAGCTAAAGTACAAGGTTATAAATCTCAAAAGCGGAATGAAGTATGCGAGCTTTATACATTTACCAATCATACCTTATAAATAGATTACACCTTATGTTCGTTTAGCATTCTCCATGGGTTTTATACCATTTACCATGGCATACAGTGTCGGCAAATAGAGCAGATTTAAGACTGTCCCCCAAATCAAGCCAAAACCTAAAGATACGGCTATTGGCTGTAAAATTACTGCCTGACCCGTAGCATAGAACATTAAAGTAAAAAGTCCTAAAAATGTTGTTATAGATGTAATAACGATTGGACGAAGTCTAAGTTTTGCTCTTGTAAAAAAATCTCCAGACTTATGTGTGCCATGTAAAAAGTCTAGCATTATTATTCCATCATTTATTACAACACCTGCAAGCCCCAAAATACCAATAACTGACGGCATCGATAGGTTTATGCCTAAAATCTTATGTCCTATCAATGCCCCTAAAATAGATAGTGGTATTACACTCATAACCATAAGGACATATTTTATTTTAGAAAATATGAGTAAAAGTGTTAAAAATATTAGAGCCATCGCTAAAAAAAGTGCATTTTTCATATCACCTTTTAGTTGCTTGCTTTTTTCTTTTTCTCCCAGCAGTGCAACTTCTATCCCTGAAGCTGATATTTCATCTATAGTCGGCTGTAGTATATTTAAAGCTTCTTGCGGAGTAATATGTCTCTTATCTACATTTGCATAAACTATTTTTACTATATTCCCATTTAATTTGTTTATCTTCTCATAATCCCGTATCTCTATTATCTCTGCAATATCCGTTAGTTTTACATATCTTCCATCACCAACTTCTATATTAAAATCTAGCAGTGTTTGAGTATTGTCTTTGTCGCTATCTTCTGTCTTTATCTCCATAACACCTCTATCATTAAAAGTAGTACCTTGTCTCTTTTCTAAAAAATAAGAGCTCAATATCTTTGCTATAGAAGCCTCACTTAGTCCTAAACTCTCTCCATAAGAGTTTATTTTAAGTTTATATTCCATCTTCCCATATTTTATATTATCGCTATAATTTTTAATTCCATCAATTTTTGACAATTCATTTTCTAATTTTTTTATACCATCTTGTAGTGCTTCATCATTACTTCCTGAAAGATTTATCTGTATATCGCTGCGAATAAGACCAGGTTTATCTTCCATGACACCAAGTTCAACCATAGAGTATTTTTCTTTATATGGATTAATTATCTCTTTTACACGAGGAGAAAGTTCAAAGGTCTGTTTTAGACGTATTTTTTCGGGGTTGTTAAAATCAAAACTAAAGTTTAGTAGCGGATTTACATACTTGTTTATCCAATTTGTATCTTTCCGGTCATAAAGTTCCATAGTAATCATAAATACACTGTTATTTCTCTGCGTCTCACCAGATAGACTTCTTCTGTATCCAACAACAGAAGATATTGATTTTAGAGAAAACTCCTTAGAATATTTCATCATATCTGCTTCTATTTCTCTTGATACGTTATATGTATCTTCAAGAGGAGTATTTATATCAAGTTTACCGGAAATATAAATATAGTTACCATCAAAATTTGGGAAAAACTGAAACTTCATAGATTTTGCAGTTATTACTGTGGCGATTGGGATAAGGATCAAAAACATCAATACAAATGTCTTTTTATATTTGATTAAAAAAGAGAGAGTTTTCCCATAAAGCTGCTGAAATGGTTTCCAATCTATAAAATTATTACTTTTTCGTAAAAACTCTTTCGCATGAAGTGGTAAAAACAAAAAACTCTCTAAAAGTGAACCGATAAGAATCATAACAACAGTAATTGGGATCAAGATTATAAACAGAGAAATCTCTCCATGCATCATAAAGATTGGTAAAAAAGCAACAATTGTTGAAACAGTTGCCAGTGTAACAGGTAACATCATCTCTTTAAGACCCGTTATTGCAGCCTCGTGATTATCCATACCTTCATCTATATACCTTTGAATATTTTCACCAACGACGATGGCATCATCAACGACTATACCTATTACAATTAAAGCTCCAAGCAGTGAAACAATATTTATTGAGTAACCCATATGATAGATAAACAACAAGCCAATAATAAATGAAACAGGGATACCAAATGCTACAATTAAAGCAATTCGCAGATTTATCAAGACATACATTGATAAAAAAACTAAGATCAATCCCAACATCAAATTTGAGATAATAGTATTTAATCTATTTTCTACAGGCTTTGATGTATCTTGGTAGAAATGAAACTCAACTCCATCATAATTTTTTTCTATCTTCTTTGTATAGTTTCTTAGTTGTTTAGAAAGAAGTATAGAGTTCCCTCTATCACCTTTAGAAATTTTGAGAGTTATTGTTGGGTTGTTGTTAAACGTTGCGAGTGTATCTGTTTGAGGATACTCAACTTTGACCTTTGCTATATCACCAAGTTTTATATATCTGCCGTCAATATTTAAAATACTATCTTCCCACTCCCCAGCACTTGATTTACCATTTACAGTAGATATATATACAAAACTTCCACGCTGTTCTATATCACCAATAGGAAATATATATGAAAGGTTAGAAATTGCTTTTTGAATAGCAGAATGTTCTAAGTTATAAGCTAAAATAGCTTCTGAGTCTATCCTAATAGAGACCTCTTCTTGTGAATCTCCACGAATCAGTATTTCACTTATATTTTTTAATTTTGAAAGTTTTGATTTTACATCTTTAGCAATAACTGTAAGTTCGCCACGTGATAGTTTCTCTGAAGATAGAGATAGTTTTATAAGCGGTCTGCTTTTATCTAAAAGTTTGGCAATTGGCTCATTCATATCTGATGGCAAATTTTGTCTGGTTGTTGCTATAGAATCTTTAACACGAGAGAGAGTATTTATCTTATTTACACTCTTATTCAATGTAAGAATTATTGCAAATGCACCAGGGGTGATAGTAGTCTCTGTTTTATCTATGCCATTAATATTACTGAGTTCATCCTCAATATCACGAACCGCCATCTTATCCATAACAGAAGCACTAGTACCGCTATATGCACCGAGAACACTTATCTTATCAAGTTCTACATCCGGGAAAATCTCTTTAGGAATATTTGAATACGCGTTATAACCCATATAAGCCAAAAAAATTAACAACATGTAGTTAAGTCTTGTATTTTTTATAAAATATTCTATAAACTTAATCATTGATTTAAGAACCTACAGAAGAGATTTAATCACGTTACTCACACCCTGGTGTAAATTGTAGTGAGCAATAGGAAAATCCAGATTTTCACCTTCAAGATTTACTGTATAACGTGCTAAATAGTCACCTAAAATCTTTAAGTCTATATTTTTGTATTCTTTACATGTAGAACTATCCAGCTTAGTTCGAAGCATCTCCCCTGCTTCGTTTGATTTTTGAATTGTAAATGCCAAAGTTTTTAAGCTTACAAAATTATTCCACTCTAAAAACAGCTCAGGAGTAAGTTCATCCACTGCTTTACCTTCAGGATTAAATAGCATTCCGACTTCTCTTAAAGGAATTAATATACTTAGTATTGCTTCACTAAATGGCAAAACTTTATCAGCCCAAAAAGGAGATTCATTTCTTGTTTTTAATTCACTTTCTAATACAGATAAAATATCTTCGATATCCGCACTTTTAAATAGTGCATAACTCTCTTTATTCATTGAAAATTTCTCTTTTGTTTTATAATTTTTATTATTATACCAATCTTTGAGTATACTTTCGATTTTAAAAGGAATAATTTGAACAAAAGTTTAATCACAAATTTTATTGCAGTTGCACTTATTGGTTTATCATTTTTTATTACAGACGAATTTAGTTCACTTCTTCTATACACTGGCCTTTTTGCACTTTCAGGTGCTTTAACAAATCAGCTTGCAATTCACATGTTATTTGAAAAGGTTCCTTTTCTTTATGGTTCGGGAGTAATTCCTGCAAGATTTGAAGCTTTTAAAGAGTCAATAAAAAATCTTATGATGAGTCAATTTTTTACAAAAGATCAACTGGACAACTTCTTTCAAACAGAAGAAAAAAATATAGATTTAGCACCTATTATAGAAGATACTGACTTTTCACCGGCATTTGATGCTCTTAGCAAAACTGTTATGGAGTCATCTTTTGGCGGCATGCTTGGAATGTTTGGTGGAGAGAGCGCACTAGAAGGTCTTCGTGAACCATTTTCTCTAAAGATGAAAAGTGCTGTTATAAAAATAGTTGAGAGTGAAGCTTTTAACAATACTTTGCAAAACCACATGCAAAGTTCATCTCTAAGTTCTGACATGATTAACTCTATTGAAGAAGTTATAGATGCAAGATTAAATGAGCTTACTCCACTTATGGTTAAAGAGATAGTTCAAAAGCTAATAAAAGAGCATCTCTCTTGGCTTGTTGTCTGGGGTGGTGTTTTTGGTGGTTTAATAGGGCTTATTAGCTCTTTTATTTTATAAAAGCTTACTCAACCTCAATAATAACATCAGCAACTTCTATAGTCTCTCCACTACGGATTTTTGCTCTTTTTCTGGTTTCAACTTCACCATTTCTTTTTACATAACCATCTGCCACAATTATTTTAGCTTGAGCCCCGCTGTCAACTAAATCTAAAACTTTTAGAAGCTTAAAAAGCTCTATATACTCATCTTGTAATTCATATTTCATTTTGTAAACCTTTATATTATGAAATAATAGCAGATTATTACATCATTTTTAAAAGCAATTATTAAAAATCATAGTAGTACAATGAACATTATGGAAATTGGATTTAATGCTTTACAAAGTATCGGCACAAGTTACTCAATAAAGCTGAATGAAAAAGAGGCTATCGTATTTGAAGAGGATTCCTCCTATAAAGTTGAAAAATCAGACTCTGAGAAACTTCAAGACAATATAGATAAGGAAGAGTCCAAAAAAACTGAAAAATCAAAATCTACAGACGAACTTTCTCAAGAAGAAAAACAATTAGTTCAGGATCTTCAATCAAGAGATACAGAAGTTAGAGGTCATGAAGCTGCTCATCAAGGTGCCGGAGGCGGAATGACTGGCGGAGCATCATTTACTTACCAACAAGGTCCGGATAGAAGAATGTATGCTATTGGAGGAGAAGTCTCTATCTCCATTCCAACTGGTTCTACACCCCAAGAGAGTATAAGAAACGCTAGACAAGCTATAGCCGCTGCTATGGCACCGTCTGATCCAAGCGGGCAGGATTTTTCAGTTGCATCAAGCGCAATGGTTATGATGATGAAAGCCGAACAACAAAAAGCTAAAGAGCTGCAAGAGGAGATATTGGGAAAAGAAACCTATAAAAATGAAGCACAAATCAGTACCAATGACAAAGAATCAAACGGGATTGATATTCCCACTTAACAATTAAGCTTCCTTATTTATAATAGAAAAACCTAAATCATACATAGCTTTATCCACTAGCTCTATAGATTTTGCCATAGTCTCTTGAGAAATATCTGGAAGTTTTCCACCCCACATAGCTTCAGCTTCTTTAAAACCGGCAATCATACCTTCGCGACCGGCACGCATCATACTTTCATCACCACCAGCTCCATTGATAACAAAGTTTGCAATTCGCTCAGAAGTTTGTGATATTCCAAATACACCATCTTCGCTTACCAGCTCTGTAGCTTCTTCTTGGGATAATTCAGCAATTGGTTTTCCACTATAGCCTACATCGCTTAAAAATGTTTGAAAATCTTGATAATCCTGCTTAAAACTATCCTTATTACCGTTTAGTTGACCTTGAACAGATGCAGAATTAAAAGAAATAATTTGAGAATTTTGTTTAAGTTCAGCTCTTATCTCCGCTACTTCATCCTTAGAAAGTTTTTCAGTAAAAAGAGGTTTTATAGCCGATGTATGTTTTGCATTATTTAAAGCACTCGCACTTGATGATATTTGCATTGTAAATCCTTTTTAATGTTTAGATTGCTGAATGCATATCGGCATATCATTAAATTTTATTAAATTTTTAAATTTATTTCATAATTTTAAAAAGTTCCGTTATAATATTCGCGATGAAAGATTTGCGTGTGAGTTCATCTAAGTATTTTCTGCCTAGACAAAAGACTCTATCCATATTTAGACTCCACTTCTTTTGAAGTGAATTTTTACCAAAGAGGTACAACATGGCAGAATTGCTAGACGGATCAGTTAAATGGTTCAATGAAGAAAAAGGTTATGGTTTTATTCAACAAGACAATGGACAAAGTGACATTTTTGTACACTTTCGTCAAGTAAACAGTACAGGTCCAGGACGTGTTTCTTTAGCTGAAGGTCAAAAGGTAACTTTTGAAATTGGCGAAGGTCAAAAAGGTCCTCAAGCTGAGAATGTAACTCCTCTATAGGTTTTACTTTACAGGCTATTCATACTTATGATAGCCTGTAACCTTTTACAAGCAACCGCTCTAAACTCCTCTATCTAATCTACAAAACTCAGATATTTAATTTTATAAAATCAATATTAAATTATATTTATAAATATAATTGAAAAAAACAACTTATTAAAATATGCTACAATTATCGCAAGTAAAATATAATAACTAAGGGAACCACTAAAAATGGAACATAAACTTTTTTATCCAAACAAAGAACTTTCGGCTAATGCAGCTGTAAAAAACATGAATGAATACAACAAACTACAAAACTTTGCCAAAAATGATTATGAAGGCTTTTGGGATAGTTTTGCCAAAGATAAAATCACTTGGAAAAAGCCATATACTAAGGGTTTGGATGATTCAAACATGCCATTTGCAAAATGGTTTGAGGGTGGAGAGCTAAATGTTTCAGAACAGTGTATTGACCGTCATTTAGAAAAAAATGGTGAAAAGACTGCTATTTTATTTGAAGGTGAACTGGGTGATATTCAAAAAATCACATACAATGAGTTATCACGCCGTGTAAACAAAACAGCAAATCTGCTTAAAAACCGTTATGGGATTACTAAAGGTGACCGCGTTGTTATCTATATGCCTATGATTCCAGAAGCTGCTTACATGATGCTGGCATGTGCTAGAATTGGGGCTATTCACTCCATAGTATTTGGCGGTTTCTCTTCAGATGCAATTCGCGATCGTATAATGAATGCTAAGGCGAAACTTGTAATTACGGCAGATGGTGCTTACCGTAAAGGTAAACCATATATGTTAAAACCTGCTGTTGATGAAGCACTTGCTAAAGGTGGGTGTGATTCAATTGAAAAAGTTTTAATAGTTAAAAGAAACAATCAAGAGATGACTCTAGTAGATGGCCGTGATGAGATTTACAATGACTTAATCGATTCAATGAGTGAAGACAACGAAGCTGAAGTTATGCAAAGTGAAGACCCACTTTTCTTACTTTACACTTCTGGAAGTACAGGTAAACCAAAAGGCGTACAACATAATACAGCAGGCTACATCCTTTGGGCTCAAATGACTATGGAGTGGGTGTTTGATATTAAACCTGCAGATATATATTGGTGTACAGCTGATGTTGGTTGGATTACAGGTCATACATATATAGTATATGGTCCACTTGCAGCTGGAGCTACAACTGTAATGTATGAAGGTATTCCACTTTTCCCAGATGCAGGACGTTGGTGGAAAATGATTCAAGACCATAAGATTACTCAATTTTATACAGCTCCAACTGCTATTCGCATGCTACATAAAATTGGTGATGACGAACCTAAGAAATATGACTTATCAAGTCTTAGAATTCTTGGTACAGTTGGTGAACCAATTAACCCTGAGGCGTGGGATTGGTACCATAACAAGATAGGTGGTGGGACTTGTCCTATTGTTGATACATGGTGGCAAACAGAGACTGGTGGTCATATGATATCTCCACTTCCTGGTGCTACACCTATTCAGGCTGGATGTGCAACACTACCAATTCCTGGAATTATGGCAGAAGTTATAGATGAAGATGGTACTCCTACGCCGGTTGGAGAAAAGGGGCTACTATGTATCACTCGTCCTTGGCCATCTATGATAAGAGGCGTTTGGGGAGACCCAGAGAGATTTAAAAAATCATATTTTGGTGATTGTAAAAAAGATGGCAAGCCCGTTTACTTCTCAGGTGATGGCGCTATGGTTGATGAAAAGGGTTACATCACAATTACCGGCCGTACTGATGATGTTATGAACGTATCTGGGCATCGTATTGGGTCTGCCGAAGTTGAAGCGAGTATTGGTAATGCAGACTTTGTTGCTGAATCTGCGGTTATTAGTCAGCCTCACGATGTTAAAGGTGAATCATTAACAGCATTTGTAATTCTAAATCTTCACGATCATGGTGCTTATGAAGATATGGCTAAAGAAATTAATAAAATAATCCGCACAGAAGTGGGCGCTTTTTCAATGTGTGACCGTTTTATCTTTGTTCCAGGACTTCCCAAAACTCGTTCAGGGAAAATTATGCGTCGTATTCTTCGTCTTATCGCAACTGATGAAGAGATTACTCAAGATATATCAACACTTGAAGATCCAAGTGTAGTTAAAGCAATTATTGAGGCTACAAAAGAACAAAGTTAAATAATTTTATGACACCAAAAGAACTTATGATAAGCAGGTATGATGCCTTTATAAAAAAAGATTGGGATTACCTTGCAAAGACATCTATAAATCAAACCATAGAGGAACTGCGTGATTCAGTTCCTCTGAGATGGTTAAAACTAGATCTAATAGATGCCTATGAATCTATAGTTGAATTTAAAGCATATTATAAAGAAAACGGCGTAATTAAAGTTTTACATGAAAAGAGTAACTTCGTGCAAGTTGATGGCATCTGGAAATATCTTGATGGAGAGTTTTACAACACTAAAATAGAGCGAAACGAGAGTTGTCCGTGCGGAAGCGGGAAAAAACTTAAAAAATGTTGTGCTTAAACACTTTTTAAAAAGACAAAACTTTTTTTCATAAAACCATTTTTTTCATAAAATTTATGAGCTTTTTCTTTTTCAAATCCAGAAGATAAAACTATATTTTCACACATACCCATCTTTGCATAATCATGAAGATAATCAAGCATCATCTTTCCATAATTTTTACCTCTGTATTTCTCATCTGTAACTAAATCAAAAACATATAGGTGTCTCTTATGGTAAAGATTAGTTTGAACTGCAACACCGGCATATGTTATTAGTGTTTCCCCATCCATAACACCTAGCATCTTATACTCCATATCTCTCATATCATATATCAAGTCTTCAAACTCTTTATATGACAGAGACGAACGAAGCTGTGAAACTACCTCATAGGCTGTTAATAGTTCTTTTAAATCTAATTCTCTTATTTGCATGTGAGCATTTTATACTAAATTTGTTATAATCCGCATAAATATTTTATTTACAGGAAAATTTTAAATGGCTATAAAAAACTTTGAAGTAATTATTGTTGGAGCAGGTGTTTCTGGAGCGGCTTTAGCTTATGAACTTGCAAGATATACGGATATCAACTCTATTGGAATTATTGAAAAATATGAAGATATAGCTACTTTAAACTCTTGCGGTACAAGTAATTCCCAAACTATACATGTAGGGGATATTGAAACTAACTATACCTTAGAAAAAGCATCTATTACTAAGCGTACAGCAAAGATGGTTGAAAAGTACTGTTTGCAGCACCATTATCAAAATGAGATAATCTTTTCCCATCAAAAGATGGCTTTGGGCGTAGGTGAAAAAGAGGTTGAATTTTTACTGCATCGCTATGAAGAGTTTTCTGAACTGTTTCCATATCTAGAAGTCTGGGATAAAGAGAAACTAAAAGAGTTAGAACCTCGTGTTGTATTTGATGAAAATGGCAAGGAGAGACCAGAGAGAATTGTCGGTATTGGTACAATAGGTCAATGGACAACTGTTGATTTTGGAAAGATGTCAAAATCATTAATCGAAAATGCAAAAAAAGAGGAAGATACTGAAGTTGAACTATTTTTAAATACTCAAGTTTTAGATATTGAAAAAAGTAAAAAGCGTGGTTATGTTGTTAAAACTGAAAATGACACTTATTATGCAGATTTTGTTGTGGTAGACGCTGGTGCACATTCACTATTTTTAGCACATCAAATGGGTTTTGGTCTAGAACTTGGTTGTCTTCCTGTTGCCGGCAGTTTTTACATGACAAATCAAAAACTTCTAAATGGTAAAGTTTACATGATACAAAATCCAAAACTTCCATTTGCAGCTCTTCATGGAGACCCTGACGTGCTAGCTGATGGTAATACTCGCTTTGGCCCAACTGCTCTAATGCTACCAAAACTTGAGCGTTACAAACCTGGCACATATATGGACTTTTGGAAAACACTTCGTTTTGATGGAAAAATTGCCACAGCTTTATGGAAACTATTAAAAGAGAGTGATATAAGAAGCTATATATTCAGAAATTTTCTTTTTGAAATTCCATTTTTAAATAAACGCCTATTTTTAAAAGATGCTCGAAAAATTGTACCTGGTCTTAAACTTGATGAATTTGAGTATGCTAAAGGCTTCGGTGGCATTCGCCCGCAAGTTTTAGATAAAGACAAACAAAAACTTATGCTTGGTGAAGCTTCTATATTTACAGGAGAAGGTTTAATCTTTAATATGACACCATCACCCGGTGCAACATCATGTCTAGGAAATGCAGAGAGGGACTTAAAATATATTGTTCAGTATCTTGGAAAGAATTTTGATAAAGATAGGTTTAATGATGAATTAACTGAGGGTGAGTACTGTGCACTTCCAGAACCAATAGCATCACAAAAAGCTATGGTTAACCTTATTCGTGCAGAAATTGCAAGAACGGAAGAGAAATATATGGAAAATGTAGTTCATGGTAAACCAGATGATGATTTTTGGGATAAACCTAGCTCTAAATTAAAGTAATAATCAAGCTTTAAACAACACTTCGATATAATCGCGAAAAATAATAGGCAGACGCTTTCACTAACTATTCTTGCCAAAGACAAAGCTTCAGTGACTGAGTATTATTTTGGTTTTACTGAAATAATACGAGACCTATATAGTAGGAATTAATCATGGTAAATGTAAATAACTTAATTATGCGCTTTGGAAATAGAGTTCTATTTCAAGACATAAATCTTAAACTAGACCGTCATAAAAGATATGGTCTTATTGGTGCGAACGGTGCAGGTAAAACAACTTTTCTTAAAATCCTTTCTGCTCAGATTGATGAGTACGAAGGTGACATTAGCATTGAAAATGGTCTAAAAGTTGGTGTTTTAGGGCAAAATCAATTTGCTTTTGAAGACTTTACTATTGCAGATGCTGTTCTTTATGGTAACAAAAGACTGTATGACGCTATAAAAGAAAAAGAAGAGTTATACGTCACTGGTGACTTTGAAGATGATGCTGTAAACAATCGTTTAGCTGATTTGGAAGTTATCTCGGTTGAAGAAGATCCTACATATGAGTATGATATTAATATCGCTAAAATACTTGAAAATGTTGGTATCCCAGCAGATAAACATCAAAATCTTATGAGTACACTAGACAGTGCTGATAAATTCAAAGTTTTACTTGCACAAGTTTTATATCCAAAACCTGATGTACTGTTTCTTGATGAGCCTACGAATAACCTCGATATTGAGACTATTAGCTGGTTAGAGAATGAACTGCAACGTCATGAAGGTACTATGGTTGTTATTTCTCACGATAGACACTTCCTAAATGCTGTAGTTACAAACATCCTTGATGTTGACTACCAAAAAATCCGTGAGTTCACCGGTAATTTTGATGACTGGTATATAGCTGCAAATATTATAGCTAAACAAAATGAGCTTGGTAATGCTAAAAAAGAAAAAGAAAAAGAAGAATTGGAAGCCTTTGTTCGTCGTTTCTCTGCAAATGCTTCAAAAGCAAAACAAGCGACTTCAAGACAGAGAAAACTTGATAAACTTGTCATCGAAGATATAAAACCATCATCTCGCCGTGACCCAAGTATTGTTTTTAAAGCAAAAAGAGTTATGGGTGGAGAAGCACTTGAGCTTATAAATATCAACTACACATATCCTGATGGGAATGAAGTTTTAAAAGATATTAACCTAAAATTTGAACCTGGTGAAAAAGTTGCACTTATCGGACCAAACGGTGCAGGTAAGACTACTCTGGCAAAAATCATAATGGAAGAGATAAAGCCTACTAGTGGTGAAGTAAATTGGGGTGCTACTGTTGAAAACAGCTACTTCCCTCAAGACACTGCAGATACAATCAGCGGCGGGGGAACTCTTTATGACTGGTTAAGAGCTTTTGACCCTAAACGTGATATTGCAGAGATACGTAACTGCCTTGGTCGTATGTTATTCAACGGTGAGCAGCAAGAAAAATCAGTGGAAAGCATCTCAGGTGGTGAAAAGCACAGGATGATGCTTTCTAAGATGATGCTAGAGGGTGGAAACTTTTTAGTTCTTGATGAGCCTTCAAATCACCTTGATTTAGAGGCTATCGTTGCACTTGGTGAAGGTTTACTAGACTTCAAAGGAAATGTTATCTGTGTATCTCATGACCGTGAGCTTTTAGATGCATTTGCTTCTCGTATTATAGAAATCCATACTGATGGAAGTATAACAGACTTTAAAGGTACATACGAAGAGTATGCTGCATCTAAAGAAGCAAAATAATACAATAAAGTCTAAAGGATGCTTATGCAAAACTATAAAAACTTTTTAGGACTAGGAATCGCCGGAAACTTTGCTCTTCACTTAGCTCAAGCTGGTGAATTGGAAGATTTTAAAGATATTATAACAACAGATGAAGCAGCCCCTAAAGGTATGTTTCCTTTTTATCTTCCAAAACCTGTAGAACAAGCAAAAAAGATTTTGTCCACCTATCCTCTTTCAAGCACAACTATTAAACTTCCTCAAGCAGATGTAAATGTTCAAGCTGAACCGGAAGTTGGACTTACATGTAGACTTGAATATACTGATAATAAACTCTCTCGTATAATTCCAACACACTTTGGTGCATATAATGACTGCTCTATAAGAGTAGCAGGTGCTAGCAAGATTAGTGATAAGAAAAACTGGGGTGAAGCTTCTAAGGGCATCAGTGACAACCTAATAGCTATCGATAAATTTAGCAACGGCAGCGTTATGGACAACTACTCTATCTGTAGTTTTTTACGTCGTGACGATGAAGTTCATGCTTACGGTGAAGATGTTGAATTAAGCGGATATAGCTACTTTTATGAGAAACTAGAAGCATGGATGATTAATCAAATAAATACTCAAAAAGACTTTGGTCCACTAGAGCCTTTAAGTGAATATATATCGACATGTCAATACCCAAAAGAAGCGGTAATTAGTATTGGTGCTACAAGATATACTTCATATGGAGAGACTACATTTTTAAAATCAGGTGATGAAGTTATTATCATTGTATATAATGCAAAAAATATCACTTCAGATGATATAGTAAAAAGTGTTCAAAATAACTCATACGATAAATCGAATATGAGTGTATTGGCACAAAAAGTACTTTAATTATGAAAACTGGTATCTATGAGCATTACAAAGGTAATCGCTATGAAGTTATAGATACCGTTAGACACAGTGAAACAGAGGAGCTTATGGTCCTATACCGTACTATGTATGGTGATGAAGACCTTTGGGTTAGGCCATATATTATGTTTTTTGAAGAAGTGGAAGTTGACGGTAAAGTTACGCCACGTTTTAAATATGTGGGAGCTTCTGATGAGCAGGGGTAAAAAACTGGACCTTTTCGTAGGTGCTGACATTGATGACAGTTGGGTAGAGGTTCAAAGTCCAAGAAAAACAACTGTTTCAAATGAAATTCTAAAACCAGAAAAACATCTTTTAGTCTTTAAAAAAGAGAAACGTCGTGGTAAAACTGTAACTCTTGTAGGAGAGTTTCTACTACTAAAAACAGATGCAACTGCAACACTAAAATCATTAAAAAAGAAACTTGGATGTGGTGGAAGTTTCAAAGACGGCTGGATGGAATTTCAAGGTGAGCTAAAAGACAAAATCAGAGCCCTACTAATAGAAGATGGATTTAGATTTAAACATGGACACTAAGCTATAGCTTCTTTATTAACCACTATTGGCGTTGCTTCACTTACATTTGTAGTTATATTATAACGATCTCTTCCACTCTCTTTTGCTTTATATAACATCTCATCAGCACGTGTAATTAATACCTCTTCATTAAGAGCTTCATCTGCTATGCAACAGGCTACACCTATAGAAATCGTTACAAATTCACTAACCTTAGAATTTTCATGCTTTATCTCACGTGCTCTGACAAAATCACAGATATTACGAGCTATTACCGAACTATTAGATTCAGCTGTTTCCGTAAGTAATACTCCAAATTCTTCTCCACCAAGTCTAAATACAAAATCACTCGGTCGCTTCAATGCATCTTTTAAAACTTTTGCAACACTTTTGAGAGCGAAATCACCCTCTATATGTCCATATGTATCATTATATTGTTTAAAATAATCAATATCCAACATCATAAATGTAACATAACTGTGTGTTCTTTTTGCTCTCTTCAACTCTCTATTGTATACAACATTAAAGTATCTTCTATTATATAGTCCCGTAAGAGAATCTGTGTATGAAACATTTTCTAGCTTTTTGTTTGCACGTTTGAGTTTTTTTGTCGTTATTTCCAGTGCTGTTTGATCGTTTTGAATACTTTTAAATACATAATATGAAATTATCATAATTCCAAAAATTATCATACCTAAAATAGAACCAACTTCTCTAAGAACAGAGTCATAACCTTTTAGAAAATTTTTACGCTCATACTTAGCGACTGTCACTTCATAGGTAATCAATTTATTGATAATCTGATGTATATGTGCTATTTTCTTTTCAAAACTGCCGATAGACAAATCTTTCATATCATATCCGTCATTCATAGCTTTTAATATCTTAAAAAAATAGTTATTTATAGATTTTATTTCTAATGCTGTATACTCCATATATTGAAACTCTTCATCTCTTTTAAAATGAGATTCATAATTTTTCCATTCTTTATTTATGTTGGTTATTGCAATATTAATTTGTAATTTAACTTCACTTGAACTTATTTTGGAATTTTTTGCTTTATATACAGTATTTGCCAACTTGCCGTGATATATTTGAAGTATATTACTTAATTCTATTACCGGAACTAAAGAGCCAAAATATAGAGAATCCAAATTTTTCTTCATATTATTTAAATTAATTGCACCCACAATTCCAACAACAAGAAGACCTATAGTTATAATAATAAAAATGAATAAAAGCTTGCTTCTAAGTTTTAAAGCTTCTATAAACTGCATATAACCTCTTTCTCGTATAGTGTTATAATAAAAGCAAATTCTATACCAAATATAATTTTTTTGCTTTAAATATTATTTATGCTAAAATACAAAGCATATTAAATTGCAACTATATAAATAATCTTTAAAGAAGTAAAAATAGTCATTATGGACAACAAATTACAGCAAATAAAACAGCTATCATTTTTTAATTCTCTCTGCGATGAAAAATTAAATGCTATTGATAAAATATCAAAGATTACCATACACCCAAAAAACTCTATTCTTTATTATGAGAATGATATATATAATAAAATCTTTTTTTTAATTTCAGGTCTTATAAAAGTATATAAAATAGATAAATTCGAAAATGAAATATTCCTCTACCACATATACAAGGACTCTCTTATTTCCGAGCTTGCAGCACTAGACAATAGCTTAATATACTGTTTTTCAAATGCAGAATTTGTGGAAGACAGTATAGTTCTGGAGGTTGACTTTACAGAGCTAAAAAACCAATTTTTATCTAAAAACGTCCTCAATAATGAATTTATAAATGAAATTCTTTTAAAAACACAGCAACTTCACTGTGTTGTAAATAGAGAACTTGTTTTTGATGCAACTGCCAAAGTTGCCTTTATGTTGAGTGACGATTTAGAGATATTTAACAAACTCAAAAGGCATGAGGTATCTTTTATGTTACATATTCAACCGGAAACTCTCTCTCGTGTTTTAAAAAAGCTAAAAAGAAGTTCCATTATAGAGATTGAAAACTCTACCGTAACTATTCTAGATAAAGAATTACTCTACAATATATATAAAGGTAGCTAATCATGAAAAGAATAAATAAAATTAGTACAAAAATCAAGATTATCGGTGCATCGCTAGTATTTTTAATGGCAAGTGTATTAGTAACAACTATATATCTTAATCAACAGAATGCAAAAGATGCGCTTGTCATAAATATTGCAGGTAAACAAAGGATGCTAACCCAAAAGATAGCAAAAAATATTTTTTATATTCACTATACGTATAACCAAGATTTTTATGAATTAAATGCGGCAACAGATGAGTTTATCAAAGGTCTAAATATCTTAAGACATGGTGATCATGATAAAGGGATATCGGCTATATCTACGTACAATATATCAAAACAATTAATAGAAGTACGTAAACTTTGGAATGATTACTATGAAGATGTACAAAATTTTAAACTTCTTACACAGTCGTATGCAGACAGGGATCAAGGAGAAAAAATTGTACAATCTATATATAAAAACAATACGATATTGCTAGATAATGTGGACAAACTAGTTACAATGTACACAAACAATTCTGAAGATAAAACCAACTTTATAAAAAGTTTTCAATACTTAGCTGGAGCAATACTCCTTATAATATTTCTATACTCACTTATGCAATTAAGATCGATTGAATCACATGTCAATATATTTTTACAATACTCGAAAATGCTTTTAAGCAATAAAAATACATCTGAATTTAAACCCATAAAACTTGAAGCTGAGAGTGAGAGTGAAATTGTTGAAGTCGGACATACAATAAACTGTTTTGTCCAAAAAATTAATTCTGCTATGGATTACTCAAATGAGGCACTTAAACAGTCAGAATATGCTTCTTCCAAACTAGAAGAGTTAACAGATGAGTTTGACATAATCTTGGATGAGTTAAAAGATAAATCTATAGTTTCAAAACACCTAAATAATAGTGAGGACATGGTAATAGAATCAACAGAAGAGTTAATTAATTCAACAAAAAAACTCTCAAATTTAAAGTTAGAATTGGAAAAACTTACAAAAAGTTGTCAAGATGTTAAATCATAATCATAATTATGATTTCTAATAGAAATTTTAAGTGCTACTTATATCCACATATTATATAAATAAAATATATCTTAACTATAAAACTTAATTTCTTGACATAAGTCAAAGATTTTAAACTCTTCAAAGTGATACTATCAACCTCGTTAATGGACACCTTAACAAAAGAATTGATTTGTAGTTGCTTAGGGCGACAATATTTCAAAAATTATCAAATAGGAGAAAATATGTCACTTTCGAGAAGAGAATTTCTTAAAAGTTCAGCAGCGGCATCTGCAGCAGCGGCAGTTGGTATGAGTGTACCAGCAGAGCTAGAAGCAGCAGCAAGCCAAGCTGAAGGAGACTGGAGATGGGACAAGGCAGCTTGTCGTTTCTGTGGTACAGGTTGTGGGATTATGATGGCTACGAAAAACGGTAAAATCGTTGCTGTTAAAGGAGACCCTGCGGCTCCGGTAAATCGCGGTCTTAACTGTATTAAAGGTTACTTTAATGCTAAGATTATGTATGGTGCAGATAGACTTACTCAGCCTCTACTTAGAGTTGGTGCTGATGGCAAATTTGACAAAAAAGGTAAGTTTGTTTCAGTATCTTGGGAAAGAGCTTTTGATGAGATGGAAGTAAACATCCGTAAAGCACTTAAACACGGTGGACCTGAGTCGGTTGCAGTATTTGCATCTGGTCAGTACACAATTATGGAAGGTTATGCAGCTCAAAAAATGATGAAAGCTGGATTCCGTTCTAATGCAATCGATCCAAATGCTCGTCACTGTATGGCATCTGCGGTTGTTGGTTTCTATCAAACATTTGGTGTTGATGAGCCATCTGGTTGTTATGATGATATCGAACTTACTGATACAATCGTATCTTGGGGTTCAAACATGGCAGAGATGCACCCGATACTTTGGTCTCGTGTAACTGACAGAAAACTTTCAGACCCTGAAAAAGTAAAAGTTATCTCTATTCAAACTTATACTCACAGAACTTCAGATTTGGCTGATACCGAAATCATCTTTTCACCAAATACTGATACTGCTCTTTGGAACTATGTTGCAAGAGAAATAGTAATGAGAGACGAAAAAGAAGGCATCATCGACTGGGATTTCGTTAAAAAACATATGATTTTTGCTGCTGGTCCTGTAAATATAGGTTACGGTATGAGAAGAGCTGGTGAAAAATCTATATCTCCTGTAAATGCTGATGGCAGTGCCGGGAACTACTCTGCTTTAGAGATGCAAACTATCAACAAAGAGATGAAAACAACTGTTTCTGCAAAAGAAGGACCTGCTTTAGAGCCATTTGGTTATAAGGCAGGCGATACAATGAAGCATACTGGTGGTACTTTAGGACACTGGGAAATCTCATTTGAAGATTACAAAAAATCTTTAGAGCCGTATGATCTTCATTATACAGCAACTATTGTAAAAGGTAATCCGGATGAAAATCTTGAGAGCTTTAAAGAAAAACTTCAAGAGTTAGCTAATTTATATATCGAAAAAGGTAGAAAAGTAGTATCTTTCTGGACTATGGGTATGAATCAACATACACGTGGTACTTGGACTAATACACTTGCATACAATGTTCACTTTATGTTAAATAAACAAGCTAGACCTGGTAATGGAGCATTCTCGTTAACTGGGCAACCTTCTGCTTGTGGTACTGCTCGTGAAGTTGGTACATTTACACACAGACTTCCAGCTGATATGATGGTTAAAAACCCTAAACACAGAGCTATGGCTGAAAAGAAATGGATGATTCCTGCTAAAACACTAAATGGAGTTGGTAAACAGCACATTATGAAAATCCACCGTGACATCGAAGATGGTTTAATTAAATTTGCATGGGTAAATGTTTGTAATGCATACCAAGATTCTGCTTCTGCTTCTCATTGGATTAAAGCAGCTCGTGAGATGGATAACTTTATCGTTACTTCAGATGGATACCCTGGTATTTCAGCTAAAGTTTCTGACCTTATTCTACCATCTGCAATGATGTATGAAAAATGGGGAGCTTACGGTAATGCTGAGCGTCGTACACAACACTGGAGACAACAAGTAGTTCCTGTCGGTGACTCAATGAGTGATACTTGGCAATGGGTTGAACTTTCTAAAAGATTTACTGTTAAAGATTTATGGGGTTCATATGAGCCATCAGGTCCAAGAAAAAAAGCTCTTCCTAGCGTTATAGCTCAAGCTAAAGCAATGGGTTACAGTGAAAATACAACTATGTATGAGATCCTTTTTGCAAATAAAATTGCTAAATCTTATAAGCTTGACCAAAAGGATCCTATCCAAACTGGATATGACAACTCTGAAGGTTATGGAGACAGCAGAAATGTTGTTGGTTCTGACGGTGAAGTATTTAACGGTTACGGTTTCTTTATTCAGAAATATCTTTGGGAAGAGTATGCTTCGTTCACACGTGGACATGGACATGACCTTGCACCATTTGACATGTACCATAAAGTTCGTGGTCTTAAATGGCCTGTTGTTGATGGTAAAGAGACAGCATGGAGATTTAACGCTAAGTATGATCCATATGCAGCAAAAGCTACTGAGAAAACTGGTAACTCTCATGCATTCTACGGAACACTGGCTAAAGCACTGCAAAGCGGTAATCTAACAGGTAAAGATAAAACAACGAAGAAAAAATCATTGGCTAACAAAGCGAAGATTTTTGCTCGTCCATATATGGATCCTCCAGAAATGCCGGATGCTAACTATGACACTTGGTTATGTACCGGTCGTGTACTAGAACACTGGCACTCAGGAACAATGACAATGCGTGTACCTGAACTATTCCGTGCTGTTCCAGAAGCACTATGTTACATGCATCCTGCTGACGCGAAAGCTAAAGGCCTTAAACAAGGTGGACTTGCATGGGTTGAATCTCGTCGTGGTAAAGTTAAAGCTAGAGTTGAAACTCGTGGTAGAAACAGACCTCCAAGAGGTTTAGTGTTCGTACCTTGGTTCGATGAAAAAGTATTTATCAATAAAGTTTGTTTAGATGCGACATGTCCAATGTCAAAACAGAATGACTTTAAAAAATGTGCTGTAAAAATTTACAAAGCATAATAAAGGATAGGTAAGGTTTTTGCATTTTGCAAATTATGCCTAATAAAATGAGAGACAAAACAGTAAGTGATAGAAGAAAATTTATTCTAAGAATGGCGAGAGGTGCTGGAATTGCAGCAATGGGCGGCTTTGTGTGGAGTGCATATGTTGATGAAGTTACGGCTTCACAACTTCTCCTTCGTCCACCAGGAGCCATTAAAGAAGATGATTTTTTAAAAACATGTATTAAATGCGGACTTTGTGTTGAAGCCTGTCCATATGATACGTTGTTACTTGCTAAACCAGGTGATAACAAACCTCTAGGAACTCCATATTTTATTCCTAGGGATATACCTTGTTATATGTGTCCAGATATTCCTTGTGTTCCTGTGTGTCCTACAGGTGCACTTGATGAATCCAGTGTTACAACGAGTGGAGAACTTGATATAAATGTGGCCGAGATGGGTCTTGCAGTTATTGATGATGAGAGTTGTATAGCTTTTTGGGGAATTCAGTGTGATGCTTGTTATAGAGCTTGCCCTCTTTTAGGTGAAGCGATAACGGTTGAGTATGAAAGAAATGAGAGAACTGGTAAACATGCTCTTATGAAACCGGTTGTTCACGCTAATGTCTGTACTGGTTGCGGACTGTGTGAAAAGGCTTGTGTTACAGAAAAAGCAGCTATATTTGTACTTCCAAAAGAAGTTGCAATGGGTAAAGTAGGTAATTACTATATTAAAGGTTGGGATAAAGATGACGAAAAGCGTTTAAAAAATGCTTCTGAAATCAAGACAACAACTGAGATAAGTAAGAGAAGTGCTATTGATTCTTTAAATGACGTAGGGGATTTATACTGATGAGAAATCTTTGGGATAATTACCGATACCTATTTTTTAGAAGATTTACTCAGATAGGTTTACTTGTGTTATATTTTGGAGCAAATGCTTGGGGATGGACTATCCTAATGGGAAATCTTAGTTCATCACTTTTTTTAGATGTTGTTCCTTTAAGTGATCCGTATGCTGTATTACAAATGTTGTTTGCAGGTGCAACAATAGCTACTGATATACTTATTGGTGTGCTCATTGTTACTATATTTTATCTACTAATAGGCGGTCGTGTCTTTTGTAGTTGGGTTTGTCCTGTTAATATAGTTACGGATGCAGCAGCATTATTAAGAAGAGAACTGGGTATAGATGCTATTTCAAAAAGACAGCCAGCTTCGCGTGATATGCGATACTGGGTTTTAGCATTAAGTTTGATTATATCGGCTATGATGGGCGTTACAGCCTTTGAATTTATATCACCAATATCTATGCTTCATAGAGGTATTATATTTGGTTTAGGTTTTGGATGGGCAGCAATGCTCATAATTTTTCTTTTTGACCTATTTGTTCTGAAAAATGGATGGTGTGGATACGTATGTCCACTTGGTGGATTTTATTCACTAGTAGGTAAAATTAGTCTTATAAGAGTGCAACATACTGCAGAAAATTGTACTGCGTGTATGAAATGTAAAACAATTTGTCCTGAGCATCAGGTACTACATATGATAGATAAGGAAAGCTTACCTGTACTTTCAGGTGAGTGCACAAATTGTGCCAGATGTATCGAAGTATGTGACGACGATGCTCTTAGTTTTTCAATACGAAAACTAGCAAAAAAATAAAAAAACGGGAGAGTAAAATGAAAGCAATGAGTAAGATAACGATTGGTTTAGTTGCTGCGGCACTGCTAATGGTTGGTTGTGTTGGTGAAAGTGCTAAAGCTTCATCAAAAACAGGAGCATCAAATATTGTAACTGAAGCATCTTTAGGTCTAAGAAAAACTGACCTGTACACTGAAGATAGTACTACAGCCTCAAAAACTGAGTACAGAACAGCACAGGCTATGGGTAGCACTAAGATTAAAAGAGCATTCCAGGATGCCCCACCAATGATTCCACATGATACTACTGGAATGTTACCTATTAAAATAGGTGATAATAGATGTCTAAGTTGTCATTTGCCGAAGGTGGCTAGCGGTGTTGGTGCTACACCAATTCCAGTATCACACTTTACAAACTTTAGACCTCATAATATTATTAAAAACGGTATGTTCAAAAAAGAGGTTGATAACTACAAAAATGAAGTTTCTATTAAAGAAACAACTCATCTTCAAGGTGCAAGATTTAACTGTACACAGTGTCATGCCCCTCAATCTCAGGGTAACTTAGCAGTTGAAAATACTTTTGAAGCTGTTTATTTACAAAAAGATGGTGCTGAAAAATCAAGATGGAGCGGAACATCTCTAACTGAATCTTTAGACACAATTAAAGGTGGCGCAAACTACATTACACCGGAAGATATTGCAAATGCAAACTCACCAGCTGGTGCTAGTATTTGGACACATCATTAAGCAAATGAAAAGAAGAGAGCTTTTTAGCTCTCTTGCTTCATCTTTAAAGGGTGAAAAAAAACAAGAGAAACTTTTAAGACCACCTTATTTTGGTGATGAATCTCTTTTTCACAAAGAGTGTAACAAGTGTGATGCTAAGTGCGCCACTGTTTGTGAAGAAGAAATAATTAAAATAACTAGTGATAAAACTCCCTATTTGAACTTTTCCAATGGTGGATGTACATACTGCGACGAGTGTGCAATAGCCTGTGAATTTGGTGTACTAAAGATAGATGACAAAAAACTTCTAAGAGCACATGTTACTATTAACAAGAATAAATGTCTTAGTTGGAACCATACTATGTGTTTTTCTTGCAAGGACCCATGCTTGGACAATGCTATAGATTTTAAGGCTATGTTTATGCCAGTTATAAATGAGAAATGTACCTCTTGCGGATTTTGCATAAGCAGATGTCCTACCGATGCGATAGATGTAAAGGTGTTGTAGTGAAAAAAATCATACTTATAGCTATGTTTATATCTTTACTTTTTTCAACAGAAATAAAACAGCCCATAGCTACTTTCACATCTAGTGGTGCTGTTATAGATTTACTATACAAAAATGAGAAGATATATAGTGCTACAGATGCAAGCAGTGTTGATATATTTGATTTTAAGAGTCAAAAACTTATCAAAAAAATAAAAGTTCCAAAAATAAAAGATTTTATGGGTGATAAGGTTGATTCAAAAATTTATTCCGTTGATGTTATAGATAATAAAATTCTTATTCTATCTCAAACACAAAAAGGTTTTGCAAGAATCCATATTCATCAAGACAATAAATCAAAGTTGATTATAGACTATAAAAAAAAACTTTCTATTATAAAAGCTAAATTTTTAAATGACCACACAATTCTTTTAGCACTTATTAGCAACGAGCTTATATCTTTTGATATAACTAAGGCAAAACAAAACTGGAAGACTCAAGTATCTGGCAGCAGATTTTCTGACTTTACTCTAAGTGAAGATAGAACTAAAGTTGTAATTGCTGATGAGAGTGGAGAGATACAAATTTACAATACATTAAGTGGAAAAAATATCAAAACATTAAAAGGACAAAATCTAGATAATGTATTTCAAGTTGCGTACAAAAATGGCATTATTGCTACTGCTGGTCAAGATAGAAGAGTTGCAGTATATACACCAAAATTTAATTCTGCATACTATATAAAATCTACATTTTTAGTCTATAGTATTGGTCTGTCCCCAAGCGGTAGAATTGCCGCATATTCTAGTGATGAAAACAATAATATAACTCTGTTTAATACGTTAACAAAGTCATCTTTAGGAAAATATGGTGGTAATAGAAGTACCCTTTCAAATATAGTATTTATTAATGAAAAGGAATTTTTAGTATCTAGCAATAACCAAATCATTAATTTATATAGTGTAAAATAAAACAACAAAAGGAAATGAATATGAATATATCGAGCATAGTAGTTAAAACAGTACCAAAATATCTAGACGAAGTAGTACAAGCACTTAAGGATTGTGAGGCATGTGATTATCATATGCATGATAAAGAAGGTAGAGTAATTATCACTATCGAAGGTGAAGGTGTATCTGAAGAACTTGAAAAACTTAGGGTTATAGAAGGTATACCACACGTTATTACGGCAGACATGCAGATGGCATACAGTGAAGATGAGTTAGATGCGCATATGGAAGTAATTGCCAATGGCGATGCTGTTCCAAAAATGCTGAATGATGAAAATGTGGAACTATCAAATATCCAATACAATGGTGACTTGAAGAAAAAAGACGACCTATCTACATTTACTAAAAAATTTGATAAAACAGAGAGATAAGTAATGTCAGTAATATTTGAATCAACAATCAAAATGGCTGATGGGTCTAAAGAAGATTGGTATATAGAGCTTAAAGACACTGTTGATGACAGAGTTGAGATTTGTGCTGATTTGTCAGAGTACTCAAAAAAAGTAGAAGAACTTGGTACCGACTATGGTGGGAATATTGATGAAGTAAGATGGATGAAAGATGACAATGTTCCACTTCCTATAATGGATAACATTAGATTTGAAATGTCAAAACTTCAAAAAGAGATAGAAGAAGAGACCGGAAAACCACTTATAGGTGAGGAGTCTTGATTTGCCTGTAGCGGAAGCATTACATACACTTAATTATCTAACTACAACTGAAATAAAAGAGCACCTAAGTAATATAGAATATATTATTATGGCTGCACCTGCACCTGATCATTTTAAAGATACTCCTATTCACTTTACTATATTTTTAAATACATCTAACAAACTTCCAAAAGATGTACAAGATGCTGTGTTTAATAAATTTTTAGATGATAATTCAATCAAAGACCCCGCAGAAGTTATGATTCGATTAATGCCTGTTGGATTTGGAACAAATATACAAGATACACCAATGCCACTACTGCTTGTTAAGCCTGAAGACATGAGCACTATCCCTAATACTCCTATGTTAGTTATGGATTTTTTAGCAGATTCTGAAAATTTCGGTGAAGCAAAAATAAATAATTTAACAGGTTGGACTTATAGCTACACTGATTAGTCCGTAAAAGGAACAAAGTCCCTTTTACTTCGCCTGGGGCGCTGTAACCGCTAAAGCTTTACTCTTACAGAGTAAGTTAAAAGAGATATCTTCTATCTCTTTTACTGTTTTAACTATATCTTTTGATAGGTTATCATGCCCTTTTTTAGTAACTAATATATCATCCTCGATTCTTATGCCGATACCGCGATATTTTTTAGGTACAGATTTATCATCTTTATCTATATATAATCCAGGCTCAATAGTTAGAACCATGCCTTTATCTAAGGCTATTTCATTGTTGTCATAATTAATATATGGAGCCGGATCATGAACATCTAACCCCATCCAGTGCCCTATCCCATGTGGATAATATTTTTTATACTTTTGTTTTTTTATCAGTTTTTTGTAATCACCTTTTAGTATCCCCAGTTTAAGCATACCTTTTGTCAGGAGTTCTACTGCTATTTTTTGAAGCTCACTTCTATTGACATGTGGTTTTATCATCTTAATAATTTCAAGCTGTGTATCTAAGACAAGGTTATACAACTTTTTTTGAGCTTTTGTAAACTTTCCATTTACCGGGATAGTTCTTGTTATATCACTTGCATAGTGTTTATACTCAGAACCGGCATCGATTAAAATAAGCTCTTTATCTATCAAAGGCTTATTATTTTTAATATAGTGAAGAGTATTTGCATTGTTTCCGCATGCAACTATAGATATATATGCATCGCTATAAGCGCCTCTGCTTTTAAACTCGTACTCTATTTGTGCAAGAAGCTCATACTCTTTTTTTCCTTTTTTCTTAGACCTCATAACACTATGATGGGCATCTCTTGTTATGGATATTGCTTTTTTGATAAGATTTATTTCTGCAGGGGACTTGACAAGTCTCATCTCTCGAATATAATGAATTATATTTTTTTGAGTTTTAATCCCTGATGCTTGATCTAAAACTTTTTTTACTCTTTTATCTTTAGAACTCAAATCACAATATAGAGTTTTTTTACCGACAAAATACTCTATTAGTCTTTTTTTTAAGTCATTACTTGCAAATACTTTATCAACTGAAAATCTTTTTTTAGCCTGCTTCTCACCCTGTCTTTTACCAGTCCATAGCTCTAATTGTTCATCTTTTTTTTGAACAAATAGAATCGTTTTAGTTAAATTTTTTGTTTTTACAAGAACCAATACAGAATTATCTTCTTTAAACCCTGTAAGATAATAAAAATTGCTGTCTTGTCTATATGGATACTCGGTATCGTTTGAACGAATTTTATATGTTGAACTATATATAATTCCAATAGAATTGTTAGATAATTTTTTTGCAAGAGTATCTCTTCTGTTTTTATACTCTTTTTGACTAATCATTTACATACTCCATTTAACCACTCTATATTTTGAGTCAAAACATCAGACAGCGCGCTATTTAAAGCCTTTGTCCCTCCATATGCGTTAAGAGTATTAACATTTACTTTTGAACTAAATGTTTTAGCTGCAAGAACAATATTCGTTTTTGTATCAATCAGTGTTAAACTTATTACTACATTTGCATATGACTCTTTTAAATCCTCACTATAATACTGTAAAAAATCTTCTATATTTATCTCAAGATTCAAGTTGTTTTTACTTCTAGATTTTGAAATTTGAACATTCTTAAAAAGCTTGGAATCTCGAATTTCCTTGAATATTTCCATCGTTACTGAATGATTTGGAGACTCATTCCAATGAGCCTGTGAATATGAAAAATTTTTACTTTCACCTTGCACATAATCCATTTTCAGAGACATAAGTGAGCTTGAACTAAATGCCTGAGCAATTTTTAATGATTTATTTTTACAAGCATTCGCAAAATTATCTGTTTTTAAAGCACTCGCCACGATTCTATACTCAGTAATAGATGGCTTTATGTTAGTACATCCAGACAGTAGTAATATAATGCCTAATAAAATTAAAATTTTCTTCATAGTTTAATCCTCGCCTGGCCCTTTCTTTATTTTTTCATGTGTAAAGATAATATCACTAGGACTTCTTTCATGCTGATCTATAGCCTCTTGCATTTTTATCATAAGCTCTTGTATTTCTAAAAGAGTACTATTAACAGTTGGAATTACATTATTTGATATCTCTTTAACATTAAAATCACCTCTTGTTAGTGACTCTCTAAAATCGTCCATTGTTGTTTTAATGCCATGGTAACTGCCCGTAATAGATTTAAATGAATCAGATATTTTATCTTCCCACTCTACGCTATTATTAAAAAACTTTTCTATACGAGGCATCATCTCATCAAATTTTTTTGTTGAACTACTTAAATTCTTCATTGTTAATTGAAAATTATTGATTGTTTTCTCATCTAATAATTGGCTCATTTTAAACATAAATATGGCACTATTTTTTAATAACCGTGTTATCTCTTTTTGATTTTGTTCGTTTAGCAACTGCTGCGTTCTTGCAAGTGTCTTAGATAAGTTTGTTGTGACATCTCCAAATGTGTCTTCAAGTTTAAAAAATAATGACGGCCTAGTTTGTATAACTGCAAATTCTTCCCCTTTAGTGGACTTAAGAGGAGGAGCATTATTGTTACCTTGACTTAGATTTATATAACTAAGTCCTGTTATGCCCTGAGCAGTCAATTTTGCAACTGTTGATGATTTTACGGGAGTAGTTTTTAAAATATCTACAAGAATCTCTACCTGCTCTGTATTTTTAGGGTTAATTCTCAATTTTACAACTTTTCCAACACTAATACCTCTAAATTTAACTGGTGCATCAAGGTTTAAACCTAAAACTGATTCATCAAAGCGGATAAGATATTTTTGCATCTCTTCCTCTGCAGATGGCTTCAAAAGCCAGTATCCAAATCCAAGCATTAATGTTATACTAAAAAGCACCAAAAAACCGACTAAGCTGTAATTCACTCTGTTATTCATTATATTTTCCAAAAAAGGTCTGCATAAACTCATTTTTTACAGATTTAATATTATTTAAATTTCCCTCATATACTATCTTTTTTTCATCAATAATAGCAACTGAATCAAGTGTATCATAAATTGATTGTAAATCATGTGAAACCATTACAATAGTAAGACCTAAAAGGTTTCTAAGTTTAAGAATAAGAGCATCAAATTCTCTCGCAGAGATGGGGTCTAATCCACTTGTTGGTTCATCCAAAAATAGAAGTTTAGGATCCATTGCAAGTGAACGCGCAAGTGCTGCTTTTTTCTTCATACCACCGCTTATTTGGGAAGGATAGAGATTTGCATCTTCTGATTTTAATCCAACGATACTTATTTTAAATTCTACTATCTCATCAATCATAGCTTTTGAGAGATCGGTATACTCAATCAGAGGCAGAGCAATATTGTCTTTAATTTTTAAAGATGAAAACAGAGCACCAGATTGAAATAATACTCCCCACTTCTGCCTCAGTTGCTGAGCCTCTTCATTCTCTATATAATTTAATTCGTGACCCAGAACTTTAATACTACCGCTGTTGCTTTTTTGCAGCATTACCATCTCTCTGAGTAGTGTTGTCTTTCCACAGCCACTTGGTCCTAAAAGCCCATAAATCTCACCCTCTTTTATACTTAGATTAAGTCCATCATGAACTATTCTATCGCCAAAGGAGGTTACAAGATCTCTTACTTCAATTATATTTTCCATTATATCCCCAAGTTTGTAAAAGCAATTGAGAATATTGCATCACAAATGATTACAGCAAAAATTGACTCTACTACACTTTTGGTGGTATTAAAACCTATGCTTTGGGTATCATCTTTAACTATAAGACCTCTGTATATTCCTATAGTTGCTATTAGAAATGCGAAGAATGGGCCTTTTGCTATACCAATAAAGAAATGTTTTGCTGCTACAACATCAGCAAATCTATCTAAAAAAAGTGTTATTGAAATATTTAGATCAACATTTGCTACAACCATACCACCTATGACTGCCATGACATCTGAGATGAAAATCAATATAGGCATGGTGATCATCAGAGCTATAATACGAGGAATGACTAAGAATTTGTATGGATCAAAACCCATAGTCCTCATAGCATCCAGCTCTTGAGTAATCTTCATAGCTCCTATTTGGGCAGTAAATGCAGAACCACTTCTTCCGGCTATTACAATAGCAGTTATTAATGGAGAGAGCTCTCTTAATATAGATATTCCAAGCATATCAACGATAAATATATTGGCACCGTATATCTTAAGCTGATAAGCTGACTGATAAGCTACAACCAAACCTATTAAAAAGCTGGTTATTGCAACAATACCTATTGCTTTAACTGCGCTCTCGTTTATCTCAAAAGCAATCTCTTTGTATCTAATATTTTTAAATGATGTCAGGTAGTGCATATTATTTGAAAAGAGCTCTCCCATAAAAGCCATAAAAGATAAAAAGCCAATAAAGTTTTTATATTGGCTCTCACCAATTTTTTCTATAATATTTCTTCTTTTATGATACGGTATCTTTGTCAATTTTTCTTTTTGATGTTTAACTAAATGCAGTATATCAAGTATATCACTATTCTCACATAGAATCTCTACTTTGATACCGTATGAGAGTAATCTTTTTTCTAAATTGTAGATAAAGATAGAAGCAGCGCTATCTAAAAACTCCAGTTTCATAAAGTCAATAACTACAATCTTTTCTTTAGAAAAATCTATTGAGTCTATCTTACTTTCAAAACTTGTCAGGTTGTAGAGAGTAAGCTCACCGCTAAATTTTAAGTATAGCTTATCATCTACATGTACAATATCAAATGATGAAGAATTCATATCAGTAACTGCTAAAAATCTCTCTCTAGCAATTTATTTACTTTAAGAATTGTAATAATTCTATCCTCTTGCTTACCAACACCATCTATCATAGTATCATCACCAGCCAAGGTGTCCGGTGGAGGACCAATATCTGTTTTCTTAATTCTAATGGCCATTGTAAGTCTGTCGATTATAAATCCAGCTATATCGTCTCCATGTCGCATCACAATAAAACGAGTTTCATCGCTCTGATTTAAAGGACTTAGACCAAATTTTAAACGAAGGTCTATTAACGGTATTACAGCACCACGCATATTAAATACACCAACCACATATTTAGGTACCTGAGGAACTCTCGTCCAAGGAAATGGCTTTATAATCTCTTGAATGGCTAAGATAGGAATAGCATACTCCTCCTCACCAATTACAAAGCCAACCAATTGAACCACATCTTCTGTACGAATTAAGCTCTCTTCTTGTTTTTCATTCTGCTTATTAATAATCTGTTTTAATTTATCACTCATTATAAAAACTCCGATTTAAAATTCATATTTCTTTGAACTACACTTGATAAATAGTCAGAAGAGTATGGTTTAGTAATATATTCAACCATTCCAGATTCAACACCACGCATACGATCAGATTTTCCAGTACGAGATGTAACAGCAATTAAAGGTAAGTTTTTATAGCGATTATATTTTTTAATCTCATTAGCTAGAGTGTAACCATCCATTCTTGGCATTTCAATATCAACAAGCATCGCATCAAAGTGAGTGTCACCCTGTTTTAAAATCTTAAGTGCTTCCTGCCCGTCACTAGCTTCAACTAGTGTAACTCCGAGTGGTTCCAATGCTTTTCGCATAATAGTTCTATCCATTTTAGAGTCATCAACAATCATAACAACATAGTCGCTTGATTTTGATTTTTCCTTTGCTACCGCCGCATTTGAAGAGCTGTCTGTCATTACTGTTGTTTTGACATTTCTTGCGATATCCATAAGAGCAACAACATCTACGATAAGCGTTACACCTCCGTCACCACGGATTGTTCCGCCGGCAATTCCTTTAATACCTTTTAAGTACTCTCCAAGGGATTTAATAACTATCTCTTCTTGTCCAACAAGAGTATCTACAATAAGACCTAGTTTACTTGTTCCTAAACCTAGAACAACAACATACGCATGTTCACTTGAGTCTAAAATACGCTCAACTTCAAAAATGTCTCCAATATGAACTAGAGAAAGTACCTCTTCACGAAGTCTCATAACCGAACGACCCTCAACTGTATAAATCTCATCTTTAGAAATTCTGACAGTCTCTAAAACTGAAGCGAGTGGAATAGCATAATGCTCCTCTTGTACACCAACTAAAAGAGCTTGGATAATTGCAAGAGTTAGAGGAATTTTTAATTTAATTGAAGTTCCACTGCCAAACTCACTATCTATGTCGATAATACCATTGACTTTTTCTATATTTGTTTTTACAACATCCATACCAACACCACGACCTGAGACATTTGTTACTGCTTCAGCTGTCGAAAAACCTGGTTTAAATATAAGTCCAAAAGCTTCTTTATCACCCATGTTTTCAGCTTCTTTTTCTGTAATAAGACTTTTTTCCAAACACTTATCTTTCAACATATTTGCATCAAGTCCTTTACCATCATCATCGATTTGGATAACAATCTGGTTTCCTTCATTGTATGCTTTTAATGTTATAGTACCTGTTTCTGGTTTTCCCTGCTCAGTGCGCACCGCCGGTATTTCAATACCATGATCACATGAGTTTCTAATAATATGGACTAAAGGATCTCCAACCTCTTCAACAATAGATTTGTCAAGTTCAGTATCTTCACCGAAGATTTCTAGTTCTATTTTTTTATCCAGTTCGCGAGTTAAATCACGAATCATTCTTGGAAACTTGTTAAACACCTTGCCAATTGGAAGCATTCTTGTTTTCATAACTGCAATTTGAAGGTCTGTGGTAACAAGAGAAACGATAGAAACGACCTGATTTAACTCTTCAAGAAACTCTTCACCCTCATAGCGCTCTTCAACATCATCATTGATTTTAATAAGTCTGTTTTTTGCAAGTACAAGCTCACCAATAAGATTCATAAGATGATCAAGTCTCTTAACATCGACACGTATTGTCTGTTCAACTGTCGCTGCTCTTTTAACCGGAGCGGGAGTTGGAACGGTAGCCACTGGAGTTGTTGCAACCTGTTCAGGAGCAGGAGCAGGAGCAGGTTCTGGTGTTGGTTCTGTCTCAGGAGTTGGGTCAAGCGATGGTACACTCTCTCCTGCAGCTATCTTCGCTTCTCTTTTAACTTTATCTTCAGACTGTCTCTCTTGGAGAAGCCTCTCTATCTCTGCTTCAAGTTCATCTGCGCCCATATTATCATAATCAGGTTCATCATCTGAAACTATTTCTTCTACTTGCACTGTTTCCTCTTGAACAGGAGCTACTTCTTGTGCTACTGGAGTCTCAACTTCTCCGTCTCCGCCACTAATTTTGTCAAGTTTTACCACACATGCGACTACATCAACACCAGCATCAGCGCTAGTATCACGTATAGTAAATAAAAGTTGCTTCATTAAATCTATAGACTCTAAGATCACATCCATAACATCTGGAGTGATTAACAGCTCACCATGTCTTGCTTTGTTTAAAACGTCTTCCATATGGTGAGTAAGATGTGTCAAAACATCAAAATTTAAAAATGACGAAGCACCCTTAACGGTGTGTGCAACACGAAATATTCCATTTAAAAGTTCTAAGTCTTCTGGTGTGTTTTCTAACTCTACTAAATCTTGATCTAATTGTTCAATTAGCTCGAAAGATTCAACTAAAAAATCCTGCAGTATTTCCTGAAATTCATCCATATTTACACTCCTACTTCATATGAGCACGAACTACTCGTGCCACTTCATCATAAAACGTACTTGCTTTAAATTTAACCATGTATGCTTCTCCACCGGCTTCAATACCTCTATCTTCACTAAAGTGATCACTTATAGAGGAGTTAAAGACAATCGGTATTTTACTAAATCTATCATCATCTTTAACATTTGCTGCAAAATGAAAACCATCCATTTTTGGCATCTCAACATCTGAAATAATTATTCTAAGATTCTTAGACAGGTCTTCACCATATGTCTTATATAAATCATCTAATTTATTCAAGCCCTCTTGACCATCACCAGCTTCAACAACATTGAAACCCATCTTAACAACTGCATCTTTTATAATTTTTCTTGCTGTTGAACTATCATCTAATATAAGCGCAATACCAGAAAATTGTGCTATCTCTTTAGGGGCATTTTGTGTATCAGGCTCATAAAGACCCAACTCCTGCACAACACTTTCTAAATCCAGAATAAGGAGCACGTTATCTCCCTCTATTCTGGTTACACCTGTTATTTTACTGCCTTCTACTGAACCACCACCACTCATAAAAGAAGCTGGTTCTATATCATCCCAATTGATTCGTCTGATTCTTTTGGCTTCATGGACAATAAAACCAATAAGTATATTATTAAACTCTGTAATTACAACTCTGGAATTTTTCTTAGCCTCTTCCGGTTCTGTTATTCCCATCCATTTTGCTAAATTCACAACAGGGATAACTACATCTCTTAAATCAAATATACCCTCTATAAATTCTGGTGTACCCGGTAATTCAGTTAAATTAGGTAATTTTATAATTTCACGAACCTTTGATACATTTACTCCATAGATACCCTCGTAAACTCCGTCACTTTCTTGCTTGAAAATACGAAAATCAACAAGTTCCATCTCATTGGAACCTACTTTTAATTCATTATTTGTACTCATATTTCTAATTCTCCTTAGAGAAAATTTTCTCTTGCAATAGTTCTATGTCTGTCGATTTTACAACAAAATATCTTTGATTGCAAGCAAAAACTCCTAAGTTTATATAAGTAAAATCATCAAATTTTATACTCTTATTTTGATGGAAATGCCCCTCAATAAAGTGATCACAACTATATTTATTCTCTAATCTCTTAGACATATACTCTCTAAGACCGGGAAACTCTTTACAGTCATCTTTTTTACTTAGGTAATTATCCAGTCTCTTTAAAATATAGTGTCTGGATATAGTATCTATTATTGTTAATAAAAATAAAACGAAAGGATTTCTAATCAATGCCGTATAGATTCTGTAACCTATATCACTCTCAATATCGCCATGTGCAAGTAATATTTTTTTATTGCCATATCTACATATCACTGGTTGCATCGAGATTGGAAACACTCTTACACGTGGAAATATTTTTCGAAGATTAAAATCATGGTTTCCTTCTAGATAAACAACCTCTATATATAAAGATATTTCATTTATAAGTTTTATCATCTCTTTGTTTATTTTTTCTGTGAAGGGAACTCCGCCAAAAAGCGCATCAAAGATATCGCCCATAAGGATTAGTTGTGTTGGTTGTAATTTTTTTAAATGGATATCTTTTATAAAGTCTAGTAGTTGTGGTCGTTTATGTGAGTAGTGTGCATCTGAAACTATAAACGCACCCTCTAATATCTCTATAGCATTATTTAATTCAGTTTTACGGGACATAAGCTATATTTGGAATTCCCGAGTTTTCTTCAAATCCCATCATTATGTTTGCATTTACAACTGCTTGTGAAGAAGCTCCACGAAGAAGATTATCAATCGCACTTGAGATAAAAAGTATATTACCTTTTTGTTTTACATAAATATCACAGAAGTTAGTTCCGGCTACATTTTTCATATCTACTGGATTCTTAGAAACTCTTACATGTAGTTCCTCTTTATAATACTCTTCTAAAACTTTAAAAGCATCAAAGTCTTCACTTACCTGTAAATAAATAGAAGATAACATTCCTCTGGTTAAAGGTACCAAATGAGGAACAAAACTTACCTCATCAAAATTTAAATTTAACTTTTGTGCTATCTCCGGTGCATGTCTGTGCATTAGTGGATTATAGGCAAATAGATTGTCATTTACATTTACAAAGTGCGTCTCATCACTAAGTTTTTTTCCAGATCCGCTTACACCAGTCTTTGCGTCGATAATAATAGGAGTGTTTTGGATTCGTTTATCCATAAAAGGAAGCATGCCTAAAATTGCAGAAGTCGGGTAACATCCCGGATTTGCAACAAGTTTAGCGGTTTTTAAATCATCACGGAAAAGTTCAGGCAATCCATAAATTACATGTGAAAGGTTATCTACATCAGTATGAGGACAATAAAAATTTTCATAAACATCTTGAGTTAGTCTATAATCTGCTGACAAATCAACTACTTTGACACCTAAAGCTATAAGTGGTTTTACATAAGCCATCGCCGTTTTGTGTGGCAGCGCTAAAAAAACAAGTTCACACTCCTCAGCTATCTCATCAATGTCTGCTTTTAAGACTTTACACTCATATACACCGCTCAGAGATGGATGGAGTTCACTAAGCATAACTCCGCCTTCAGAGTTACAGACATAAGCAAGATCAAACTTCGGATGATTTATAAGTATCTTGACAAGTTCAAGACCTGTGTATCCACTAGCTCCGACTATACCTACATTAATTTTTTCATTCATGGCACTCAAAGACTATCTCCTGATATTTAACTTCATCGATTTCAAACTCTTTTTTTCCACCTGGGAGTTGAACTTTTACCTCATCACCTTCTTTGCGACCAAGAAGCTGTTTTGCCAAAGGTGAACCAAAAGATATAAGTCCCATGTCAGGATTGCTCTCGCAACCTCCAACAATAGTATAAGTCACTTCTTCATCAGTATTCATATCTGTCATCACAACAGTTGAACCGAAGCTTATTCGAGCATGTTCAAGGTCAGATGGGTCAACTATTTGAGCACAACCAATAACGTCTGCTAAATCTTGCAAGCGAGTATCTATAGTTCTTTGATTATCTTTTGCTGCATGATATTCTGCATTCTCTTTTAAGTCACCATGCTCAAGAGCATCTTCAATGTCTTTTACGATTTGTGGACGTCTTACTTCTTTTAAATACTTTACTTCAGCTTGGAGTTTTTCATATCCAAATAGTGTCATAGGTTCAATTTTTTCCATAAATATTATCCTTATATCTCACATTACCTGAACAAAGTCCAGTTAACGTTCATTCACTAAAGCTTTGCCTGTCAGCAAGAAATAGTAATAATTATTTTGTTTTGATGATTATAGCAAAACTCATTGTCTCTAACAAGATAGAAGTTATTTTGGTCTCACAGATGACAGGTCAAATTCTATAGTCTTACCCTCACACACTATAGTGATTATACACCCTTTTTTACTTATACTTTTTGCCCCTATAATATCTTCTAGTAGTATTCTACTGCTTTGACTTTGTGGATCAAACGCTTTTAGTATGTTTTTTTCTATACTGAAAATTCTTCCGCCTCCACAGCCATCACCAACTATTCCCTCACATACAAGTGGGCTATCCTTATCAAAACCATGAATCATCAAGGCACTCCTCCTTTACTTCTATTAAAAACTCTTTAAAATCGCTACTATTTTTATCTAAGTTTATATACTCGGTATAAACATAATTTTTAAATATCTTATCATCCATGCACTCACAAAGTTTTGTATTATTTGAATCTAGGCAAGTTGAGAGCATCTCTTGTTTTTGACTATCTTCCCAACCTACATAACTTTTGTAGTATGGATACAGAACCCAAATTGCAAAACCGATAGTAAGAACAATATTTGTTATGTACTCTTTTTTTCTTGTCTCTATATACTTTTTTATATCATACGATATTAGGATTAGAAAAACTATTTCCAGTCCTATGTTAAACCAATCACTGTCTAAAAAATCAAACAAGTATTTTCTTTCCAATTATTGTAATTTAATAAAATTTCGACGCTTAACATCTCATTTCCTTATTATTTATTTTCACGAATCTTTTTAATCGCTTGGGCACACATAGTCATACCGAATGTTGCAGTAACACCGACAAAGCTTGCCTTTGGATAATCTGTTTCAACAGCTTCTTCAGAAGAAAATATAACCTTATATTTACTTTTAAATCTTCTTCTTGTCAGTTCTCGTCTTATCTTTTTTCCAAGAGGGTCTCCGGCACTTTTCCAGATATCAGCTACTTGTACTTGTGTAGGGTCAAGTCGTTTTGCAGAACCAAAAGATGAGATAAGTTTTCTGTAACATGCCTGAGCCAATGCTAGTTTTGCACGGGTATTATCTATTGCATCCAAAATCACATCATACTCAGAAAAATCAAAATCCTTAACCCACTGCTCATCTACCTTTACGTTTATAGTTTTGATAGTTGGGTAGTGCTTTTTAAGTGCCTCAGTTTTGAGCTCACCTTCATGAAGTTCAGACCATAATTGACGATTTTGATTTGACTTATCATAGGTATCATAATCTACAATAGTTATATCATAAACACCGCTACGGATGAGACAATCTAGACAATGACCACCTACTCCCCCAACACCGAAAAGAAGAACTTTGGCATTTTGTAATTTAAGAAAATCATCTTTTAAAAGTTGTTGTATGCGTTCATATCTCATGCTTTTCTAGTCCATCCACTCTTGAAGTCTGTTAATACTTTTATAAGCACTCATATCAAGCTGGATGGGAGTTATGGAAATATTTCCAGCTTCTATAGCCTCATAATCACTTACTCCCTCAACTCCATCTCTTGGAGAAAAATTAAGAGGGTGAAGTCCTAACCAATAATGCTCTTCTCCGCGGGGATTTCTGTGCACATGTGAATCATTCGCATACATTCTATATGCAGCATATGTAACTTGTATTTTTGCCTCTGTTGTCTTAGATGGAATATTCACATTTAAGAACTCTCTCTTAGGCAGAGGAAACGAACCATCTTTAATTTTTAAAACCAACTTTTTTATAGTCTCCCCAGCCAAAGTAAAATCACCACCAGGGTCTGTAAAATCCATAACCTGTGAAATAGCGATTGATGGAATATCATGAAGAACACCCTCCATCGCTCCAGCAGCTGTTCCTGAATATGTAATATCCTCTCCCATATTTGAGCCGCGGTTTATACCACTTACAAGTAAATCAGGTTTGGAGTCTTGAAATATTGTACTCAAGGACAGATAAACACAATCACTTGGAGTTCCATCATCTAGTTTAAAAAAATCATCATCAACTCCCACAAAACGTAGTGGACGAACTAAGGTGAGGGAATGACCACAAGCAGACTTCTCATTTGCAGGAGCCACAACAGTGACTTTTACATCTTCTAATTCTTTTAAAGCTTCTACTAAACACAGAAGTCCTTTTGCCTCATAACCATCATCATTTGTTACTAATATGCTATATCTTTTTTTCATGTTGTAATTTTATCATTAAAGCTTGAATATTTACTTTTTTGTCCGATATTTACATGTAACAACAGTAGGGGATGATTATGAATACTTCTTATGGACTTAGTACTTATAGAACACACGACTTAAATATTTCGATGAAAACATCTAGTGGCGATGTTATTGAGATGGATTTTGCTAACGCTCAATCATCATCTTTTACTCACAATCAAAGTGAAAATGGCTCAAAGACTTCAATGAGTTTTTCTTCGATGCAGTCATTCCAATTTTCTATAGATAGCAATGGAATAGATAAGCAAGACAAAAAAGAAATTAAAAATTTTATGAAGATAGCTCAGCCTTTTATTGATAACTTTTTAAAAGAGTTAAAAGATGAAGCACCAAAATCACCTGTAACTCAAGTAGCGCATCAAATTGCCGGTATATTTGAACCAAACAGAGGTAGAAGCGAAGAAGCTAAAAACCATATAAGAACAAATATGGTAGAGATGTTTGATAGCTCAATGAAAAAACTAGATATACCGGATAACAATGAAAAAGTTAATGCTCTTGATAAAATATTTAAAGAGGCTCAAAAGCTTTTGGAGAGAACTTTAAAAGAATTTGATAAATTTAATCAAAATATATATGCATAAAAAGAAGTAATATCTTTTGTGCAAAATATGCTATAATCTGCCGCATGAAAACGCTCTTACTAACCATTTTTTTTACTCTAAACCTTTTTGCTCTATCTGCATCAAATATCCAAGAAAGTTATAAGGAGTTGAACCATATAATAGATGAGATAGTTGAAATAGCCTTACTTAGCGATACAGTTGTAGGTTTAACTTTATCTTTATTTATTGGACTGCTTATTGGATCTTTGCTTTCTAGAAAATTATCTCAATATAAAAGAGATGCTTTAAGCCAAAATATTATAAGAGACCTAGAAGATGAACAGACTAATCTTGTAAATCAAATTACTTATATAGAAACTCAAAATGAAGATCAATATCTAAAAATTGAGAAAAAACTTCTATATCTAGAAAATGAAAATAAAATTTTATCAGGTGAAAACCTGAAGTTGAAAAATCAATTATCCGAACTACAAAAATCACATGAGAGTGTGATTGTTAATCTAAATAAAAAAATCAACAAAGCGGTTGAAGACAAAGAGACTCTATTTAGACAAATTGAAGAGACCATAATATTTTAATTACAGTTAATTTCTCTGCATCAAAGTCAAGATATTCCTGTCATAATTGATAGTATTTCAAGTTTAAAAGGGTAAAACTTGACTTTAGAAGTTCTATTAGTGTAAAATTACACTATATGTATAAGATGTAACACGTATATCTTACAACTTTCCCCTGCACAACAAATCAAAAACATTAAGGTAGCTATCTTATGAGTGAAAACAGTTCACAACAACCGCGTAAAAACAGTAACAACAGTAGAAACAACTCTAAACAAAGAACACATAAACCTGTAAAAGGTGCAAGCGTAGAAGAACTTCGTACTACAAGTATTGAAGCATTGACAGCTTTGGCAATTGAGTTAAATGTTGAAAATCCACAAGAGCTTAAACGTCAGGACATTATCTTTGAAATCCTAAAAGCACAGACTGAGCAAGGTGGTTTTATCCTTTTCAGCGGTATCTTGGAAATTATGCAGGATGGCTATGGTTTTATTCGTTCTATTGACAAAAGCTTCAATGAATCTATTAATGATGCATATGTTTCTAACACTCAGATTAAAAGATTTGCTCTTCGTAACGGTGATGTTGTAACAGGTCAAGTACGCCCTCCAAAAGACCAAGAGAGATATTATGCTTTAATCAAAATAGAGGCAGTTAACTCACTTCCACCTGAAGAGAGTAAAAAGAGACCTCTATTTGAAAATCTTACTCCGCTGTATGCAATGGATCAAATCAAACTTGAGTACAGAGAAAAGGGCTTAACTGGTCGTATGCTAGATCTTTTCTCACCTATTGGTAAAGGTCAGCGTGGTCTTATCGTTGCACCACCAAGAAGCGGTAAAACAGAATTGCTTAAAGAGATTGCTCACGGTATCACACACAACCATGCAGAAATAGACTTGATGGTTCTACTTGTTGATGAGAGACCAGAAGAGGTAACAGATATGGAGAGAAGTGTTAAGGGTGAGGTTTATAGCTCTACATTTGATATGCCTGCAAAAAACCATGTTAAAGTTGCTGAGATGGTTATTGAAAAAGCAAAAAGACGTGTTGAATTAGGTAAAGATGTAGTAATTCTTTTAGACTCAATCACTCGTCTTGCGCGTGCTTACAATACAGTAACACCTTCTAGCGGTAAAGTTCTATCAGGTGGGGTTGATGCAAATGCTCTACACAGACCAAAAAGATTCTTTGGAGCAGCTCGTAACATTGAAAATGGTGGAAGTTTAACAATCATCGCAACTGCACTTGTTGATACCGGTAGTAGAATGGATGAAGTTATCTTTGAAGAGTTCAAAGGTACGGGTAACTCAGAGGTTATTCTTGATAGAAAAATTGCTGATAGAAGAATCTTTCCAGCTATCGATATTCTTAAATCTGGTACTCGTAAAGATGAACTTCTTATTGGTCCAGAGACTCTACAAAAAGTATTTATTCTTCGTCAGATGATACATAAACAAGAGAATGAGATAGAAGCACTTAAATTTGTTTACTCAACTATGGGTAAGAAAGCTACAAATGAAGAGTTCTTAGAGAGTATGAATACAAACTCATAATTAGGAAATAATGATGAAAATTGGTGTATTTGATAGTGGAATTGGTGGTCTAACAGTTGTTAAATCACTACTTGAACATCAACTTTTTGAAGAGATTATCTACTTTGGAGATACAGCTCGTGTTCCTTATGGTAGTAAAGACAAAACTACAATCATTCGCTACGCTATTGAAGCTGTAGAATTTTTCAAAAATTTCGACATTGACCTTATGATAGTTGCATGCAACACTGTTAGTGCTCACGCTCTCGATGAGATGAGAGAAGTTTCAACTTATCCAATTATCGGAGTTGTTGAAGCCGGTGTTTTAGCTACTGCAAACGCTTTGGAAGATAAAAATTCAAATATACTTATTTTAGGTACAAAAGCTACTATAAACTCTAAAGCTTACGAAATTGGACTTACAAAACTAAAGTTTAAAAATTTTCATGCAAAAGCGACTGGACTATTTGTTCCGTTTGTTGAAGATGAGATTTATAGCGGTGATATTTTAGAAGCCACATTTAGGCATTACTTTAGCGATAGCAAAACTCCAGATGCCATTATTTTAGGCTGCACACACTTCCCTCTTATTTCAGATGCACTTAAAAACTACTTTTCTAAAGAGACTATACTTATTCATTCCGGTGATGCCATCGTTGAATATTTAGAACTAAACTTTGAATTTAGCAAAAAATATCCACAACCAAAACTAGATTTTTTTGCATCTGAAGATCCAGAAGCTTTACGGGCTGTTGGAAAAAAATGGTTAAATTTAGAGGAAGATAAATAATAATACCTCTGTAACCTTTTAGAAATAATTTATCATTAAAATCTCTACTATGAAAAATTATTTACCACAAAAATGGCTTAACAATCTAGAAATTTTAGATATAGCATTTCAACCCATTCTAAATATACATACTGGTAAGACATTTGCAGTTGAAGCACTTCTGAGAAACTATCAAGAAGTGGGTTTCAAGTCGATTTTTGCACTTTTTGATTATGTATATGAAGAGGGCCTCCTCTACTCTTTTGATATTAAATTACGAGAAAAAGCTTTTAAAAAATTCACAGAAATTAATGGCTTTAAAGATATAAAACTATTTTATAACCTTGACAACCGCATATTTAAAATGCCAAATTTTGCACAAGGATATACAAACGAACTTCTTAAAAAATACGATATAAAAAAAGAGAGTATATGCTTCGAAATTTCAGAAAGACATGAGATTTCTAGTGATTGCAATATGGAAAAAATACTAACACATTATCAAAATTCAAACTTTTGTATTGCAATCGATGATTTTGGAGTTGGATATTCTGGATTTAAACTTTTATATGACAGCATACCAAATATCATAAAAATAGATAGGTTTTTTCTAACAAACATAGAAAAAGATATTAAGAAAAAACTTATGGTAAGAAGTATTACCCACTTGGCTATTCAGCTTGGTATAAAAGTGATTGCTGAGGGAGTTGAGACAAAAGAAGAACTCCTTACTTGTAGAGATATTGGCTGTCATTTAGTTCAAGGATATCTAGCCCAAAGACCTACACTTAAAACAACTGAGATAACTAAAGAGTATCAAAATATCATAGATATACTAAGTAGTGATAAAAGAGTAAACAAAACAGAGTGTAAACTCGAAGTTTACCTAGACAAAATGCCATCTTTACATGTTAAAACAAAAATGAGCTCAGTTATTGATTACTTTAAAAAATATCCAAATATTCCAATTGTAACCATTGTAAATTCAAATGATGAACCAATTGGAATACTTAAAGAAAATAAAATTAAGGAATTTTTATATTCACCATACGGTAAATCATTAATGCTAAATGACGGCAATAAAAAAACAAAACTAAAAAATCTATTGCAACCTTGCGGTATTGCTGATATAAATAGTGACATGTCAACCATAATTGAGCTTTTTTCAAACAACCCTGAACCAGTTGGAATTATATTAACAAACAACTCAAAATATTATGGATTTTTATCAGCAAAAGCGATTATCACCATAATGAATGAGCAAAACCTTCTCTATGCAAGAGAACAAAATCCACTTACAAAACTTCCCGGTAATACAATGATAGAAAAGTATATTGCTGATGTTGCTATGAATGATACTTCTTATCTTCTTTGCTATTTTGATTTAGACAATTTTAAAGCATTTAATGATGCGTATGGTTTTAGAAATGGTGACAGAGTTATACAACTTTTTGCAGATATACTGAAAAAACATCTACCTCAAGAGTTTTTTAAAGCACATATCGGCGGGGATGACTTTTTCACTGCTGTAAAAATAAATGAAGACAACGAAAATATATATAGGGATAAAATCTCTAATATTATAGAGAAATTTATTAATGATGTTAGAGCATTTTACAATCAAGATGATGAAAAACAAGACTCCATCATATCAACTGATAGGGACGGAAATAAAAAGGAATTTCCTCTGCTAAGTGTAAGTGCTTCCATACTTATGATAAATAATACTAAAAATGAAAGATGTCAGAGTAACATCAATAAAATTCTTTCTAAACAAAAGAAAATTGCTAAAATGGAACTGCAACATATAGCTGCAAGCAGTTTATTATAATATTTTAACTCTATAAATGGTAGAATCACTATAATAAAAAAGTGGAGTTACATGTGAAAGAGTCTTCTGAAGTACTAGCACGAAAATATAGACCTATTAATTTTGATGAGCTTATTGGTCAAGAGACTATATCTCAAACTCTTTCACTTGCATTGGATTCAAACAGACTCTCACATGCTTACCTATTTTCAGGGCTTCGCGGAAGCGGAAAGACATCAACTGCACGTATATTTGCAAAAGCACTAATCTGCGAACAAGGGATGAGCCACCAACCTTGCGGAACTTGTCAAAACTGTAAACTTGCACTTGAAAACCGCCATATGGATATTGTAGAGATGGATGCTGCATCTTCACGTAAGATAGATGATATACGTGACCTTATTGAGCAGACAAAGTACAGACCTGCAACTGCAAGATTTAAAATATTTATCATAGATGAAGTACATATGTTAACAAAGGAGGCTTTTAACGCCCTTTTAAAAACACTTGAGGAACCGCCTGAGTATGTAAAGTTCATTCTCGCAACAACAGACCCTTTAAAACTTCCGGCAACTATTTTAAGTCGTACTCAACATTTTAGATTTAAATCTATTGCAACGAACAAAATCATAGATCATCTGGCACATATACTCAACCTTGAAGGTATTGAGTATGAAACTGACGCTTTAGAGATACTTGCTAGAAGTGGAAGCGGCAGTCTTAGAGATACTCTAACTCTGCTTGACCAAGCCATAATATACTCCAAAAATCATGTTGATGTCAGAACTGTAACAGATATGCTTGGATTGGTTGACCCCAAATTTATTACAGAACTTTTTTCTGCTGTTTTTGCCAAAGACTATGCAAGACTAGTAGAACTTACAAAGGTTTTAGAAGATTATGAAGCGGATATGGTTGTAGATGAACTGATTGCATATCTAAAAGAAAGAATGTATGCTACAGATGCACTATATTCTACTCTTGTACTAGACAGATTTTTTAGAATTTTAAGTGATTCAAAATATCTATTTAGCATAAATGCTGACGGCTCATTTGTTCTGTCGCTTATATTTTTTAAGATGGTGGAAGCTCTTCGTATAAAAGAGGTTGACCAGATGATAGAGTCTCTTCAAAAAGAGATTCATAGACCTCCGATTGCACAGCAAACACTAGAACCAAGTCAGTCTGCACCAGTTCAAGAATCAGTTAAAATACCAATGCAGGACGAAACTCCAGTTATCCATGCCCAATCTGAGATTACTCAAGATATACATGTAGAAGAAAAACAACATGTAGAACCGGAGATTGCTCACAACATGGAGATAGAAGTAAATCCTAATCTGGCAATATTTGAAAATCTTGTAGCAAAAATAAAAGATAGAAACTTTAAACTTGGTGAGTGTTTTGAAAAAAGCATTAGCTTTATCTCTTATGAGAATAGTGTCCTTACATGGGAAAGTTGTGCTAATGAAGAGTGCAAAAAATCTTTAACACACGGTTACTCTGCTATTAAACAACTCGTAAGAGAAGTGTTTGGTTTTGGAACAAAAATCAAACATCAAGCCTGCGCAAAAGTTGTTGAAAAAAAAAATGACACAGAGTTAGTAAACACTCCAAATATAGAACAACCGATAATGCAATATACTCAACCAACTTCTATGGTTGAGGATGCAGAGATTGGTGGTAGTGCCAGCTGTGTAACTAACTGCGAAAGCAGTGATGAAGCTACAAAAGAGATAAACGGTACTGATATACTTGATGAACCGATGGTTCAAAAAGCCACTGAACTATTTGAGGCAAAAAAAAGAATAGTTCAATCTAAAATTTAGCTCTTTAACATCTCATTTACACTAAAACTAAATTTAGAACCTACCCCAAATTCAGATTCTATTTCTAATGAAGAGTTTAATGATTTTAGAATGTAACTAACCATTGATAAGCCTATTCCCATTGAGTTATCCCAACTGTTTTTATCTACTCTGTAAAACTTTGAAGTTACCTTTTTTAACTCTTCTTCTTTAATCCCAACTCCATTATCTTCCACCATAAGCTTGTTATCATAAAAAATAATTTTCACATCACCATTGGAATATTTAAGTGCATTATCAACCAAGTTGATTAGAACTAACTCTAGCATTGTTTTATCAGTAAACAATACTACTTCATCTACTTCGACAATAATCTCTCTGTTTCTATATTTTAACGCTAAATTAGATGCGACTTCATTACATAAAGTTTTAAGTTCAAACTCACTTGTTTTGATATTTAAATCACCATTATCCAACTTTACAGAAAGGGCTAATCTATCCAGCATTTTAGATATTTTATCGCCATTAGAGCTAATCTTAGCCAAAAATTTATCACGAATTTTTGGTGGCATATCACTATCTTCTTGGATTGTCTGAGCATATCCCATAATTGATGCTATAGGGTTTTTAAACTCATGTGACATAGCCGATAGAATATCGTTTCTCTGCTTATTAATCAACCTCAATTTCGCTATATTTTTTATCTTTTTCTTATCATTTTTACTAAGTTGTTTAACTAAATTCTTTAAAAGAAGAGAAATTTGTAAAAACTCATAAAAATACTTTGTTTTGACAACTGCTTTATAATTTTTATTTGATATTTCATCAAGATAAGTAGTTATTTGAGAGATATCATAAACTATTTTTTGACTCATAACTCTTGATATATAACTTGCCAGTAATACTATTCCAATAAATACAAAAAACAGTTTTTGCCATAACGAGTAAAAGTCATCCATAATTTGAGCAAGACTCATTGATAATCTTATATAAATTTTCTCATCATTAAAAACAATCTTTTTAGCAACATATAAAAAATCAACTTTAAGTGTTTTAGAATATCTTGTTATTGTCGCGAACTCTTGTGAATTAGCCTGCATGATTTCATATCTGGAACCGTGATTGTCCATCTCTTTTTTATCTGCATTTGACTCAGCCAAAACAACTCCATCACTATTGATAAGGGTTACCCTTAGGGAAGTTTTCTCATGAACCTGAGATACATATTTATCAAGATTATGAATATTTTGCAACTCTAGTTGCATAAGTTCTATAGCGTTTTTAAGATTGTTCTTATTATGTTCAATTATTATAGATTTTAATGCAACATAACTAATAATAGATGTAACTAAAAGAGATCCTATAAAAAGAAGTAAAAACTTTAGTATAAATATCTGATGAATTTTTAGCACAATTTATATCCTACACCCCTAACAGTTTGTATATAATCTTTAGTCTTAGCAGGATCTATTTTCTCTTTTAAACGGTTAATGGCAACATTTACAGTTCTGTACTGATAATCATCTCCATCATTCCAAACATTTTCCAAAAGATAGTCACGATCAAGTACACTATTTTTGTTTATTACGAATTCACAAAGAAGATTGAACTCTAGTTTTGTAATATCTACATTCTTTCCATCAACACTTAAAGTTCTTGAACTTTTGTCTAAAAGTAAATCCCTATGTGAGAGGTTGCCATGCTCAATTTTTTTAGTAGTTCTTCGTAAAATGGACTTAACTCTTAAAATCAACTCTTTCATGTTAAAAGGCTTCGTTAAATAATCATCTCCACCTCTTATAAACCCCTCTTCTATATCAGAGTCACTATTTTTGGCACTTAAATATATTACAGGTATTAAAATACCATCTTTGCGAAGTCCTTGAACAAACTCACTTCCTTCAACTCCAGGAAGATTTCTATCCATAATAAGTAGATCTATATCTTCTTCTTCAAGTATTTGAGTCACAGTTTTGGTATTTAAAAATCCTATAACCTCAAAACCCTCTTTTGTTAAATTATATTCAATAAGTTCCAGTAAATCTTCTTCATCTTCTACTATAACAATTTTTGCATTCATTAAATATCCCTAAAATTATCTTTTTTAATATTGTATCAAAAAACACCATACCAAAACAGAAAAAATTATAATTTATGTTTTATAATATATAAAGCTCATTTCATTTATAATATAAGCAAATAGATAGGGAGATTGCAGTGTTTGTATCATCATATAGTACATATATCAGCACAAACAGTTCAGATAAGACCAACCGACGCGATTTGAGCAATGCAAAAGAGGGTGCGAAGTCTTTTAGTCTTGAACCCTCTAAAAATCCAATATTAAAACCATATATCGGCAAAAACTTACCAATTGATTATGTTTCTAACTATAAATCATTTAATAATCAACAAAAACTGCAAAATCAGATGAAAAGTCAAGATGAAATCAACTTTCAACAAATAAAAGTTATGAGTAGTGCAAAAAGTGCTTATGAAGAAAATTCTAAAATGTTTCCACTTCTAAAAAAACCAACTGTAACTTTTAACCAAGCCGACAAAATAGATAAGAGCTTACCTCAAGATATTCAAGAATTAAAAGAGGAAAATATGCGTCATATTATGGTAAATACTTATCTTGCAAATGACAAATACTACCAAGTAACAGCAGCGTAACTAATCTTTCTCTATCCAAGCATCAGTTTTTAGTAATTCTCCATCATCAAACTGCTTCAGTTTGAATGCGCTGGTACACTCACCCTCACTAAAGTCCATAATAGCTATTTGAAGTATTTTCTTACACTTTTTTGGAACATCGAAGTGACCTTTAAGTCCAGTCATAAATTGTTTTAAAGGAGCCTTTTCATCCATGCCTATAACATTGTCCCTACAGCCTGTTAGTCCAATATCTGTCAAGTATGCTGTACCCTGTGCAATTTGAAAATCATCGGTAGAGACATGTGTATGTGTACCGATAATCCCACTAGCCTGCCCTTGAAGAAGCATCATCATTGCTCTTTTTTCACTTGTAGCTTCTGCATGAAAATCTACAAAAATGTTTTTAACCCCATCCACATGTAGAGCCTCAATAGTCTCTTTTGCTTTTCTAAAGGCATTATCACACATAGGCATAGAGTAGTGCCCCATAAGGTTTAGCACTGCTAGTTTTTCACCGGCTACATCATAAACTTTGCAGCCTGTTCCGCTAACCTCATCAGGATAATTATGCGGTCTTAAAATTTCATGCGTATCAAAAATATTCTCTATCTCTTTTTTATCCCAAGAGTGATTACCGCCAGTCATACAATCAACACCATAACCAACTATCTCATTCGCATTTTTGGGAGTCATCCCAAAACCGTGAGAGACATTTTCATAGTTAGCAATAACAAAATCTATTTCATACTCTTTTTTCATTTCTGGCAAATATTGTTTTAACATCTCTCGACCGGGATGACCTACTATATCACCTATAAAAGCTATTATCATATCTAACTATCCAATTTAATTGTTTGTATTTTATAATTTTAGAAGTATATCTAATTAATTGATTTAGATACAATTTTTTTACTTAAGTAACATTGTGTGTGTTATGTAAGATATTTACACATTAACTATCATTTGTGTGTGTTATTTGTCTATACAACAATTAACACACACTTTATATTTAAGAATAATATAGATTATTTTGCAATTTACACAAAAATATTTCATTTTGTCATATTTTCAACTAAATATTAAAAAATAACACACATTACGCATGTGTGTTATTTTTCATTTTTAAGCTTCTTCTGTATATAATGTGTTTGAATAAATAGTTGTCTTACAAAGTAATATTTTGCAGAATGTCATATTTAACTCCAAGTAATTTTTTTTTTGATAAAATGTCAATAAGTATTACATAAGGAAATATATATTGAGAGTATTAGATTTGTTTTCAGGCTGTGGTGGCTTTTCATATGGATTTCAAGAAGCAGGATTCGATGTTGTACTAGGAATAGACAATGTTGAAATTGCCTTAAAAACATTTAAGTATAATCATAATAATTCGCATACAAAAAATGTTGACTTATCAAAAATAGAAAATTTACAGGAAATTGTAAACTTTTTAGATGAAAAAGGTGGAGTAGATGTAATAATCGCGGGTCCTCCTTGTCAAGGATTTTCACTTACTGGTTCAAGAAAAGAGGATGACGAAAGAAATAAACTTTTTTACTCTGTTTTTGAAATTGCAAAAATGCTAAAAGGAAAACCAAAAGCAATTATTATAGAAAATGTTCCTGGACTAGCAACACTCTATAAAGGTAAAGCTAAAGAAGAAATTGAAAGAAATTTCAAAGAAAATAAATATACTAAAGAATCTAAAATTTTGTATGCTCCAAATTATGGTGTTCCCCAAATTAGAAAAAGATTATTTTTTGTAGGCTTAGATGAAGATTATGGTGACTTTATATTTTCTGATGAAGTTCTAAGTAAAGATGAATATATAACTTGTGAAAAAGCAATTTCTGACCTACCTTCACTTGAAGGAACTATGGGAGATGAAAATATTGATTATACATGTAAAGCAAATTCAGAATATCAAATAAAAATGAGATTAAATTCAAAAAAAATAAATAATCATATAGGAACACAGCATACGGATTTGGTTAAAAGTGTAATAGCTCAAGTACCTGAAGGTGGTAATCATAAAGATTTACCAAAAGGTGTAGGTGATAGTAGAAAATTTAATGAAGCTTGGACTCGATACCATAGTCAAAAACCATCAAAGACTATTGATACTGGACATAGAAACCATTTCCATTACAAATACAATAGAGTACCCACAGTAAGAGAAAATGCAAGATTTCAAAGCTTTCCAGATAATTTTAAATTTCTAGGAACAAAAACTCAACAATATAGACAAGTTGGGAATGCTGTACCTCCATTTCTTGGTTTTCATATAGCAAAACAACTCAAAAAGATTTTAGACAATGAATAAATATAACTATATAGATTTATTTGCTGGTTGTGGTGGTCTTACTGATGGATTTGAACAAACAAATATGTTTAAACCTTATGCTTTTGTTGAGTGGGATAAAAATGCAAGTGATACATTGAAAAATAGACTTACTACTAAATGGAAAGTTGATTCAGCTGACAATAAAGTAATGCATTTTGATATCCAAAGAATGGATGAATTACTTAATGGTTATAAAAATGATAATGATTTTGGAAGTCATTGTGGACTTAAAAAGCTTGTTTCAGACACAAATATAGATGTAATAATAGGTGGACCACCATGTCAAGCATATTCAATTGCAGGTAGAGTACAAGATAAAAATAATATGAAATGTGATTATAGAAACTATTTGTTTGAAAGTTATTTAAAAGTAGTTCAAGAGTTCCAACCTAAGCTATTTGTTTTTGAAAATGTTCAAGGAATTTTAAGTGCTAAACCTGATGGTACAAATATCATCGATAAAATCATTGATGATTTTGATAAAGCAGGATATGTGATCTCTAAAGAACTAAAGAAAGTTGCTTTACTTGATTCTTCTGATTATGGAGTTCCTCAAATTAGAAAAAGATTAATAATTATTGGTATTAGGAAAAATACAACTACGACAAGTCCTATCAATATTTTAAATGATTTTTATAAAAATATTTTGCCAAGCCACAAAGTAAAAGTAAAAACTACTGTCGAGGATGCTATATCAGATTTAGACCCTTTATATCCAGTATCTAGTGAATACAAAATTAATAAAAAAATATCACATTCAAAAAGTTCAATGATAAAAAACCACATACCAAGATTCCATAGTCAAAGAGATATTAAAATATTTAGTGAATTAGCTTTAGATGTTGCTAATGGTTCAAAAAAATATCCTGATACTGAGTCATTGAAAAAATTATATTATGAAAGAACTGGTAAAAAGTCATCTTTTCATAAATATAATGTTTTGGCTTATGATAAACAGAGCAATACAATTCCCGCACACTTGTATAAAGATGGGTTAAGGCATATTCATCCTGACCATACTCAAGGAAGAAGTATAACTCCTCGTGAGGCTGGAAGATTACAGACATTTGACGATGATTTTGAATTTTTAGGAAGTATGGGAGCATCTTATAAAATGATAGGAAATGCTGTTCCTCCATTATTAGCAAATAAAATTGCTCTATCCGTTGATATTTTATTTAAAAGGTATTTTGATGTTATTTAATACAAACTTAGAAGAAATTATTTTTAATAGGCACCAAACAGTACTATCAGATGAACTTATAGTACTATCAGGTTATTTAGGACCAAACCCTGTAGCAAAGTTGGCACAATTACCAATAAATTCAACAGTAATTTATGGAATGTATGGAGACAAGGGCATTCAGAATAGACTACATGATGCACTTATTAATACGCAAATCAATACTCCTCATGTGAATATTTATTATTCAACTGTCCCTATACATTCAAAGTGTTATATTTGGAAAAATCAAAATATAATACAACATGCTTTAATAGGCTCTGCAAATTTTTCTACTAATGGTTTATGTACACCCTATCGTGAAACTTTAGCAGAAACAACACTTGATACATTTCAGCCATTACATGAATATGTAGATAGGGTTATGGAAAACTCAATATTATGTACAGACGTACAATTAGCTCAACGTACTCAACGAATTATAACTAGTGTTAACACACAAGTTTCAGCACAATTTTGTAGAATGTCCCTTTTAGGTCGTGGAGATATTGTTCATGAGGCAAGTGGATTAAATTGGGGGCAAGGTAGAGGTCATGTTGCACCAAATGATGCTTATATCGCAATAAAAAAAGATTATATTAGACAATATCCTAGCCTATTCCCACCAAAGCAAAACTTTACCACTATGACTAATATTGGTGGTAGGCAAAACAGACATAATGACATTGTAGATATTATTTGGGATGATGGCTTTATTATGGATGGTCTATTTGAAGGTAGCCAAGATGAGAATGGGCTCACATTTCCAAAGCAAATAAGTTCATTTCCAAGAAAAAGCTTAATGGGAGAATATATTAGGAATAGATTAGGAATACCTCTTGGTCAAGCTGTTAGAATTGAAGATTTACAAAGATATGGTAGAACAACAATAGATATATCTCTTCAAGAAGAAGGTGTATACTTCTTCGATTTTTCTGTTTAGACATTTAAAGACAAGACAACAAATACGAGGAACGAATAAATTACCTAGCGGTAATTTATCGCTCACGACAAACGTTAGATACAAAAAGGATAACAATGAAACATCTTATATTGTTAGTGATTTTTCTTATTTTCACAGGATGTAGTGCCAAATTAAAATTTTTAGACCAACAGAACGGTAATACTTATTATGGACAAACTGGTTCCACAATGACAAGCAAAGGGATAATGAATGCAGTCATTGAAAATGAGCATTATTCAGGTGAATGGATATATTCAGCTTCTGGTGGTGGTTTTACAATTGGTTCAATGCAAGTTGTAGGCACCAATGGTGTAGCTAATGCTTTTGGAACAGCTACAACTGCCCCGATGTCAGGAAATGGTTTAATAACTATGAAAGGCGATAAAGGTGGATATATTCGATGTGTTTATAATTTTAGTGAATGGTCTGACACAGGTAGTGGACAGTGTCGCAGAAATGATGGTAAGCTTTTTGATGTAGTAATAGATAGATGATTTATAAAGATATCTAACAAATCGTAGCAACAAAAATATGTTACCAAGCCGCATTTAGCTTTGAAAACTTCAAAGATTTAGCTACCATTGTAGAACTTAAAAGACTACAAAGACAGGTAACATATTTTTGTACTCGACCGTTATGTGTCTATCGTAAGCACCTTGCTTAGAGTAAATTTGTTTCAAAGAAAAACAAACTCTTTCTCGTTACCAAGTTTCACTTGGTAATGCCTATGCAGATACAACTTGAAAATAAGCAACTCCCAAGAGGTAGAGATATAACAAATCGTAGCAAGAAAAATATGTTACCCCAGCCGAATTTAAGCTTTGAAAATTTAAAATTCAGCTACCACTGTAGAACTTAAAAGAGTACAAAAATAGGTGACATATTTTTGTACTCGTCCGTTATCTTAGAAATCAATGATATTAAATTAGTTGATTTGTAAAATGACTATTGGCTTAGTCAAATTTTAATTAAAGGATTGTCATACGAGTTTTGACTACAAAAATGCATCAAAGAAAGAGTTACAAGCAGAATATAAAAGGATTGCTGAAAAAATAGGAGATGATCAATTTTTCACAAAAAAAGAATTGAGTTATTTACCAGAAGTTTTAACTGACGGTGAAGAAATCATAGCCTTTTCATCAGGGTTGATGGATGGTAATACTTGGTTAATAACATTAACCGACAAAAGAATTATATTTTTAGATAAAGGCATGATTTATGGACTAGAACAGACCGTAATTAATTTAGATAAGATTAACTCTATTTCCGGTAAAACAGGAATTATTTTTGGAGAAATTTTTATTGAAGATGGGGCGAAAGAAAGACATATTGATAATGTATGGAAAAAAACGGTAAAACCTTTTACTAATTTAGTAATGGAAGCAATTGAAAATCATAGAAATAAGCTGCATTCACCACAAGTTGTTCAGCAACAAATAACAGAAGAAGACCCTTATGCGAAATTAGAAAAGTTAGCAGGACTAAAAGATAAAGGTATTATTTCAGAAGATGAATTTAATGCCGCAAAACAAAAAATCTTAGGGATATAACTCAATGGAAATAGTTTTTGTCGTATCAATAATAATTGCTTTATTGATATTATATTTTTTCTTTGGTATTTTAGTAAAATTTTTATGGGGTTGGCTACCTTTAATAATTGGAGGAATTATTGGACTTGGACTTGGAGTAGCTGGAGGTACAATAAGTGCAATAGTTGCTATTATTATTTTTATAACAAGTTTAATCTTAACAAATAACTGGCAAGGTAGCGATTTATACTTTAACATAGAAGAAAAGATAGATTCTATGTTCTATTTTAAAGACTAGAAAAAGATAACAAAACATAGAGACTGTGAAATAACTATAATATTACCCACATCTCTTAAAGTAAAAAGATTCTAACATATAGAGCTTAAGTTCATCAAGTTTAAATCCCTAAAACAGTATAATACATCTAATAAAAAGCCCAATAA
>JAKITC010000014.1 GCA_021648285.1 Sulfurimonas sp. | reverse complement strand
GTACCTATTATAGGGCTTCAATAGAGTTTCTTTATTTGTAAAGAGGCATAAATTATTTTCTTTTTACTTACTGTAGGTTGGTTCTTTTAGATTGTTTTTCTTATTTGATTAGGTGCGAAAGTTCAGTAATAGTATTTATTGAAGTTTAATTAAAATTTAACTAGAATATGCTGATATAATATAATTAAACTTTAAAAGGCTAAAAGATATGAGCAATGGAATTAATACTATTGTAGACTGTATATTTGATATTTCCTTTGAATCAAGCGTGGGAGCTGAAAACTTTTTAAGTATATTGGCAAATGTAGATGGTTTTGAGGAAATATTGAAATTACCTATACATCAAATTCCAGATGCTATAAGAAAAAATGACCCAAATTTAAAAATGCAACCATTATATGAAATTAGGTCAAAAACAAATACTGATTATAGAGTAGTGCTAGGCGATAATAGTATTGGCATTACTGTAAATAATTATACAAGATGGAAAGAAGCTTTTTTCCCTCAAATAAAACAAATATTTTCAGCTATATTGGATAGTAACAAAATACAAAAAATTAATCGTATAGGACTGCGATATGTTGATTTTTTAAAAGATGAAAATATTTTTTTGACAGGTGAAATAAAAGTTGATATTAATGAACAAACTGTCGTTGATAAAAAAATGTTTCTTCGGGTAGAAGATGCGATAGCTAATATTTCTTATAATAAAACTATTTCGAATAATACAAAATTTCAAAATAATCCCGATATAGGTTCAATTATAGATATAATAACATTCGTTGATAATAAAAATTTATTAATTGACGATAGTTTTGACAAGGAAAGTTTTTTTGTAGAAGTTGATGAACTTCATAATGTAAATAAAGAAAAATTTAAAGAGGTAATAAGTGATGAACTCGTTGCAAGATACAAATTATAACCGTATATTAAACAGTTTCGCTGTAGGTACTGTACTCTTATTACAACAAGCAGATGCTTCAATGGTAGAGTCTATTACAAATAAAGCTACTCATGACCAATTTGTAAATTATAATTCTTCAAAGCAATCTACGCATGGTGATTCATTTATCCAAAATGATGTTGAAATGTTGAAAATATTAGAGATTTCAAAAATAAATGATAAGATTGAAACATTATATGGAACATCAATAGTTGAACATTGGATACCAGCAGATGGAATACTTGAAAAGACATGCTTATTTATTAGAGTTGATAATCAAGAGCAATTAATGACAGAATTAGATTTAGAGTTGGACTTGTATTTAAAACTAGAGTCTGAAATTAGTGAAAGCAATTTTTTCAATATGATAGCTCTAATATAAGAAGTATCATATATCTATGGATCATTTAACTCTGGCTAATCAATTTAACTCTTTTGCATACGAGTTGGTCAATAATCATTCTAAAATTAATAAAGATATTACATCTGTTCAAGATGATACTTTGCTAAGAAGAATCGTATTTAGTAGGTATTATTATGCTCTGTATCACAAATATTTAGCACACGATAAAGATTTAAGTTCCAAATCTGGACCTGGGTTACACGAAACTATACTCACAAAAGTGGCTTCTTGCGGAGACCCAAAGCTATATCAGGTTTATTTAAAATTGAGAAATCTTAGAATATGGGCAGATTATCAAGATAACAATAAAATAGCGTTAAGTGTAAATTTAATGACAATAAACGCTGATGTTTATTCAGTAATAAAGAGAGAAAAAATTAGTTGATAAAAATTTATTTATATATTTAGTTAAGGTAAGTGCGAGGAAACAATTATCTTTTAACAATCTCAAAATATTTTTCTAAAGCATGTTTTGCCATTAATTCTTTTTGATTACTATATCTCTGTGTCGTAGCAATATTTGCATGTCCTAAAGCCCTAGATATATATTCTATTGGTACATTGTTATTTACAAGTGTAGACCCAAGTAAATGTCTAAAATCATGTAATGTCATATCTGATATCCCTGTATTCTTTTTAATTGAACTCCATACTCTCTGAGGAAAACATGCAAATGCTCTACCTGTTCTAGGAGATACAAAGACAAGTCCTTTATCCATTTTATTTAAGTAATTAAAATGTTCTATCAGCTCATCATCAAGTGGAAAAGTAAGTGTTTTTCTAATCTTAGATTGACTGTCTTTTATTTTGTAAGTCTTATTTTCAAAATCAATATTTGACCAATCTAGGCTAAGAACCTCTCCCGCTCTACGACCACGAAGCAAAAACATAAGCATAATTCTATATTGATTATTGGCAATATTCATTATCTCAATTACAAGTGCTTTAGTTTTTTCATCTGATAATGAAAAATATTTATTTCCATCATAATCAGGGAACTTTAGACCTTTAATTACATTCTTAGTTACCATATTCCTTTCAATGGCATCATTAAATATTGGAGAAAAACATGTTTTTATAGTTTCTATATAACTTGGTTTATGTCCTTTCTTAACCATAGCATGTATTACATTTTGAAAGTCATATTTCGTAATCTGTTTTATTTTTTTATTTTTTAAGTGTGGCGGTATGTGGGTTTTAAAAAAAGATTTATTGTTGGTTATCTTTTTAACTGCTAAAGTTGCTCCATCTTCTCTTGATTGCATATAATTATCAAAATAAGTTTCAAGAGTTGGGTTGTCTTGTATCTTTATTGATTCGCCATTTTTTAGTTTATTTATTAATTCGACTCTTTTTTGGTACGCTATTCTTGCGTTTGTCTTAATAGCATCATTTGAATAACCGACTATCTGCTCTGTATTAATAATACCTGTTATTTTTATTCTTGCTATATATGTTTTTACTTTTGTTTTGGTATCTTCTTTACAATAAATACCACTATACTTTGTTTTGACTGCATCTAACATATTTCACACTCCAATAACGATACCGCACTTCTAACCGCACTTTTTTAGGTGTAATTAGATGTAAAGTACACATATCTAATTGTAACAAGTGAACCAAAGAAGTTGCTGAAAGTGCTTAAATCGTGTAAATAGATGTAATTCTAGTGGTGCTTACAAATAGATTCTAATCTCTACTTGTTACTTCTAAAAGGTGGTAACCGAACTGTGTCTGTACGGGACCTTTAACTACACCGACTTCATCACTGTCAAATACTGCTTCATCAAACTCCGGAACCATCATACCGGGACCAAATTCACCCAAGTCCCCACCTTCCGCGCCTGATGGGCATTGAGAATTTTGCTTTGCAATTTCTTCAAACGAAGCTCCATTTTCTATCTCTGATTTTAATTCATTACATTTTTCTTCACTATCTACTAATATATGTCTAGCCGTTACATTTGCCATTGCTATTTTCCTTTGTTAATAATTTCGTTATTTTACTCTATTAATGTTATTATTCAAATAAATATTATTAAGGAAGCAAGTGAAGAATATATTCATACTAATTTTTATTGTTATAACTTCACTAAATGCATCAGAGATAAAAATAGCTGTTGCAGCAAATGTAAGCTACGCAATTGATGATTTAATAAAAGAGTTCAATATAACCTATCCAGATACAGAAGTAAAAGTTACACTTGGCAGCAGTGGAAAACTTACAGCTCAAATATTTTACGGAGCGCCATACGGACTCTTTATGTCTGCAAATATGAAATATCCAAACAAGCTTTATGAAAACAAAATAGCGATTAGCAAACCAATTGTTTATGCACAAGGTTCACTAGCTATGCTAAGTAATAAAAATATAGATATTTCACAAGGAATCAAATTTTTAAAAAATAGAAAAATAAAGAGAATAACTGTTGCAAATCCAAAAACTGCCCCATATGGAAAAGCAGCATTTGAAGCTTTTAAAAATGCCAAAATACTTAAAGATATAAAAAAGAAACTTATTTATGGTGAGTCGATTTCCCAAACAGTCTCCTACACTGTAACGGCAACAGACATAGGAGTTATTGCCAAGTCATCACTTTACTCATCTCGAATGTCAAGATTTAAAGAAGGTGTTAACTGGACAGAAATAGATTCAAAACTATACACACCGATAAATCAGGGTATAGTAATGCTAAAGGACTCAAAAGAGGTCAAAGATTTCTATAATTTTATCTTGAGTGAAAAAGCAAAAAAAATCTTTAAACAATATGGATACCTAGAACTATGAACACTATTGTTGCTGAAGTTAAAGAGATAAAAAGTGTCGATAATCTCAATATAGTAAAGTTTTATTTTGCTGACACAACCCTAAGTATGATGAGTTTAGAACTAAGTGAGAGGGTTAAAGTTGGAGCAAAAGTAAAATTAATCACTAAACCGACACATGTAGCAATAGCAAAAAAATTTACTGGAGAAGTCTCCTACTCAAATCAACTAGATGCCAAGATTATACATGTAGAGAATGGCGAACTTTTAAGCAGTATCAAAATACAAATTTGGGAAACCACTTTAGAGTCTATTATCACGAAAGATTCAAGTGAGCGAATGAATCTACATGTAGGTGATGAAGTTACTGTTTTTATAAAAGCAAATGAGTTGTCGATCGTAGAGGTTTTAGATGATTGAAATACTCCAAAATTTAAACTTTACACCATTTTTACTCTCTTTTAAACTTGCTGGATTGACTACTCTTATACTATTTGTTTTGTGTCTGCCACTTGCATGGTATCTCTCACAGACTCACTCAAAAGCAAAACCATTTCTTGAGGCAATCACAGCTTTGCCAATAGTGCTTCCTCCATCGGTACTTGGTTTTTATATACTCTATGCACTCTCGTACAACTCTCCTATCGGAGCATTTTTTAAAGAGTCTTTTGGTGTTGATTTGGTTTTTAACTTTACAGGCTTGGTAATAGCATCTTGTTTTTACTCTCTTCCATTTATGGTTCAGCCATTGCAAAGCGGCTTTGAATCTCTAAACAAAAATATGCTTGAAGCCTCATATGTAAGTGGTAAAGGTAAGCTTACAACAATTATGAAAGTAGCATTGCCAAACATAAAACCAGCTCTTATAACTGCGATAATCGTAACATTTGCACATACAGTCGGAGAGTTTGGAGTAGTTTTGATGGTTGGCGGAAGCATCCCTGGGGAAACAAAAGTAGCTTCAGTTGCAATCTATGAGATGGTTGAGATTATGGACTACTCATCTGCTCATATTTATAGTGCGATTATGATTATCATGAGCTTTTTAGTTCTTCTTGGGGTTTACACTTTTAACCATAAACAGAAATTTTCTGGGTTTATTAAATGAGTAGAAAACATAAATTTCATACTATTAATAGTATAATTACTAACTGTAGTATTTAAAAAGGTATTTGTAATGAAAATAAAAGATATACATATAGATGATTATAAAGTTTTTAAAAATTTTGATATTAGCTTTTCAGATAGCAATAATGAGCCTTTAGACCTAATAGTTTTAGCTGGAATAAATGGCAGTGGTAAAACTACATTATTTGAATTTATTTTAGATAAATTTAAATATATGAGTAGTAAATTAAATGGGAACATAAATGCATATATAGAAGAATTAGGTGGTGATGTAAATATAAAAGAAGAAATTTATGATCTCTTAGAAAAAACATATGGACTAGCAAAAGCTATGAAGAATAGTGGAGTATTTGAAGAAAAAATAATATATATAAAAGCTCAAGAACAAAAGACAGAAGATATAAAAAAAGAGATTTTAAAATATATAGATACTCTAGTTTTTGAAAAAGAGTTATCAGCAAAAGAAGCATATAAAACTTTAACGGACACAATAGATGATATTTTTGATGGTTTAGATATCCAAGTTGAATTTAGTGGAATTGATAGAGATAAAAACATTTTTTTCACCAATGAATTAAATGAGAAAATATCTATAGATGATTTGTCAACGGGAGAAAAAGAGCTTCTTAGTAAAATATTTTATTTATACATTTCAGATATTAAAGATAGTATCATTCTAATAGATGAACCAGAAATATCTCTTCACCCATCTTGGCAAAATAAAATAGTTAAAATCTACAAAAATTTTGCAAAACAAAATAATAATCAAATAATAATTGCAACACACTCACCTCAAATAGTAGCCTCAACACCAAATGAAAATTTAAGAATTTTAGTAAAACAAGGTAGTAATATTAAATCATTTTCTCCTGATGCTTATGGAATGAATGTAAACAAGGCTCTAACAGATATTATGGGTGTTACAGAACTACGAGATGTAGAAGTTCAAAAGCAGTATGACAAAGTTAAAAATATGATTTTAAATAATGAGTTTAAATCAGATGAATTTAAAAAAGAGTTAACTATATTAGAAACTATGATGCAAAATGACATTATTGATTTTGGACTGTTAAAGCTTGAACTTCTTAAAAGAGAAACTAATGATTCAGGTAACTAAGAGCGGGCCTGATTTCTTTAAAGTAAAAAAGAAAAAAGTAAAATATCCAAAACAATCTGATTCTTGGAGTGAAATAAGTGATATTCGAACAGATTTAAGAGAGTATATTTTACAGACTGAACAAGAGTCAATGTGTGTTTACTGTGAAAAAAAGATTTCTTCAGATAGTTATAAATCTAATATAGACCATTTTAAAACACGAAATACTCATCCAGAGCTAACCTTAGAATACAATAATTTAATTGTTTCGTGCAACAACAGAGAACATTGTTCAAGTAAAAAAGATAACTTTAATTTAAGCAAAGAAGATTTTAAAAAAATATTAAATCCAGTTTGTGATGATATAGAAAATAGTTTTTCATTTACAGCCTTTGGTGAACTAGAAGGAAATAATAAAAAAGCAAAATTTACTATTGAAGTTTTTGGCTTAAATCATATAACACTTGTAGAAGAAAGAAAAAATATACTCTTACAAATCCAAGACTTTAAAGAAGTAGATAATTATCTTATATTTGAAGCTTTTAAGTGCCATCAAACATTAATAAAATATGCGATAAATAGTTGAAACAATGATAAACATAAATATAAACAAAAAACTTCACGGTGTTGAAGAAGATATGCAACTAGATGTTATTTTAGAGATTGAGAAGGGTGATTTTGTAGCACTTTCAGGAAAAAGCGGAAGCGGAAAAACTACACTTTTACGCATATTGGCAGGACTGGAGACTACTAATGGAATCATACATGTAGACAATGAAATTTGGCTGGACACTCACAAATGCAAGAGTATTCAAAAGAGAGAGATTGGTTTTGTTTTTCAAGACTATGCTCTGTTTGAGAATATGAGTGTTTTAGAAAATCTGCTTTATGTAAAAAAAGAGTTAAAACTGGCAGATCATCTTTTAGAAGTAACTGAACTCGGTGAGTTTAGAAATAGAGCAGTAACAACCCTAAGTGGTGGGCAGAAACAGAGAGTCGCACTATGTCGTGCTATGATGAAGCGACCAAAAATTCTACTTTTGGATGAACCTTTATCAGCGCTAGACCCAAGCATGAGACTAAAACTTCAAAATGAAATACTTGCTCTTCATAAAGAGTTTGGCACTACCACTATTATGGTAAGCCATGACCCAAGTGAAATCTATAGACTTGCTTCAAGAGTTATAGTCTTAGAAAATGGGAAAATCATAAATGACGGGAAGCCAAAAGAGGTTCTTCTTCGTACACAGGGAAGCCAAAAATTCTCATTTGAGGGGGAACTTTTAGAGATAAAAAAAGTTGATATTATTTATATAGCCATTGTAGCTATTGGTCAACAACTGGTTGAAATAGTTATCTCTGGTGATGAAGCTAAAGATTTAAAAATTGGTGATTTAGTCAATGTCAGCACCAAAGCTTTTAACGGAAATCTTAAGAAAAATCAAACCACTTAATATAAATTTATGTTATACTTTACCACATTTAATTTAGGGGTAATGACTATGACAAAATTTTCTTTTAAAAGCTCTGTTTTCTTACTATTACTGTCAATACTATTTGCAACTACTGTTTATGCCAAAGAGGCACCAAAAACATCTGAACCACCTAAAAAAATGATGAAGCATCCTTCTTATACTAAGGGAAAGTGTGATGCATGTCATACAGATAAAAATGGAAAATCTGCCAAACTAAAAATTGATATGCCGGAACTATGCTATTCGTGTCATGATGATTATGATAAAAACAGTTTTACTCATGGTCCCGTTGCTGCCGGTGCTTGTACACTTTGTCACTCTCCGCATGAATCACAAAATCCAAAACTTTTAATTACCGGCACAATCAACGAACTTTGTACTATGTGTCACACTCCAAAAGGAGACATGTTAAAATCAGGTGATAATATACATCCGCCTGTAAAAGAGAGTTGCATAAACTGTCATGACCCTCATGCACAAAATTATAAATTTCAATTAAAAGCTGATAGAAAAAAAGATTTATGCCTTATGTGCCATGTAGATAAAAAAGAAAGAATAACTAACTCTAAAAGAAAACATGGTGCTATTGAGATGGGTGATAAATGTATTGGATGTCACAATCCACACTCTTCAAAAGCAGCCAAATTATTAAGAGCGCCGGATTCAAAAACTCTCTGTCTGACATGTCACAGCGCATCGCTTAAAACAGACGAAGAAGGTAAACTTCTCAAAAATATGGGACAACACCTTATTGACAACCCGGATTTACATGGGCCTATTCTTTGGGGAGAATGTGTTGCCTGTCATAATCCACATGGATCAGATAATACTAGAATGTTAAAACAACCTTTTCCTGAGGGCTCTACAGAAATTTTTTCTCCTGATAAATATATATGTTTTAAATGTCATGAACCTAAAAAAATAACAGATAAACTTACAACAGAGCATACAGCTTTTAGAAATGGTGATAAAAACATCCACTTCTTTCATGTAAAAATAAAACGTATTTCATGTAAAACTTGTCATGATTATCATGGCTCTAAAGATCTTCCTCATCATCTAAAAAGTAAAACTACTTTTGGTGCTGCAAAATTCTCACTTAGATTTATAGAATCTCCAACAGGCGGTTCTTGTAACCCTATATGCCATACTCAAAGGTACTACGATAGAGTAAAACCTGTGAATGTAAGAACAAATAAAAAACTAAAGTGAGTTTAACAATGAATTATCAACTAAATATTGTAAAGTTTTTTCTTAAAACCTCTACCTTGATGATACTATTTTTCAGCGCCCTTTTTGCTGAACAAAATGCAGAAATTTTAAGTGAGCACACTTCATTTAAATCAAAAGACTGTACAGCTTGTCATACCGATAAAGATGGGAAGTCTGGAAAATTGATAATACAAGGTGACGACTTATGTTTTAAGTGTCATACAGATATAAAACATAAAGTTAAAAACTCCAAAAACAAACATGGTGCTATCAATATGGTTGGCTGCCTTGGATGCCATAATCCTCATAATTCTACAAATATAAGTTTATTAAAAGAAGTAGATTCAAAAACTATATGTTTAACATGTCACAGTTCACAACTCCCTCGTGATGAAGATGGAAAGATGCTTTTAAATATGGGTGAACACCTTGCAAACAATCCTGATCTGCATGGACCCATTATGTGGGGTGATTGTGCAGCTTGCCATGACCCTCATGGTTCGGATAATCTTAGAATGTTAAAAAAGCCTTTTCCTGAAAAACCATCTACAATCTTCTCTGCTGATAAATATATTTGTTTTGAGTGTCATGAACCTAAAAAGATAACAGACAAATCTACAAAAGAGTTTACAGAATTTAGAAATGGTGATAAAAATATTCACTTTTTTCATGTAAATACAAAGCGTATAACTTGTAAAACATGTCATGACTATCATGGATCAAAAAATCTTCCACATCATCTAAACAATATTGCTACATTTGGTACTACAAAATTTTCTCTTAGGTTTATAGAGACTCCAACAGGTGGATCTTGTAACCCAGTTTGTCACACAAGAAGATACTATGATAGAGTAAAACCTGTAAATGTAAAAACAAATAAAAAACTCTGATAATTTTATATTAGTAGTGCACCGCTAGCCATACTGTTTCTTCATCAGGAACAGTCCATGAAACTTTATGTTTTGTGTTGGCTAGTATATTAAGATAATCCCCAGCCTTTAACCTGACATCATCTTCATCAAAAAATGATAAAACAGCTTCACCTTTTAGCAAAATCACCCATTCATCACTTTTTTGTTCATACCATTCAAACTCTGCTGTTGCATGACCTTTTGAAACAATACGCTCTATTTTCAAATCATCTTTTGAGACTAACTCTTCAAACAGTTCTTTATTCAACTGTTTTGGTATTAAATCAAATATATTTGCCTTATTCATCAAAACATGCACTCATATACCCAACTACTCTGCTTGTATCCTCACTGAAATCAGCACTTGTTCTGTAATCAAGGATATGTGAATTTAAATTCAGTTTTTTAGCACTCATTATCATCGCTTCAACACCTGTTATACCACACGCTTCACATCCGCCGTGAAGTAAATCCAAATCAAGTTTATCAACCGCAGACAAACATATTTTATCAAGTCTATCCGCATCATCCAGGTTGTAAAAATGACTTAAGTCTGTGCTTATTATAACTCCACAATTTTTTTGTTTTAAAACAAAATTTATAATTGTTGATATATATGACGGATCTGTCTGGCTATAAACAAGCTCTATGATGTTTGCACCACCCAGATAGTATTTAATAAAAGGAAACTGCACCTCTGTGGAGTGTTCTGAATGTGCAGTTGTCATGCATTCTAAAGAGAACTCATCACTTATTTTTTCATATAAACTCTCTGCACTTTGTATATCTCCAAAAGGAGTTTTATAACTTGCAAAATCACACATACTTATCCCATTAAAGCCAACTCTATGAGATGGACCGATAACAACAAAGTTTTCAATTCCGCTATGCTGCAGAACTCTGTAAGCTATATTAGCTGTATATCCAGAGTAAATATATCCGGCATGAGGCACAATTACTGCTCTAGAGTGTAAATCTGGCAGTTTAAAACTCTCATCATAAACTTCGTTAAAGTGTTCAAAGTATCTCTCTAATTCAACATCTCTTGCCGGATAAAAACTGCCGGCTACGCTCATCTCTCTTTTCATGACCAAACTCCTTCTATGTATTCACCGCATGATGTACATTTTGAATCTATGTTGATGTTTACTCCACATATGCCATGCCTATCTTTTTTTAGAGTACAGTAGTGCTTGCACAATATACATGTAATACTATTTTCATCTTTATAACGGTAATACTTCATCGTAATCACCTTCTATTGCATCAACGCTGTATCTGTAGATTGTTGGATGTTCTTCATAAATAGATAAACTAGATCCGGCTTTCATACTGAGATGTTCTAAAAAAAGCTTTGGAGTTGGAAGTTGTTCCCAAACTTGAGGTAAAAAAGTTCCCTGATAAATTTCATGCTTTAAAATAAGACCATCAACGTGAGGCGTAATTTTGTTGCATAAGTCTTCAAAATCTTTATACTCTAAAATCTTAGGTTCACTTAAAACTGAAACTTCAAGTGTTAGATACGGAAGTTCATTTGCTGTTAAAGGCTGAAACCTTGGATCATTAAAACCTGCTGAAACAGCATTGCCGACAACATCATCTAGAAGTGTTCTATGTGCAATTATAGAACCTATGCAACCTCGTAAATTATTGTTATATTTAAGCGTTACAAATGCCGCACCATCTTTTTTTAAAAAAGGATAGTCCTTCAACAGTTTCTCTTTATCAAATGAGTAACTATCATCAAGTCTGCCGAGTATTGAACTTTTTGCAATTCGTAGTAATACAGAGTCTAACATGTCAACTCCTGTTTTGTACTTTCCCTATTCTACTCCTTTGTACTTTAGAAAAAACTAAATTTAGTTTTACTAAACATAAATCATCTCACCACCCTCAACAATATGTACTCTCTTATCAAGCTTTTGCATAATTGCCTCTTTAAATATAATCTGCTTCTCTTCTTCACCATGGATTAAAAAAACATTGCCAAGTCTCTCAAAATGTTCCATCCATTCTATTAATTCACTTTGATCTGCATGAGCGGAAAAGCCGTTGATGGTATGTACACTTGCATTAATCATGATTTTTTCATGATATAGCTCAATCCATTTTGCACCCTCCACAATGCGTCTTCCTAATGTTCCTTTCGCTTGAAAACCAACAAACATAACAGCATTTTTTTTGTTCCATAAACGATGTTTAAAATGATGTAAAATACGCCCACCATTGCACATTCCACTTCCAGCTATAATTATTGCACCATCTTGAATCTCATTAATCTTTTTTGAAGCTTCTGGAGTTTTAACAAATTCGAGCCGAGGGAAATCAAAAACAGATCCATCCTCTTCCAAAAAAGTTTGACATAACTGGCTTAATTGATCAGTGTATTTGTTGTAAACCCTCGTTGCACGAATAGCCATAGGACTATCTAAAAAAATTCTACATGTTGGCAATTCACCATTTTTATACATTGATTTTAACATACATAAAATTTCTTGTGTTCTCTCAATAGCAAATGAAGGGATTAATACATTCCCACCATCTGTAAGTGTATTGTTGATTACATCTTTAAATTCATCTACAGAATCATCTATATCTTTATGATTACGATCACCATATGTTGATTCTATATAAAGAGTATCTGTTTCATTTAAATTTTCAGGAGATGGCAGAACAATATCATTCTTATTACCCAAGTCTCCACTAAAAACAACACATTTTTCAACTCCCTTTTCAACAAAACGAATCTCAACAAAAGCTGAACCTAAAATATGTCCTGCATTATGAAATGTGACACTTAAATCTTTTTGCAAATGAATTATCTTGCCATATTTAGCATAGCGTTTTTTTAGCGTTAATAATGATTCAACATCTTGTGCCGTATAAAGAGGAGAGCTAACCATATTTTCTTCACCGCGTCTTTGTGCTTTTTTAAATCGCCAATGATATTCTTCTTTCATTAGATGTGCACTATCAAGCATTATGATACTTGCTAAATCAAGTGTGGGACGAGTGGCAATAACTTCACCTCTGAACCCCTCTTTAAACATAATTGGTGAACGTCCCACATGGTCTAGGTGTGCATGAGTAAAAATCAAATAATCAATTTCATCTGAACTAAACTCCAGCTCTTTTGTATTTTTCTCTTCATTCTCACCTTGAAACATTCCGCAATCTATCAATATTTTTTTTCCATTATCTAAAGTTAGCAGATGTGCCGAGCCTGTGACGACCTTAGCCGCTCCAAATGATTGTACAAACGCCATATTTTCTCCTATTTTTATTTAATTGTATTCTCTGAATAATTAGATATTAGATTCTGGATCAAGCCAAGAATGACGGAGTTATCGTCACTCAAACTTGATTTGGAGTCTAGCTTATAAATTAATCAGAGGGTTCAATTACTTTTTTCATAATTGATTTTGGTTAAATTTTTATATCTCTTATATGTATCTTTAGCGTACGATGCAGCAGTATCCAAAAATTGTTGGGCATCTTTGGTATTGATTTGTTCAACCATTTTAAACCTTGCTTCATTATACATATAATCTTTAACATCTATTTTTGGACCTTTGTAATCTAAAGTCATTGGATTTTTACCAATTGCTTTAAGTTTTGGGTTATATCTGAACGTTGCCCAGAGTCCTGAGTCAACTGCTTTTTTCTGTTGATCCATGCCATATTTCAAATCATACCCGTGGGCTATACAGTGTGAGTAGGCGATAATAAGTGAAGGACCGTCATAATTTTCTGCTTCTATAAAAGCTTTTAGTGTTTGCGAATCACTGGCACCCATAGCCACACGGGCTACATAAACATTACCGTAAGCTATTGCCATCATCGCCAAATCTTTTGGTAATCCTGCTTTTCCTCCAGATGCAAACTTGGCAACTGCTCCTGTTGGAGTCGCTTTTGATTGTTGTCCACCGGTATTTGAATAGACCTGAGTATCAAGTACTAAAATATTTACGTTTTTACCACTAGCCATTACATGATCAAGACCACCATAGCCAATATCATAAGCCCATCCATCTCCACCAATAATCCAAACAGACTTCTTCACTAAATAATCAGCTAAAGTTAAAAGCTCTAAAGAAGTATCATCATCTATGCTCTTTAGCATCTCTTTTAATTCATCAACTCTTGTTCTTTGATCAAATATTTCATCTTCCTCATTTTGAGAAGCATTTAAAATTGCCGTTGAGAGTTTAGGGCTTATTTTATCACCCAATTCTACCAACATCTCTTTTGCCTGTACTTCATGTTTATCTATTGTAAGCCTAAATCCAAGTCCAAATTCAGCATTATCCTCAAAAAGAGAATTTGACCATGCAGGACCTCTTCCTTGTGCATTCTTTGTCCATGGAGTTGTTGGTAAGTTTCCTCCGTAGATAGAAGAACATCCAGTAGCATTTGCAACTATCATTCTATCGCCAAACAATTGGGTTGCCAATTTGATATATGGTGTTTCTCCGCACCCTGGACAGGCTCCTGAGAATTCAAACAGAGGCTCTAATAATTGACTCTCTTTTACTTTAGCATGATTAAGTTTTGAACGATCATACAGAGGCAGTGTAGTAAAATAGTCCCACTCCTTAATTCCACTCTCTAAAAGTGGGTCTTTTGGAGTCATATTAATAGCTTTTAACTCAGGATTAGTTTTATTTTTGCCCCTACAAACTTCAACGCATAAAGAGCAACCTGTACAATCCTCTATGGATACCACAATTGTAAACTTTTCATCTTCATCAAAAGTTTTTCCTTTGGCTTGTATACTTTTAAAACTATCAGGGGCATCTTTAAGAGCTGAATCTGTAAAAACTTTAGAGCGAATAACCGAGTGAGGACAGACTAAAACACATTCATTACATTGAGTACAACAATTTGGATCCCACAGAGGTATGTCTTGTGCAATATTACGTTTTTCATATTTAGATGTCCCACTTGGCCAAGTGCCATCGGCAGGTATTTGGCTTACAGCCAACTCATCGCCTCTTCTTTCAATCATGTGAGCTGTAACATCAGCTACAAATTCACTTACTTTTCCTTTTACTGGTGGCTTTAATGATAGTTTGCTCGTAGCAGTTTTTGGAATTTTAACTTCAAACAGCTTACTCAGAGCACTGTCAACTGCTTTAAAGTTCATCTCTACGACTTCAGCACCTAATTTACCATAGGTTTTTTCAATAGATGCTTTAATCTCTTTAATTGCCTCATTAAGCGGTAAAACTCCAGAGATAGAGAAGAAACATGTTTGCATGACTGTATTGATTTTGCGTCCCATCCCACACTCTTTAGCAATTTTATAAGCATCAATAACATAAAACCTAATCTCTTTGTCAATCAACTCTTGTTGAATTGTCAATGGCATCCGTTTCCATACACTGTCTTTGTCATATGGAGAGTTCAGTAAGAACAGAGCATCTTTTCTGGCATGTTGCAAGATATCAAATTTCTCCATAAATACACTTTGATGACAGGCAACAAAATCTGCTTTTTCAATTAAATAAGTTGAATGGATAGTTGAAGGAGCAAAACGAAGATGAGAAGTCGTAACTGCTCCTGATTTTTTAGAATCATAAACAAAATAACCTTGAGCATAATGATCAGTCTGCTCTCCTATGATTTTAATACTGTTTTTATTTGCTCCAACTGTACCATCTGAGCCTAAACCAAAGAAAATAGCCTGAAATTGATCTTTACTTGGTAATACAAAGTTACTATCAAATTCCAATGAGCTATTAGTTACATCATCATAAATACCAATAGTGAAGTGTTTCTTTGGTTGAGATTTTTCTAATTCATCATATATAGCTTTTATCATGGCAGGAGTAAACTCTTTAGATGAAAGCCCATATCGTCCACCGATAATATGAGGCATTTTCATATCAAGAATACCATCTTCTATAGCTTCATTAAGTCCAGCTACAATATCAAGGTATAGTGGCTCCCCTAATGAACCAGGCTCTTTTGTACGATCTAATACTGCAATGGATTTGATAGTTATTGGTAGAGCAGATATAAAATGTTTTATAGAAAATGGTCTAAAAAGTCTTACTTTTAGAACTCCGACCTTCTCATTTCGAGTATTAAGATACTCTACTGTTTCATGAACTGCTTCAACTCCTGAGCCCATCAAAATTATAATTCTGGTAGCCTCTGCATCACCAATATAATCAAAAAGCTTGTATTGTCTCTTAGTAAGGGAAGCAAACTTGTCCATGGTCTCCTGAACTATACTAGGAGTTTTTTCGTAGTAACTGTTAACACTTTCTCTACCTTGAAAATATACATCAGGATTTTGTGAAGTTCCTCTTATGAAAGGGTTGTCTGGAGTTAGAGCATTTTGTCTATGTTTTTTAATCAGTTCATTATCTATCATAGCTTTTATTATTTCATCATCGATTAACTCTATTTTATTAATCTCATGAGAAGTTCTAAATCCATCAAAAAAATGTAAGAAAGGTATTCGTGATTTCAGAGTTGATGCTTGTGCAATAAGAGCCATATCATGAGCTTCTTGAACAGAGCTTGAGCAGAGCATTGCAAAACCTGTTTGACGTACAGACATAACATCAGTATGATCACCGAAGATAGATAGAGCTTGTGCAGCTATAGACCTTGCTGCTACATGAAATACTGTAGGAGTAAGTTCGCCGGCAATTTTATTCATGTTTGGAATCATTAACAGCAGACCTTGTGAAGCAGTGAATGTTGTCGTTAACGCTCCACTTTGTAGAGCTCCATGTACAGTTCCACTAGCACCACCCTCACTCTGCATCTCCACCACACTTGGTATAGTCCCCCAGATATTTCTTTCGCCATGCATAGCATATATATCACTTAATTCACCCATTGGACTTGCCGGAGTAATTGGATATATTGCTATAATTTCATTCGTTTTATAAGCTATTTTTGCGACAGCTTCATTAGCATCAATTGTTTTCATTACTTTTTTCATAATAAGTTCCTATCTTGCTATTAAATTACTATTTTTTCCATCTAATCCACTTGTAAATCTCTGTCATTATAAATATTGGTAATGCTACCAATATAATAATACTCCAATCTTCCCAACCCAATGTAGCTTCCCAGTATTGCAACCATAATAATTCCATAACGATCTAAAATAGGCTTATTCACATCTCTTGGTTGTCTCTTCATTATTCCCTTCTCTGCCGGTTCAACGCCAAGAGCAATAGCTGTCATACCATCAGTGACCAGATTCATCCAAAGAATTTGTACTGGAATTAAAATTAATGGACCTCCTTGTAATATATTAAAAAAGATAGCTATTACTTCCCCGCTGTTAGATGCCAGAAGATACCATACAAATTTTTACCAGATTAACTATTGTACTATATCTTTTAAAGCATCCTCAAATTTTTCATAATTAAAAACAAACCCATTATTAATTAGCTTTGTCGGTATAACCTCTTTGGAATCAAGCATTACGGTAGATCCTTCTCCAAATATCAGCTTTAATATAAATGATGGAACAGTAAATAGTGTAGAACGTTTTAGTACATTACCTAAAATAACTGTCTGCTCAGAGTTTGACAATGGATATGGAGCAGTAAAATTCACAGAACCGCTTATGCTTGGTGCTTTTACAATAAACTCATAAGCTCTTAAAAGGTCATCAATGTGTATCCATGAAACAATCTGTTCTCCACTGCCTATCTTACCACCTACACCCATTTTAAACGGTGGCAGCATTTTTTGCATCGCACCACCCTCTTTGGCATATATAACACCAAATCTAGTTTGAACCGACCTAACACCTAAATCTTCAGCTTTTTGTGCCTCTGCCTCCCAATCTTTGCAAATATGTGAAAGGAAATCATCTGCATACACTTCTGAATCATCATCATGCACTTCATCAGATTTATAAATTCCTACTGCTGAAGCTGATATAAAAAGTTTTGGTTTTTCTTTGCAAAGAGACATAGCTTCCACCAGTTTTTTTGTTGTATTTATTCGACTGTCATAAAGTTTCTTCTTGTATGAGTCGCTCCAGCGAGCTAAAATAGTAGTACCGCTTAGATTAATCAGGATATCGCATTTCTCAATCTCTTTAGAGAGTGTTTCAACATCCGTATTATCTCGTACTTTCAGACCTACTACTTCATTATGTTGCAATTGAAACATCTTTTCGAGCTTTGAGCCGACTAGACCGCTTTTTCCAGAGATTGCTATTTTCATCTTGTAACCTATTGACATGTCAAAACTCCCAATACTAAAATTGTTTTGTTAAAAATAATAGTCTTTTATAACTCTAAAAGTACAGTATCCCTTTTAGTGACATCAAATTTTTTACATGCACTCTCAAATGCTCCACTCTCGCCTATCAGGATACACTTGTGTTTCGCTCTTGTTACAGCAGTGTAGATTAACTTAGTGTTGTGCATGATATAGTGAGAAAAACTCATAGGAATCACCACTATATCATACTCCATACCTTGAACTTTATGGATTGTTAAAGCATATGATAGCATAAGATGGGATTTTAACTCCTCATAGTCATAAACAACTACTACATCTTCATTCGGATAAAAAACAAACACCTGCTCTTCATCTTCATCTATTTTAAAAAGCAGTCCACTCATACCATTGAAAATTCGTCTTTGGTTTGAGTCATCCCCATCTTTGAAGCCATCACTGCTCCATGATGTCATGTTCTCGTTTTTAGTATGAACTACCTTATCCATAAGTCTAAACTCACCACCGCCTTTTTTAACACACTTTTTAGGATTTGGATTGAAGTACTCTTGTAAAACTTTGTTCAGATTATTTGAACCTAGAGTCCCACCCTTCATTGGTGTTATAACTTGAAAATAGTTTAGATACTCTTTTATCTCTTTATTTTTAAGTCTCAACCTTGCTTTTTCAATTGAATCAACAACTTTATGAACTATCTGAGTAACTATCTGCGTGGCATTGTTTTCGCGTAAATCATGAAGCTCTTGCTGTGAGAGCTGATTTTTCAGAGAGTAATAGTTTTGTATATTTACTTCTATAAACTCAAAGTCATCATACTTAGATCTATACTCTGGCACGGCACCTTTTCTTATGTCATTTGCTATAAGTGTTATGGCCTGCTCTTCACTCTGTCGGTAAATCTTGGTAAGTTTTACAGTTGGTGCAAGTTCTAATGTTAAAACATCACTAAGAACATTACCAGCACCGATTGGTGGAAGTTGTGCATCATCTCCGACAACAATAAGTACAGCTTTATTACTAATTTTTCTTACAAGTCTTGCAAAAAGAGATGAGTTAATCATAGATGCCTCATCTATTAAAACAACTGAAAATGGAAAGTGGTCTTTCTCTTCAAACTTAACTAAAAGAGATTGGATAGTCGCACTCTCATAACCTGTTGTATCTGCAATACGCTGAGAAGCGATTCCACTCAATGCACATGTCATTATCTCTTTATTGTCGTACCTAGTATTTAAAAGGTCTAGTATAGTCTTAGAAGTAGTACTTTTACCTGTTCCTGCATAACCAACAAGAAAAAGGATGGAAGCACCGTTGTTTATCTTAGCTACTGCTTCTTTTTGCTGCTCTCCAAGTTTTAGTTCTTTATCTGCTAAAAACTCATCTAAGTTCTTTACAAAACCACCACTATCTTTCTTGGCACGCTCTTTAAAATTGTCATATAAAAATTTCTCAGAGTCATAAAGTCTGGCAGGTGATACTCTGTTGTTTTTCATAAGTACAATACTTTGCTCAGCAACTCTCTCAACAAGAGCAGCTTCATAAAGGTACTCTTTATCAACAAACGCTAAAAGCTCATTTAGTTCTTTAAATAGTATCTCTTTAGCCACACAAGAGTTACCCTGCTGCTCACAGTAGTTCATAAGTACATAATCCATAGCGGAGCTAATACGATTGTCATTCTCTGGCTCTACACCCATCTTAAGAGCCAACTCATCTGCACGCTTAAAACCGATAGAGTTTATAGAAGTCAAAATATATGGATTGTCTTTTATCTTAGTGCAAGGCTCATCGACATCTTTCATAGCAGTTGCAATGGTTGTTAGAAGTGCCTGAGATACATCATAAGGACTTAAAAATTCACCAAGTTTACGCATTGAACGGAACTTTTTCCATGAAGTTTGTATCTTTTTAAGTCGCTTCTCTTTAATGCCTTTAAACTCTAGAAGTTTTTCTATGTCATTATCTAAAATATCTATGAGCTTTTCATTTCCAAAATGTTCAATCAGCTCAGCAGATAGTTTTTTTGTAAAACCTTTTACGATTTTGTTTAAAAAGAAAAATAGTTGGTTTTGATTTACTTTGATAGATTCAAATTTGAAAGTCTTACCGTACTTTTTATGCTCTTCCCAGTAACCACCAAGAGTTATGGCAGAACCTTTTATATGTTTTATCTCACTCTCGTGATAAGAACCGCTTACTTTCTCACCGCTCTTTAAAACGGCAATAAAAAAAGCGTCATCTTCAAAAAGAATTTTGTCAATTTGACCTATTAGTGTTTCAGACAATATTTAGACCTTGTTATATTCATTTTATCAATAATTTCAAACATTCTTCATAGGCTTCTGCTTTACCACCTATAAATTCATTTAGTCCATATTCCTCAATATCTTCTGACTCCCATAAATCTTTTTTCCAACTTTTTCTGTATTCTACTGCTAAATTTGAAATTTTTTCTACTATATTTTCTTGTTCAATTTTATCAATAAAACCTTTAGCCATAAGTCCAGTTGTTTCTTCACATAAATTCTGTAAATTTTCTTCTAATTCAAAGTTTATTAAAGAAATATTATCATTTATTGCACTATATTCTATCTCTTTACAATCCATATCGTAAAAATTACTATCTTTACAAAAGTCATTACAAATAATCTTAAATGGAAAATAAAAATCTTTATTTTCTTCTAAGTATCTCATTGTTTTTAATGTCAATTCTCTTGTTATTTTCATTTTTTACCTTAATATATATTTTCCACGACTTGTAAAATTCAAGTAATCTTTATCTCTTAAAATTTGAAGTTGCTGTCTTATTTTTGCTTGTATATTATTATTTTTTGGGTGTTTTATTCTTAATATCTTTTCAAATTCATACATGTCATTTAAGGTAAAATCTTTTTTATTTATTTTTTCTATACACTTTATAGTATCTAATAACCAGCCTTTCGAATTTGAATTTGCAGACTCTTTTAAAAAACTGGTTTTATTCCATTCTTCTAATATTTTATCTTTACTTTGTATTTCACTATTTTTTATATAAAATATTTTGCCACTATTTGGAATTGTATCAAGTAAGATATTACAGCCTATCCAACCAGCTCTTCTTGCTGTTGAAGATAGTGGATTTCTTTTCTCAATTATTTCTGGAATAAAAAAATGTTTTGGAATAACCATAAAGTTAGAAATATCATAAGTGTTTTTATCATAATTTAAAAAGAAAAAGTTTGGATTAGAATCACTTTCAAGTCGTTCTATCATTGTAGAATATGCTCCATCCACAATTTTTTTACCCATTTTGTCTTTTTTACTTTTTAACTCATAATCTTCACTACATGTAGAACAATAAAAATCAGCAACAGGCTTGTTATTTTCATAATTACTAACTTGTTTTCCACAAGACGGACAAAAAATATACTCTTCTACCCAACTTTCAGTCAACACTCTTATTTTTTGTGAATTACTTGAATACTTATCAGCTAAAATTGAATGTAAATTAAGTTTCATATTTTAATCATTTTAATCATAATCTACCTTAAAATAAAAGTTAAATATTGTATCATATTCACTATATAATGAAAATATGCTATAATTTTGACAGTTGGGACAATTGAGGAGCTGGTACTCCCCAAAAGCTTTTAATATAATCTTGCCTCCAAAAGAAGCAAAAGTATAACAATTATGATTGCGAGTCGCATTGTTATATCCTTTAATTAAAGGCTGACCCTGTCCCACCTTCCACTTTATAACGTGAAATTCATAACCAGAATTTCTGCACGATACAACTAACAATCAAATCGCCAACTGACAATCTGATTCTAATACAACTTTACATTATTGTATGATTATATTGCATTATGCAATATATTACGCCTTAACTCTCTCTATTCTATCCGCCTCTTGTGCTTTATAAAGCTCCGCACAACCTTTTGATAGTTCACGGATTTTTAACATGTAGTTTTGTCTTTCTGTTTGACTTATAGCTTTTCTTGCATCTAAAACATTAAATGTGTTTGATGCCATCATACACAGGTCATATGCGGGTAGCGGTAATCCAGCATCTAAAGTTTTTAAACACTCTTCACACTTTGCATTAAACTCATGAAACAACATGTCAGTATCTGCTACTTCAAAGTTGTATTTTGAAAACTGGATTTCACTCTCTTTATGAACATCACGATAGTAAGTTTTTCCATGCTCATTTTCATTCCAAACGATGTCAAAAATATTATCAACACCCTGAAGATACATTGCAAGTCTCTCAGTTCCGTAAGTAATTTCAACAGCTACAGGATTACATTCAATTCCTCCAACTTGCTGGAAGTAAGTAAACTGAGTAACTTCCATACCGTTTAGCCAAACTTCCCAGCCAAGACCCCATGCACCAAGTGTTGGAGATTCCCAGTTGTCTTCTACGAAACGAATATCATGTTGTGAAACATCAAGACCTAAAAATTCTAAAGATTTCAGGTAAAGTTCTTGAATGTTGTCAGGTGAAGGTTTTATAAGTGCTTGAAACTGATAGTATGAACCAAGTCTATTTGGGTTTTCTCCATATCTTCCATCTGTTGGACGGCGAGATGGTGCGACATAAGCTGTTGCCCATGGAGTTGAATCTAGTGAGCGAAGAAATGTCGCAGGATGAAAAGTCCCTGCTCCTGATGGAATATCGTAAGGTTGAACAATATTACACCCTTGCTTCATCCAAAATTCTTGTAGTTTTAGTAACATCTCGCTAAAAGTTATCATTTTTAAGCACCTATTTTAAAATATTTTGTAATTATATCAAAGCAAACTTTATTTAATTTAGGAGAGTAAGTCAATGAAATATATATTTTTATTATTAGTGATTTTTTCAACACTTTTGTCAGCAAAAGAGTACAAAGCTGTTTTTGATTGTAGTTCAAAAAATGTAGGTTATGTAGCAAGTCGTATGTTCTTGATAGAAAGAACAATGGATATGATGCAAAAGAATGGAGATAGCACAAAATTCGCTCTTACTATTCACGGTTCTTGTGCTGCAATTGTTTCAGTAAATTTTGATGAACTTGTGGAAGATAATCTGGTTGAAACAATGCAACAGGCACAAAACCAGTTAAAAAGATTATCACAGATAAAAGATGTAGAGGTAATTGTTTGTGCGATGAGTCTAAATGCTAATGCAATAGACGAGGAGGATGTAGTTTCTTTTGTTAAAATTGTTGAAAACAGTTTTATAGATACAATAGGCTATCAAAATGACGGTTATGCTCTAATGACTTTTAAATAATATATGTAAGTATATTACTACACCATTTTACAGACTATATCTCCAACTTCTTTTTTGAGTGAGGACGCTACAACATCACACTTTACTTTTAACAAAAAACAGATATTTTTTCTGTGAGATGGACTCATACACTCATAGTTTCCCATACCCTTGCTGATAACCAAATCCACACTGTCAAAAAGCTCTTGGGAGTACTCGCTTGCTCGATTGTAAGTAAATCCAGGAGTATTCACTCCACTGTCTACCAACTCACATAGCTCATCAAAACCAGCTTCTTTTGCTTCTAGCATTGTTACATCATTGATGATTGGATTGCCTCTTACCATGTAAAAATATTTAACATGTGGATAGAGTTCTATAAGAGTTTCAATAAACATATAATCAAAAATATGCTCACCAACATTATCTCCGATAACTAAAACACTCTTTGCATTTGTTAGTTTTTCTCTCAACATGTCAAAATCATTGTAAGCAAAATTAGTGTGAAATATCTTCTCTAATTCCTCTTCTAAATCAAATTCTACAGCAGCAGCCAAATCTATAACATTTCCCGCTACTGCTATTTTAGTGGCAGTTAAAAGTTTATTATCTGATGCGGAGAGTTTATCTTTTAGTAGCGGGACAAATGAAATAGCTTTTTTTGTTGAAGCTTCTTTCACCTCATCATAAAGGTCAGTTTTGTTTGCAATCTCTGCCATTTTCTCATAAACGTAAGAAGCAATTTCAGGAGGATTATCTTCAAATGAGAAATCTTTACTCATATCTGTTACAGTTGATATTAATTTATTTGAAAGGGATTTTGACGCGTGTATAGCATCTGCAACTTTTACACTCTGGTTGATTATACAACCAACACAAGCTTCATCTATAGTCATATTTTATAAACCTTTTATTTCTCACAAAACTTGTTTTTTGTAGCTTTAGGGGGTTGTAGGGACTTTAGTCCATGCCGTTATAATGAGCTTTGCTCATTATAGGCTATTTATCAGTATGCTCATCTATAGCTTTATTCCACATAAGTTTATATTTTCTTCTCATAAATTCAACTTCTTGTTGTGAAAGTTTAAGCTGCTCTGTTAATGTGGCTATTGTTTTTCTGTCTTCATCATAAAGTTCCTGTAGTGAGTTAAGAGCCTCTTTTAAAAATGTATTTTCAACTCTTACTGCATCAAGTGTCTCGTCTTTTGCATCGAGAACTTTTTCATGAAGGTTAATGATAGTACCAATTGTTTTTTCAACAAACTCCGGCTGAACTAACATCTCCCCGGTATTACGAGCGGAGAGTTCTTTTAGTTGAGTGGGAACTACATCTTGAGAGCCTTTTGATGGGTCTATATATCTAACACCATCCTCAACTTTTATAGTGAGCTTGCCTCTATCAGCTAAATCATCAATAGCTGTAAGTTCTAGACCTGTAAGTTCCATATACTCTTCATCACTCATCCACTTCATACAATATGCCTTTTTTAGTAAAAACTACTAAGAGATAATAGTTTCAATCTCCATAGAATCCATTTCAACTTTTTTAGCTTTTGCAATACGGTCTTCTTTAAGCTTTACAGTTAGCTCTTCATTACTTAAAGCTAATATCTGCATTGCTAAATAAGCTGAATTAATTGCTCCGGCTTTTCCTATTGCTACAGTAGCAACTGGCATTCCAGCTGGCATTTGAACAGTAGAAAGCAGTGCATCTATTCCAGCAAGAGCTGATGCGCTCATTGGTACACCGATAATCGGTTTAACCGTTTTAGATGATAAAACACCAGCTAAGTGTGCAGCCATACCGGCAGCAGCAATAAAAACTTGAGCACCTTTTTTTTCAGCATCTTGAATATACTTTGTAGTTCTCTCAGGTGAGCGATGGGCTGAAGAGATAATTAATTCATAATTAACTCCAAATGCCTCAAATGTATCTGAACACGATCTCATTACTTCATAGTCACTTTTTGAACCCATTACAATTGATACAAATTTCATTTAATCTTCCTATATTTTCATTGTAGAATTATATCATATTTAGTTGTTAGGATATTTCAACATGTCATGAGATGCAGGTATTCTTAAAAATGTATATGCAGGGAGCTTTACAGGAAGTTTTATAGGGTTTACATTTCCACTATGAACTTCATCCCAAACTTTTTTATTCTCTGCTATAAGCTGTTTAAATTTCATATAAACTCTTCCATCTTTTTCATATGTACTGCCGAGTTCATTATCTACAATTTCTACATGTGAATTAAGTGGAGCAACTATTTCAAGTTCATCATTTGGCAGAGTTTTGTACTTACATAAAAAGTGAGTACCCTCTTCGTTTACAACTCCGCTTACTTGGTGAGTTCCAAGTTGCATGGTAAAATCCAAACTCTGTGTATCATTTTTTTCGAACGGACGTGAAACTAAATATGCATCTGTGTATCCACGATTTTGTAAAGATTGCAGTTCATACTGATATTTATCAGAATCTATCCTATTTTCATAATAATCATCTAAGGCCATTCTATAAGCTTTAGCAGTCACGGCCGCATAATAAGATGTTTTTGTACGACCTTCAATTTTAACAGAATCTACAACACCGCTGTCTAAAATCTCTTTTACATGTGAAGCAAGATTCAGGTCTTTTGCATTCATTATGTAAGTGCCTACACCCTCTTCCTCTTCAAGTTTAAAAAGTGTTCCTGTCTCAGGGTTTGCTGCATACATCTCATAAGGAAAGCGGCAGTCATTCGCACAACTTCCACGATTTGGAACACGTCCACTCTGTAGAGTCGAGATAAGGCACCTTCCACTATATGCAAAACACATAGAACCATGAATAAAAACTTCAAGTTCAAGTTCAGGAAGCTCTTTTTTTATCTCTACTAAATCTTTGAGTGAAATTTCTCTGGCTGTAATAATACGTGTAGCTCCCAGGTCTGCGTAAACTTTTGCATCTAATACATTCATAACATTAGCTTGGGTTGAGAGGTGCAGTGGAATATGTGGAGCCAATTCATGGCAAAGTTTCAATACGCCGGGGGTTGCAACAATAAAGGCATCAGGTTTTAGTTCCGCCATTGCCAATATGTGCTTTCTCAGTAAATTTAGTTGAGAGTTAAATGGAAATCCGTTTATTGTTGTATAAACTTTTTTTCCTCTTGCATGAGCATATTCTATGCCTTCTTTAAACTCCTCCATACTAAACTCTTTGCCAGAGCGAATACGAAGAGAGAAGTGACTAACCCCACCATAAACGGCATCAGCACCAAAGTCAAATGCAATTTTTAATTTTTCTAATGTTCCTGCGGGAGAGAGTAGTTCTACTTTTTGCATTAAGCTCCAAACTGCTCGAGCAAGGCTTCTATATCATCTACTGAAGCTATATCACCACTTTTATCGCCTGGCAGATGCTGAGCAGAAGAGACTCTTTTATCATCATCGATCTTGCCTTCAAAAAGAGAGTTCATATAAGTTGAAAGTGCACGCATAACATTTATAACACGCTCTATTTTTTGACGGTGAATATCTTGATACTGCATAATATCCATAACACTCATTATAGAATCACCACTTGTTTGAAGTGTCTCTAAAGATTCAATAACTTTAATCTGCGCCGAGCTATTTTTTTCTAACTGAGTTTTAAAAGCTTCAACATCAGGAAATTTTGCACTTAAGGTTGTAAATAATTCTATGTTACTATTTAGCACTTCCATAACTTTATTTTCATTCTCCTCATTTTCCATTAAATCATTACTAATTCCTTCAATAATGTCAAAAATTTCCGTAGCTTTTTCTTCACTCTCTTTTGTAACATCGTCAAGTTGATGAACCATCTTATGTTCGTCTGTTGCAGGAAGTGGCCAATGATGAGCTGTTTTTTCGCTGTACCCTGCTGGCTTATCATCAGCTGCTTTTGGTGCTACCAACTCTTCCTCGGTAATATCATCTTCTGTGTCAGTGTCCTCAACGGATTCTTCTGCCACTTCTTCTTCTGGTAGAGATTCAATATCACCAACATCTCCACTCATTAAAGCATCTAGTTCTTCTTGAGTCATTATAAATTCCTAGCTAAATTTAATTTTTAACACTATAATATCATAAATATCTATAAAGAAATTTAAGAGGTCTATAAATGTTAGTTGATTTACATAATCATACATCACTTTGTAATCATGCAGATGGTAATATTAATGAGTATATTGAAAAGGCTATAGAGTGTAATGTGAAATATTTTGGCTTTTCTGATCATGCGCCAATGGATTTTGATAAAAAATACCGTATGAGTTTTGATGACATGTCTAAATATGAAAAAGATGTGTTAAATGCAAAAGAGAAATACAAAGACAAAATAGAGATACTACTGGGTTATGAAGTTGATTATCTTAAAGGTCATATGGATGAAAGAGTTCTAAATGCTAATGTAGATTATTTAATAGGCTCTATACATTTTATAGATGAGTGGGGATTTGATAATCCTGAATTTATAGGTAACTATGAACATCAAAATATAGATGAAATATGGCAAAAATATTTTAATGCTATCCAAGAGATGGCTAACAGCAGACTCTTCGATATAGTTGGTCATTTAGACCTAATAAAAGTTTTTAAATTTATGCCAAATCGTGATATAAACGATATTGCGAAAAATGCGCTTTTAGCAATTAAAAAAGCTGACATGTCAATAGAGCTAAATGTAGCTGGTCTTAGAAAACCAATAGTTGAAGCATATCCTTCAACATCACTTTTGAAAGAGGCAAAAAAACTCGATATTCCGATAACATTTGCTTCAGACGCACACAAACCAGAACAAGTTGGACTCTTTAGCGATGAAGCCATAGCTATTGCAAAAAGTATAGGTTACTCCAAATGTGCTTTTTATAAAAAAAGAAAAAGGAAGTTTATAAACTTTTAACCATAAAGTTATAAGGTTTGATTTTTTTATATTAAGAATTATTTATAACAATCTCATAAAGGATTTTTAAAGACTTAGACTTGTATAATGCTCGTATTAAACATAAACGAGGAAATAATAATGAGTAAATACATAGAATTAACTGGTTCAGATTTTGAAGCAACATTAAGTGAAGGCGTATCTTTAGTAGACTTCTGGGCTCCATGGTGTGGACCTTGTCGTATGATTGCTCCTGTAATCGAAGAATTAGCTGAAGACTTTGACGGTAAGGCTAAAATCTGTAAAGTGAACACTGATGAAGAGCAAGAGATTGCTGTTAAATTTGGTATTCGTTCTATCCCTACTATCATGTTTTTCAAAAATGGTGAGATGGTAGACCAAGTTGTTGGAGCACAATCTAAAGCTGCTTTAGCAGAAAAAATAGACGCTCTTTTAGCGTAATTCAAAAGTAGTAATACAGTGTCTAGAGGGGGCAAAAGCCTCTTTTCTTTATCTACATTACTCGCCTCATTCTTCGGTGCGGCTATGATAGCTGTAGCCTTTGCCTACTTTAATTATAAATTTTCAGAATATAAATTTATTGACTTTAAAGAGTGGGTATTTTATGAAAAAAAAGATATTTTTACTCCAAGTGCCGATAAATATATAGTGGTTTTTTATAGCTCAAAAGTGCAAGATACAGCCTCTCTTTTACAGAGCATAGACTTGAATATTCCAATACTGGCAATTGACTACTACAACGAAGTTTATCCCAACTCCCAAAACACTACATTTTTAAGATCTGGAACAAGAACATCTCTTAGTTTTATACAAAGATTTAATATCTATGAATCTCCATCTATTTTTTTTATAAAGAAAACAAAAGACACTCTTTATAAACAAGATAGTATGATACGAAAACTAGATAACTTAAAAGAGTTGTCGAAACAAGTAAAATCACTCTGAAATTTTACTCTCGCCAAAGGCGAAGCTTCTAGGAATGCTAACCAATTGCATTCTCCACGATGAGTGACCACAGCGGTCCAAGCGTAGGTAGCGGAATTACTTCCGATACCGTTATAAATAAATGATTAAGGAATATATAAATGGTACTAGATTGTGCAATTATTGGTGGTGGGCCTGCTGGACTTACTGCCGGATTATACACTACACGTGGTGGTTTAGAAAACGTGACTATGTTTGAAAAAGGTATGCCCGGTGGGCAAATTATGAACTCTTCAGAGATAGAAAACTACCCTGGTGTAACTGGAGAGATATCTGGTATGGATTTGATGATACCATGGCCCCAGCAGTGTCAAAAATTTGGTCTTAAACATGAAATGGCAGATATTACACGTGTTAGTAAAAATGGTGATATTTTTACAATCCATAAAGAAGATGGAAGTACAACCGATGCACACAGTGTTATCCTTGGTACTGGTTCACATCCTCGTCGTGCAGGATTTACTGGCGAAGATGAATTTTTTGGTCGTGGTGTAAGTACATGTGCTACTTGTGACGGTTTTTTCTATAAAGGCAAAGAGGTTGCTGTTATTGGTGGTGGCGACACAGCATTGGAAGAGACTCTTCACCTTGCTAAAATCTGTGCAAAGGTTTACCTTGTCCATAGACGGGATACATTCCGTGCAGCTCCAAACACTATTGAACGCATAAAAAGAACTGAAAATATTGAACTTGTTTTAAATTCAGTTCCTGATGAAGTCTATGGTGATAATATGGGCGTTACAGGTCTTCGCGTTAAAAACAACAATGGTGAGCTTCGTGATATTGAAATTCCTGGTGTATTTACTTTTGTTGGCAATGATGTAAATAACCAAACTCTTATTCAAGAAGATGGTAGTTTTTTATGTGATATGAATAAAGCCGGTGAAGTGATTGTAGATATAAGTATGAGTACTTCAGTTGCAGGACTTTATGCAACAGGAGATATGCGTATTGCGGCTCCAAAACAAGTAGTTAGTGCAGCTGGTGATGGTGCCGTTGCAGCACTTCAAGTTATCTCATATGTAGATGAAAAGTTAAACGCATAATAGAATAAATTAAAGGAAAAGATTTATGGTAAGAGTTGGAGTATTTGGAGCAAACGGCAGAGTTGGAAAGCTAATAATTGATAATTTAAAAACAACTGATGACATTAGTCTTAGTTCAGTGTTTGTAAGAACTTCATTAAACTTTTCTATAGACCCATCTGTTTTAGTGACTACAGAGATTAGTACATTTTTAAATGGATGTGATATTGTTATTGATTTTTCACTGCCTGAGGCTAGTGGAATACTTTTAGAAGCAGCAATTCAAACCCCAAAACCATTAGTTATTGGAACAACGGGCTTAAATACGCATCAGCTTAACCTTTTAAAGCAAGCAAGTGAAAGCATGCCTGTCCTTTATGCTACAAATATGTCTTTAGGCGTAGCACTGTTAAATAAACTTGTATATCAAGCCTCTGCTGCTTTAGATGGTTTTGATATAGAGATTGTTGAGATGCATCATAAACATAAAAAAGATGCTCCAAGTGGGACAGCCCTTACTTTGGGTGAATCTGCAGCAGCAGGTCGTGGTTTAGACTTAGATAAAGTTCGCGTAAGCGGAAGAGACGGAAATATCGGTGAAAGAACAGAAGACGAGATAGCTGTAATGGCTCTTCGTGGTGGAGACATTGTTGGTCGTCATACCGTAGGTTTTTACAATGATGGTGAGTTTATAGAACTTAATCATACTGCAACTTCAAGAAACACATTTTCTAAAGGTGCAATTAGAGCTGCCGCATGGCTAGCAGACAAAGAAACTGGACTTTATTCAATAAGTGACTGTTTAGAACTGTAGAATCAACTATATTTTACTTTTGTTTTAGTATAATTCCATAATTATTTTCAGGAGAAGAATTTGCGAGAAGATGTTAACGAAAAATGTGCTGTAGTTGGAATTTATGGTCATAAGGAAGCTTCTAGATTGGCTTACTTTTCACTACACGCACTTCAGCATCGCGGTCAAGAAGCAGCCGGTATAAGCTCTTCGGATGGAAAAAAACTTCATACAATCAAAAAACGTGGTTTAGTTATGCGTGTTTTTGATGAAGCAAAATTAAAAACGCTTAGTGGAAATAATGCTGTAGGTCATACTCGATATTCAACTGCGGGTGATGACTCTATTTTGGATGCTCAACCCGTATTTGCAAGATATGATTTAGGTGAAATGGCTATTGTCCATAATGGAAACTTTACAAATGCTGATGAAGTTCGTAATGCTCTCATATCAAAGGGTGCGATTTTTCAAACATACATGGATACCGAAAATCTTATTCATCTGATAGCTAAAAGTGAAAAAAAGAACCTACTTGAGCGAATTATAGATGCAGTTGAGAGAATAGAGGGTGCCTTTTCACTAGTATTTTTAAGTAGAACTAAGATGTTTGCAATGCGTGATCGTCATGGTTTTCGTCCATTAAGTCTTGGTAAATTACCAAATAGCGGATATCTTGTTGCGAGTGAAACTTGCGCATTTGACCTTGTTGGTGCTGAGTTTATTCGTGATGTTGAACCTGGTGAACTTCTAGTATTTGAAAATAACAAAGAGCCTAAAAGTATTAAGGTTTTTGAACCAACTCCTAAACATTGTATATTTGAATATGTATATTTTGCAAGACCTGATTCAAAAGTTTTTGGTCAAAGTGTTTACCAGACTAGAAAAAACATGGGAAAAGAGCTCGCACATATAAAACCTGTTGAGGCTGATATAGTTATTCCTGTTCCCGATGGCGGTGTTCCATCAGCTATTGGATATGCTCAAGAGAGCGGCATACCTTACGAGATGGGTATTATGAGAAACCACTATATCGGTCGTACCTTTATTGAACCGACTCAGGAGATGAGAGATTTAAAAGTAAAAATGAAACTATCTCCTATGACAGATATAATTAAAGGAAAAAGGGTAATTGTTGTTGATGACTCTATTGTTCGCGGAACAACTTCAAAAAGAATTGTAAAGATGCTTAAAGAAGCAGGTGCTAGTGAAGTACACATGAGAGTATCATCTCCTCCAACAACTGACCCATGTTATTATGGTGTTGACACACCAGACAAAGATAAGCTTATAGCAGCTAATATGACTGAAGATGAAATATGTGAGTTTATAGAAGCTGATTCTTTAGCTTATTTAGATGAAGCGACACTACTTAGAAGTGTAAACGCAAAAGAAGAGAATTACTGTACTGCTTGTTTTACAGGAAAATATATCATTTAATGAAACAGATTTATACCTTTGGCAACTACCTAAAAAATAAGTTTGGTTGCAAAGTCTACAAAGTTGGCATAAATATATCTGGTTTCACATGTCCAAATATAGATGGGACGGTTGCTAAAGGCGGCTGTACCTTTTGTGAAAATGATTCTTTTTCTGCAAGCACAGGAGAAGCTCAAGAGCTAAAAGGTTTCCATCTTAATCTAGAGTCAAAATCAAATCCAAACCTGCAAAAACAGCTAGAACAACTTGAATATCAGTTTAATACTATTAGTAAAAGACAGGTAAGCGAATACGGTGCGCAAAAATTTATAGTTTATTTTCAATCTTTTACAAATACATATGCCCCTTTTGAGACACTAAAAGCTCTCTATGATAAGGCTTTATCATTTGATAACGTCGTAGGATTAAGTATTGGTACTCGCTCTGACAGCATTACAGAAGAGACACTGGAGTATTTAGCAGAGCTCAATAAAGATAAAGAGATTTGGATAGAGTTTGGAATCCAATCTGTTTATGATGAAACCCTTGATAAAATCAATCGCGGTCATAGCAGTCAGAATGTCAAAGAGTGGATTTTGAAGACAAAAGCCAAAGGTCTACATGTATGCGGACATCTTATCTTTGGTCTACCAGCAGAGAGTCAAGAGATGATGCTTGAAACATCAAGAGCTGCTTATGAATGGGGTATCGATTCTGTAAAATATCATCCGCTATATGTAGTTAAAAAGACAGCTTTAGCAAATGACTTTGTAAAAAAAAAGTTCACTCCAATATCCGAAGATGATTATCTAAATGTTTTAGTAAAGTCAATTCAAATGAAACCTGAAAATGTATCTGTACAGAGAGTTACTGCCGGTATTAACGATGATTCTCTTTTAAGTCCATCTTGGTGCAGAGATAAAAATACTCAAATTAAAAAAATAAATGGTGCTTTAAAAAAGATAGAACTAAAATATTAATGTGCATAAAGTTTTGAAAATTGTGATGTACTTCTAAAGTATGGCGGATAATCAAAATAAACCCTAAATGCTTTCGCTTCACCAGGTTTTAAATTTCTAGCCACAACAAACTCTTTCGTTATCTGTTGAGGCTTGTGATTTCTACCTGCACCACCAGAGAAGAAATCAGAAAAGCCGCTTGGCTTAAAAAATGAACCAGCCTTTACATTACCGGCAATATGTCCTTTATTGACTAATTTTATCTCAAAAACAACCTCACCAATCTCATGATAACCCTCATTTTTAACTATTCCGCTATATATTATTTTTTCTATACTAAGAATTCTTTTATTTTTCAACTTATAAAGTTTTGCTATTTTTGTATACTTATCCACCACTACAATTGCAAACCCTGACACAAGTACAACGATTAGGAAAGTAGAAAAAATAATGGGTGCTACTAACTTTTTATTTTCTTGTTGAAACGCGAGGATAACAGTTATTATAGAAATTAAAAGAATAATGCCTAAAACAATAAAGTGCCAATAATTAAATAGCGTACTCATATACAATTAGCTCCCAGTGAAATATTATAATCTTTAGAGTATGTAAAAGGCTCAACAATAATCTTAAACTCTCTCTCTTGTCCTTTTAAAATCCCTCCCTCTAAGATCGACATTTTCTTAAATGGCTTAAATTTAAAAAGATAATCTTTAAAGGAATTTCCGCTAATTTTGTAAGCACTTGCTGTTATCTTACAACTTTTAAAATCAAATTTAGAAATATTTTTTACTACTCCATAAATAACAACTGCCTTAGTGTAAGTCAACTTCTTCTGAGAAAGAAGTGAAGTTGTGTTTTTATATAAGAACTGATGCATTTTAATATATCCAAAAGTTGAACCAACTACAAGAGTAGTAAAAGAAAGGAATATAAGAAAAATTGCTAGAGCTTTTTTATCTCTAAGAAAAATGCCTAAAATAGTGAGTAATAAAAAAATGCTAAACACACTGCTAAAGAGAATGTAATCATAAATAATTAATCCATCAATAAAAGTAGTGAGCTTGCCTGTCATTTTTTAATTATCCCTTGAATTTTTTTCAGCAATTCCGCTCATACCAAATCTACGAGCAAGTTCTTGTTTTATTCTATCAGGAGATATATTTTTAGCGCACAAAGCAACTAACATGTGATATGTCAAATCAGCTGCTTCATATATCATCTCATCTTCATCATCATCTTTATACGCAAATGAAAATTCTCCGGCTTCTTCTACAACTTTTTTCAAAATTGTATTATCACCCTTGCTTAAAAGTTTTGCTGTCCACGAAGACTCAGGGTCTGCATTTTTACGCTCTTGTATTGTATGATAAAGAGTATCTATTACTCCATAAAGAGCTTCACTGCTTACTTCAATCTCAGAATTTACTTCACCTGATTCTAGTTCTGTAAAAAAGCATGAACGACGACCTGTATGACAAGCTACACCCTCTTGTGTTACTTTTATAAGCAGAGTGTCATTATCACAATCGATATTAAAAGAGTGGATTTTTTGAATATGACCGCTAGTTTCACCTTTTTTCCAGATTCTCTGTTTTGAGCGTGAAAAGTAGTGTGCAATTTTTGTAGTAAGTGAAAGTTCTAAAGCTTGCTTATCCATATAAGCCATCATTAGAACTTCGTTATTAGAGTTATCTTGAACTATAACTGGCAAAAGTTCACACTTTTGCCAATCAATTCTATCTATTGCATCTTGCATATTTCTACTTACTGACCTACAGAAGTTTTTGTTGGATGACCATTTTTCATATCAACCCAAATATTTGGAGTTGAACCACCAGGTGTTAGGAAAATCTTAGCATCTCTGTTTTCTCTTAGAGCATCGTTAAACTTACCTTGAACTTTCATCTGCTCTAACTGTAAAAGTTTAGTTGTTAATGATTTAGAGATAAGTATATTTGCTTTTGCTTTTGCATCTGCTTGAATTGTAACTGCATCAGCTATACCTCTAGCTTCAATTCTTTTCTTTTGAGCTATACCTTCTGCTTCAGCAGCACGTTTAAGAGCCTCTTGTTTTGCACGTTGAACATCTTGTTCAGCTTTTTGAACTTCTTGTTTAGCAACTTGAACACGCTCTATTTGTTCTCTTACTTTCGATGGCAAACCTATCTCACGAAGTTGAACAGATTGAAGATCTGCAGGTGAATTTTTAAGACCTGCTATACTCTCTCTCACACTCTTGTCTATTTCTTGAGCTATCTGATTTCTATGTTGTGGAAGTGACTCCGCATCATACTTACCAACAACATTACGAACCACATCTCTTACAACAGGATTAATAATTTTATCTTCCCAGCTAAATCCCCAATTGGAAATAGTTTGAGCGGCAAATTTAGCATCTAGTCTATACTGAACAGTAAGCTCTATAGTAACAGGAAGACCACGTTTATCAAGAACTGTAATAGCAGGTTTAACATTGATACCAGCTGCATTACCACCGCTAACTTCAATACGAGAAGCATAGTTGATAATACGAACTTTTGTATCCACAATGTAAACTTTTTGAATAACTGGAATTATAAAGTGAAGTCCTGGAAGAAGTGCTTGCACTTGGTACTTACCATTTGTACTTAAAATACCACGCTCACCCTCTTGGATGATGGTAAAAGGTTTTGCCATTACAAGTAAAATCACAATAGCAATTAAAAAATATACTATTCCTGATTTTCCACCCATATTAAAGTCAATTTTTGGCATCTGCGGTCCACCGCCTCCGCCACCTCCACCGCTTCCGCCTCCAGATGGTTTTTTAAAACCACCGCCTTCACTTTTTTTCTTATTGAAATAATCATTCATATCTGATGCCATAAGTATATTATCCTCTTTCATAATTTTATTTTCCTTTGTTTTATTAGATCCTGAATCAAGTTCAGGATGACAAACCTACATCATCTAAATAATAATTTTGTCATTCCAAACCTGATCTGGAATCTAGTCTATATAAGTTAGATAATGCTCGTACTCTTTGTTACGGCCAAAAACTATATCAAAGTAAGTACTCTGAATCATCTGTGTTATCTCACCGCAAGAACCAGAACCAATCTCTCTTGCATCTATAATACGTACCGGTGTTATCTCAGCTGCTGTTCCTGTTAGAAATGCTTCATCCGCTATATATAACTCTTCTCTAGATATACGACGACGTTCAACTTCTATACCCATATTCCCAGCTATTTCAATAACTGTTTTTTGAGTGATTGACACAAGTGCATTATCACTTGGAGGAGTTACAAGTTTTCCATTTTCAACCATGAAAAAACTAGCCCCGCTAGCTTCTGCCACATAGCCTTGGTCATCAAGAAGAAGTGCTTCATCATAGCCACAATCAATAGCTTCATACTTAGCCATTTGAGAATTCAAATAATTTGCTGTTGCTTTTGCTTTACCCATATTTGAAGTATTAGCAGGTCTTGTCATAGAAGCAATTTTGAGCTTTATTCCTTTTCTCATACCCTCTTCACCAAGGTATGCACCCCATTCCCAAGCAGACATAACAGTCTCAACGGGAGCATCTTTATGATAAACACCCATTACTCCATAGCCAAGAAATGCAAAAGGTCTAATATAAACATTATCCCCTGTAAATTCATTCATTCTAACAAGTTCTATTTGCGCTTTATTCATCTCCTCAATTGTGTAAGGTATATCAATAAGAGTCATTTTTGCCGACTCTTTAAGTCTTGTAGTATGCTCATTCAAACGAAAAATAGCATAGCCTTTTTCAGTCTTATAAGCTTTAGTACCTTCAATAACACCATTTCCATAGTGAAGTGTGTGTGAAAGAACATGTACTTTAGCATCTTCCCATGCTATAAATTCCCCATTCATCCAAATATATTTGGCTGCGTCCATATATTTCTCCAATAATTATTACATTTAAATTGTTGATATTCTATCTAAAATGATGTTTATAATATATTAATTATTTACGCAACGAGGTATTCATCACTTTAGCACTCATAAAATGCGTAAAGTGATAAAATAAAAGGTTTTATCTAGAAGCTTCTTTCAGTATCTTTATAACAGCTTTATGTTTATTTTCTTTTGCATAATCTAATGCTGTTAATCCATTTCTATCTTTTGAGTTAACACTAGCACCCTTTTTAATCAAAAGTTTCACCACTTTGCTTAAACCTTTTTCCGCAGCATTAATCAGTGGTGTCTCTTTATATTTATCTCTTACATTAACGCTGGCACCTTTATTAATTAAAAGTATTGAAGCATCTGAAAGTCCAAGCTGCGTAGCATAAAGCAGTGGTGTTTTTTTATCTCTGTCTTCAACATTGATACCTGCACCTTTTCCTATAAGATACTTGGCTGTAACAGATTTGGAATTTTGAAGAGCTGCAATTAGCGGTGTTTTGTTTTGCTTATCTTCCTCATTAACATCTGCACCCTTTTTAATTAAGATAGCGATACTTTTAGTTAGACCTTTTTGTGCTGCATAGAATATTGGTGTTTCGTCATGAGATGTCTTCACATCAGTTGAAGCACCTTTTGCTATCAATTTTGCAAAAAGTTTTTCTAAGTCAAACTCCATTGCAAAATACAGAGGTGTATTTCCATCTTCATCTTTTACATTAATTTTAGCGCCTTTATCAATTAGGCTAATTGAAATATCAGCATAAGAACTTTTTGCCGCATAAAGGAGCGGGGTATGACCATCTTTATCTTTTGTATTAACTTTAGCACCTTTTTTTATCAGAAGCATTGATGCATCAAGAAGCCAATTTTTTGTTGTAAGAAGTAGCGGTGTTATATTGTCAATATCTTTAGCATTAATATCAACACCTTTTTTAACCAGTAAAGCAATTACGTCTTCAAGCATACCTTGAGCTGCACAATGAAGAGCATTTTCTTTATATTTATTCTTAGCATTAATATTTGCACCTTTATTTATGAGTAGTTTTGCTGCCTTTGAATGTCCACTGCGTGCTGCAAACATCAATGGTGTAAAGCCATTATTGCTAGCATTTATCTTAGCACCTTTTCTTAAGAGCAACTCAATTATATCACTCTTTCCCGCTGCTGCTGCGGACATTAAAGGCGTATAACCGTCAGTATCTACTGTATTTACGTCGGCACCATCTTTTATTAGGCTCTCAACAGTTTCAATTGCACCTTCACTTATATTTTCTTTATCCAAGATGCTAATTATTCTCAAACCATTTTCATCAGCAACAACCTGTTGTGGAACAAAGAGAGAGAAGACAACACTAAATAATATCGCGGAAGTAAAATTTTTTTTGGTTAACATACATTTTCCTTTAGTAATTACATAATTGTGATTTTATCATATAAATAGATATATTTTGTAATTGAACCCTCTGAACAAGCCAGCTGATTCTTCTTGATTTTGATATTCTAGCATTTTAAAAATTCACTTTCAATTTTCAAGTGATTTTTTAGACTATTTTTCTATTTTTTACTGATTTGTATCGCAATC
>JAKITC010000013.1 GCA_021648285.1 Sulfurimonas sp. | reverse complement strand
GGCTGATTCCGATTGGATGCTTTGAATTGTTTCATGTATAAATATTGCTCTACTTCTCTTGTATTTATATTTATTTTATCTACTTTTCGCTGTTATCTTGATTTAGCTTAATCCGACAGACTCCTAGTATGCTAAATCGTGAAGTTCTTTAAATAGATATGCTTCGACAATATCCTCTATACTTCTTTGAACATGTGCAACTAAAACTATCATAGATTTTTCCATAAACGGCCATACATATTCATTGTCATTTATAACTACTGCCGCTTCACTGAAGTTTTCAAATGCATCTTTATCAGCATTATAGTTGACTTCAACAAGTCTACCCTCTTCTACAAGAATCTGTGCCCACACTTTCGCATCATTTATCTTAGTTAGACTTGCTTCTTCTATATTTTCACTATCCATTGGAAGTAAAATATACATTCTTTATTGACCCACCTTAGACAAATCTAACTTAAGTGCTTCATTATCCATAATACCTATCTCTTTTTTAAGTACCTTTTTAGCTATACTTTTTGCATCTTTAAGTGAATGCATCTTGTATGTTCCGCACTGATAAACATTAAGTTCCGGAATATCTTTTTTTCTTTTTACTTTTAAAATATCTTCCATAGATGCTTTCCATGCTTGTGCGACTTTTTTCTCACTTGGTGTTCCTAAAACTGACATATAAAAACCTGTTCTGCATCCCATTGGAGAAACATCGATAACCTCGACTTTTTTTGAATTTAGATGATTTCTTATAAATCCTGCAAAAAGATGCTCTAAAGTATGTATACCCTCAGATGAAAGAGTTTCTTTATTTGGTTTAACAAATCTTAAATCAAGAACTGTAATATCATCTCCACTTGGCGTTTTCATCCCTTTTGCACGACGAACTGCCGGTGCTGGCATAATTGTATGATCAACTGTAAAACTATCTAGTAATGGCATACTGTTTCCTTTTTTTAAATTGGGTAATTGTATCCTTTTTTAATTTCATTAAAGATAACAAATATGTGACCGTAAAATAAATATTTTTATTTTATTATTTTATGATAAACTCATACAATTAAAAAGAGGATAAAAACATGAACAAAATATCTATAAAAATACAGGTAATACTATTAATAGTTATATCTTTAATTTTACTGGGTCTGATTACTACCTATGTATCAGTTACAAAAAGTAAAGAAGCCTTAATGGATAATAGTTATGCTAGATTAACAACAGTTCGCGATATGAAAAAGAACCAGATTCAAAACTTTTTTGCTGAGCGTATAGGCGATATAAGGGTTTTAGCCGATGGAGAAGATCTTCTACAATTAATACACGATATTAATGGATTTGACCATATAATAAATATTGATTCAAACAAGCCCTTCCCAATAGATAATCCTATTGTAAAAAAAGCAACTGCCCCTCACGAACGTTATTTTCAAAAATATATGAAAGAATATGGATATTATGATATCTTTGTTATTGATAAAAAATATGGTCATGTTATTTACACAGCTGCTAAAGAGTCCGACTATGGAGCTAATCTAGAAAATGGTTCTCTTAAAAATAGTGGTTTAGGTGAAGTGTACAGAAAAGTTAAAGAGCTTAAGAGACCAGTATTTGTAGATATGGAACCATATGCTCCTAGTAATGGCGCTCCTGCAATATTCTTAGGTACTCCAGTGATGGTTGATGGAAATTTTGAAGCAATCTTAGTATTTCAAATCAGCGATGGAGCTATCAATAAAATCATGCAATACCGCAATGGATATGGCGATTCTCAAGAAGATTATCTGGTAGGTCCTGATAAACTTATGAGAAGTGACAGTTTCCTAGATCCTAAAGGTCACTCACTTCAAGCATCTTTCGCAAATCCTTCAACTGGTTCTGTTGATACAGAAGCTTCAAGAGACGCACTTTCTGGTAAAACTGATACTAGAATTGTTATTGATTACAATGGAAATCTTGTACTATCATCATATTCAACTATTAAAATAGGTGAAGACTTCGAATGGGCAATACTCTCAAAGATAGATGAAGCAGAAGTTCTTATCGTGCCAAACAACATAAGAAATATTCTTGTTGTTGATGTGCTAATAATACTTGTCATAATTATAATAATAGCAGTTTTATTAGTAAACAGCAGTCTTGTTAAACCTATCAATAAGTTTAAAGAGACTCTACTAGATATTGGTAATAATAAAAACCTTACTATCACTGTTGATGAAAACGCTCCTTTAGAGATTTCTCAAATGGCTAAAAGTTTTAATGCTTTAATAAAAGAGTTAAGAGACCTTATCGAGACTTCTAAATTAAGTTCATCTGAAAATGCTTCAATCTCTCATGAACTCTCAACTACTGCATTAGGTGTTGGAAATAATGTTGAAGAATCTGTTACTGTTGTAGATAAAGCAACTGAAAAAGCCAAAGAGATAAATAGTGAGATTATCGTTTCAATCTCTGACGCACAAAACTCTAAAGAAGATATTATTAAAGCAAATTCAAATCTAGGCGATGCCAGAAATGAAGTTGTTACTCTCACATCAAAAATTCAACATAGTGCACAACTAGAAATTGAACTCTCTGATAGAATGAGCACACTCTCAACTGATGCAAATGAAGTTAAAAATGTTCTTGAAATTATTTCAGATATAGCAGAGCAAACAAATCTACTTGCATTAAATGCAGCCATTGAAGCAGCAAGAGCCGGTGAGCATGGTCGAGGATTTGCAGTTGTTGCTGATGAAGTGAGAAAATTAGCAGAGAGAACTCAAAAATCACTTACAGAGATTAATGCTACTATAAATGTAATAGTTCAATCTATAACTGATGTTAGTGGTCAAATGAGTTCTAACTCCGAGGAGATTCAAGCATTGGCAATTACTGCTACAGAGGTTGAAGAAAAAATCAACGAAACAGTTTCAATTGTGGATGCAGCAGTTCAAGCAAGCGATAAGACTGTAACAGATTTTGAAAAAACCGGAGCTAATGTTGATTTAATTGTTACACAAATCACGCAAATAAATGAGTTATCTTCTCAAAATGCTCGTAATGTTGAAGAGATTGCATCAGCAGCTGATCACTTAAACTCTATGACAGACGACTTACACGCTAAACTTGAAACATTCCGTACCTAGTAAACTTGTCCTAATTGGTGCCTCCACCGGGGGACCAGGGCAAATTAAAAAAATCATAAACTCACTACCTCTACTAGTAAATACTACTATAATTATTGCACAGCATATGGTCAGTGGATTTATGCCAAGTTTTGCCAAACGATTAAAAGAGAATAGTCAACACAAAATATCAATGGCACAAAATGATACAATTGTTGAAGCTGGTCATATATATCTTTGTGAAGGTTTTACAACAGTTGTAAAACATGATTCACAATTTATCTTCAAGTATAAACCTGCAAAGGACAATGACTATAATCCTGATATTAATGCTGTTTTCAACTCCTGCGTTGCTTTTACAAAAGATGTAGAAATATATTGTGTAATACTGACCGGCATTGGCAGTGATGGTGTAAATGCCTGTAAACAACTAACTCTCAATGGAGCAAAAAGCATTACAGAGTCTGAAAAAAGTGCTATTGTTGATGGTATGCCATGTCGAGTAAGAAAAGAAGTGCCTAATATTCAGGTTTCTGATATAGAGGAAATCACAGAAAAAATAAAGGAGTTTTGTAATTAATGTTTAGTTTTTTAAAAAAGAAAAAAGAAAACTCAAAAGAAGTATCAAAAAAAGAAGTTAAAACAGAGGATTTTACAAATATAGAAATCATTGCTGAGTATTTCAAATCTGAGACCGGAATAACATTTGAGAAGCAGAAAAGTATATTGAAAAACAAGCTTACTACTTTTTGTAGAATAAGAGATATATACTCTTTTACAGAGCTTTTTGATGCTATAAAACGAGATAATGACACAAAGCAGGAGCTAATTGACTATCTGACAACAAATGAGACATTTTTTTATAGAGAGTTTAAACAGATACAAGAGCTTGTAGATTTAGTTAAAAAATCAAATGGCAAAGTTAATATACTCTGTGCACCTTCTGCAACAGGGGAAGAGCCATACAGCATTACTATTGCGCTTCTTGAAGCTGGTGTATCACCTAGTAATTTTTCTATTCTAGGAATTGATATTAATGCAGAAGCGTTACTGCAGGCAAAAACAGCTATATATAGAGAGAGGAATATACGTAATCTTACAGATACAGTTGTGCATAAATACTTTATAGAAGATGAAAAATATTACATTTTAAAACCTGTTGTAAAATCTCAGGTGACATACAAACTTGCAAACCTATTTGATTCATCTTTTAAATCACTTGGTAAATTTGACTTTGTTTTTTCAAGAAATATGCTTATTTATTTTGATGCACAGACGAAAATAAAAGCAAAAAATATTTTGGAGAGTATGCGTAAAGATATCAGACAAGATGTATTTTTTGGTCATGCAGATCTGTTTTAAATATTGTAATATTTATTGAAAAATTTGAGTAAAAAAATTAATGATTTAAATTTGAGTAAACAATCTAAAGATTTTAGATTTGATACAGATTGTGCAAAATATCCAACTAAGGCTAGGCTTCTAGCCTGCCGTGTTGGATTTTTGTGCAAGATGTGACTAAGCTATAAAGCTTAAACTTTAGCTTCTTCTCTTCTTTGAAGATAAGACCAGTTAGCGTCTACTCTCTCTTGCCACTCTTTAATTAAGTATTTATACTCATCTCTGAAAAGGTGTTTAAAACGACCCTGCGCTGCTAAATACTCTTCAACAGGCACTACATTTTTAGGTCTGTAAGTAATATTGAACTCTTTACCTTCAATGATTTCATAAAGTGGAAATACTAAAGAATCAGTGGCTAAATCAGTTATGTGCATTGTATCTTTAGGGTCGAATTTCCACTCAGTTGTACAAGGAGAAACTGCATTGATAAATACAGCACCTTGCGTAGCAAAACCTTTTTGGATTTTCTTAACCATATCTTTCCATTTATTTGGAGCAACTTGTGCTGCATATGGAATGTTATGTGCTGCCATGATACCAAGCATATCTTTTTTATTCATCTTCTCACCATAAGAGATTGAACCTGCAGGAGAAGTTGTAGCAGATGAACCGATAGGAGTTGAACTTGAACGTTGTCCACCAGTGTTTGCATATACTTCATTATCAAGAACAATATACATCATATTGTGATTTCTTTCCATACAGCCAGAAATCCACTGAAAACCAATATCGTAAGATGCACCATCACCACCAAAAGCTACAAACTTAGGATTACGGTCTGGTTGCTTTAGACGACCTTTTGTTTTAAGTGCATTATACATTGATTCAGCACCTGCTACTGCAGTTGAAGAGTTTTCAAAACCAATATGAATCCAAGAAGCGTCCCATGAAGTATATGGGTAAACTGCTGTACAAACTTCTAAACAACCAGTAGATGCAGCTAGAACTAAATCATCATTTGTAGCATTCAATACTTCACGAACAATGATAGAGTGAGCACAACCGGGACATAAAAGGTTTGCACCTTCGAAACGATCCGCTGATGTTGAGAACTCTTTTAAGTTTTTTATTTTTTTCATTTCACTCATACTATATTCCTATAAAAACGAAAGTTTCGGTCCGCGAACACCGATAAACTGTTGTAATTGAGTAGTTACTTTACCAGCGTCAGCATTTGTCTGAAGCTCGTTATATAAATCTACTAAATGTGCTTTAGTTAAATCACGACCACCAAGTCCATAAACATATCCACTAATTAATGGTGATGACTCGTGAGAATACATTGCTGCACAAACTTCATTAAACATTGCACCTGGCGCACCATTTGGAGAAGATCTGTCAAGTATAGCTACTGCTTTAATATTTTTAAGAGCTTCTTGTACTTGCTCAAATGGGAAAGGACGGATAACTCTAAGTCCGATTACACCTGCCTTAATACCCTTAGTTCTCATCTCACCTGCAACCTCGCGAGCTGTTTCAACTGATGTACCTAAACAAAATACTGCAACATCAGCATCATCAATATCGTAGCATTCTACCTGAGAATATTTACGACCAGTCAATTTTTCAAAATCAGCAAATACTTCATCAATTTTTGGAGAAACTTTTAACATTAAGTCACTGTGTTGACGAGCTTTATGCTCAAAGTGCCAATCCTCTTCTGTTTGAACACCGTGAGTTACCGGATGTTCAAAATCAAGCATATCGTTCATCGGTTTAAATGTACCGACAAATCCAAAAGCATCATCGTCAGCTAAAGTATGAACACCCTGTGCTGTATGAGAAGTCATAAAACCATCTTGATTCACAATGGCAGGAAGTCTTATATCATGATCCTCACTTACTTTGAATGCAATAAAGTTTAAGTCATATGCACCCTGCGGTGAAAATGCATCAAATTGTATCCAACCGCTATCACGACATAAATACATGTCAGAGTGGTCACCATTAACATTCAGTGGAGCCGCTAATGCACGATTTACAATATTTAAAACAATTGGTAAACGCATTCCTGAAGCTTGGTAAAGTGTCTCTACCATAAGTGCAAGACCTTGAGATGATGTTGCAGTTGCAACACGACCACCGGCTGCAGCAGCGCCAATACATCCTGACATTGCAGCATGCTCAGACTCAACCATTACAAATTCACCTTCAACATAGTTGTCTGATTTGAATTTTGCATATCCCTCAACAATAGGAGTTGATGGAGTAATAGGGTAAGCAGCAACAACATCTACTTGAGCTTGTCTTAAAGCTTGAGCAGCAGCAAAGTTACCATCCCATACTTCAATATCTTTTAATTCCATTTTATCGAATGCCATTATGCTTCCTCCTCATCTTTTTTAGGCCACGAAGCTATTTCTGTCTCTTCGTCTGCTTGTTCCGGGAACATTAGAAGTGACTTAGGGTTTGTAGGACAAACCTCAACACATATTCCACAACCTTTACAGTGATCCATATCTACACCGATTAGTTTTTTATCTCTTGAGATGATTGATACATCCGGGCAATAAATCCAACAAAATTGACAATCAATACAATAGTCTTTATTGAATACCGGCTTAATCAATCTCCAATCAGCAACACTTGCCATATAAGAGCTATTTTCTGAATAAGATCTGTCTTCTTGTCTTGTTCCTGCGATGTTATCTATTTTTCCGTCAAAAGTACGAAGCATAGCTCCGATTTCAAACTCGTCCCATCCTTTTTTTGCCATCATGGACTCCTTATTTCACTTCATCGAAAGCGCGTTGAATCGCAATCATATTTGCATCAACGATCTTTGGTGGTAATTTTGCAAGAATTCTTTTCATACTCTCTTTAAAAAACTCTATGTCATACATTCCGGACACTTTCATAAATGCACCAAGCATTGGCGTATTTGGAATTGGGCGACCAATAGTTTCATTAGCAATAGTGATACAATCAACTGTATAAATTTCTTTACCTTCTAGTTTCGGTTGAGCTTTGATTAACTCTTCTTTACTTAGGTGAGTTGTGATAATGTATTTTGTAGTATTTTTATGATTTATAGTCACATCACTTGTGAAAACTAATGCAGGATCAATTACAAAAATATAATCAGGCTCCATGTATTTTTCATGATTCATAATCACTTTATCATCAACACGATTATATGCCGTCATGGCAGCTCCACGCTTAGCTGAGCCATAAAATGCAAATGCCTGTACGTGTTTACCTGTTGTAGAAATAACATCCGCTAAACCTTTAGCACCAGTAACAGCACCTTGTCCAGCACGACTATGCCATCTAATTTCTAGCATAAATTCTCCTTCTTTTTTTCATAAGAATACTTGATTCCAAATTATCTCTTATTCTAGACAAGTTGCTCTTAAAAATAGCTTGATGTTATACAGTTTATAATTTAGTTAATAAAGTGTGTTATTTTTTCCTGTTTTGAAGAAAAGCAATAGCTTCAAGCACATCATTTAATATAACATTTGTAAACTTTTTAAGTGTATCTTTTTCACCATATCCGCATAAAACACCAATAGAATTTACATTCGCATTTTTTGCAGATATAAGGTCTAACTTTGTATCACCTATCATCCAAATCTCTCTATTTTTAGTATCCAATTTTTCTAAAGCTTTAAGAATCGGTTCTTCATGTGGCTTTGGATTTTCAACATCTTCTCTGCCTATTAGAACTTCAAAATAATCCATTAGTTCAAAATGTTCCATAAGAATTTTAGAGTAGAGCCCTGTTTTTGTGGTTACAATCCCTAATGTTGCAAATTCACTTGCAATTTTTACCGCTTCAATAGCATTTGGAAGTAACTCAGTTTTTAGAGTTGAGATTTTTCTATACTCCTCTTTATACGTTGCTACAAAATCCCAAACTTTATCTTCACTCACGCCTAATTCACTGTACATAATATCTAATGGATAGCCAATCAAAGCTTTTATATCTTTATCTTCTACATGTCCGAATTCGTGCACTCTAAAAGAGTGATGAAAAGTACTTACAATAGCATCTGTTGAGTCTATTAGAGTTCCATCCAAATCAAATAGTATTATCATAAAATTACTTCTCCCACTCTATGTAGTTATGCCAAATTCCACTAGGGCTAGACTCTACATTTTTTATATTCTTATTTATAGCAGTTATGGAGTTTGGAATATACAAAAACAGATATGGATTTTCATCCGTTATCATTTTAAACATCTCTTTCCATATAAGAGACAGCTTCTCTCTATCTATGATACTTTGAGACTCTTCTATCATTTTATCCATCTTTTTATTTTTGTATCCAACTAAGTTGAAGCCGCCTTTTTTATCGCTGTCACTATGCCAAAACATATATGGATCTGGAGTAGGCGAGAGTCCCCATCCAAGAAGCACTGAATCAAATTTATGAGGAAATACAACCATATTTAAAAATGCCTGCCACTCCATGACACGTAAGTTTACAACTACTCCAACCTTTTTTAGTTGGTGTTGTATTATTTGTGCTGCATAAGGTCTTATGGCACTTGAGTTTGATGTCACTATCTCAAATATAAATGGGTTCTTTTCATCATAACCAGCCTCTCTTAAGAGCTGTTTTGCTTTTTTGATATTTTGTATCGGTGCTTTCACATTTTTGTTGAAAGCTTTCGTAGCTGGGAGAAATGGACCGGTACATACTTTTGCATGATTAAAAAATAAAATATCTACCATCTCTTGTCTATCTATTGCCAGTGAAAGAGCCTCTCTAATTTTTGGATTTTTAAATTTTTCAAGTCTTAGATTAAAACCAAGATATGTATAAGAGCGAGAGATTTGTTCATAAATATCAAACTTATCAAAAAAATCTTTACTTATCTGTCTCTCGTACTGCATTGGTTCTATCCCTCCAATATCCAAAGCAGATGATTTTAACATCAAAAACCGTGTCATAGGGTCGGCTATAACATGAAAAGATATTTCATCTATTTTAGGACGACCTTCAAAATAATCATTATTTGCTTTCAATATAATATTTTTTGAGTACTCTAACTGAAAAAGTTTGTACGGACCTGTTCCAACCGGTTGTGTATTAAAAGACGAACTCATCAAGTTCTCTTCATCTTTTAAAATATGCTCTGGCAAAATCCCCATCATCCAAGTCTCTAAAGCTTTAAAATATGGCTCTTTATACTTAACTTTTATAGTAAACTCATCAATAGCCTCAACACTCTGTACAAATCTAAAACTCGCACTATATGGAGAACTGATTTTTGGTGAAATTAATACACTATAGGTAAAAACAACATCTTTGGCAGTAAACTTTTCACCATCATGCCAAGAAACATTTTCTCGCAATTTAAAAATAAGTGTTTTATCATCTTCGTAGTGAAATTCTTTTGCCAAGTCACCAATTATAGTTGATGAATCTTTATCATATTTTACTAATCCGTTAAACAAAAAGCCTGTAATCTCGGATGAACTTGAGTCTGTTGCTAAAATTGGGTTTAATCTTGATGGATTAGTAGATGTAGCAAGATGCAATGTTGATGCAAAAATGTTAATAGATAAAAATAGAAGTAATAGGTACTGCAAAGTCACTCTTTTTTTAAAGAGATTATAACATTTTCTCAAAAAATAAGTTTTTTGTAGCTTTTAGGTATGCTAACCAATGGCATACTCCATGATAAGGGGGTTGTAGGGACTTTTAGAAGTGCTAACACTTGGCACTTTCCATGATAAGTCCCTGCCAATATAATGGGCTTTTGCTCATTATATTGATTTAATATGTTCTAACGTTTTGAGAACTGACGAGAACGACGTGCTTTACGACGGCCTGGTTTCTTACGTTCAACAACACGTGAATCACGAGTCATCATACCTTCTGGTTTGAGAATCGCTTTAATCGCTGGATCAAATGCAACTAGTGCACGAGAGATACCATGACGAAGGGCGTCAGCTTGACCACCAAAACCACCACCTAAAGTAGTAGCAACGATATCAACTGATGTATCTTGCTTAGATAATACAAGAGGTTGTTTAACACGAAGTTTTTTAGCCTCTAATCCACCTAACCATGCGTCTAAAGAAAGACCATTGATAGTGATATTACCTGTACCTGGAGTTAACCATACTTTTGCTATTGACGCTTTACGACGTCCTGTTGCATATATTTTTGCCATGTGGTTATCCTTACTTAGCTAGTTGTGCAGTGTGAGGATGCTCAGCACCTGCATAAATTTTTAATTTTTTAAGCAATTTAGCACCAAGCTTAGTCTTAGGAAGCATACCGCGAGTAGCTAATTTATATAGTTTCTCAGGGTTTTTCTCTAAAAGCTCAGTCATTTTAACACTTTTAGTAGAACCGAAGTAACCAGAGTGAGAAAAATATTCTTTATTTGCTATTTTACCAAGACCGTTAAATTTAGCCTTAGAAGCATTGATGATAACTACATAGTCACCACAGTCTAGATTTGGAGTAAAATATGGTTTATTCTTACCGCGAAGCATAGTAGCCACTTCTGTAATCATACGACCAAAAGTTTTACCTTCTGCATCAATCAAAATCCATTTTTGATCAATTTGTTCTGGAGTTGCAATTTTTGTAAATTTCATTCAAGAACCTTTCGTTGTTATTTTTAGTGGTGGAAGTATAACTTTATTAGCTTACAAAGAGCTGAATTTAAAATTACTTTAAGATTATTATTTATTGCTTATTTTGTAAATAGTATACTTTTATAAAATAAAAATATTTGTTATGATAAAATTATTACAAATATACATAAAATTTAAAATAAAGAATTATTCAATGTTAAAAATATTTTTTATTATATTACTATTTTTATTAGTAGACCTGTCTGCCAATCAACGTGTTATTGATGAACTTGAGTCACCAATGCCACAGATCCCTCTTAAGAGTGCTTTAGGTGACAAGGCGTATGATGACGCGATAGGGTCTGGCAAATATCGTTATGTTAGCAGCTCAAAGTGTCGTTTATGTCATAGAAAATTTTTTAGAGGACGAAAAAAAGATCCTCATGATCGTGCAATGGAAAATTTAGTTGCGACTAAACACGAAAACAACCCACACTGTTTGACATGTCACTCTACCGGTTATGGCGTAAAAAATGGCTTTGTAAATATGGCACAAACTCCACACCTCGCAAATGTTCAATGTGAAGGATGTCATGGTCCAGGTAGTGTTCATGTAAAAATGGCTAAAGCAAAATTTAGAAATAGAGAAAAGTTTAAAAAAGGTGGTTTTCTTGCAGGACAAGACAATCCACAAATACTAAAAAAGATGTGTACAAGCTGTCACACTAAGCGTTGGGACAAGTCATACCACGATTTAGACGAAGCATATAACAGTTACAAAAAAGCTAATCCTAATGCAAAGTATAAATAATGTCATTTATTAAAAAATATACAATACCAATGATGTTGGCATCATTGGTAATAGGTATTTCATACCTGTCTTACTATAGCTACAAAACACAAAAAAATCTTCTCCTTACACAGATGCATATCAATTCTTTAAATGTAGCAAATTCAGTTTCCTCAGCAATAGAAAGGTTTAATGATATAAAATCAACAATGAATCTTCAAAAGCTGGTAAATGACATCTCTTTTGGTCTTGAAATATTTGAATTTAGGTATCTTGAGCCGGATGGTACTATAAGAAACTCGATGTTTAAGGAGGAGATAGGTACAGTCTTGTCTTCGAAAACTTTTGTTGAGACAATGAAGGGAGACCGCAAGCTAGACACCTTCTTTTTTGAAGTACGTGATTTTGTAAAAGTAATGTCAATTTACTATCCGATATATAAGGATAATACACTTGTAGGAATTATTGATCTTTCTGTAGATATATCTGAATACAACCTAAAAAAAGGTTCAAAAGAGAGTTCATCTTTATTTCATAGACAAGTAGATATACGAAATCTGCTAAAATCAATAAATGGTTCCATACTAAACTCTCTTGCCATACTAACCAAAACCGATATAAATGACTTTTTATCTTCATATGTTCATTCAACAGATAGTATTAAACAAATTTCAATTATTGATGATAAACTAAAAGTATATATTAGCAGTGACAAACAACTAATTGAGAAAAACTTAGATGATAATAATCCACCGAAATTAGGTCTAACAACGTTTAACAATAAATTAACCTACCTTGCGATGGTTAACTCTAAGATACAGCAAAAAGATACAGATGTGAAATTAATGCTTTTAATTGACGCTTCAGCCTATGCAAATCAGGAAAAGAAGCTAAGAACAACAGCAATTTTCACAAGTATACTGGCACTTTTCTTTGCACTATATACCTCTAGAGTAATCTACTACTCTGCGATTGAGCAGTCTCGTGAAGAAAAGGAGCGCCTAGAATGCTTAGTTAAAGAGCGTACAAAAGAGATAGAACTACTAAGTCAAACTGACATGTTAACCGGTTTATGGAATAGACGCCATCTAGAAGAGACACTTGATAGTGAGTTTAAACGAGCAAACCGCTACAACCACCAAATGTCAATCATGATGATTGACTTAGACCATTTCAAACTAGTTAATGACACTTATGGGCACATGGCGGGCGATGAAGTGTTACGAGAAATAAGCGGCAGGATTAAGTCTTGTCAACGAGAAACAGACTTCATAGGACGCTATGGTGGGGAAGAGATTGTCGTTATACTTCCTGAAACTGATTTAGACACATCTATACAGGTGGCAGATACTATACTAAAAACAATTGCTGCTAAACCTGTAGAGTTTGAATCAACTTCCATTAATATTACAACGAGTATCGGGATAAGTAGCTTACGTGTAGAGCATAGTGATTATCAAATGGTTTTTGCTGAAGCAGATGAAGCACTCTATAAGGCTAAAGAAGATGGACGAAATAGAGTAGAAATTTTCAAAGCATAATCTGCTTAAATTTTTACGATTTTTATCTCATCTTTTAATAGATAACAGATATACCCGTTAACCTCATCACCAGTTATCTCTTTCACAGCTTTTTCGTAGTACCTGACTTGTTTTAAGTGATGCTCTGAGTAAGATATAGCACTTTTATAATCTATAATATTCCAAGAGTTAAACAGAGCATCAGAATCACTCTTAATCAGCAGATCTATATATCTTAGATTATTTTTATACCTTATAGCCTTTTCTCTATAGCACTCTCCACTACTAAGAGCTTTAAACTCTTCATTTTCTAAAAGTAATTTTACTCTGTTTTCTATATCTTCAATCTCTGACGCTTCTAAAGTATTTCCGTATTTATTTATCATCATATCTTTAGCGTGAATTATATTTTGCTCATCAAATTTTCCCAGCATCTCTAACATGTAGTGCATAGCAATACCAAAGTTTATAGACTTCAAATCCTCTTGTTGCTCTTTTTCAAGTGCTAAGATATCGCTTTGAGTTCCGTAGTATAAGTTTTTATACTCTAGTGTCTGTTTTTTTATTGTTTTATCAACTTCTGAATCTTTACTAGTTACAATCAAACTGCTTGAATTTACACATGTCAAAACTCCAGAATTCTGAACTGTCAAGTCTAAAATATCGAACATAGAGTCTTTTGATTTTAAGATAACAAACAGATTATCTCTGGCTCTTGTAAAAGCAACATACAGAGCATTTAGAGAGTCTTCTCTAACTAAAGCCTTCTCTTTTGCCAAAGCATTTGCATACTGAGTATCTATTGCATCTCGCCCTTTTATACGAAGATATACATTTTGCAGAGTTGTTCCATCATACTCATAAATTATGGCATCACGAGCAGGAGGAGCTTTTTTTAGTCTGTCCATTACTATGACATGTTCATACTCCAAACCTTTTGACTTATGCACTGTAAGAACTCTAACACCGTTAAGTTCAGAAGCAGCCGCACTGATATCAAGGCGTTCGTATTCAAATAGAAGAGCTTCAATATCACTCTGTTTTGAGACTGTGCTTAAAAATCTGATAAGGTTAAAATCATCACTAAAGAGTCCATATTCTTCTATTACTCTTTTAACAACATCTAAAATCTCGATCTCATTGAAATCAACTCTTCTGATTACTCTTACATCTTGTGAAATAAGAGCGAAAAAATTGTACATGTAGATATCTTCATTGAAATATAGGTACTTCAAATACTCTAAGAAGGCTTTTACGCTTTTTTGATTAATAAGTTTTGTAGTTGTCTCTGTTACAACTTCAATGTGCTCAGCATTTAGAGTCTGTTTAATCTGCTCACCATCTCTGTTTGTAGCACAAAGGATGGCTATCTCATTGATATTTGCACCGTGAGCTAGAAGTCTTTGTACCTGCGTAACAACCTCTTCTAAAAGCTCATCATTCTGTACAACTTCTACATAACCGCCCTGTGCTTCATCTCTAAATAGCTGAGCAGGGTAGTTATTGATTTTATCTGTAAAAACAGTGTTTACAAACTCTATTATCTCTTTTTGTGAGCGGTAGTTTGTCAGAAGTTTTTGGACATGTGTATTGTTCTCTTGTTGAACAACTCCAAATAGAGAACTTACTCCACCTCTGAATCTATATATAGACTGCTTTACATCTCCGACAAAAAAGAAACTGCCGTTTTCAAATATACCGCTCCCTGAAGTAATCTCATTAATCAGAGGTTTCATAATCTCATACTGCAAAATACTTGTATCTTGAAACTCATCTAAAAGCATATGCTCTATTTGCGAATCAAGTCTAAAATATAAAAACTCACTATCGTCTATAAGGTTTAAAATCTCATACACTAGTGCTGTCACATCAGAGAAACTAAGCTCACTGTCATCCATATATAGAACTTTTTTACTCTTTGTATATATGTCAACTAACTCTTTTATAGCAAAGAAAAAATTCTGCTCTTTTGCTCTGTTTTGATTTTTAACTGCTTCTTGAATCTTTACAAGCAGTTCATCCATAGCAGGAGTAAAACACTTTTTATAAGTGCTATACTCCATAGTCTCTCTAGATAACCAAGCCTTTGAAGCCACATCGTCAAAACACTCAGCTTGAACACCTTTTATAGCTGTAGATGAAGCCATGTCACATGACTCTACAATCGCTCTCAACTCTGACATGTAGTTCAATGCTTCTTCTTCATACTGTAGATGATTTTGTTTGGAAAACTCTATATGTTTTAACTCTTGAAACTTGATATAAAACTCATCCAAGAGTCCAAATATATCTGTCAGTCGTTTTTTTGATTGAAGAGAAAGAGTGACAAGAGTATCTTTCTTACCTGCAACACTGACCTCTTTTAAAAAGCGTGATAGAAGTTTCAACTCATGCTGTGAAGAGAATGTTGAGAAATCAGGCATCAAAGAAGCATAAAGAGAAAATTTTCTCAGTATAGAAGTAAAAAAACTGTCAATAGTCATAATCTTTGTGTGGGAATTTAAAAACTCATTTAGAACTCTTTGACGGTTTTCAAGCAGATATTCACGAGAAAGTTCGGTAACTTTTACTATCTCATCAAGCTCACCTCTGCTCTCTAACTCCTCCAACGTAGAGACTATTCTCTCTTGCATCTCTGAAGCTGCTTTGTTTGTAAAAGTAAGTGCCAATATTTTACCAGCCTCGGCACCACCAAAAAGCAGACTAAGATAACGCACAACAAGCATAAAAGTCTTCCCACTTCCCGCACTCGCTTCGTAAGCTAGGTTATTTATAAACATTACTCTCTCCCACACATAATCTTATAATCACAGAAGAGGCAGTTCTTTGCATCTTCACATTTTTCAAAATTAACATCTTCAATGTTTAACAAGTCTTTTATATTTGACTCCAAGACTGCTAATTTCTCTTGCAAAAAAGCTTCTTCTACTATTTTAGACTCTTTTAGGTCGTAGTATCCACATCCTACAATACTACCAAATCCACCAGCTAACAGATAATAAAATTCCAACTGAAAGTCCATTGCCTCAGTAAAGTTTTTCTCTGTATAAATTGGGAATTTACCCGTCTTATAATCAAGTACATGTATCTCATTTGCACGCTTGTCAATTCTGTCAATTTGACCCTCTAGTGTCATACCTGCAAAATTGCACTCAAGCTTTTCCTCACATCTGTGTACTTGCCAGCCATCTGCAAATCTCCCAACTTCCAAATCACAAAACCTGTCTAGATTTCTCTTCTGAATTGCTATAAGATACTTCTCAAGTTCACTATCTCCACATGCACGGTCTAGTTCTACATGTAGATCTTTTTTTAACTGCTCGGCATTATCGTAAGAACTTGTTTTAGAGTAGAGTTCTTGAAGTGCTTTATGCACATCCAAGCCTATCTCGTACTCTTTAGGCATATCTTTTGGTATCTCATGTCCATATATATGTTTGATGTATTTGTAATAGTATTTTCTTCTACATGTAAGAAAAGTTTTAAGCCTTGTTGCTGAGAGTTTTTTGTTCTTAAAGCTATACTCTTCTTTTATATCATCATCTTTTTCTACAAGTGAACTTATCGTGTTTTTACAAAACAAGATACCTGCATAATCACTTTCAACATGTATATTATTTTCTTTAATATTAAGCTGTTTTAAAAACCTTGAACCGCTGCTATCAGACGACTTAACAAATGAGATTGTCACCTCTTTACTCCTGTTTATCAACATCTCATAGTAGTGTTTTTGAAGATTCTCTCTGTCGCTCATAGTTGGAAGATTGGCCATCTCTCTTATGCTTGTGTTTAAAAACATATCTTTGTCACTTCTTTTTGGAACATTGTTATCAGAAAAATCAACAATAACAACCGCATCAAAACTTACTGAACGAGTCTCCAAAACACCCATAACAGTAATTTTACCACCTCTTACATCATCAAGTGTACGACTCGCTAATCTTTGCAAGAAAACAGAGAGAAGAGATTTCAGTGTCATATCTTTCATATATGGCAGAATATTTTTAAAACTGTAAAGCTCTTCTTCAAATATTTTCAAAGCTTTTTTATTACCCACATTCTCTTTGAGAAAACTCTCTTTATAATTTTTCAAAAATTCTAAAATATCTACCTCTTGGCCTTTTTTATAATAGATACTAAGAAGCTTCATATAGAGTTCATCTCCTACCCTGTCTAAGCGTGCTTCATTCTCTTTAGAGTCCTGCTCAATAAACTTACATGTAGAGTTTAGTTTTTCATATATTTTAGTTTTAGAATACGGCTCACCCATTGCAAAGTTGAAGTTTGATTTTTCGTCAAATGCTTTAATAGTTGTTGCCATACCCTCATCAGGAAGTATCACTGCAATATTTTCGGGTTTATATCCACGTTTAACAAAGTCATATATCTTCTTTTGGACAAATGCCACCTGTAAAATCGGCTCACTAAAAGACTCACATGTCACCTCACTGTTTTTCTCTAGTTTTTGAGAACTCAGTATCTCTTTTTCATTAAGTGAAATCTTATACCTAAATCCAGCCTCTAGCTCTATCCCTAACTCTAAAAATTTACTCTGCATCTTAGTGTTAAATTTTGTAGTGCTAAATATTATATTTACGGCTGTTAACTCACAACATTTTTGTAGAAGCTCTAACTCAAAGTTTGTCAGATGACCATCTATATGTAGCTCTATATTTTTATGACTCTTTGCGTACATGTCATTAAACCTGTAGAGTTTAGGCAGAAATATCTTGTCAAGGACTTTTCTCTCCTGGCACAACATTTCATATCTTTTATAAAGCTCTTGAAGTATTGCTATATGTTCTTCATACTCTCCATAAATATCTGAAGTATCTAGATTGTTTATATCGTACATCTCGTGCGCCAGCTCTTCAAAAAATTTAAATATATATGATGAGTTTTTAGTGAACGTAAAGAAGTTTCTTTGTATCTGCAGATTTCTAAATGAGTTGAAGTCAGAGGCTTCTAAAAGAAGCAGGACTCTACTGTCTGCATCAGGTGTTTTAAAATCTTTTACTATGCAGAGCTTAGATATAAAATCACTCATGGTTATATAGTTTGGAAGAAAGAGTGTTGACTCTTCAATGCTGAGTTGCTCGGCTCTTATAGCACGAGCGGAAGGTAAAACTATTGTTGTTGTATCTATAGCTTTTTGCATAGGCTTATTTTACCTATAAAAGCTTAATACTCGTACGCCTCTTTAGCTCTTGTGTCAGCTTTTACATTATAAAATCTTTGAACATCGTTCACATTGATTTTCGCCATAATATCCCATCTTCCCTCTTGGGCAAGTGCAATTGAATCGAAAGTATAAACTCCATTTTCAAATTTCGGATTATTAAGTTCTTGATCATATTTATGATTGTTTGGTCTAGTTACTACAACTTTGATTTTTGCATTGTCTACCGGATTAGAGTTTATATCAGTAACTTTATATTTGATAACACTGCTTTTAGTGTTCAAACCATCAGTTATGTACTCGATTTTATACTTTTTATTAAACGCGATTGCCGCTTCAATAAGTTCATTGGCTCTATCATCTGCTTCATGATAGCCCATCATGTACGTATCACTGTTCTCAACAGGAAGTGTATTAGTCACTATAACAGTAACAACACAGGCAGAAAATACTAATGTGATTGATGCACCTATTGCGTATGGCCAAAATCTACCGTTACTTTTGCTCACGTTTCTGCCTTCTATAATAAAGTCTTCTTTTTGTATACATGACTATAGCATAAACTATAAAACCGTAAAACAATACTTTTACAATTAAAATACTAGTTTGATTTGCACTTCCAACTGCATTTACTAAAATAATATTTTTACTATCTGCTATCTGTTCTGCAATGTCAGCATAACCGTTAAACATAGAACCTGAGTATTTGCCTAGTACTTCACCTGGTTTTGCTTTTTGAGCAAGCAGAGGCAGAATTGTACCGCCACTTGTCATGTCACTAAAATCCATATTCATAAGTGCTATTACAAATGCTTGGACGGGCGATGAAACAGGGCTAAGAATTTGTTTTTTATTAAAATATTCATATAAAGATGGCTCACTAGCCAAGATATCAACTTTAGAGTTCATCTCTGAAAAAGTAAGCAAGATAGTAGGTTCACTAAAATCTTTCATCAACTCTTTTTCATAATCTACTATATTCATTTTATTCGGTAGCTCTTTAAGCATTACAATTCTTAAAGATATTCCTGTTTTTTGGTATAGCTCTGAACCTAATTTTTCAATTGTTTCATTAAAAGCAGGGTTGAAAATTACTTCATCTTTATATAGATATTGTGCTACAAGTGATGTATTAAACAGTAGTATGAGGATGAGGGCCACAAGCCCTCGCGAAAATTTCAATGAAATTTCCTAACCAATATAAAGGTGATTTGGTGTTAAAACCATGAAAGCTGTATAAGCGGCCATTAATACCAGACCCCATGCAATAATTTTTTCCATTATTTACTCCCTACAGTTACAACATGATCTTCAATCTTAGAACCAAACATCTTAATTGACTGTTCATCTTTAATATCATAGTAGTTTGCTGCATTTGCGTTTTGTGTGCCAAGACTAAAAATAGTTAAAACAACTAAAATAGTCAATAACAATACAGTTGCAATCAACATACCTGTTATACCATCAAGAGCGAATAGGCTTCTGTTTTCATTCATACCTAACTCCTTATTTACTTAAGCTAGTGATATATGCACCAACAGCTTCTATTTGTTTAGGATTAAGTCTCTCAAACTTAGGCATTGTACCAATTGCACCTTTTTTACCATCTTTAAGAATAGAGGTAACAGTAGCAATATCAAAACCATTAAGTTTAGGACCTACAAAAGGCATACCCTCACCTTTTTCACCATGACAACCTGTACAACCACCCATTAAGAAAGCCTCTACCCCTGCATGACCTTCTGGAAATCCTGATACTATATAATCAGCAACTGCGTCAATTTGAGCGGAATCTGTTAACATCATAGGAGGCATTCCACCAGGGAAGTCTGTTTTCATGTTGTTTGCACCGTTAGCGATTACATATTTTACAGAAACTGCTTCAATTCTTTGATTAAGATTTGCTGCCTTGCCATCAATACCATCAGCATTGATACCGTGACAAACTTTACACTCAGCTAAGAATACTGACTCACCCATTTCTATCAATCTGTCACCAGTAATATCTTTATACTGTGCTTCAAACTTAGTGTTGTGAGCTACTGTGTCTTCATTATATTCACCTATCTGTGAATATGAATTTATAGGATATCCAACTGTAAAGTACCACATACCCCAAACCATAGTAAGTAAAAATGTAACTGCCCAACCAGTCGGCACCTCATTTGTATACTCACCTATTCCGTCCCAATTCTCATCTGCAAGATCACCAGTTACACTATCTACTTGCATTTGACGAACATACTTGATTACAACAAAAACTGTAATAATTACAAGTGCCACGGCCCCTGTAATTGCAAGTATATTGACGATATCATTATTTAACCCACCCTCTGAACCAGCCACTGACATGTATGTGAATACCAGCATTAGAACGGTAATAATAATTCCCCAAAGATAAAGCTTATTCATATATCTCTCCTATTTCTCTTTTAAACCCTCAAGGGGTACCTTGTCATCTGACATAGGTGCTACCGGGGTATCATCTCTACCATCTTTTAGTGCCATATTGCTATAACTTTCATAGTCAAACACATCAACATCTTTCTTTTTGCTATATAGATGGTATATGTATCCATATAGTGCAATAACAAGAAGTGTTATTAATGTAAAGTATCCGTAAGCTTGAAGTTGTGCAATATCCACTTATAAACCTCTACTTCAGACTATTTAAGTATGCTATTAGAGCAACTATTTCAGGAATATTACCATTTGCTACTGCATCTTTAACATCTTGATCTTTCATATCTGCCGCAATTACCTTTGCTTCAGATAATGCTAAAGCATTTGCTTCTGCAACACTGCTTCCCATTTTAACAACTGTAGTAGACCCATCTTTCATGGGAACCGGTTTGTTATAAGGAACTGAAAAGAACTGAGCTATTGTTAATTGCTCTGCAAAAGCAGTATCAATATCAGCACTGTTTGTAAACATCCAACGGTATGCAGGCATGATTGAGCCTGGAACAACACCAGATGGATCTTTCATATGATTTTCGTGCCAGTCAGTAGTACGATAGTTACCTACACGCATTAAATCTGGACCAGTTCTTTTTGAACCCCATAGAAATGGACGATCATAAGCATACTCACCACTTAAAGAGTAGTGACCATAACGGTCAGTTTCTGATTTAAATGGACGAACAAGTTGTGAATGACAAGCATTACAACTATTTTTAATATAAACATGACGACCCGCTAACTCTAAAGTAGAGTATGGAGCTGTACCGATTACAGGACGAGACTGTTGAGCAAAGTTTGGAAGAATTTCAACCAAACCTGCAAACGAAATTACCAAAAACACACCTACCGCAAGAAAGAACGGATGTTTTTCTAACCAATGAAACATATAATATCCTTTTCTTTATGCGCCCATAGGCGAAGCATTTTGTAGCTCAGACTCTTCAACAGGGCGAGCAGACATAGTTTTATAAATGTTATATGCGAACATTAAGAAACCAACTAAGTATAATAAACCACCAACACCACGAATAGCGTAGTAAGGGTGAAGAACTGTTACTGTATCAATGAAAGAGTAAGCTAAGTTACCAAATTCATCGTGAGCACGCCACATCATACCTTGAGTAATACCTGCAATCCACATAGAAGTGAAGTATAAAACAACACCCACAGTCTGAATCCAGAATTGTGCTGCCATTAAAGACTTAGAATAAATCTCTCTCTTGAATACACGTGGAGCCATATGGTAAAGTGCAGCCATAATCATAAAGCCGACCCATCCAAGGACACCGTCATGCACGTGACCAATAATCCAGTCAGTGAAGTGTGCAATTGCGTTAACTGATTTAATTGCTTGAATTGGACCTTCTAATGTTGAGAACATATAAAAAGTTGAACCAAGTACCATAAACTTAATCAATGGAGAAGCTGCAACTTGTTGCCACTCACCCTTCATTGTAAGAAGCATATTGATAGCAGAACCCCAAGATGGAAGAATCAAGATTACTGAGAAAATTGAACCCATAGTCTGTACCCAGTCTGGAACAGTTGAATATAAAAGGTGGTGACCACCAGCCCATAAATATACAAACATTAATCCCCAGAAAGAGAGTAAAGAGAGTTTATATGAATAAATCGCTTGACCAGACTCTTTTGGTAAAAAGTAGTAAATCATGGCAACAATAGGAACAGTAAAACCAAATGCAACTGCATTGTGTCCATACCACCATTGTACAAGTGCGTCATTTGTACCAGCATACATAGAAACTGAATGATACCATGCACCTATACCAGATTCACCGATAGTACTTACACCTAAGCCAGTAGGTATCGCCATGTTATTGAAAAGGTAAAGCATTGCTATACCTAAGAAAGTAGCAATATAGTACCAAATAGAGATATATAATGATTTCTCACGGCGAATACCGATAAGACCAAACATTCCTATACCAAACACAACCCATACTACAACTACCGCAATATCAATTGGCCACTCAAATTCAGCATACTCTTTTGAAGTTGTTACACCAGCTAAAAGTGATACAACAACTGATGCAACTACTACTAAATATAGCCAAAAATGTAATTTCCCTAAAAACATCAACAGTTTTGACTCTGCCATTGATACTTTCAATACACGCTGACCAACATAATACCAAGTAGCAAAAATACCACTCAGTGTAAAACCAAATATTACTGCATCTGTATGCAGTGGACGAAGACGACTAAAGTTTGTATATTCAGCTAATCCTTCACCTAGAACTAAGTTTAGTTCTGGAAAAGCAAGTTGAAAAGCTAAAACAACACCGACGAGCATACCAACAATTCCTAAAATAATTGTTGTAAGCATAAACATCTTTGCAACCGTATAGTCATACTCTAATGGACGATTCTCCATATATAGACTCCTTAAAGATTCAAAACAATTAAGTCTTTTTAAATTAGAATAAACTTAATCAGACCGATTAACACTGTTATATTAACAGTATAAATATTTAACGAATCTTAATTGTTGACATAAATTTGACAAATTTGAAAATTTTATTAATTTTTTACATTAACTTAACACTTAAGTAACAATAAATAGTTGTTGAAAAGGGTTTTATCTTTTTATTAAAGATAAAAACTCATTGAAGATGTATCTACTCTCTTTTGGACCAGGAGAAGATTCTGGATGATGTTGTACAGAAAATATTGGAGAATCGTTATATTTTAAACCCTCAATCGTATTGTCAAAAAGGTTTGAGTGTGTAACTTCCGCAACTTCTACTATATTATCAGGAACATTATAGTTGTGATTCTGTGCAGTAATCTCTACAAAACCGGTTTTTACATTTTTTACAGGATGATTTCCACCATGATGTCCAAACTTAAGTTTAAATGTATCATACCCATGAGAGATAGATAATAATTGATGTCCAAGACAGATTCCAAACATTGGAACTTTAGCAGCAATCAGTTTTTTAATCTGCTCTTGCTCTTTTTTAAGAACAAGTGGATCACCAGGACCATTTGATAAAAACACACCGTCAATCTCTTTAAAAGCGAACTTAGCTATTAAATCATCTGCATTAAAATCATTTGGTATAACTTCTACACCAATCCCGGCACTTACAATTTCGTTTAATATATTTGTTTTAACACCAAAATCAATTGTAACTATATTAGCTTGAGTTGCTGGTGCTTCATCAAATTCAAAAGCTCTATAAGAGTAAGTTGACTGAGTATGCTTATAAGGAACTTTTGTACTTACCTGTTCTATATAGTTTACATCTTCGATTCTAGGAGAATTATCTAGAATTTTTTTAAGTTCATCTTTATCACTGATCTTAGTAGAAGCCACCATCATCATAGCACCTTCACTTCTTAGCATCTTAGTTAAAAACCTTGTATCTATATCGCAGATTCCCATAATATTGTGCTCTTTTAAGAAGCCATCCAGTGAACCTTCTGCTCTGAAGTTAGAGTATCTTTTCTGATATTTTCTAACTATCATCCCTTTGGCATGAGCACCTTTACTCTCCATATCTTGAGAGTTGACACCAACATTTCCAATCTCCGGCGCTGTAAACGTTACAAACTGACCAGCATAAGATGGATCAGACATTATCTCTTGATAACCACTCATTGAAGTGTTAAAAACAATCTCACCGACAACAGTATCTTCTGTTCCAAAGCTATTAGCTTCTAAAAAAGTTCCGTTTTCCAGATATAAAAAAACTTTCTTCATGCTCACTACTCCAGACCTCTCTTGCTTAATTCTTCATGGTAAAGTTTTTCATATAAAATATCAAATTCATCAGTTCCGGGAATGTATCTCTTTTTATATGTTCTTATTTTATTCATAACTGCATCATCAAGCTCAGAGGCTTCAGCTATAAAAGATGTAATTGCATTATAGATAATATTTTTTATACGGTTTTCCGTCACATCAAAGTGAATTAAATCCTCTTCATAAAGCTCATCTAGAATCTTATGTGAAATATCTGAGTAGCGCTCTTCATAGTTTAAAATTATTCCAAACTCAGGAGCAAGTTTTTTCTTAATCATAAAGAAAAGCTGTCTCTCATCAACAAGGTTAAACTCTATCTCTTCTTCATTGTCTTCACAAATCTCATCAACTTTTTCTTCAAGTGCCATCTCTTGATATACATTTTGAATTAATATTTTCTCAGCTTCCCCGGCAACTACCTCAAGACCTTTTGTCATCGTCACAACACCACTTTTATTTAAATCAATTGCAATTTTACTAGATATATGAGGTATAGTTTTTAATGATATTTTCATCGATGGACCCTATTTTAAAATAAATTTCGGTAGTTTACAATAAGTAAGGTTAGTTTACGATTAGAGTAAAACTATTTTTATAAATAATTATTTTGCTAAAAGCAGTGTTAATGCTGAGGCTTTTTTTGGATCCATCTTTGTTAGAATCTTTCCAACTGTTTTGGGCTTGAGCGAAGCTAGAATTAAAACAGCTTCCACCGGATTCATATCAGATAAAATATTCGCTGCAGAGGCTGCTTTCATCTTTGCGAAAGTCTGGGCAATATTATTCATTTTTATATTTTTTGTTTCTTTCAAAACAGCTTCATTTTTTTGAAGTATTCTTTTAATAGATTCTTCTTTGGATGAAATCTCTGTCAGTTTTCTCTCAACAACTTCCTCTTCTTGAGATATTTTTGTTTCTCTTTTTTTAAGCAGCTCTTCTGTTGCAGTTTTTAAAGCACTTAACGCTTGTTTTTGTTCATCAATTCTTTCAAGTTCTACAAGAAGTTCACTTTTTCTTGCTTTAAAAATCTCAGTACATTCAAAAAGTCTATCGTTAGTCTCTAGTGCAGTTAGTGATGTTAATGTAAAAAGGCTCAGTAAAAGTAATTTCATCATTTGTCTTTTCCCTTGTATGTCATTAAAGCAACTTCATCCAAATCTTTTACTTCTTGGAGTTTCTTCTTTTTTATCTCTTTCTTTATCTCTTCTAACTCTAAATACTTAAATTTTTCATGCTCAATCATATCAAGTTTAAGTTGCTTTTTTGCCAGATTTACCTGATTTTCTGCAAAACCAACCCACTCTCTATTGTGCTCTATAACTCCTCTTTGTGAATCAAGCAGAGTTCTTGAAGCCAACATGTCGCCCATTATTCCAATCCTGGGCGATTCTACATCTTCCAAAGAGTTGTATGACATTTGAAGTGCTATAGTAGCACTGTTTAGGTCAGCATTAGCTTGTTGCATAACTCGTTCACTACGCTGCATAGTACTTTTTTTAAGTTTTACTAATGAGCTGAAGCGAGTCTTCACAAATATATCCTTCTTAAAGTATTATTGTATCATCTCTCTCTGGAGAAGTAGAAATAATTCCTACTTTTGTTTTTGAAATCTCTTCAATAATTTTAACATAATCTTGTGCTGATTGAGGAAGCTCATCAAAAGTTCTTGCTCCAACAGAGTTATTCCAACCTTTAAATGATTTGTAAATCGGCTTTACATCTTCTAAATTTGAAGGTAAATAGTCAATCTCTTTTCCGTCAACTTCATAAGCAACACAAACTTTTACTTCATCAAATCCATCAAGAACATCAAGCTTCATAAGTGCTAACTCATCACAACCATTAAGACGACTTGCATATCTAGTTGCAACCGCATCAAACCAGCCACATCTTCTAGCGCGGCCTGTTGTAGTTCCAAACTCGTGACCTTGTTCACCAAGACGTTTACCGTCTTCACCATGATCTTCACTTGGAAATGGTCCATTACCAACCCGAGTACAATAAGCTTTTACAATTCCGGTAACTTTACCAATGTCTTTAGGGTTGATTCCTAAGCCTGTACAAGCGCCAGCACTAACCGTAGCCGATGAAGTAACATACGGATATGTTCCATGGTCAATATCAAGCATAGTTCCCTGAGCACCTTCCAGTAGTATTCTCTTATCTGCATCTAGAGCTTTCCATACCATCTGCGTAGTATCTGTGATAAATGGAGCAAGCTTAGCTTTGTAGCCCTCAAGTTCTGCAAGAAGTTCAGCTTGAGCAGGAGTTGGGATTTCATAAATATCAAAGATAGCTCTGTTTTGTTTAAAGTAGTCAATGATTGCACTGCAAAGTTTTGCGGGATTTAGAAGTTCTCCAACTCTAAAACCTGTACGGTTGATTTTGTCAGAGTATGCGGGTCCGATTCCCTTACCTGTTGTACCGATAGCTTTATCGCCTTTTAGTCTCTCTTTAGCTTGATCAATAAGTGCGTGATATGGAAGATTTAAGTGTGCTTTGTCAGAGATATAAAGACGACCCTCTAAACCTTCGAATTGCTCCATCTCTTTTATAATTGACTCAGGAGATAATACAACACCGTTTCCTACAACATTAATTGCTTTAGGATTAAGTACACCTGATGGGATAAGGTGAAGTGCATATTTCACACCATCTACCCAAATAGTATGACCGGCATTATGACCACCTTGGCTTCTACAAACCATATCGTACTCACAAGCAAGTCTATCAACTATCTTACCTTTTCCCTCATCGCCCCACTGGATTCCTACTATTAAATCTGCTTTACGACTCGCCATCATGTCCTCCTTGGTTGAGGGTTAGTGCCTCGCTGCCTTGAATTTTGATTCTTATCATTATTTTACTTTCTCTTCAATTATTGTATCTGTGTATATTGCAAACCCTACAGAGCTCACATCATTATTTTTATATCTTCCACCGCGAGCATATACTTCATTATCTTGAATCACTCTAAAAAATAATTCATCATAGTAAAGCATTTTTGCATAATACATAGGTGCTAAAACACTTTTCTCACATGTTATCTCTTGGCACAACTCTTTCATCTTGATAAGTTCTACTTTGATTGACTCTGGTACCATTTCTAAAAGTTCTTCAACCTGTTCTACATGTTGAAGATATACAAGTTTTTCTAACCATTCAACTTTAAGATTTAAGAACTTCTCTATATTTACATGTCTAAAATCATCTAGAGTCAATTCATCAAACATGTCAGCTAAAATTTGCGGTATTTTCATATTTGAGATTTGAATAAGTGGGGTGACTTCAAGCTTGTCAAAAATATTTACAGCAATGTTTAAAACTGAAGATAATTTTTTCTCGCCCATAAACTCAACACCGACTTGATACTGTTCTGTAGTTGGATAAGTAAAAACAGGTTGAACATAGAACCACTTTTTCTGCTCTGTGTTTCTTCCAAGTCTTTTTTCAATGATACGAACAACATCTATTGTAGAGTCTGCTCTTAAAGAGATAGAGTTGTTTTTTTCATCATTTACTTTTACAAGCTCTTTTTCATCTGCAATACTTAGATGCTGGTGATATGAAAACACAGGGGTAACTATCTCAAAAAATCCATTTGCATCTAAAATATCAGAGGCTACTTTTTCTATCTCTCTTTTTACTTTTGCACTTTCGCCAAAGTAAAGTTTACTTCCGTTAGGAATTTCGTGCTCTAATATCATTTATATCTCTTTTTTTTCTAATGCAGTTTTAAAATACATTTCATTAAACACTTTTGAGGCGGTTCCCGAATACTCTAAGCGTCCCATACGGTGTAGTATAAGTTCTATTGCATTTACAACCCAAATAGACTCATATGTCTCAATTAGTCCCATCTGGTTTATACGAAAAATTTTACCTTTTAGATGGTCTTGTCCACCGGCCACATTTATACCATATTCCTCTTTTAAAGCTGCGCGAATTTTTGATGCATCAGCGTCATCTATAGTTGTCATACTCTTTGCAGGAGTAGATGGATAGATATGTAAACCTATTGCTTCAAGTGCTGCTCTAGTAGCTTTAGCACGTCTAGCTGTGTTACAATATAGTACACCGATTCCACCTTGTTTTTCAATAGTCTCTAAAACTTCTAAAAGACCGATAATTAAAGTAGTCGCTGCTGTATAAGCAGTTGTATTTTTTCTTTGTGATTTAATCTCAGAGGCAAGGTTTAGGTAGTAACCCTTACCAGCTCCAATTTTCTCAATTGCAGAGTTACTTAGTCCAAGGATTGAAAGCCCAGGAGGAAGCATAAGTGCTTTTTGACTTCCAGCAATTAAACAATCAATGTTTGTCACATCAATTCTTTCAACACCGACAGCAGTAATCCCATCAGCAATAATCATAATATTTGGATTGATCTCTTTTACAGCCTTTGCAAGTTCTTCAACCGGATGACGTAAACCACCCGCTGATTCACTTATCTGAACCGCAATTGCGTCAATATTACTGTTTGCTTTAACTGCATCAACTACTTCTTCTACAGAAACTGGCGTGTCCCAATCATTTTTTATCTCTATATTTTTCAAACTGTGAGCAAGTGCAATTTTTCCAAATCTTTCACCGAATTTTCCGGAGTTAACACTTAAAAGAGTGTTATGACATAAATTTATAACAGCTGCTTCCATCGCACCTGTTCCACTAGAAGCAAGCATAACCACTTCATCAGTATTAAAAAGCTTAAAAAGATGTTTTCTTGTTTTTTCAAAAATAGCTTCAAATTCTGGAGTACGGTGATGCATTGTCTCATCACTCATTGCATTGCGAACATTTTGAGAGACTGGAGTTGGACCAGGTGTAAAAAGTAACATGTAAAAATTCCTAAGAGATTATAATTTAAAACCGAGTATTATATCTAAATAACTTAAATTGACTCTTTATTTTTATGCTAGAATTTCACTAAGATAATTGACATGTAATATATAAGGGTTTTAATGACTATATTTGATTCAATACTTTTAGGAATAATTGAAGGTTTTACGGAGTTTTTACCTATATCTTCAACCGGACACCTAATAGTAGCTAGCGAATTTCTTGGTATTGATCAAACTGCTGTAACAAAAGCTTATCAGGTTATTATTCAATTTGCTGCCATTTTTGCAGTTATATTTAACTATAAAGATAAATTCACAATTAAACATATTAACCTATGGACGAAAGTATTTTTAGCCTTTATTCCAATCGGTGTTGTCGGGTTTATTTTCTCTTCGCAGATAAAAGAGCTGTTTAGTATTACTATCGTAGCCACAATGTTTATAGTAGGCGGAATAATATTTTTAATAGTTGAGAAATTTTTTATACATGAAGAGAAGCAAACTGTAACAGATGTCGAAAATGTAACTATTAAACAATCTTTGGTAATAGGATTCGCACAAATCTTTGCGCTTATCCCTGGAACCAGTAGAGCAGGTTCTACAATTATAGGTGCTCTTCTTGTCGGACTTAGTAGAAAAGCCAGTGCAGAATTTAGTTTTTTACTTGCTTTTCCTGTAATGAGTGCGGTTACTGCTTATGACTTGTTAAAACACTATAAAGAGTTTAGTGATGCCAACCTTGTAACTTTAGCTGTAGGTTTTGTTGTGTCTTTTATAGTTGCTTATCTGACAATAAAACTATTTCTAAAATTTTTAGAAAGCTTCACTTTTGTAGCCTTTGGTGTTTATCGAATAATCTTTGGAGTAATTTTATTAATAGTGTTTAATTAAACACTATTTAACATTGGAATATTTTTTGCTTGTAATACTTATAATTGAACCCTCTGATTAATTCATAAGTTAGAGAATATACTTTATAAGGAGAATTCATGCAGACTTTACAAAGATACAACTCAAAACTACATGTTTTTCTAAATAAAATTGAATACTCATTTTATACACTAAGCAAAAAAATTCTATAAAGTTTGTAGAATTATTTTTGCCAAACTCAACGCTTTAGAACGGTGAGATAGCTTTTTCTTTATTTCATCATCCAGTTCACCCAAAGTTTTATCATATCCCAATGGAATAAACATTGGATCATATCCAAAACCACCATCTCCAATAGCCTCGCTTATAGCAGTTCCATACATCCAGCCATGAACACAATACTCAGTATTTTTTGTAACTATCGCTATAGCAGCAGTATAATGTGCAGGCGAAGATTTCACACTCTTTGCTTTAATATCTTCTATCAGTTTATACATGTTGTCTTTATCGTTTGCATTTTTGCCGCCATACCTTGCACTATATATTCCAGGCGCACCATCTAGCACATCAACACTGATTCCGCTGTCATCTGCTAAAACAATTACATCATCGTCTTTAAGCGCCTTAAAAACGGCTCTGGCTTTTATAAGAGCATTCTCTTTAAAGCTATCAGCATCTTCAATTATTTCAAATTCATCAATGAGTTCACTATATGGGATAACCTCATAATCTTTGCAAAGTGCTTTTATCTCTCTAACTTTTCCCTTATTAGATGTTGCTAATACTAATTTCACATGTAATCCTTAGAATTTACTTTAAACATAACTATTTTTAATTCACAAAGTTTGAGTAAACAATCTTTTTAATATAATGCCACCATTATATAATATTTAAGGTACATAATGTTTAAAAAAGTCTTTCCCCTCTCAGCAATTCTATCACTTAGATTTTTAGGTCTATTTTTAGTTTTACCGGTTATTTCGATTTACGCTCTAGAACTTGAAGGTTCTACTCCTCTTTTAGTCGGTATAGTTGTTGGTGGTTATGCACTGACTCAAGCAATCTTTCAAGTTCCGTTTGGAACGATGAGTGATAAAATAGGTAGAAAACCAACTCTCTTGGTCGGTCTTCTAATATTTCTAGTTGGCTCTGTCATATGTGCATATTCAACTGATATATACACGCTAATGATTGGTAGATTTCTTCAAGGTGCCGGTGCTATCGGTGCAGTTATTACAGCTATGATTTCAGATCTTGTTGCAGAAGAGATTCGCGGTAAAGCTATGGCAATCATGGGAGGCTCAATTGCAATGAGTTTCGCTCTTGCTATGGGTCTTGGTCCTGTTATAGGTGCAAAATACGGAGTTGCCTCTCTATTTATTATTACAGCTGTTTTAGCAGTGCTTGCTATAGTACTTCTGTTTACTAAAGTTCCTACTCCTCCTAAAATTAAACATACATATCATGCAACAGCAAGCACTGCTGATATTTTAAAAGACCCTAATCTTTTAAATATGATTGTCATCAATGCCATGCAAAAAGGTCTTATGACTATCGCTTTTGTCCTTATTCCTATAATCCTTACCAGCACAGATTTTGCTTGGGAAAAAAGTGATTTATATATGGCTTACCTGCCCGCTATGATTTTTGGTTTAGTCGCTATGGGTCCGGCAGCAGTATTTGGTGAAAAATACAATAAATCAAAACAGATATTTTTACTCTCTATTGTACTTTTTATCGGCTCATTTTTAATAATGGGACTTACAACTTCTAGCACTGTTTTCATAGTTGGTGTTGTAATGTTTTTCATAGCATTTAATATGATGGAGCCTCTTGTTCAGTCAATGATTACTAAATTTGCAAAAGTACATCAAAAAGGTGCAGCTTTAGGAATTTCAAACTCTGTTGCATATTTTGCCACCTTTATAGGTGGTACATCAGCAGGACTATTATGGGGTATAAGCGATAGAGAAACAATAGGTATCTCAGTAGCAGTTATTGCAACTTTGTGGCTTTTATGGACTTTAAAACTTCAGAATCCAACTAAACACTCTCACCTGTATCTTCCTCAAGACAGCGTAGATATATCTAAGCTTCAAAATCTTGAAAATGAGCATATAGCAGAGTGGTACATAAACGATAGCGAAAAAATAGTTGTTATTAAATATGTAACTGATGCCATAGAAGAGGATGCTATAAAAGCCAAAATCTCTTAATTAACTTAGCTAAATCTTAACCCTAAACTTTTTTAATGTATTATATAATATAATATAACAAAATACTATAATAGTTAGGGGACAAGCTATGAAAAAGATACAAACAATAATTTTAATCTTCTTTTTAAACTTTATTTTTATTCAAACAGCTTCATCGGAAGATACATTTCACCATGTTCAAAACTGTGGTGTCTGTCATGATATGGATTATCTTACCAATTTTATTCCTTCCACCAATCTCAGAGGAATTCGAAGTGTCGTACAAACTCCCAACAGCGGTTCCAAAGAGGTTGTCTTCTTAGACAGATCACATACTGATGGTAATATTTCTGATTTTGCTGATGGGGATATACTTTATAATGGTATTTGTGAAGTATGTCATACAGTAAATAATCATCATAACAATGATGGACACGATAATACTGCACATTTTGATGGAAAAAGATGTACAGCATGTCATCTTCACAGTAATGAATTTGCACCTCCCGTCGAGCAAGCCCATAGAACACATCTAGATTATCGTGGCAAAGGTCCACTTATTACTGATTGTGCTGTTTGTCATACTCCTCCAATTGACACAGATCCAAATTATCAATTTTCCAATAGTGTCCCTTTTAGTCCTGTTTTTAGAGACGGAAATACCCTAGCAACAACAACGGCCTGTGATAACTGTCATAGTCCTTGGGGAGCATATCCAGGTGGTGTTGAGTCTGAAGCACTTATGCTTGCTACAACTGGCGCCAAAGCTAACTTTAGAACAGGTATCTACGAAAGTGACGGCTATACATTAAAAGCAGGTAAAGAGAAGTGGTGTGTTACATGTCATGATGACAGACCCTCTACGACCCACTACGATTCTCCACCTGAAAGTGTTGCCGCTCCTCAGACAATAGATTATAGAACAGTAGCATTTACTTTTAATCCGATTGGATATTGGTCGGATAGAGCAGCAGCAGCTCCGGTTGACCATATGCGTGCAAATTCATGGAATAATGCAGAGGGAAGATCGGACTGGATGACTATGGACTTTAATATTACGATCGGTGGCAGCTATAAATTCTCTACACAGTGGGATGTGGACTATTCCAATTGTAATACACTAGATGGAAAAAAACCACTGCTTATCTCTGTAACTGATGTAAATGGAACTACACTTAAATATTATGAGCAAAGAGGTTATTCTCCTGAATTTAGTGAGATGGCAACTTTTGATATTGCTGCAGGTTCAGCTCAACTAAAAGTTCAAAAAGATGCAATTAATTGTGGTTTTGATATTGGAGCAATAAAAATAGAACCTCAAGCGGGTAGTGGAGATAAAGTAGTCATAGCCCCAATGATTGCAGGTGACAACAAAACATGGGGATTTTATGCAACTGGTCATGGAGTAAGTGGTGTACAGAGTGCCATGACCCTACCAAAAAACATATCGATTATGATGACAGAACACATAATATGGGTTCAGGCAGATATAATGTAGTGAACCCGTGGGGGGGATAGTTACCGTTTACAAACCAAAGACCCAATAGATGGTGCATCCCTTTGTGCGCGTTGTCATGACATGGAGCTTATATGGGAAAGGGCAGATAAGGTTGTACAAACCAATTATAAAAATGCCACTACTGGTAATAACAATCTACATGCTTATCACATGGGTATTTCTGATTCTTTGACAAATGGTGGAGACAGTGACTGGGATGGCATCGTTGACAGTGATCCACGTTGTATTAACTGTCATAATGTTCACGGCTCCACCAAGCCACACATGTTCAGAGACGGTAACCTAGTAAGCAGTCCATACACATCAAATAAAAAACCGATGTTTGCACATGCTTATGAGGTGTATGTAAAAGCAACATGGAAACCGGTTCTTCAAGGTGGAAGTTATGAAGTGTTTGCTCGCTGGCCAGCAGTTGCCGGTGCAGCTACAAATGCTCCTTTTACGATAAAAAGTACTGATATTTTTTCAACAACAGTTATAGTTGACCAAAACAGTACTCCCGATACCTGGGTTTCTTTGGGAACATATAATTTCAGTGACAATAATATGAGCTATGTAATGTTAAATGACAAAGGTACTGATGGAACAGTTATAGCAGATGCTGTTCAGTTTGTTAGCATTAATGAGACAGTTATTGTAGATAATGGTGACAGCGATTATAGCACCCTGGAAATTAATGCCAGTCTTTCTGGAGTTACGGGTTACAATAGTGATTATGATTCCATTGCAGCAGGTACCACTACTTTTGATGCGGCTACTTCTCCAAAAGATTCTGGCAAACCACTACTCGTAGAGCAGAGTAACCTTTACATAGAGGGGACGGATCGAGCAGGGATTCTCGAAAATGGAATATGTAAGAATTGTCATGACCAGGATGGCGATATGGATATTGACCACTTTACTGGTCCAAAAATTCTTAGCAGATTTGAAGAGAAACGCTGGGTAATGAATGATGGGACAGAAGATGCAGAAGTTTACATCACGGCACGGGATTATGACAGTAATATTAGTTCCGTAACACTGGACTTGACACCAATCGGTGGCGGTGTTGTTGCGATGACCTCTGTAGGGAAACAGACATACCATTATACTATAGACCGTACAATGATTAGTGGTCTCTCAGACATCAGCTATAAGCTTCCTGTTACAGCAGTAGATACTGATGGGCAAAGTGTGACGGATGAGACTTATCTATTTCCAAAAGATGGAAGCGATACCATATATCTTGATACGAACAATGTGGCACTATATAATGTCCATAGCTTCCGTTTTGCGGTAAATACGGCAGGAGCATCATGGGGACGTCTTCCTGCTGATGTCACCTACTTCGGACCTGGATACAGATACAATATACTAGATTTTGATACGGGATACGGTATATGGCAACCTGAAATTTCCACAACCGGAAAGTATGAGGTATACGGGTTCTGGAATGAAAATGGTAACAGTGTAAAATATACAACCTATGCAGCCGATGGCACGTACGAGGTTATAAAAGATCAAAAGGTCAATCCGGGGCAGTGGAACTATATAGGAACTTACAACTTCTTAGATGATGAGAGTAATTACATAAGACAGGAGTCCAACGACGGTTTGGCTATGACAGCAGATGCCATGAAGTTTGTAAGAGTAAACGGTAATCCACTTCTAAGAGTAAGTGCTCAGCAACATGATAAACCTATCCGTATAATGGATAACGATAGTAGTGCTGTTATTATATCTGCGATTGCAAAGGACTATGATACTGATGACACTCCTGACACTCTTACATATGACTGGAGTCAAACAAGTACTGAAATATTAAATAACTTATTGGATGAAGCTTACAATATAACTAGCTGGTATAATTCAAAAATATCGTTTAATCCGAATGGATTTGCTCCCGGAATTTATATCATAGAAGTAACAGTAACAGATGTTGGTGGATTATTGATTACAAACAAGCTGCTATTGCAAGTACCGGAGACTTATCCAACACTTACTGTAACTGACACAGATGGTGATGGTATCAATGACGATGTTGAAGGTTATTCAGATTTGGATGAAGACGGTATTCCGGATTATCTTGATAATAATGCTTTAAACAATGTGATAGGAACAGGAACTACTGTTATTACTACGGAAGAGGGTCTTGAGATAAATATTGGTACAACTGCATTTACAGTAGGTTCAGATGATGGAATCATTACAACTGCTGAGCTTAATGCTTCAGGAGATAGTGGAGTAGGTGGTCTATTTGATGGCTCTACAAGTGTAGGTGGATTATATGACTTTGATATACTTGGATTAGAATCTGTTGGGCAAAGTGTTAAAGTTGCATTTTTACTTCAAGATGGTGCTAGCATACCAGCTGGTGCCACTTATAAAAAATATGACTCAAATACCTCTACTTGGAGTGACTTTGTGATTGACGCTGATAATGCCGTTCACTCAGCAGCTTCTACCGCTGGTGCTTGTCCAGCTCCTGGGTCAGATACATATACAGTTGGGCTTACTACTGGTCATGATTGTATACAGCTTACAATTCAAGATGGTGGAGATAATGATGCAGATGGACTTGCTAATGCTGAAGTAAAAGATCCAGGTGGTGTTTTCGGTGGTTTTATTGCACTTGGCTCTAGTGGCGGCGGTGGAGGTTCATTTAGTTTATACTCACTGTTAGTCTTAGGACTATTTAGTATGGGAACTCTTCTAGCTCGTCGTAAATAAAATATTACAGACTAATCTGCTTTATGCTTAATTAGTCTGTATCTATTTAACACCCACAAAACAACACCAATAATCGCACCTATAATTACGCCATACATATGAGCATTAACAATTACAGCACTATCAGCCATGATAATATCAGAAGAAAAGCTTCCGTAAAATTGTTCAAACAGAACCTTTGCAAATATAAACAACAGAAGCAAAGCAAACTCTTTTCTTTTGTAAATCAATCCGGCAATAGAGCCAAAAACCATCATACTGTGTAAAACTCCGGATAATCCGACATACCACTCCAGCTGATTCATAAAGATAAAAAAAGATATGGATATATAAAGAGTGCTTAGTAGTGTAAGTAACCACCAAAGAAAAGTACTGAGAAAATTTTTAAAGAGTACCCATATGATAATTAGAGCAAAAAGGTTAATCCAGAGATGTTCCCACCCTGCATGAACTAAATGGGCACTTAAAAGTCTCCATAACTCACCATCTATTATAGAACTACGCTCATAACGCAAATATGCTGTAGTAAGTTCTGAAGATAGTGCCAACAATAAAGAAGTTAGTAATAAGAAAAATGGAAGTGAATGTATTTTAAGAAAGTTCATACAAGAACCTTTATCCACTTGAGTAGATTTTAAAATCTCAAAAAAGTAGTATAAAAACTACTTTTCTAAAGAAAATTTGCTACGCAATCGCTATTAGCTACTTTTGAGGAAGAACATACATGTTGTAGTAACGGCCTTCAAACCTAGGCGGTTTTTCCATAGTTCCAATATCTTCAACCATTGGCCAAACTCTTAAAAGAACTTCTCTACCAGCTTCTGGATTAGCCATTTCACGACCTCTTAAGAATACACGAAATTTTACATGAAAGCCTTTTTCTAAGAACTCTCTTGCGTGTTTAACTTTGTAGGCTACATCATTTTCAGCGATTTTAACAGATAGTTTTATCTCTTTTACAACGATTTTAACCTGATTTTTTCTTTGCTCTTTTTGTTTTTTCTCTTCTTGGTATCTGTATTTACCGTAGTCCATGATCTTAGCAACTGGTGGTTTTGCAGTTGGAGCTATAAGAACTAAATCTAAACCCAATTCATTTGCTTTACTCATAGCTTCATCAGTAGAAATAATTCCTAAAGACTCTCCCCCATCTACATTACAACGCAATTCATCAACACGGATATCGTCATTCATTATGACACGGTCTTTTTTACTCAAAAATTTACCTCATTTATTTTAGTTTGTATAAGCTTCAAGAAATCCTCTTGGCTTAAGTTATATTGCTCTCTAGTTCTTCTATCGCGAATTGCAACAGTTTTACCTTCAACCTCTTCATCACCTATGATAACAAGCATAGGAACTTTTGTTTTTTCTGCTGTTCTAATTCTTTTGTTTAAAGAATCATTTTTAGAATATATTTCACTATCGGCATTTATATCGATAAGTTTATCCGCTAATTCCTTTGCATACTCATGATGAGTATCTGCGATTGGAACTATCGCAATCTGCGTTGGAGCGATAAACATTGGAAATTCCCCAGCATAATGTTCCGTTAATATACCAATAAAACGCTCAAACGAACCTAAAATTGCTCTGTGAATCATAACTGGCTGAATTTTATCATTCTCTTCACCGTTATATTCAAGTTTAAAACGCTCTGGTAAGTTAAAGTCTAACTGTATTGTACCACATTGCCACTCACGTCCGATTGCATCAGTTATTTTGATATCAATTTTTGGACCATAGAAAGCTCCACCACCCTCATCAATTTCATAAGGAAGGCTGTTTTTGTCCATTGCATTTTTTAGCGCCTGTGTAGAAACTTCCCACACCTCATCACTTCCAACTGCTTTTTCAGGTTTAGTTGAGACCATCATCTCATAATCAAACTCAAATGTTGACATGATTTTATCTACAAAATCTACAACTTCAATGATTTGTTCTTCTATTTGATCTACTCTGCAGAAAATATGTGCATCATCCTGAGTAAATTCACGAACTCTGAACAGACCATGCAACGCACCGGTAAACTCATGACGGTGAACAACACCATACTCAAAATATTTTATCGGCAAATCACGGTAAGAGTGTAATTCATCTTCATATACTTTAATATGACCAACACAGTTCATAGGTTTAACACCAAACTCTACTTCGTCAATTGAGGTAAAGTACATGTTCTCGCCATAGTTTTGGTAGTGACCTGAAGTTTTCCAAAGGTCGCTTTTAAGCATCTCCGGTCCACGAACAGGCTGATAACCACGTTTTCTATGTGCTTTAAAAAGAAGGCTTTCTAATCTTGCACGAAGTCTTCCACCAGCAGGAAGCCAGATAGGAAAACCAGCTCCAACTTCTTCACGGAAAGTAAAAAGCTTCATCTCACCACCAATTTTTCTATGATCGCGTTTCTCAGCTTCTGCCAACATTGTCATATGCGCTTTTAGCGATTCTTTATCTGCAAATGCAATCCCGTAAATCCTAGTCAACATTTCGTTCTTGGAATCCCCACCTAAGTAGGCACCAGATAGTTTAGTTAGTTTAAAGTATCTGATAAGACCTATATTTGGCAGATGTGGTCCACGACAAAGATCTTCAAATTCACCCTGCTTATAGATAGAAACTATGTCACTAGGAATTCTTTCCATTACAGAAAGTTTTAAATGATCATCTTTAAACTTTTCTTTTGCTTCATCCATAGAGATTTCATACTTTTGTATCTCATACTTTTTCTTAGCAAATGATAACATCTGCTTCTCAATTTTCTTTAAGTCACCCTCACCTATTTCTGATTCAGTCTTAAAGTCATAGTAAAAACCCTCTTTTACAGTTGGTCCAACATAAAACTTTGCATCTGGATAAAGAGACTTTATAGCCTGAGCCATAAGATGTGCTGTTGAATGGCGAAGTACTTCTAAAGAGTCCTCTGAGTTATCAAGATGAATCTGTTCACCCTCAAACCCAAGCTCTTTAGCAGTTTGTAGATCAATAATTTCATCATTGTGTTTTATTGCAATTGCGTTCACTATATATTATCCTCATAATATTTTTTTGTATAATGCCTAAAAATTACTTTAAAACCTATTAGTCAAGATTCTTTTAATGTAGCTAAAACTTATCTTTTCCTGCTCTAACCTAAAATTATTTTCTTGAACTTTATTAAATACGAATTGTTCATCTGCTGTAAGATTTTTTAACTCTTTTTTTATCTTAGTTTTTGCCACAATGCTAAAATGACTAAATTCATCAATAGTTTGTTTGTTCATAAAGATGGATTCTGTATTTTCAAAATATCCTCTAACCTGTGATAGGATAGCAAAACCATCACTATCTATATCTCCCCAATAAAAAATATTTTTATTATGAAGCCAATTTACATCTTTTAAAACTTCAACCCCATAACCATTTCCAAAGATAACCATAGAATCTTTTAGGGGAGGAAAAGATAGTGTTGTTATCTTGTTTTCCACTATATAAACAATCTTACATTTAGGATGCAAATTTTTAAATTCATCTATATTTAGAGAGATATCACTAAGTCCTGCTATCGTTTGCGAACCATCAAGTATCCTAAATCGTACAGTTGCTAGCGGATATTTTAAATAATATTTTTTTTCAAACCCATAGTTTGAAAGTGTTATTATCTCCTTATTGATACTATCTTCATCAAGTAAGATAGTAAAAAGTTTATCTAGTATTTTTTTATATTTTTCTATAAATTTTGTATCAATATTTTCTATGCCAAGCTCTCGCACATAGATATTTGGTCGTGGATTTAGCATAAAAAAATTACATACACTAAAAAGCCTCTCCCAAATATCATAATATTCTATCACTAAAAATGGCTTTGCATATAGCATCTCTTTTAAGCTAAAAAAATTTTTAATTATCATTTCATAATATATTTCAAAACGATTGAATTCTTGAGTTTTTTTTATCAACTGCAAAAATACATCTCTATCTTGAAATAGTACAGCAATAGGAAGCAACTGAGTACCCAAAGTTTTAAAATTAAACTCTTTATAGACGAGTTCTAACCCCTCTTTTTGTAAAAGGTTACGCTCATCTCTAACACTAGAAAAGTCGCTCTGCAAATCACTCTGTTTCAATTTCTTTAGCTTTAACTCCAGAGGAAAAAGTTCACTAGCTTCTATAAAATCTACAAAAACTTTTCCACTTGTGTAGATTTTTAAAGCTTTAGAAAATATTTCTTGTTTGTCATAAAATTTCATCATGAATTACTAGTTTTTTGTTTATTTTTCACAAATTCTTCAATACTCATAGAAAGAAGGGAAGAGTTTTTTCCATCTTGGTTATGCACAAAATGGACACTGCTTACAAATGGCTCTATGATATTTATTTTCTGTTTTGGAGTTATTACAAGTAATTGTAGGTTTAGTTTCTCAAATAGTCTAAGAGCATAGCGACTACTCTCATCACTTCCTCTTCCAAAAGCTTCATCAATCATCACAAATCTGAATGAACGACTCTTTATCTGATCATACTCTAGCCCAAACTGAAATGCTAAAGATGAGGCTAAGACTGTGTATGCTAGTTTCTCTTTTTGACCGCCAGATTTTCCACCACTATGGGGATAGAACTCCTTTTCACTGCCATCACTACTAAACCTCTCCATCGCAGAAAAGTCAAACCAGTTTCTTACATCTGTTACAAGTTTTCGCCATTTTTTATCTATATCACTATGATTTTCTCTGCCATTGAGTCTTTCAATAATAGCTTTTATCTCTAAAAACTTAGACTCTTCAATGAGATTTTCATCATTTATAGACCCAGATATAGAGTGTTTAAGACTCTCTTTAAACTCTCTTATTTCAATATTTTTTGACCTCTGGGCCATCAACTCTATATATGTTCCATCACTGTATTCTATATCTCTGAGTGAGTTGTTAATTTTTTGTATCTTAAATTTTATCTCGTCTGCTTGATGCTCTAACTCTGTTTGAACAAGCACTATATTTTGTATAGTTTTTTCACGAAACAGCTCTTTAAATCTTTTCTCCCACTTAGGCAGGTCATCTTTTTTAAGCTCAACTAGCTTCTGCCTAAACTCATCAAGAGATTCTATGGCACTATCAAACTCTTTAGATTCCACTGCAAACTCATTTTTATAAATACTCATCTGTTTTATGATGCTTAGTGAGGAGCGATTTATCATCCCACTCATAGAATCTAGCTGTTTTTGAATATGCACTCTTAATTTTGACTCACTCATCTTAATATTATTCAAATTTAATTTATCGCTTACTATTTCACTACTTAGTTTTTCTAGCTCTGTTTTTACACTATCTAAATCATCTGCATTTTGGACTCGCAAAACTGCTTCGCCTAGTTCTAGCTCTCTAAGTTGTATCGTGCTATCAAGTTTAGCGATATTTTCTATCAAGGCATCTAGTATATCTCTATCTTTTTTTATATTTTGAACTATCTCTGTTATCTTATCTTGCAATACTTTTATAATATCACTACTTTTTTGAAGCTCCTCTTTTTCACCTTGAAGCATCTCTATTTTTTTAGAGTACATGTACCAATCTATATTAGCAAACTCCCCAAATTTAAGTATATCTCTGAGATTATCTCTTAGCTCTTCTATCTCTCTCATCCGTTTGTCTATGCTCTTTATCTTTTGAGCCATAAACTCGATCTTTTCTAGCTCTTTATCATAGTCCTCTTGAATTTGTTGAAGTTTTGTGGCATTATCCCAACCTAAAACCCAGTTTCTACTGTCATCGATAGCTCTTCTGTCATCTTTTTCATGTCGAGACAGACTAGCCTTATACTGCCCTCTAATTGTAAGTGCTTTTTTGTACTTTCTAAAATCCGACATATTCTCAACACATGGGATATTAAATCTTTCATCTAGCATAGATTTAAGTGGGTCATATAGCGAGGATGTTGATTTGATATTTATCTTATTTAGTAGTGATGATGGCAAAATTTCTACAAACCTATCTCTATTTTTTTCTTTTTGTACCTTTAGATATACAAGTTTGCCCTTTAAGTTTGTCCTCTCAACATACTCACTAACCTTGTCATAATATTCACTATCTACTAAAAGCGACAGAGCAAAACTATGTAGCACTCTCTCTATCGCTCCTTCCCAGTTTTTGTCTTGCACTTCTAAAAGCTCTCCAACAAAAGGAAGTTTATCTGCACTCAAATCCAACTCTTTTGCCATATTATCTCTTATTTTAGAGATTTTATGAGGTATATTTGAGTGATGATTTTTTAGGTATGCTAACTCCGCTTGTAGCTCTAGTGAATGTTCCTCATAACGCTTAGAAGCTCCCTTTGATATGATGATTTTCTCCTGCAAACCATCAGATAAATTTTTAATATTATCATAGTTCTTTTGAGCATCATTTAGGTTGTTTAAAAATCTATGCTCGCTTGAGACTGTTGGAAGTTTTAGTTTATGGGCTAGCTCATTGTAAATTTTGTTTGATTTTTTTATATCTTGCATAGACTTTTCATGAAAACCTATCTCTTTATCTATGGAGTTTAGTCTATCTCCACCACTTTGCTTTAACTCTAGCTTTAGCTCTAAAAGTTTTTCATTTTGTTCATCTTGAGTTATTTGAGTTGTAGTTTTTTGAGATAATTTTTTGCTTTTTTCTATACCTAATTCTTCTATCTTAGTTTTTAAAAGTTCAACTTTATATGAAGAAAAGTATGCACTAAGATTTTCTCGATAAAGCTCAAAACTTTTTTTAGATTCTAAGATATTTTCATACTTCTTGCCCTCTTTATCTATGGGGTTTAAAAGCTCTATCTGCCTCTTTGCACGAAGAACTAAAGTGTGCATGTGGTTTAGTTCACTAAAGTTTTTACATAGTTCATCTATTTTAGTATCCATCGTACTAGGTTCTAACATATGCGAGCGAATAAACTGAGTAAGATTGCCAATAGCTTTAAGTGAAACCGTTTGGTAAAAAAGATTTAATGCCTGCTCATTTTTGATACCCATCAACCGCCTAAAATCTTTGGAATAATCCTTAAAACTATCATAAATATTAAGATGTAAAACCTTGCGAAGATTTTTCTTCAACTCTCTTATATCTTTAAAATCAAAAAAATCTTTTTTGATACTAAGTGTATTTTTACAAACCACAAAAAACTTATGCACCTGTAAGTTAGATATATATAAAAACTGTGCAATGGTTACCTCTTCATCATAACCATCATTTTTAAAGTTAGCAAGAAGAACACTAAAGGTGTTGGTAGCATCTCTAAGTGCCACTGCCTTAGCAGATGTGAAGTTTTCATCTTTTGAGCTTTTATACTCTCCTAGTATGTAGGAGTTTAGGCTTCTCTCTTTACTCTCAGCACCTGCTGCTTTGTTATAGACTATCCTTTGATGAGGAACTAAAAGAGTGGTTAATGCATCTACTACTGTTGATTTACCTGAGCCAATATCGCCAGTTAAAAGAGCGTTGTTTTTACCTAACTCTAACCTAAAATACCCATCATACGTACCCCAGTTATAAAACTCAAATGCATCAAGTCTAAAACCTGCTTTTGTATCATCTGTGGCAAAATCAAATCTTTGCTCCATCAACCCTCAACCTCTCTATACTCTTGAAGTTTTACATCTAGCTCATTTAGCCACTGCGCATCTACAAAAGCTTTTATGGAGCGTTTTATCTCATAAACGCCATCTTGATTTTTTAATTTTCTTAAAAAACCAAGTTCCTCAATTTTTTTGATGCTAACATCTACCTCTTTTAAAGTTTTTACCTCGTTTGTTTTTGTGGGTATGAAGAGCAAAACCATATCTTTTATCTCTTGATTGGTTATGACTGCCTTTGTATCTTCATTTTGCATATCAAAGTCAGCTATCTTTTTTCTAAGCAAAACACAAAGAAGCGATACCTTATAACTAAGTTCTCTGCTTCGTATCAGCTTAGGCAAACCCTCCTCTCCCTCTTCATAACTCATATTTTGCAGATAAGCAAAACCCTCACTCTCATCACACATAACAATAAGCCCAACAACTTCAAAGTAGTCACTTATAGCCCCATGACTCCCCTCAATCAGCTCATCCCAAGCTTTTTCGTTATCGCTTTTATAAAATAAACCCTTTACAAGTAATATTATAGCTGTTCGTGCATTGATATTCATTGTTTTCCTTTAGTAAAAATAATTTTTGGCATCTTCACAACCTTAATCATCCCATCAAAATCAACTATCTCTAGTTTGACACAAACACTTTCATCTACCATCGCATCTTCACTGTTTCTAGCTATACTGACATAGCTAACAAGCTCGCTAACACCTTTTGAGATAGCGAACCTTTTTGTTAACTCCTCTAGTGTGCATTGTGGTTGAGTGTTTAGCATCTGGGCTATGTTTTTCTTTAGTAACTCTTCATCCACAAAAAAGAGATTGTAAAAGCTATTCATCTCTATGTTTATCTCTTGTGGTTTGTCATTTTTTTCAAATAGTTGTGGAGTTTTTGGTGTATACAGGGACTTTTCGAATATAGAATCAATCTTTAAGCTATTACCTTTTATGCTAAAAAATTCTCTTTGTGTGGGTTGATTTTCTTTTAAAAATATAGCTGATTTTTCTATGTTTTTACATAGCTCTAGTACCCGTTTATTCTCTATCCAAACTCTATCATCTATAAATCTTCTAAGTTGTTCTATGAGTTTTGCCGATACTTTGTAGATCTTATCTGCACTTTTTAGTAGGGTGTATTTTATATCTGCTAGCTTTTCATCTTTGTCTATGCTTTTTACACTATCTATCTCATAAAGATTTTTTAGAAGTCTTGTGAGTTTTTCACTTCTTTTTAAATCTGTTAAAAGTTGCCAAAAAGCGAAAAAACTCTTTCCTTGTGCAGAGTTTCTTATGCTATCTTCCACCTCAAAAACAGAATCTAAAACACCACTCTTTGCATCATCTCTTAGAGTAATGTTTTCCATAGCAAGTTTATTTAGGTCTCTAAAATTATACTCCATCTCTGAAAAATCATACTTTAATTTTCGCACTAACTCATCTATCTGAATATAATGCTCCTTTATCCTCGAACTATCAAACCTCAAATCTTTTTTGAACTTTATAGACTCTATCTGTGCATCTATCCCATCTTTTTGTGCCTGAAGCTTTTTTATTCGCTGTGTATTGTCAAGTTTTGTTTCAAATTCCAAATCTTCAAGAAGCTCAAATATGATGTTAAATTTAGAGCGACTCGCCACAAACTCACTCTTTGCAAGAGACTCTACAAACTCTAAAGCTTTGTTTGTGTGAGGTGTAAGCTCATAAAGTGGTTCATCACCATCTCCATGATATTTTCTAAGATAGCCATTTTTATCATTTGAAAAATCATTAAGATACTCTTTAGCAGTTTTTACAAATATATTGTTATAGGAGTTGTTTAGGTCGAAAAGATAATCATCAAGATACTGAATGATTTCACTATGAGAGAGAACTATATGAGCTTTTTTCACAAATACAAAATGAAAGAAGCTCAACATAAAAGCAAAGTTGTCGCTGTTTAATAGTTTTATGGTTTGATTGGTACTTTTTAGATGTTTTAGATAATCAAATTTCATCTATACCTCTTTAATAGTCCTACATGCAACTCTCTTTGTATGTAGGACATATTTATTTACAGTTCAGTCTTTAAAACTGCACCGTTTGATGCATTTGAAACTAGTAGTTGATAACGTTTAAGCCATTTAGATTTAACCTCATTTTTATAAGGTTTCCATTTAGCTTTTCTTTTTTCTAATATATCATCAGCTACATTTAACTGCAATACGTGAGCATCAGTATCAAGTTCAATCTCATCTCCATCTTCTATCAAAGCGATTAATCCGCCCTCGGCAGCTTCAGGAGAAACATGACCGATTGAAGCACCTTTTGTAGCACCAGAGAAGCGACCATCTGTTATAAGAGCTACACTATCTCCAAGCCCCATACCTTGAATAAGGGCAGTTGGAGCTAGCATCTCTTGCATACCAGGTCCACCTTTTGGTCCTTCATAACGGATAACTACTACATCACCAGCTTTTACCTTGTGACTCATAATACCTGCAATTGCTTGTGGTTGAGAGTTAAAACATACAGCGGTTCCTTTGAACTGGCGCATATTTGCCTCAATACCAGCAGTTTTAACAACAGCACCCTCTAGCGCTAGGTTTCCAAATAAAATTGAAAGACCACCAACTTGAGAGTAAGCATTTTCATTTGTATGAATAATATTTTCATCTAGAATTTTTGCATCTTTAATACGCTCTTCTAAAGTTTCACCAGTAATCATCCGAGCATCTAGGTGAAGTAAACCAGTACGACGACTTACCTCTTTCATAACTGCATTAACTCCACCAGCATCATCAATATCTTTCATATGAACAGTTGTTAATGAAGGAGAAATTTTTGCAATATGAGCTACTCTATCAGCGATTTCATTAATTTTTTTAATATTAAAATCAACATCTGCTTCTATAGCGATAGCTAACATATGTAAAACAGTATTTGAGCTTCCACCCATTGCCATATCTACAACGAAAGCATTGTGAATAGCTTTTTCATTTAAAATATTTTTCATATTGTTTTTAGGATTATCTTCTAAAGCAAGTTCAACGATTCTCTTAGCAGCTTTTTTAACCATAGCTATACGCTCAGGAGTCATTGCCAAAACAGTTCCATTCCCTGGAAGTGCAATTCCCATAGCTTCACAAAGTGTGTTCATAGAGTTTGCTGTAAACATACCAGAACAAGAGCCACCACTTGGACAAGCATTACACTCTATTTCATAAAGTTCTTCATCACTAATTTTACCTTCAGCATGTTCACCAACAGCCTCAAATGCAGTAGCCAAATCTATCGGAGTACCGTCTGCTTTATGACCAACCTCCATAGGTCCACCTGAAACAAATATAGTAGGAACATTAACACGAAGAGCTCCCATTATCATACCTGGAACGATTTTATCACAGTTAGGGATACATATCATTGCATCAAGTTGGTGAGCATTCATAACAGTTTCTATTGAGTCTGCAATTATCTCACGAGAAGGTAAAGAATAAAGCATACCTTCGTGACCCATAGCGATTCCATCATCAACACCTATAGTGTTAAAAACAAATGGAACACCACCAGCTTCACGAATGGCTTCTTTTACAATTTCACCATATTCATGCAGGAAAAAATGCCCAGGAATAATATCTATATAGCTGTTTGCTATACCAATAAATGGCTTATCAAAATCTTCGTCCTTTAGTCCAGTAGCACGAAGCAGTGAACGGTGAGGAGCTTTGTCAAAACCCTTCTTTATTATATCACTTCTCATAAAAATCCTTATAGATAATTGTCATATTTAATATAAATGCGATTATACCATTTTTTTATATATTTCTCTTGAAAACTCTTTACAAACAAAAATTAAATCGCTATAATTCCGCTCACTTAAAATTAAGTGCGTTATTTAACATGCGGGAATAGCTCAGTGGTAGAGCACGACCTTGCCAAGGTCGGGGTCGCGAGTTCGAACCTCGTTTCCCGCTCCATTATAATTATAAACTGTGATTTCATTCCACTATGCCCGGATGGCGAAATTGGTAGACGCAGGGGACTTAAAATCCCCCGGTAGCAATACTGTGCCGGTTCAAGTCCGGCTCCGGGCACCATTGATATGAAAGATAACTGGTGCCATCGCCAAGTGGTAAGGCCGCAGCCTGCAAAGCTGCTATCCCCAGTTCAAATCTGGGTGGCACCTCCAGTTTTATAAATTATGAAACAACTAAACGTGGATCTTTGGCAGAGTTGGTCGAATGCACTGGTCTTGAAAACCAGCGAGGGTTATACCTCCCAGAGTTCGAATCTCTGAGGGTCCACCACTTCTTAATCTAATACAATCCAATAACATCTAAATAAACCCCTTAAATACAAGCTTCTATATTTTTATTAGTCTAACTTAATTCAATGTGTGCTATAGTAATCTCAACTTTTTAGGGGCTATTTTAAGGGCTTAATATTTTAAAGCCCTCTAATAAATAAAATAAGCCCCTTTAGTTTGCAAAAGGGAGTTTTTATGGCACGAACTACAACACCACTAACTGACACAAAAATTAAAACAACAAAACCTAAAGATAAGGACTATAAGCTATCTGATGGTGGTGGTCTATATCTCTTAGTCACAAAAGCAGGTGGTAAACATTGGAAATTAAAATATCGCTTTGATAATAAAGAACAAAAATTATCTTTAGGGGCTTACCCAAGTGTATCATTATCAAAAGCTAGAGAACTAAGAGAAAAATATAAAATAGAGATTGCAAATAATATCAACCCTAGTGAAGTCATAAAAAATAAAAAAATATCCCAAGAGCAAGAAGAACTAAAAAATACAAACACTTTTAAGAAAATTGCTTTAGAGAGACTTTCTAAAATTGAAAATGACATCAGTGGAAGCCATTACAAGAGAAGCTATAGAGGCTTAGTAAATGATGTATTCCCACATATTGGGGATAAACCTATTGATGATATTTTAGCAAGAGATATAATAAACATATTACAGATAATGATGAAGCGAAATATTAGAAATAGTGCAAAGCAAGTTTATCACTCAATCAGCAAAACTTTTAAATGGGCTGTTGCAAATGCAAAAGCACAAAGAAACCCTGCAATGGATATTGACCTAACAGAGATTATTGGAAAATCAAAAGAAAATCATTATCCAACCATAACAGATGACAATGGCATTAAAAACTTATTACTTTCTATTGATGACTATAACGGAGAGTATTCTACAAAACAAGCCCTTATGATGATGGCTTATACTTTTGTACGGTCTATTAATATTCGTTTGGCTTTATGGGGTGAGATAGATTTTGGAACTAAACTATGGACAATACCAGCTAAAAAAATGAAAACTAAAAATGAGTTCATAATTCCACTTACAGATACAGTAGTTACATTACTAAGAGATATGCAGTTATACTCAAGTGATAGTCTTTATATTTTCCCAAGTGTAAAGAGCAAAACAACACCAATGAGCGACGGAGCATTACTAGGAGTCTGTCGGATAAATAAATCTCTTCCAGCAAATATCTATTCCTAAAGTCAGTTTCATAAATACTAAACATTAAATTTAGGCGTATAACACTCCAAGTCACAGTTAACCTGCCTTGTAT
>JAKITC010000012.1 GCA_021648285.1 Sulfurimonas sp. | reverse complement strand
GCTGATTCCGATTGGATGCTTTGAATTGTTTCATGTATAAATATTGCTCTACTTCTCTTGTATTTATATTTATTTTATCTACTTTTCGCTGTTATCTTGATTTAGCTTAATCCGACAGACTCCTAGAACGATATTTCAAATGAAATACCTATTAAATTGCCAAAAATTGTTATGAAAACACTTGTTTCATAAGTAATATGTAATATGTAACAAATAACAAAAGCAAAAAGTTTCACGTGAAACTTTTAAATAGCTAAACTTAAATTTATAGAGAAAAGACAAAAAACTAAGCAAAAAATAGTATAATTGCACTATATTATAAGAGGCTTTCAACTACCATGAACTATTTTGCTAAAAGAATTATTCCTTGTCTTGATGTTAAAGATGGACGCGTTGTAAAAGGTGTAAACTTTGTTGGACTAAAAGATGCCGGTGATCCTGTAGAAGTAGCAAGACGTTACAATCAAGAGGGTGCTGATGAGTTAACATTTTTAGATATTACAGCATCTAGTGACAACAGAGATACAATTGTAGATATAGTAGCACAAGTAGCACGTGAGATATTTATACCACTTACAGTTGGTGGTGGAATCAGAAAGCTTGATGATATATACAAGCTGTTGAATGTTGGATGTGACAAAGTAAGCGTTAATTCTGCAGCGATTAAAAGACCTGAACTTATAGATGAAAGCGCTAAAAGATTCGGTTCACAGTGTATAGTCACTGCAATCGATGTTAAAAAAACCGGAAACAAATATAATGTTTTTCTAAATGGTGGTCGTGTTGATACAGGTATAGACGCAGTTGAATGGGCAAAAGAAGTAGTCCAGCGTGGTAGTGGTGAAATACTTTTGACTTCAATGGATGCGGATGGTACAAAAGCAGGATTTGAACTAAATATAACCCAGCAGATAAGCAAAGCTGTAAATGTTCCTGTGATCGCAAGTGGTGGAGCAGGGACGATGCAACATATAAAAGAGGCTTTTGAACATGGAGCTGATGCTGCACTTGCCGCAAGTATCTTTCATTATAAAGAGATAGATATCATGGATCTAAAACACTATCTACATGACAATAATATACCAGTAAGGCTGTAGAGCACTAAAAGAGGGCTCTCTGCTAAGAGAACCTAGTGTTAACGTAGATGAAGGAATCCGCGTGCCCCCTTGAGGGTATAAAATAAATTAAAGGAAATAGATGATTATCTGCGCAGGAAACAACGAAACTTTTGATTTTGCACAACCTACAGGTGTAGGGCTTATTGAAACTGCTATGAATTTAACAAGACTTTGCCTCTTTGACAAACCTGAGTTTTTACTCTTTATTGGGTCTGCCGGTAGTTATGGTGATTCAAAAATATTTGATATTGTAGAGTCAAAAACAGCTTCAAATATTGAACTTTCTTTTTTAAACAGTGATGCTTACACACCTTTAGACAACGTGATTTCCACTAACATAGACAACTCTATAAAAGATGTTATAGTCAACTCTTCAAACTATATTTCTACCAACGAAGAGCTAACAAAAAAGTTTCTAAAACTTGGTGTAGGTATAGAAAATATGGAGTTTTTTGCTGTTTTAAAGATAGCGCAAGAGTTTGATGTTCCTGCTGGAGGAGTGTTTTGTATAACTAACTACACTAACAAAAATGCTCATGAAGATTTTATTAATAATCACGAAAAAGCGAAAGAACTTTTAACAGCACATGTAAAAAAAAGAGTTAAAAAACTAACAGTAAACAGGGAGGTTCTTTAAAAAATGAGCGAAATAAAACCTTCACTATTAGACTTCACACAAAAAGAGCTAATGGAGAAAATAAAACCGGCATTTAGAGTTAAACAAATATTTGGTTGGCTGTATCATCAATATGTACAGAGTTATGATGAGATGAAAAATATTCCTAAAGCTCTCAAAGATGAATTGGCTAAAAAATATGTTGTTAACCCTCTTAGAATTGTTAATAAAGAGGAGTCTAGTGATGGGACTATTAAATATCTTCTTCAGATGCAAGACGGTAAAACAATGGAAGCTGTTTGGCTAAAGATGAAAGAAACGCAACTTGATAGTAACGGCGAAGTCATTCAAGAAGCAAAATATACTATCTGTGTTTCTACTCAAGTAGGATGCAAAGTAGGGTGTTCATTCTGTTTAACAGCAAAAGGTGGTTTTACAAGAGATTTGACTACAGCAGAGATAGTAGCTCAAGTAGTCACTCTCAAGAGAGATAATGACCATAAACATAACCGAAAGATAAATATAGTCTATATGGGCATGGGTGAACCACTTGACAACTTAGACAATCTTGCAAAGGCCATAGAGATTTTTAAGGAAGATGAAGGTCTCTGTATATCAGGCAAGCGCCAAACAGTCTCTACAAGTGGCTTAAGCAATAAAATAGATCAGCTAGGGAAGATGGACTTAGGTGTTCATATAGCTATATCACTTCACGCTGTTGATAATGACTTGAGATCCGAACTAATACCTATGAACAAAGCTCATAACATCTCTTCTATTATAGAGGCAGTTAAACGCTTTCCAATAGACACCAGAAAAAGAGTTATGTTTGAGTATCTAGTAATTAAAAATAAGAATGATGATATAGGCTCTGCTAAGAAGCTCGTGAAGCTACTAACAGGTATCAAAGCGAAGGTAAACCTTATCTTCTTCAATCCTTATCCAGGAACCACTTACGATAGACCTACAAGAGCTGATATGGTAGCTTTCCAAGAGTATCTGGTTAAACATGGCTTATTGTGTACTATAAGAGACTCTAAAGGCATAGATATTAGTGCTGCTTGTGGTCAATTAAAAGAACAAGGTGAATTTAGCTCTGCTAAAGAGAGGGACCACCTGGGTGGAAAGACAGAAAGTGAGTTAAAATGAGCTATGTAGAGATATTTCAAATAGTTTTCCTGATAGCTGTTTTTGCTGTAGGTGTTATCGGCTTTATAAAAGCTGCTACAAGTGATGATAATAAAAAGCAATAATAAAAAATTTATAACTTTATTAACACTTCAGGTAAGCATTATGTATTTTATATTACTTGCAATCTACTTATGATAAAATACTAATACAAAATAATTAATCTAGCAATAGACTGACTTTAGTGGCCCCAGCGGCCCCAGCGAAGATAAAGGGACGAGTTCCTTTATCAGACTAAGAAAATGAAGGGGTTCCTTCATTTTACAGAGTAAAATTAAGGAATAATATAATGGCTGAAAAGAAAACAAATACAGATAGAATTAAAAGAATCTATGACCTTTGTGAAGAGCACTTTGGTGATATTCGTTTTGTTGGTATAAAATATCACAAGAAGATTGGTTGGATCGCAAAAGCACAATTTGATGATGGCTTTGAAAATTTAACTGCTGATGGCAGTACAAGTGTTGAAGCATTGCGTAATTTAAAGAATCGTGTTAAAAAAATTATTAAAAGATACAATAAAGTTTAATAAGTGATTCAGTTCACAAAAAAGTAAAACGACCAACACACCAGGGAGGTCGTTTATAAATATAATAATACCCTACTTTTCTTATAAAAAAATAATCCTCAATAGATTCCATTAGTTATCCTAAAAAAATATTTACTATTAAAATAATTTATAAATTTATTGGTTATGTGCATTATTCACACATTGTAATAAGCTGTGAATAACACAAGGTCCTAATTTAGGCAAATTTTAAAATTTTCTCTTTTCTTAAGAAAAATTTTATATAAATTCTTCCTGAAATAGATATACTTATATATAGCTTAACCCCCCTATTTATAGGGGCTATAGAGCTTTCATCACTTACTGTTACATAGACATTAAAATGTCTTCTAATAATATATAAAGTTATTCACATAGCTTGAATTACTGTGCAGTTTTCTGGTGATATTATGTTGCTTTATCGCTTGGCGCGCATCCATTTTAAATTACTTGTTCGGTTTCTATAGTAACATATTTTACAAATATTTTAATGAGTTGAAATATAGGTTTGTTAAATATAGCAAGAAGGAAATTTAACAAGTGTTTCATGTGAAACACTATAATTACTAAACTAAATAATGTATATAAATTATTGTAAATAAATTTTTCAGCCGTTACAAAAAAATATTATTAAAGTCGCATACTTTCAAAACATGTTTGTGCAAAATCTATATCACTACTGATATGAAACTCTTCGTCATATAAATTAAATTCTAATTCATTGGCATGCAAAAGTAATCTAGATGCACCGCTAAGATTTATACGATCTTCACGACTCAGCTCTTTATCAAGAAATCTAACGATATTCCCTTCACTCTGTCCGTAAATTGGATCACCAACTATCGGATGTTTCACATGAAACAAATGTACTCTTATCTGATGCTGTCTTCCAGTTAGTGGAGAACACTCTACTAAAGTCATATTATTCTCTGAAAAATACTTCAAAGGTGTTATATCTGTTTTTGAATCTTTTCCATCATCATGAACTTTTACAACCATTCTTACAATTGCACTTTCATCTTCTCTTCTTAATAGTTTAGCTTCAATAGTTATTTCATCTTTTAATTCACCATGAACCATTGCTAGATATTTCTTTTTCATATCACGCTCTTGAAACATCATTTTAATATCTCGTTCACTCTTTTTATTTTTAGAACATAAAACTAAGCCACTTGTTTCCTGATCTATCCTATGCCCTATATTTGCATCTCTCCCAAACTGGTATTTAAGTTCATCTATTAGTGAGTAGGGTGTATTTTTATTTTGCGGATGGATTAGTACTCCACTTGGTTTGTCAAAAACTACAAACTGATCATATTCTACATGTGCATTAAGTCCTCTTGTGATAGGTTCAAAGTATATATACTCTATTTTTCCCTCTATTTCCTCTGAAGACTTATCCATAATTTCACCGTTGATAAGCAAGCGACCTCTTGCAATAAAACGCTGAGCTTCTTTTTGTGTATAACCCAACTCATTTATAAAAAAAAGAAAAGCTCTCTGCTTCTTTTCTACAAACATTTTCTTTATTACAAATGGCAAATCGATCCCTTTTAATCATTCTTTTACTATAAATTCAGTAAAATATGCAACTTTATTATATGCGTATTTTAACATAAAATAAGTGCACATGTAAAAAATTTATGTAAATCATAAAAAATTAAATGTAATCAAAACATAATAATCATTAAAGGCAATAAACATGATCGATAGATACTCCAGAGAAGAAATGAGTTCAAAGTGGACTTATCAAGCAAAGTACCAGGCATGGCTAGATGTAGAAAAGGCTGTTGTAAAAGCTTGGGCTAAACTTGGAAAGATCCCACAAGAAGATGCAGACAAGATTGTTAAGAATGCCGGCTTTGATATAAAAAGAATAGATGAGATAGAAGCGGTTACTCGTCACGATTTAATAGCATTCACAACTTCTGTATCTGAGACTCTTGGTGATGAGAGCAGATGGTTCCACTATGGTATGACAAGCTCTGATACTATTGATACTGCAGTTGCAGTTCAGATGAAAGATTCTTTAGAATTGGTAATCAAAGATGTGAAGATGATTATGGAATCTATCAAAAAAAGAGCAATGGAACATAAGATGACTCTTATGGTTGGGCGTTCTCACGGTATCCATGGTGAACCAATAACATTTGGTCTTGTGTTAGCTGTCTGGTATGATGAAATGGCAAGACATTTAGAGAACTTAGAACAAACTATGGATGTTATATGTGTAGGACAAGTTAGTGGAGCAATGGGTAACTTTGCTCACGCACCGTTAGAACTTGAAGAGTATACATGTGAAGAGTTAGGTCTTAAAGCAGCTCCAGCATCTAACCAGGTTATTCAACGTGACAGATATGCAAGACTAGCAACTGCCTTAGCACTTATGGCTTCTTCTATAGAGAAATTTGCTGTTCAAGTTCGTCACTGGCAAAGAACAGAAGTATATGAGTGTGAAGAGTATTTTGCAAAAGGACAAAAAGGTTCATCTGCAATGCCTCACAAAAGAAACCCTATACTTACTGAGAACATAACAGGCCTTGCCAGAATGATTAGAGCTTACGCTATCCCTGCAATGGAAAATGTAGCTCTATGGCATGAGAGAGATATTTCACACTCATCTACTGAAAGATTCTGGTTACCAGATGCGTTTGTTACTACAGACTTTATGCTTCACCGTATGAATAACGTTATAGCTAACCTGACTGTATATCCCCAGAACATGATGAGAAATCTAAACCTAACAGGCGGACTTGTTTTTTCACAACGTGTTTTACTTGAACTTCCTATTCAAGGTGTAAGCCGTGAAGATGCTTACCGTATCGTTCAGAGAAACGCTATGAAAGTTTGGGAAGAGATTCAACAGGGCAAACCTACTACAAATGAAAAAGGTGAGAGTCTATATCTTAACCATCTTTTAGCAGATGAAGAGTTAAGAAACTCACTTTCAGAAAAACAAATTCGTGAGTGTTTTAACTATGACTACTACACTAAAAACGTTGATAACATATTTAAGCGTGTTTTTAAATAATAACTTCTAGCATAGCCTTTCGGTTATGCTAATCATTAGCATACTTTATATTATTTTCAGGTGTTACATATATACAAATTTTCACAAATTTCTCTGCTACTTAATTTAAAAATCAACTAATATTTAAGCTACTCTTAGATAAAATCAAAATTAATTTAAATATTTTTATAGAAAAATTCTGACAATATTTGTCTAAAAGCATTCCATATAATTAGGACAATAAATGATAACAATCATAAAAAGAAATGGTAGAACTGAAACACTGGATATTACTAAGATACAAAAGTACACTTCTGCAGCTGTTAAAGATTTGGCTGGTGTATCTCAGAGTGAGCTGGAAGTAGATGCTCAGCTTCATTTTCGAGATGGCATCACTTCAACAGAGATTCAACAGACACTTATCAAGACTGCTGTTGATAAGATAGATATAGATACTCCTAACTGGACGTTTGTTGCTTCACGCCTATTTCTATTTAACATGTATCATCAAGTTAATGGTTTTACCGGTTATGGTTCACTAGAGGAATACTTTACCAGAGGAGAAAGAGAAGGCAGACTTCTTTTAGGTTTAAAAGAGATGTATGATCTGGATAGATTAGAAAAACATATCAAACCTGAAAGAGATATGCTTTTTAACTATCTTGGTGTTAAAACTCTTTATGATAGATATCTAATCAAAGATAGTGCTTCTGAGCCTATAGAGCTCCCACAGCACATGTTTATGGCTATAGCAATGTTCTTAGCCCAAAGAGAAGAAGATAAGCATGAGTGGGCTATAAAGTTCTATGATATGGTTTCCACATTTCAAGTAATGCTTGCAACTCCAACTCTATCAAATGCCAGAACCACAAGACATCAGCTTAGTTCTTGTTACATCGGTTCTACGCCTGACAATATAGAGGGTATATTTGACTCTTACCAAGAGATGGCAATGCTATCTAAATTTGGTGGAGGAATTGGTTGGGACTGGACTAATGTTCGTTCAATGGGTTCATTTATAGATGGACATAAAAATGCGGCTGGCGGTACAGTTCCATTTCTTAAAATCACAAATGATATTGCTATAGCAGTTGATCAACTGGGAACCAGAAAAGGTGCTATAGCAGTTTATCTTGAACCTTGGCATATAGATATAAATGATTTTTTAGACCTGAAGAAAAACTCTGGTGAAGAGCGTCGTCGCGCCCATGACCTTTTTCCTGCAATGTGGCTAAATGATATATTTATGCAAAGAGTAGAAGAGGATGGTATCTGGACACTTTTTGATCCTTATGATGTTGGAGAGCTTGCTACACTATATGGTGAAGACTTTAACAAAAGATATAAAGAACTTGAAAAAGATGAAAGCCTTGTAAAAGAAAAAATCAAAGCTAAAAATCTTTGGAAAAAAATACTAACATCTTACTTCGAAACCGGTTCTCCTTTTCTTTGTTTTAAAGATAATGCAAATAGAGCCAACCCAAATAATCATGTCGGAACTATTAGAAGTTCAAACCTTTGTACCGAAATTTTTCAAAACACTAACCCTAACCACTACAAAATAAAGTTCATTTTTGAAAATGGAGATAGCATCTCTTATGAAGAAAATGAAATAGTTAAAGTAGATAGTGGCATAGAAAAACCTGCTAAAAAAGTTACTGCTCTTGATTCTCTTGGCGGACAACCTATCTATGTTGTTGAAAAAGAGAAAGTTAACGGTGATACCGCTGTTTGTAACTTAGCTTCTGTAAATCTGTCTCGTGTAAACAGCAAAGAAGATATAGACAGGATTGTACCAATTGCGGTTCGCTGTTTAGATAATGTTATAGACCTTAACTTCTACCCAATTGAAAAAGTAAAACGTACTAACATGAAAAGTCGTTCTATTGGTCTTGGCGTTATGGGTGAAGCACAGATGTTAGCTGAAAAATCTATTGCCTGGGGTTCTCAAGAGCACTTTGATAAAATAGATGAACTTATGGAAGCTGTTAGCTATAACACCATCTCAGCTTCTTCAGACTTAGCCTTGGAAAAAGGCAAATACGCAGATTATGAAGGTTCCCTCTGGAGCAAAGGTGTTATGCCTATGGATCACGCAAATGCGGAGGTTATAAATCTTGTTGATCGTGGCGGACTGTTTGCATCTTCTTATGAATGGGATGATTTAAGAGCTAAGGTTAAAAAACAAGGCATGAGAAATGGTTATTTGATGGCTATTGCACCTACGAGCTCTATCTCTATTCTTACTGGAACTACTCAAGCTATTGAGCCGGTATTTAAAAGAAAATGGTTTGAAGAAAACCTGTCTGGTCTAATTCCGGTGGTCGTTCCAAACCTTTCACCTGAAACTTGGTCTTACTATACTCCAGCTTATGATTTAAACCAAACACTGCTTATTAAAGCAGCCGCAATTCGTCAAAAATGGCTAGACCAAGGTCAGTCGCTAAATATCTTTATTACTCTTGATAAAGCAAGCGGGAAATATCTAAATGAGATATACATGTTAGCTTGGAAACTAGGTCTGAAATCTACTTACTATCTTCGCTCACAGTCTCCTGAAGTAGCAAACGATGTAGAAGATAGAAGTATGGAGTGCGTAGGTTGTCAATAAAAACTATTATGATAATTTTTTCCGGCGAAGCCATAGCTTCAGTGAGAGGAATTTGTTTGGGAACTTGTTTTCAAATGAAAGAGACAAATATATGAAGCCACTACCCGCGGAAGATTTACCGACTTTCTTAAAGAGATTTGGTAATTTTGTTGATAGTGAATTTCGGCATATAGAGATAATTTCACCAACAATTATTAAAATCATTCTAGCAGGGCAAGACAGTGCTAGAGGTTTTGACTGGATTACGGTTGGGTTTGAATTTAGCGGCATTGGTGATGCCAGACTACTGGATAATTCTAAGCTTTCACATGTGGATATGAGTGAGGGAATAAATATTATCTACGAAGACGACATGTACGGTTTTGGTACAGGAAACTGCACAAGTTTGTCAAGCATAAAAAGCTCTACTCTCTTCATTGTTTCTAAAAATATTAAGTATCAAGAAAATATATTTTAATAATTTTTTAATTATAAGAAGAGTATCATCTAATTCACAAACTGTATTTAATACAAAAACACACCCATCTTGATACACCGTCAAAGAGGTAAAAATGAAGTATTTAGTAGTAGATGACTCCAAACTCGCTAGGAAAAGTTTAATAAAATTACTAGAAAAAAATGTTGAAGATTCTAATATTTATTCAGCAACCAATGGTCAAGAGGCTATTGATCTTATGAAAAAAGAAAAAATAAGTATAATATTTTTAGACTTGACTATGCCGATTATGGATGGTTATGAAACGCTTCCAAAACTTTTGAAAATAAATCAAAATGCAAAAGTTGTAATAATTTCTGCAGATGTTCAGGTTAAAGCAAGAGAAAAAGTTATTAAGCTTGGTGCAAAACTTCACGTAAAAAAGCCTATTGATGATGAGAAAATGGAAGAGATTATAAAAATATTGGGCTAAAATGAAAACTATGACAATGACAGAAGACGAGAAAGATGTACTTCAGGAGTTAATAAATGTCGCATATGGAAGAGCAACCGCCCTAATAGCTGATATGCTTGATGCTTTTGCATCTTTAAGTATCCCAAAAATTGAAATAATGACAACAGTTGAGCTTATAAACATATTTACTAAACTAAAAAGATCAAGCTACTTCTTCTCTGCACAGGCTTTTATGGGAGAATTTTCTGGAGAGTCTGCTTTTTTTATTGATGAAGAGAGTGCGAATAACCTTGCAACCCATCTAGAATTAGAAAATAAAGAAGATTTAGATGATGCCATACTTGAATTAACTAATATTTTAACATCTTCACTTACAACAGAGTTTGCTCAAGAGATTGGTACAGATGTTACATATTCTGTACCTACCATAGTAAAACAATCATCAGATGAATTAGAGAACAATGAAACAATACATAAATATTCTCAAGTAATTGTTATAGAAACAGAACTAAATTTCAAAGAACATAAAATAAATGGTCAAATATTTATTTTTACTAAAGATGGATCAATAGAATGGCTAAAGAAAAGATTAAACAGTATATTAGAAGCCTTGACATAGATAAAAAGATTATCTCTTGTATTGATAGTGGAATATTAATACTCGATGATGAACTTAAGATCTATAGCATTAATAAATGGCTTGAACTACATACAGATTTAAAAGAAGAATCTATAATAGGTAAAAGAGTTGATGAAATATTTAAAGAAATAAATCTAAAAAGACTTACAAGAAAAATCAGAACTGCACTAATAATGGGAACACCAACATTCTATACAGCAAGTACATCTAAGTATCTTATACCTATAAAAATTAATCAAATAGGAATATCCAAGTACTCTTTTATGCAACAAGATGTAAGTATTATACCTTTAAATGAAACAAAAAAACTTGTAGCACTGATTATTACAGACCAAACAAATATAGCAAACACCAATGCTTTGCTTGAAGAGAATAGCAATAAAGTAAAAGAATTAAATAATGAACTGATAAAAGAGAAAGACACGATAGATAAAAAAGTATTGTTGATTAAATTTGACAGAAAATTTAAGATTACAGATGTCTCTCAAGCTTATTTAGAACTGCTTGAATATGAAAAAGATGAACTTGTAGGTAAGCATATTTTTGAGTATGAGAAGTATGATGAGCTTAAAGACTTAAAAACTGACATCATTGATAGTATCAACAAACAAACCGTATTTAAATTTGAACACAATATTGAAACCAAAAACAATAAGTTACTGCATATGCTAACAAGGCAAGTGCCTGAATACAATATCTATGGCGAACATATTGGTTTTATTTTCTTTAAAGAAGATATAACTGCTTCTAAAGAGCTATACGAACATCAAGAACAAATTATTTTAAACTCCAGGTTTGCTGCTATGGGCGAGATGGTAAGTATGGTTGCGCATCAATGGAGACAGCCACTCTCTGTGATAAGCAGTAACCTTATTAGTCTAAAAATGAAAAAAGAGTTAAATATCCTAGAATCTAAAGACATAGAGGAATCATATGAAAGAATGGGAAATGCAATCCAGTATTTATCTACTACAATCAATGATTTTTCAAACTTTCTTACAAGTGACAAAAATCTAAAAGAGATAGAACTCTCCATATTTTTTGAAAAATCAATGATACTTTTAAAAAATATAATCATTTCGGATAAAATCACTTATTCACAAAAGATTGATAGTAACATAAAGATATCCACATATCAGAATGAGCTAGTACAAGCAATAATAAACATAATAAAAAACTCAGTAGATGCATTTGAAGAGAATGAGATAAATAATAAGCAGATAACGGTAGAGGCAACAAAAGATGAGACTAATGCTTTTATTTATATAAAGGACAATGCTGGCGGAATAGAAGACAAACTAATCAAAAAAATATTTGAGCCATACTTTTCTACAAAATCAAAAAATAAAACTGGTCTAGGCCTGTACATGTCAAAAAAAATAATAGAAGAGAAGTTAGAAGGTACAATAAGTGTAAAAAGCTATAATAAGAGTACAGAGTTTTTAATAAAACTACCACTAATACAAGGAAAATAGATGAGCTACGAAGAAAAAGGTAATATTCTGAGGTTTGAAGGCACAACTAATGTTGAAATTAATAAAATTGACAATCTTTTAGATAAATAAATATGTTATAGTTCTTTAAGAGGTATTTCATGAGAGTAATTTGTCCACATTGTATAAGTATAAATAATATTCCACTTCAAGAATCATACAAAACGGCAAATTGTGAGAAATGTGGAAAATCACTTCTTGATACAAGACCTATAGAGCTTACTACTAACAACTTTGATGAAGTTATATCTAATAGTGACATTCTTGTTATAGTTAATTTCTGGGCTCCATGGTGTAATCCATGTGAAACAATGAGTCCAAGTTTTGAAAAAAGTGCAGCGAAATTTCCACTTAAAATACTTTTTACAAAAATAAATACTGAAAGCCAACAGGGTTTAGATACAAAATTTGCGGTAAAAAGCATTCCAACTCTTATAATATTTAAAGATGCTAAAGAGGTTTATAGAGTTGTCGGTGCTTTAGATGAAAACAGCCTAGACAGCTTGGTATCACAATTTATGTAATATTTAAGAACAATTCATATAGTATTTCAGTTAAATAAAAAAAGGTTTATTATGAGTAAAGATACAATAACACTAACAAATAACCGTGATGCAAAGAGTTATGAATTTCCTATACTTGATGCAACAGTAGGACCATCCGTAGTTGATATATCAACTATGTACAAACAAACTGGAATGTTTACATATGATGAAGGCTACACTTCAACAGCATCTTGTAAATCAGATATAACTTATATAGATGGTGAAAAAGGCAAGCTTATGTACAGAGGATATGACATATCATATCTCTCACAAGAAAAAACTTTTTTGGATACCGCTTACCTTCTTCTAAATGGCGAATTACCTGATAGCAATGAACTAAACAACTTCACTTTTGAGATGCAAAAGCGTTCCTTTGTTCATGAAGGGATAAAAAAACTTTTTGATGCATTTCCGGACAAAGCCCATCCGATGGCTATTCTTTCTGCCGGTGTTTCTGCTCTTTCAACATTCTACTACAAACATTTAGATATTACCACTAAAGAAGAGTATATTGAGATGTCAAATAGGATAGTTGCAAAGATTCCTACTCTTGCAGCTTTTTCATATAGGTATTCAAATGGTTTACCTATCATATATCCAGATATGAGCAAGGGATTTACAGAAAATTTTCTCTACATGTTAAGATCTTACCCGCATGATTATGTTGAGCTAAAACAAATTGAAATAGCAGCACTTGATACTATCTTTACTCTTCACGCAGACCATGAACAAAACGCATCGACTACAGCTGTTAGAAATCTGGCATCTACCAATGCTCACCCTTATGCAGCTATAAGTGCCGGCATAGGTGCTTTATGGGGAAGAAGCCATGGTGGTGCTAACGAATCTGTAATCCGTCAACTGGAGATGATAGCAACTGTGGATAGAGTAGATGAATTTATAGCAAAGGCCAAAGATAAAGATGACCCATTTAGACTAATGGGATTTGGTCATCGTGTATATAAAAATTTTGATCCTCGTGCAACTGTTTTAAAAAATATTCGTAACGAACTTATGGACGAATTGGGTATAAGCAGTGAGCTTGTAGAAGTTGCGAATAAGATAGAGCATATAGCACTGAATGATGAGTACTTTATTAGTCGCGGATTATATCCAAATATTGACTTTTATTCCGGACTGATTCTTCAAGCACTTAAAATTCCTAAAGAGATGTTTGCAGTTATTTTTGTAATTGGCAGAACACCTGGATGGATTGCGCAATGGAGCGAACTAAATCAGCAAAAAACTGTTAAAATTGCCCGTCCCCGCCAACTTTATTTAGGTCCAGATGATAGAACTCCAGAATATTAATACTCTGGAGTTTAACTATTTTACAGAAAAAAATTTAGTTTTTTTCTCAGTTGTATTTTAGCCCTTAATATATGAGCAGCAATAGTCTGTAACTGTCTTAATTTTCAGATCAAAAGATGAGTTAGCAGGCACATTAAAACTCTCTGGCGTATTTAAAAACTTCCAATCTTCACCCGGAAGTTTAATCTCTAACTCTCCACTCTGCATCTCCATTATTTCAGCCTCATTCGTACCAAATGTATAATCACCTGGTAACATAATCCCAAGAGACTTTATAGAGCCGTCATCAAATTCAACTGTTCTACTTGTAACTTTTCCATCATAATAGATATTTGCTTCTTTTACTACACTAACATTTTCAAGTTTTGACATATTTTACCTTTTTTTACTGTTATTGTAACTAACTATTCCCAGTCAAGGAGTCTCTGTTGTCCTTCAAGACCTCTGATGTGAGTAACATCTTGAGAAACTTCTATAACACCTTTATAATTGCTCTCATCATCTCTGATAGCAAAATAACGGATGTGAATAAACTTCCCTTTAAATGTAATCCAAAATTCTGCCTCATCACGTCTTCCAGCTTTAAACTCACGAAGAATCATAAGAACTTGATCAACAGACTTTGGAGGATGACAGAACTTCACTTCACGACCGATGATCCCCGCACTTCTTGGGAACACTCTATCCTCACCACGATTATAAAAGATAACTATGTCATTTTCATCAACATAAGTAATATCAACAGGCATAAACTTTAATAACCAGTTGATCTGCTCCGGCAACATGTGACCCTGTTCCAAATCTATCCTGCCATCAAGTGAAAATGGAAGTTTTCTCTTTTTAGTATCTTGAGATGGATGAATATATTCATCTGATGAATGTGCCGGATAAGGTGCTGGTACCTCGTCAAACATCCAACCTATCTCTTCATCTCCGTCACGCATCTCTTTCCAATCATCATCTTGAAGCATTTCCAAGGCTCTTGGAAGTAATCTACCCTCTTCAACCTGCATAATATGCTCTAGATTGTGAAAAAGATTTTGTAAGACCATACTTAAAGCTTGTATCTCATTAGTTTCAACTAAATTTCTTGCTTGTTTAATTATCGCACGTATGTCGTCATGAAAAGCCCACATATTTTGTGATGGTGATGTCCATCCATACTGTTCTAAATATGGAAAGAGTTGATTCTCTTTTCTGGCAAAGTGTTTTTCTACCAAACATAGTCTTGCAAACTTCTCTTTAAACTCTTCGTTATTATCTTGGATATTAATGCTATTAATACTAGCCATTAATCCTCTTATTAATTGATTTTCTTCCAAATATACTTTTACTGGATGACCATCGGGTAAGTTATTCATTTTTTGCCTTAATACAATTTTTAATTTTGGATTATACTCTGTTTGTTAGATTTTGTGTTTGATATAGGGCAAGATATATATTATTGTGATTTTAGTTTTACTCTCTGCGAATGAGTTATGGCAACTGCAATAGCATCAGTTATATCTAATGGCTTTATCTCTTTTTTTATATTTAAAAGTCGTTTTACCATAAATGCTACCTGTTCTTTTGCTGCTTTTCCATTTCCAGTTAGTGCTTTTTTAACTTGCAAGGCTGTGTATTCATTGAATTGTCCAAACTGCTGAAGAACTGTCAACATAATTGCTCCACGAAATTGGGCTAATTTTATAGTTGTTTTGGGATTATGTGCATAAAAGATATCTTCCATAGCAACTTCATCTATTTTATGATTTTTAAATATACTCTCAAATGCTTCTGCCATTTGCGGGATTTGAAACTGCAATTCATCTGCTTTTATCTTTATAAGTCCTGCTTCAACAAGTGATATTTTACCTTTCTCTAAAGATATAAGAGCATAACCCATATTTCTAGTTCCTGGGTCAATTCCGAGAATTATCATTTTTTAATTAAATAATTAAACATATTCTTCATTATCCTCATCCCAGGAGGTAAGACCTGCCATAGTTAACAGTAATGAAATTCCCATTACTAATGAACTTGCATATACTGTAACTTCATTTAGTATTTCTACTCTTTTTACAAGTATAAAAAAAACAATAGCCACTATTAATAAGAGCATACCCTTAAAAATTATCTTTTTTTCAATTACTTTTATCATTAGAAAGGCCATAATTAGAGATAAAACAAATAAAATTATTCCTGACATAACGTCTGCGCTTGGTATTAACTCTTTTAGAATATCAATTATTTCAAATATTGTAATAAAAATAACATCAATAATTTGAAAAATAAATTCCGTCCCATTTTGCACTAAATACCACCTATATTTTATTTCAACTAGATATTAAATTTGTTAAAGCAATCTTAATACCAATTATTAATTTCTTATTCACATAATCACATTTTAGTTATTCACATAGTTTTAACTATATTTATGCAAAATATTGATATTATTCACATATGAAAAGCGTAAAAAAAGTAAAGTAGTTTACTTATTTAGCTTTGAAACTGCAGGTGATGTCTAAAAGACTACCGAGAGCTAACTTTAAAAAGGTTTTATTGTGAATATAGGCCAAAAAATTTTACAATTATTAAAAGAAGAGATAACAGAAGTTGAATATAATAGATATATAAAACATTTAGTATATGATACAAAAAAATCTACTAGTGATTTGGCTATTTTTTATGCTCCTAATAATTTAGTTTGTAATTGGATAAAAAATAAATATACAACAAAAATTGAACATCTATTTGAAGTAAGCAATGGAGCTAAAGTAACTGTACAAATTACACTTAAAAACATTGTTGATAAAAGAAAAACTAAACAAACAATAGAAAAAAAACAATCTATTCACTCTCTTTTAAATCCTTCTCATACTTTTGATAACTTTATGGTTGGAGGATCTAATCAATTTGCATATGCAGCCGTAAAAAGTGTAAGTGAAAAAGCTGGAGAACTTTATAATCCACTTTTTATACACGGTGGTGTCGGTCTTGGTAAGACCCACCTTATGCAAGCTGCCGGTAATGTTTTTCAAAATCAGGGGAAAGTTGTTATATATACTACTGTAGAACAATTTTTAAATGACTTTATTAGACACATTAGAAACCAGACAATGGATAGATTTCAAGAAAAATATCGTAAATGTGATGTACTTCTTATAGATGATATTCAATTTTTAAGTAATAAAGAAAACATACAAGAAGAATTTTTTCACACTTTTGAAGCTCTCAAGGGAACCGGTAAACAGATAATTCTCACAGCTGATAAACACCCTAAAAAAATCGGCGGTTTAGAAAAAAGACTTCAAAGTCGTTTTGAACATGGATTAGTTGCTGATATTCAACCACCTGAATTAGAAACAAAAATAGCTATTATTAAAAATAAATGTGAAATTAATAAAGTTGTTCTTTCTAATGATATTATAAATTATATAGCAACAGTTATAGAAAATAATGTTCGTGAAATAGAAGGTATTCTCTCAAAATTACATGCTTATTCACAACTGATGCATGTTGATATTGATTTAGCATTTGTAAAAAATGTATTAAAAGATCAGATGCAGGAAAATCGTGCAAATTTAACTTTAGATAATATTACTAAAAGTGTTGCAAAAGATTTAAATATAAAACCAAGTGAAATTCGCTCAAAAAGCAGAAGTAAAAATTTAGTTTATGCTAGAAGAATCTCCATATACCTATGTCGTGAATTAACCCAAAATACTATGCCTCAATTGGCTCAATATTTTGGTATGAAAGACCACACTGCCATTAGTCATACTCTTAAAAAAATAAATGAACTGCTTGAAAATGATGAAGATTTTAAAGTAAAAATAGAAGAATTGACAAATAAAGTTACTTCATCTTCTTAAAAAATAAAAAAGTAAGTAAAAAAAAAGATATAATCTCATATGTGAACAGTTGTGAAAAGAGTTGTATTAGTTCATCACATCTATACAGCTCTTAAAACAAGGGTTAGATAGTGATATTCACATATTCACTACCCCCTACTACTAATACTATAATTTTATAATATAAATAGGAAAATTCTTATGAAGATAACAATACAAAAATCTATCATTGAAAATATTTTAGTTCATGCTCAGCCATTTTTAGAAAAAAAAGATACTTCTCAAATCACATCTCATGTTTTTATGGATGTATTCAACTCTAATTTAACTGTCAAAGCTACAGATTATGAAATAGGTTTTTTAGTATCTACCGATAATGTACACATTATAGGAAATGGTAGTGTTACCTCTAATGGTAAAAAGCTATTGGATATAATTAGAATTTTAAAAGATGGAAATATTGATTTAGAAGTTAAAAACAATATGTTATATATTTCTCAAGCACATTCTAATTTTAAATTACCAACTTTTTCTCATGATGAATTTCCTGAATTTCCTAACTATGAAGGGAAAGCCCGTATATCTATAAACTCACACTCTCTAATAGAATCTCTTAAAAAAATAACACCGTCAATTGATATTAACAATCCTAAATTTGAATTAAACGGTGCATTAATAGATATAAAACAAGATAGTATAAATTTTGCATCTACTGATACAAGAAGGTTAGCTATTGTTAATATACCTAACCAAAGTGACAGTGAATTATCTATTATTGTTCCAAAAAAAGCTATTGTTGAAATTCAAAAACTGTTTTTTGATGATATAGAGCTTTACTATGATGAAACAAACTTAATAATTCATTCAAATCAATATACATTTTTTACAAAACTTATAAATGGTAAATTTCCTGAATACTCAAGAATTATTCCCAAAGAGATATCAAATAGTTTAACTCTTCCTAAAGCTATAATGATTGAATCTATAAAACAGATAACAACTATATCAACAGATGTAAAAATTACTTTCTTAAATGATCTGATTACTTTTGAATCATTAAGTGATGATAATATAGAAGCAAAAACAGAAATTAATTATCCAACTGGTTTTTCATCTCCATTTGTTATTGCAATAAATTCTAAATATCTTTTAGATTTTTTAAATATTATAAACAGCTCTGAGTTTACCATTGGTCTAAATGAAGGTAATTTACCTTTTATTTTAAGTGATGAAAATTTTAGAACAGTTGTAATGCCTATAGTAATTTAAATTTTATTTTTGATTATAAAATAATTTTAATATTTTAGATATAATATTTGTATATTTAATTTATAAGGTTATTTATTGAGTTCAAAATTTTTTACAAATCGTGATAATAATACTTTAGAAAATCGATTAAAAGATATACTAATACACCATAAAAATATTAGCAATTTAGAATTTTTGATAGGTTATTTTAGAATAAGTGGTTTTTCTAAAATAGCAACTTTAATGAATAATATCACTAAAGGGCGTATTTTAGTTGGTATCAGCATAGATGCCATGACTAAAGAAGCACTTGAACGAGGTAAAAAACTAAACTTATTAGACTTTGAAATATAACGTCCCTACTTGTCAAGACCACTTAACCCAATATTCTTATTTCACTCATTATGCTACTAACTGTAACTCTTCATTACTCAGTTCTAACTTATTCATAGCTTCGTCATAAATCTCATTAGGAGTTTTATTTCCAAGTGCAGAGTGTAATCGTCTTGAGTTGTATTTTACTATAAAAAGGTAGCCCTAAAATAAGGGCGATGGTTTGTTTATATTTCTTTTAATATTCTTCTAGTGATTGAAATATTTGTAGTATTGGTTATAAATAAAACTTTATTTTAGTAAACATTAGATAAAATATTTTTAATTATGCCAAAATGGAGATGTTAATGGAAAATTATGGTGCTAGTAATATTAAAGTCCTCAAAGGTTTAGAGGCTGTTCGTAAACGACCTGGTATGTATATTGGTGATACAGGTCATAGAGGTTTACATCATTTAGTTTATGAAGTAATTGATAACTCAATAGATGAGGCAATGGCGGGACATTGTAATACTATTAATGTAGTACTTACAAAAGAGGGTACATGTAAAGTATCAGATAATGGTCGTGGTATTCCTACCGACATGCATCCTACAGAGGGTATGTCAGCAGCAACAGTAGTTTTAACTATTTTACATGCTGGTGGGAAATTTGACAAAGATACTTACAAAGTATCTGGCGGTCTTCATGGTGTTGGTGTTTCTGTTGTAAATGCTCTTTCAGGTGACCTGAAAATGACTATTAACAGAGCTGGAGAAGTTTTTGAACAAACTTTTAAAAAAGGTATTCCTCAAGAAGTTTTAGCTGTTATAGGTAAAACTCGTAAAACGGGTACAACTATTGAATTTTCTCCAGATCCTAGTATATTCACTGAAACAATTACTTTTGAGTATGAATTTTTATCTCGTCGCTTTAAAGAATTAGCATATTTAAATCCATTTATAACTATTAATTTTAAAGATGAAAGAACAAATGTATCTGAGACTTACCATTTTGAAGGTGGTATTGCTCAATATGTTACAGATATGAATAAAAAAATAGAAATTGCTAAAGTCTATTCATTTACATCTAAAATTGAAGATATAGAATTTGATATAGCCTTAATGTACAATGATTCTTACGAAGAAAAACTTGCATCTTTTGTTAATAATATTAGAACTCCAAATGGTGGTACACATGAATCAGGTTTTAGAGCTGCTCTAACACGTGTAATTTCTAACTATAATAGTAAAAATGGCGCTGTTAAAGAGAAAGATGTAAAAATAAGTGGTGAAGACACAAGTGAAGGTCTTATTGCCATTGTCTCTGCTCGTGTGCCTGAACCACAATTTGAGGGACAGACAAAAGGTAAACTTGGAAATACTTATGTAAGACCGCTTGTACAAAAAGCTACGGGTGAAGCACTAGCCAAATATTTTGAAGAAAATCCTATAGAAGCTAAAGCAATTGTTGCAAAAGCACTAATGGCTGCTCGCGGTCGTGATGCTGCTAAAAAAGCTCGTGAACTTACTCGTCGTAAAGATTCTATGAGTGTTGGTACGCTTCCTGGTAAACTTGCCGATTGCCAAAGTAAAGATGCAAGTATTTGTGAACTTTATCTGGTGGAAGGGGACTCTGCGGGCGGTTCAGCTAAGATGGGACGCGATCGTGTTTTTCAAGCAATTTTACCACTTAAAGGTAAGATTTTAAATGTTGAAAAAGCAAGATTAGAAAAGATTTTAAAATCAGAAGAGATTACAAATATGATTACAGCAATGGGCTGTGGAATCGGCGAAGAATATAATGAAGAAAAACTTCGTTATCATAAACTGATTATCATGACTGATGCGGATGTTGACGGTTCTCATATTCAGACACTGTTATTGACATTTTTCTTCAGACATTTTAGAAGTGTTATTGAAAATGGTTACCTTTATCTAGCTCAACCACCACTTTATCGTTATAAAAAAGGTAAAAAAGAGATTTATTTTAAAGATGACAGAGCAATGAATGACTATTTGATTGAAAATGGTATAGAGTCTCTTGATGTTACAGGCGTAGGTCAAAATGACTTAGTTTCATATTTCAGAATGGTTGATCACTATAGAGGCTCTCTTGTAGCTTTAGAGAGGCGATACGCTTTAGTTGATTTAATCCGTCACTTTATAGAAAATCCTGATTTAATTGGTCTTGATATAAAATCAATGTATGAAAAAGTCGAGAAATTTTTACTTGATAATGGAAATAATATATTAACTAAAAATATTACAGAAGATGCTATTCATATCTTTGTTCAAACAAAAGATGGTATGGAAGAGTTGCTTATAAATGATGATCTATTTTCTGCACCTCACTTTAACGAAGCAAGTTTTGTTTTCAAAAAAATACAAGAGTGGGATATTAGTTTTGATGATGATATTATTAAAGTACTTGAAAATATTAACGAGTATGCTAAAAAAGGTGCATATATTCAACGTTATAAAGGTCTTGGTGAAATGAATCCTGATCAGCTTTGGGAAACAACAATGACACCTGAAAATCGTGTTTTACTTCAAGTTAAAATAGAAGATGCAGAGTTAGCGTCTGATACATTTACCCTATTTATGGGTGATGAAGTTGAGCCTCGCCGTAACTATATAGAAACTCATGCAAAAGATGTTAAACACTTAGATGTTTAACATCTGGGTTATTAAAAAATCCTTATATGTTACTTCCTGAAACAAAAGAGAGAGAGTACCGTTTTAAGCTGGCACTCAGAATGGTGCTTCCTATTTTTGCTCTTGTTCTTGCTCTTATCTTACACACTTCTATCACAAGTGATAATGCTTTAAGCAACCCTTTTTATGTGGAATCGATTTTAATTTTAATTTTTAGCATTTATTTTATATTTTTCCTTATATATAGAGGTTTTGATACCAAAATCACTAATGATATATCAAAAGTATTTACAAGAGAGTATCTCTATAAATATTTACAAAAAGAGTTGAATAACTCTAAAGAATATACATTAATACTTATAAGTATCAACAATTTGAGTGAAATAAATAAACGCTACGGTATAAAAAATGGCGATAAAGTACTCTATGAAACCTCTAGATGGATTGGTGAATATCTTAAAGAAAAAGATATAAAAAATTTCCCAATCGGACATGTAAAAGGCGGTGATTTTATAATTGGACTTAAAGGAAATAAGAGTAACTATAAAACTATTATGGAATTGATGTGTTTAAAAAGCGAAGATCTTAAAATTGATGATATAGAAGTACAGATGTCCGTAGCAATAAATGATAAGGTCCTTTCAAAAGATGTTAATTATCTTATAGAAAATCTTTTTGAACTTCAAAATAAAAATTCTAAATTTATGGCAAATATAGAAGATGAAATGGATCCAAGTGAGCTAGAATCTTATGTAATAAATGCAATAAATGAAAGAAATCTATTATTTATGACACAAAATGTTTTTGAACAGAGCACCTCTGTTATAAAAGAGTGTTTTATAAGGTTAGAGACAAAAAACGGAAAAATACTTCATCAAAAATCCTATATAAAAATCTTGGATAAATTTAGACTTATGATAGACTATGATTTAATGGTTATAGAAAAGATCATGGGTAGATGTAATGATTCAAGCAGCGAGATGTATGCTATATCTGTATCGCCAACATCAATAAGGAACCCTCTTTTTTTTAGAAGCATAAAAGATTTTTTTACCAAGAATAAAAATGCTAAAAATAGAATAATATTTTTACTAAGCGAAAATGAATATTATCCAAGAATTGATAAATACAATTCAACTATTCAAGCACTAAGAGATCTCGGAATAATTATAGGTGTTGATAGGCTAGGTTCCATTCATACTAGTTTTTTATATTTAAGAGATTTAGATATCGATATTGTTAGGTTTGACAGTTTTTATACTAAAGACATAAATGAGGGTAAATATAAAAATATAATAGATGGATTTAATATTATGGCACATGAAAAAAATGTTAAAACATGGATTAAAATGGTTGAAAATGAAGATGTAAATAATATAGCTAGAGAGTTAAATATTGATTATTCACAGGGTAAATATTTAGCACCGTTAGAAAAAAATTAAGGAATGAAAATGAAAATTTTACTATTTATCACAATTATTTATTTTGCAACATCTTCTACTATTTTTGCACAAGATAAAAATAGAATTTTACTTGATGCTTTTCATAAATATGGTATTACTGCGTGTGATTCTTTTATTTTAAAAAACAGCAGACTACAAGGAAACTGGAGTTTCTCTATTAGTAAGCACTTAAAAGGAATTGACGGACCATCAACAGAAGTCTCCTTAGTAACTATTTATGGTACAAAAGGTGATACGGTTAAAATTGATGACTCATATATCCAAACATTAAAAAATTGTTTTCTACATTCAAGATCAACAATCTCTAACTCAGGTTCATGTGAATCAAACATAGATAGCAATGAGTGGAATATCTCTTCTGAAATGCCGAATAAAGACTACACAACATATGAAAACAGATATGGAATAGAGATGCAAGCAAAAGAGATAACAGTTGGCGATTCTAAGGCCTGTATAAAGGAAACTTCTGTTCGTACACGTAGAGATTATGAAAAGAAAGAGAAATAATATTTTTTAATAAAAAGTCAAATATACAAGGAATAAAAATGAAGTATGGTGAAAAAATAGTTAATGAATTTGATGTTGATAAAGATCTTGAAATATGGCCAAATGAGCACAAAAGAGATTATCTTATAAAGATGACGCTTCCCGAATTTTCTTGTCTTTGTCCAAGAAGCGGCTATCCAGATTATGCAACAATTTATTTGGAGTATACCCCAAACGAATGGGTTGTAGAGTTAAAAGCAATTAAACTGTATATAAACTCATTCAGAGATAAACATGTATCGCATGAAAACAGCGCAAATGAGATTTATGAGCTTTTAGAGAGAAAATTAAAGCCTAAATATATAAAAGTAGTAGCTGATTATAATCCTCGCGGAAATGTTCACACCGTCATAGAGATAGACAGTTCAAGAATGGGTATTTAGATAGTTCATTAACCAAGCTTGAGCCTCTTCACCGCTGTGAAACTTGCCGCTCATTTGAGCCTCATAAGCCAGATTTAATATCTCTGAAAATTTAGGAGATGGTTCAATACCGTAACTCAAGATATTTTCACCTCTCAATAAAGGTGCAAGTTTTTCTTTTAGTATATTTAACTCTTTGGCTTTTTTATATATCTTTTCACCGGCTTCATATATCTCAGAACAATTTTTATAGACATATATAGCTCTGCTTAAAATCAAAAGCTCTTCAATTTTTACTTCTGTTGCCAATTTATAAAGTTTGTAATTATTTAGATGCACTTCTATCTTGTCGTGGTTTTTGATCAAAGGTAAAACCCTTGCAAGGAGTTCTTTTTCATTAGTAAGGTTTTGTATAAACAGTGTTGTATTCTCTGGAGTATAGTCGTAGCACAGAGCAGCTAACATCAAAATTATATTAGTGTTTGTGTTATTTGTTAGTTGTTTGCTTATCTCATCTGCTACATATATGTTTTTTGTATAAAAGTTAGTGCCAAACTCCTTTAACAGTTCAAATCCAATAGATGGTTTTTTTGATTTTAGAAGTAATTTTTTTATCTCCTCAAAAATTCTCTCTTTTGGCAACTCATCAAGAAGATTATTGCTAACCATATTTTTACAGAGTGTTAAGAGCTTCTTATCAATTTTTAACCCAAATCTGGCACAAAACTGGGCTGCTCTAAGAACTCTAAGCGGATCATCAATAAACTTGTCTTTATCAACAGCTCTTAATATTTTACTTTTTAAGTCCTTAATTCCGTCAAAAGGGTCGAGTATCTTTTTATATTTTACATCATAGCCAATTGCATTAATTGTAAAGTCTCGTCTGGAGGCAGCAGTTTTAAAATCCAAATCAGGATTTACTGCAACTTCAAATCCACGATGTCCTGAGCCGGCTTTGCTGTCAATCCTTGGAAGAGAGAAGTCGATTTCCAAGTTTTTTAACTGCAATTTGCAAACGCCGAAACTTTTGCCGACGCTGTTAACATCTCCAAACTCTCTCAAAATTTCTTCAAGTTTTTCAAAGGAAGAGATATTATAAACTTCAATATCTACGTCTTTAGACTCTGTATTAGTCAGTTGGTCTCTTACATAGCCGCCGACAAGCACAGCTTTAGCATTATACTTACTTAATTTATCAAATATTTTATTTAATTGCTTAGGATAATCAATCATCTCTTTACTTTATAACCAGATATATAAATTTAACTACAAGTATATCATTACTTTTACTCCCATATAACATTTAATTGGGTATAATCGCGAAAATTTTTCCCATACTAAGGAAGTATTTATTACTTCATATTTAAAGTTTGGGAAGTATCTATGGAGAAATATTAATGCAAAAGATTAGAAATATTGCCGTTATCGCACACGTTGACCATGGTAAAACTACACTTGTTGATGGACTATTAGAGCAGTCAGGGACATATGGTGCTCATGAGGCACATGAAGAAAGAGCAATGGACAGTAATGATTTAGAAAAAGAGCGTGGGATTACGATTCTTTCTAAAAATACAGCTATTCGTTACAAAGATCACAAGATTAACATTATTGATACTCCGGGTCACGCAGATTTCGGTGGTGAAGTTGAACGTGTTCTTAAAATGGTTGATGGTGTTTTAGTACTTGTTGATGCTTATGAGGGTGTTATGCCTCAAACAAAGTTTGTTGTTAAAAAAATGCTTGCACTTGGTAAAAAACCAATTGTTGTAATTAACAAAATCGACAAATCTTCTGCAGATCCAGAACGTGTTGTTGATGAGATGTTTGACCTTTTCGCTGCAATGGGTGCTACTGATGATCAACAAGATTTTCCAGTTATCTATGCTGCTGCTCGTGATGGTATGGCTAAAATGGACATGAGTGATCCTGATGGAGACTTCGAATGTATTTTTGATGCTATCTTAGAGCATGTTCCTGAGCCTGAAGGTGACAGAGAAAATCATACTCAAGCGCAAGTATTTACACTAGATTATGATAACTATGTTGGTAAGATAGGTATTTCTCGTATCTTCAACGGTGTTGTAAAAAAAGGTGACAATATCATGCTTGCAAAAGCTGATGGTGCATTAGTAAAAGGTAAAATTTCTAAACTTATTGGTTTTCTTGGTCTTAACCGTATGGAAATAAATGAAGCTGAAGCTGGTGATATCGTTGCGTTTGCAGGGATGGAAACTGTTGATGTTGGAGATACTGTATGTGATCCGGCTAACCCAATGCCACTTGACCCAATGCACATAGAAGAGCCTACTTTAACAGTTGTTTTTGCTGTTAATGATTCTCCTCTTGCAGGTAAAGAGGGTAAACACGTTACTTCTAACAAACTTCGAGAACGTCTTGAGTCTGAAATGAATACAAACGTTGCAATGAGACTTGAAGTTGTTGGTGAGGGTAAATTTAAAGTTTCAGGTCGTGGAGAGCTTCAAATTACTGTACTTGCTGAAAATATGCGTCGTGAAGATTTTGAATTTTCTATCTCTCGTCCAGAAGTTATCGTTAAAGAGGTAGAAGGTGTTAAATGTGAGCCATTTGAGCATTTAGTTATCGATGTTCCTGAAGAATTATCCGGTGGCGTTATTGAACGTCTTGGTAAGCGTAAAGCTGAGATGAAATCTATGCTTCCGATGGGTCAAGGTTTCCAAAGGATTGAGTTTGAAATTCCAGCTCGTGCACTTATCGGTTTCCGTGGACAATTCTTAACAGATACTAAGGGTGAAGGTATTATGAATCACTCTTTCTTAGAGTTCCGTCCATTCACCGGTTCTGTTGAATCAAGATCTTATGGTGCTCTTATCTCTATGACTCCTGGTTCTACTTTGGCATTTTCACTGTTTGGTATTCAAGACCGCGGTGTGCTTTTTATCAGTGTTCAAACAGAAGTTTACGAAGGTATGATTATTGGTGAGCATTCACGTTCAAATGATCTAGTTGTTAACCCTATTAAGGGTAAAGCTCAATCAAATGTACGTTCATCTGGCGCTGATGAAGCTATCAAGCTTGTTCCACCTCGTGACATGTCTCTAGAGCGTGCATTAGAGTGGATTGAAGATGACGAAATTCTTGAAGTAACTCCTAAATCTGTTCGTATTCGTAAGAAATTTTTAACAGAAGCAGAGAGAAAAAGACACTCTCGTAAATAATTAGTTTTTTTCCACATATGTCTGTCATATGTGGAACCTCTTCGTGTGCTAAACCATAATTGCTCTATCTATGTTATACTTTTGCAAAATAACTAGAAGGATAGAAGATGGAAGAATTTTTATACCCTGCTTCCCTGATTTTACTTGTTTTATTGGCCTTTACTTTTAACCGAACTAACAATGGTAAAATGGCGCTTATTATGATACTAATTGGTATTTATATAGTTTATTCTCATGAGACAGGAGACAGTGCGACTGATTGGAAAAATGAGATGGTTGAGACCATGGATAAGTCTGTTGGAAACTACAGTGGGTCTCACAACATAGACGAGTTTGATGAAAATAAGGCAAAAGAATCGGCTAACTAAAGGGAATAGTTACCTATTCTCCTTAGTTTGAAATCTTTTTGTATAACCGTGACAGTAAGGTTTTGAGCCTTTTTTATTATAATAATTTTGATGATCTTCATCTGCGACATAGAATTCTTGAGCATTAAGGATTTTTGTCGCAATTTTGTAGCCATTTGCTTCAAGTTTTCCTATTAATTCACGAACGGTATTTTTTTCATTATCATTATTTACAAAAACTGCCGACAGATATTGTGAACCTATATCTGGACCCTGTCCATTTGTTTGAGTTGGATCATGAATCTCAAAAAATGTTTTAGCGATTTGCTTATAAGAGATTTTACTAGGATCATAGATGACTTCAACAGCTTCTAGATGACCAGTATCTGTTCTGACCACTTCATAATAACTAGGGTTTTTCACATGTCCGCCCATAAATCCTGAGTAAACAGCTTTTACGCCATCAAGTTTTTCCAAGTAGTACTCAACTCCCCAAAAACATCCACCAGCAAAATATGCACGCGATAAATTATCATCTTTAACTTCAGCTTTTTTAGTAAGTTTTAGTGAGATTGAGTTTACGCAATGTCTAGTATTTTTAGGGGTATAACCCTCACCTTCAAATACATGACCCAGGTGCCCGCCACAATTTGCACATATGATTTCTACACGTCTTCCGTCAGCATCAGGCACTCTCTTAACGGCTCCAGGAATTGCATCATCAAAACTTGGCCATCCACAAGACGAACTGAATTTATCGCTTGAATCATAAAGTGGCGTGTCACACAGTTTACATGTATAAATACCATTTGATTTTTCATCGGTGTATTTACCTGTAAAAGGCCGCTCAGTTCCTTTATTGATTATTATATATTTTTCTTTATCACTAAGTTGTTCTATTTTCCCAGCCCAAGGCTTTAAGTCTATTGCATTCATTGTTGTTATCAGAAGTATGAAAGTAATAATAATTTTCATACGCTATCCCTTTTTATTATATGTCCACAAGATGAACAAGTCCATCTTACTTCGCTTGGACCTGCGCCAAAGTACTAAATGATTTATAGTGAAAGCATTTAATTTAGCTAATTATAGGCAATATTGTTTTAGCTTAATATAGTATATTTTAATGGTATAAATTTATAAAGTTATTTTTATATTTCTAAGTTTTATAATAATAAAATATACATCAAGCTATAATCATATATTAAATTTTTGGGGTAAAAAATGAACAGAAAAAAGATATATAATCCAGAGTCAACAGAAAATGTAAATGACAGAAAAGTATTTGGCGGTGACCCAACTGGGATATTTGAGCTAAATAATATCAAATATCAGTGGGCTTATAATCTTTGGGAAGTAATGTTAAATAATACATGGTTCCCAAAAGAAGTTGATATGACTCGTGATGTAAATGATTATAAAACTATTACTCAGTCAGAAAAAGATGCTTACGATAAAGCACTTTCACAGTTAATATTCATGGACTCGCTACAAACAAACAATCTTATAGACAATGTAAATCCTTACGTCACAGCCGCTGAGATAAATCTTATCTTGGTTCGTCAGAGTTTTGAAGAGGCTCTTCACTCGCAATCTTATGCTGTTATGGTTGACAGTATCTCAACAAATTCTGAAGAAATTTATGACCTTTGGCGAACAGATATGATGCTAAAAACCAAAAATGATGCAATCTTTCGTACATATGATGAACTTTCCACAAATCCAACCGAACATAATTTTGTAAAAGCTTGTTTTGCAAATCAAATTTTAGAGGGTATCTATTTCTATAGCGGTTTTGCATACTTATATACACTTGCTCGCTCCGGTAAAATGCTTGGTTCTGCACAGATGATCAGATTTATTCAAAGAGATGAAGTGACTCACTTAGTTCTTTTTCAAAACCTTATAAACACTCTTAGAAAAGAGAGAGCGGACCTCTTTACAGAGCAGTTAAAGTCAGAAGTACTGGAGATGTTTAAAGAGGCTGTTGATCTTGAAGTACAATGGGGTAAATATATTACTCAGGGGCAAATTTTAGGTCTTACTGATGAAATTATCGAGCAGTATATTAAATATCTAGCAGATGACCGTCTTACATCTGTTGGCTTTGATAAACTTTACAATGTTGAAAACCCAATTAAATGGGTTGATGACTTTTCAAAATTTAATGATCAGAAAACTAACTTTTTTGAGGGAACAGTTGCAAACTACTCAAAAGGAAGCCTTAGCTTTGATGATGACTTTTAATCATAGCTAACGCAAAATAAGCAAAGCTCATCTTTGCTACGCTAACGCTGGGTTTTCTTCAGCAGAAAGCTCAAGCACCTTGGTGCTTTTTAGGAACATGAATGTATAAACTCTGCTCACTCCTTTTCGATACAACTACTTCAGATTATAACACTAACCTGCAAACACTATTAAAACTAATAAAACAAACACCGAGTAAATCTTTGATTGTCGCTCCGGAAGTATGCTTGAGTAGTTTTGATTATGATAACTTTGATGATGTTTGTGAGTTTTCACATGTGGCAAACCAAGAGATAAAAAAAGCTTCTAAAAATAAGATTATTATACTGACAATGATTGAAAAAAAAGATGGTAAAATTTTTAATTTTGCAAAGATATTTTATGATGGTGAGATTGTTTATGAGCGTGCAAAAGCCAGACTTTTTCGTTTTGGAGATGAACATAAATATATGTCCGAGGGCAGCGATGAAGATATTAAAATTGTTGAAGTTGATGGTATAAGGATTGGGATGCTTATATGTTTTGAACTCCGTTTTAAAGAGTTATGGCAAAGATTAGAGGGTTGCGATGTAATAGCGGTACCATCTTGGTGGGGAGTATTGAGAACTGAACATTTTAAAGCTTTAACGCACAGCCTTGCAATTATCAACCAGTGTTACGTAGTAGCAAGTGATTCACTTAACGAAGAGTGCACAAAAATGAGTGGGATAATAAGACCACATGGCGAAGATGAAAGAAACGGGAATAAGCCTTGCTTAGAAGTACAATATGATAAAAAAGAAATTGAAACAATGAGACGATATATGGATGTTGGTATTGAATAGAATAATAGCAACAAAAATAGCACGCTTGGCTGATGATTGCCACAAGGTATTTACGCTGAGTATTGAAGTGAAAGATGCAATGTCCAAAACTAACAGAGAAGCTTTTGTTCCAGCCGGTTTTAGACATAATGCATATAAATTGGATGCTCTGCCCTTAGGTTCCGCACAATGGATAAGTTCTCCTCTCACAGTAGCTAAAATGACTCAATATTTGGAACCACAAGGCGCAGATAGAGTTTTAGAAGTAGGCTGCGGAAGTGGATATCAAGCGGCAGTCTTATCTCATCTCTTTCGTGGCGTATTTACCATTGAGAGAATAGATAGATTAATGATAGAAGCAAAGTCACGTTTTAGGCAACTAAATATTAATAATATTCATACAAGAACAGATGATGGTCAAAATGGCTGGATTCAATATGCTCCATATGATAGGATTCTTTTTTCAGCAACCGCAAAAGAGATACCGCAAAAACTTTTTGAACAATTAGCAGACGGCGGTATTTTGGTGGCTCCAATGCAAAAAGGCTTAAAGCAGATAATAACCCGCTTTAGAAAAACAGGAAACTCTTTGGAAGAAGAGGAATTAGAAGAGTGTGACTTTGTTCCTGTTCTAGATGGTGTCCAAAAGTAAATCTATAAGCTTTTTATTGTAGAATACCATTAATACAAACTAGGATGAGTTTATGGAAGAGATGTACGGCATAAAATATTCAAAACCGGAAGTAGTCTTAATGCAAGACACCGGTATTGGTGTGTCTGAGGCAGCAGCTAGAACTTGTTATGATTCATTTGAAAACAGTGAAAATGAATCTATTAAATATATTGAAAATCATATGCCGGATGATTCTACATGTCAGAAGATAAACTCCATAGAAGATTCCAATCTTTTAGATGATTTGGCTTGGACATATTTTCACCACTCTATTTTAGAGCATGCAAATCTTAGTTTTTTAATTCGTGGAACTTCAAGAGGTGTGCTTCAAGAGCATGCGCGTCATCGCATACAGGCAATATCAGTCAGAAGTACCCGCTATACGATGAGCTCAGTCATAAATGCTTTTACAGCCTCACAAACAACAGAGGATAAAGAATTCTTTATAGATAAGGTTTTAGGTTTTGACATGTTTGTAACAGCAGATGAAGAGTATAATAAAATCGAGATAGGTGCAATTTATGATAAGCTAAAGTATCAATCTACAAAAGTAGAAGATTTTAATGAGATTGCTGTAGCAAAAAGTTCACTCCCTCTGCTAGAAGAGTTCAATGGTGACTCAAAGAGACTTTTTGAGTCACTTCAAGCCGGTAAAAAGAAGCGTAATGTCGGTGATGCCTTCAAACATATTATCAGCGATAATGTAAAAGTTGACATGGTAGTGACTTTTAATCTTAGAAGCCTGAAAAACTACCTTACATTAAGAGATAGCGGTGCCGCATTTTTCCAAATAAGATGGTTGGCACAAGAGATGATGAGAAAAACACCATCAAAATATTTAGATTTAATCATCAAAAGGAAATAATCATTATGAACAAATATATATTAATATCTACTCTTTTAGTTACACTGTTGTTAAGCGGGTGTTCATACTTTACAGTCAGTGCTGCTATGTGTGGAAAGATCGCATCAGAGCAGGGCGAGATGCCGGAAAATTGTAGAAACTACAGTGAAGAAGAGGCTCAAAAAGCATTTGATAAAACAAAAACAAAATCGTCAAGCACTGAAAAAGAAGACTTAAAATTCGGCAAAGAGTAAGCTAATATTTTAGTATGAACTCTTTAAAACTCATAGCTATAAACATAGCTATACCACTCTTTATATATATAGTTTTTGCACTTATAGCTTTTTATAGTGCAAAACTGCCAAGCTTTTTATTCAGTATAGCCTCATATCTTTTTTATGCACTGTCAATCATAATCTTATGGGTGTCTTGGCATTTTAATAGAAACAAATTTATTTTTATAATAGCTCCGCTGATTTTAATTTATGCAGGTTTTGAATATCTCAGTGCCCAAAAAGCAACACAGCTTTTTCATTACTCTTCTATCATATACCCCATACATCTTTTGATATTTTTAGTTTTAAAAGAGAGAGGGCTCTTTTCTATTTGGGGAATTTTGAAGATACTTTTTGTTATTTTAGAGGTAGCAGCAGTGCTTCTATTGCTTTACTATCCAAATGAGTTAGCACAAAACATGTTAAATTTTAAAATATTCACTATCTCATTTTACCCTTTAAAAGATGTAGCTGTTGCTGTTTCTCTTTTTGTCTTCTTTGTGATGTCGGCTTTAGTCCTATTTAATAGATATTTGATTTATAATGGAACATTTTTAATAATTCTTCTTGCATACTCTGTTGGACTTTACTCTTTAAAAACACCATACTTTGTTGATATGACTTTTTTGGCTATAGATATGATTATATTTATTCTCTTAATCAGAGAGACATACAGACTTGCTTTTTATGATGAGTTAACATCTATGCCAGGGCGAAGGGCTCTTGTAGAGGATATGGCAAAACTGGGAAGAAAATACTCTCTTGCTATGATTGATATTGATCATTTTAAAAAGTTTAATGACACCTATGGACATGATACTGGAGATGAGGTATTAAAGATGGTTGCTTCCAAACTCTCCGCAGTAGGCGGCGGTGGAAAAGCTTACAGATATGGTGGAGAAGAGTTTACAATCTTGTTTTCATCAAAAGAGATGGATGAATGTTTTGGACATGTAGATATTTTAAGACAAAATATTGCAACGAGTGCTTTTGTAGTAAGAAATAAAAAGAAATCTAAGACTATATATGTGAATATCTCGGCTGGACTTGTTCAAAACTCTTCTAAAGATAAAAACCCGTTTGCTGTAATGAAAAGAGCTGATAATTCACTTTACAAGGCTAAAGAGGCTGGAAGAAACAAAGTAGTGAAAGCTTAATTGGCTATAATTTGATTAATAAAATATGAGGTGAGAGTATGAGTAACATATGTGAATTATGTGGCAGTGAAGAGAATTTAGGTGATTTTTTAGTAGATGGTGCAAACAATAAGGCAAATTTAATACTTTGTTCTACATGTAGAGATCAAATAGAGAATGATAGCTTAGATGAAAATTACTTTAATTGTTTAAATGACTCAATGTGGAGTGAAAATTCAGGCGTAAAAGTTTTAACTTACAGGCTTTTAAACTCACTGGGTCGTCAAGACTTGCTTGACATGATGTATCTAGAAGATAGTGAAAGAGAGTGGGCAGAAGCCGGAATAAGCAATGAAGAAAAATTAGTCTATAAAGATTCTAATGGTGTAACACTTCAAGTTGGTGACACAGTTGTAATAACAAAAGATCTAGATGTAAAAGGCACTGGCTTTACTGCTAAGCGTGGTACAGCTGTTAGAAACATAGGTCTTGTTGCAAATGATTCCCAACATATAGAAGGTCGAGTGAATGGCGTAAAGATTCATATCCTTACAAAATTTCTTAAAAAGTCGTAATAGCAGATGCAAGCAAGCGATAGATTTCATCATATAAATCATGATTTCAGAAATCCTTACGCTAGAGACAGGGATAGAATTATTCACTCTGGTAATTTTAGAAAACTAGAATACAAAACACAAGTTTTTTTAAATCAAGAGGGTGACTTTTTCCGTACCCGTTTAACTCACTCTATTGAGGTCTCTCAAATTGCCCGCTCAATCACGTCTCATCTAGGACTGAATGAATCACTGGCAGAAGCCATTGCTCTTGCTCATGATTTGGGACATACACCTTTTGGTCATATCGGCGGGGACACTCTTGATGAGTGTTTAAAAGAGGATGGTTTTAAAAATGGTTTTGAACATAACTTTCAGAGCTTTAGAGTTGTTTCATCTATTGAGAAAAGATATAAGAACTTTGATGGCTTAAACCTTACCTTCGCAACTTTAGAGGGGATACTAAAGCACTCATACCCATATAAGAAAAGTTTTTTACCCCAAATAATTGATAAACAGTTTAACTTAGAGACTCATCCATCAATAGAAGCTATGGTGGTTGACCGTGCGGATGAGATAGCATATATGAGTCATGACATAGATGATGGTATAAATTCTGGGCTTATTAGTTTTGATGATTTAAGAGAGAGTGAACTGATACAAGAAGTTTTAAATAAGGTTGAAGAAGAGGGAATTTCTGAAGATGAAGATGAGATGTTTCGTTATCGTTTCAGCTCACACTTGATTAATCATCTAGTTTATTCGCTTATTGAATGCTCTAAAGATAGAATTGATAGCAGTAAAATTCTCAGTTCCACTCTTGATAGTAAAACAGAGCTATCTATTGGATTTGAGCCAAAGCTAGAGACAGAGATAAAAAAACTTAAAAAACTTCTCTTTAGTAAGCTCTATCAGCATAAAGATATTATGATAAAAATGTTTGCAGGAAAACAGGCTATTAAGGGGCTCTATAGTGGACTAATGAAAGAGCCAAAGATGATGCCGGAGTTTTACTGCAAGCAACTAGAAAATAAAAACAAGCATAGAGTTATAGCAGATTATATAGCATCTATGAGCGATAGACATGCGCTTAGTTTTTATAATGAGATGTACGGAAAAATTTAATTACGATATAACTATATAGTTTTTTATATAGAAAATTATATAATGGATAATTTCAGGTTATAAACGATGTTTTGTAGGGGTTTTTAGAAGATTAAGCTTTAGCCCCGAAGGGCTGAAGTTTATAGGCGTGATTCGTAACGTCTCATCATATAAAGACGTTTAAGCATTTTCTTACGAGATGCTATTTTGAACTTCTTACGCTTTTCAGTTTCCGTTTCATGGAAACGGCGAGCACGAGCTTCGGTAACTATTAAGTTACGGTCAGTCTGCTTTTTGAAACGGCGGTAAGATGCATCAAAATTATCATCATTACGTAGTACGATACCAGGCATATCACATCACCCACTTTCTTTAAAATTTTCGAAGCGGAATTATAACATAAATATTTTTTATTGACGAACCATTATAAAATTTTATAAATTCATGCATAAAATTGATACAGGTCAAGAATGATTTTGTTTAAACCGGATAAAATTCCTCTGATTTAAATAAGACAATATAAGTCCGATTTAAAAATTTAGAGCGTAACGCGTTCTTACCAAAGGAAACAAAATGAAAAAAATCATTTTAACAATCGTTTTAACATTAGGGGCACTTCAAGCAGATTCATCAGTATTGTATAACACTCAAGATACAATCGTACATTATGATACTCAAGATACAAAAAGTCAAATTAGCAAGCCTAATCACCCAAAAGATACAAAAAGTCCAATTAGCAAGCCTAATCACCCAACAACAGATATTTACTAATATCTAAAAGTTTTATTTCTCCTTCTAAAATAGGTCTTTACCGGGATCTGTTTTAGTGACATCATCCAAAATCCCAAACTTTTCTTAATCGCATAATATAAACAAAGATTATATATATTGAAAACATATAAGTATTAGTAATAATATTAAATAAAACTTAATTATTATTACTAATACTTATTCAATAAGAAGAACAAAAGCTAAATCGGATAGAATTACTCTGATTTAAAAATTTAGAGCGTAATGCGTTCTTACCAAAGGAAACAAAATGAAAAAAATCATTTTAACAATCGTTTTAACATTAGGTGCACTTCAAGCAAATTCAACAGTATTATATAACACTCAAGACACAGTCGTACATTATGATACTCAAGATACACAAAGTCAAATTAGTAAACCTAATTATCCAAGCACAGATCTTTATTAATTTAAATATCTAAAAGTTTTATTTCTCCTTCTAAAATAGGTCTTTACCGGGATCTGTTTTAGTGACACTCCACACAAAATTCAAACTCTCTTTAACTAACTTTTTTGTATAATCATTTTATGATTACCCAAGATTCCATTGAAGCCCTAAAGGCACGACTTGATGTTGTTGATGTTGTAGGCTCTTATTTGGAGCTGAAAAAATCCGGAGCAAACTATAAAGCGCCATGCCCTTTTCATGATGAAAAATCCGCCTCTTTTGTAGTAAGTCCATCCAAGCAGATATATCATTGTTTTGGCTGTGGTGTTGGTGGAGACAGTATAAAGTTTACAATGGAGTACGAAAAGCTGAATTATCCGGAAGCCTTGGAAAAATTAGCATCAAATTATAACTTTTCACTCTCATATTCTGACAACAAACACAATAAACCTCGCTCACAACTAATGGAGAAGGTAAGCGAATGGTATCAAAACCTGCTAACTTCACAACATACAGCACTAGCGTATATAAAAGAGCGTGGTATTTATGAGAGTTCAGTAGAAAAATTTGGAATTGGATATGCGCCTGATTCTAATGCAACAATAAACTTTATAAAAGCTCAGCTTTTTAATATGAGTGAAGCAGTAGAGATGGGAGTGGTTGGATATGACGGTGGAAGAAATTTTGCAAGATTTATTGAGCGTATAACTTTCCCAATTCACTCTGCAAACGGAAGTATAGTCGGTTTTGGCGGAAGAACCATAACCGGACATCAAGCAAAATATGTAAACTCTCCAGAGACACCTTTTTTTAATAAATCACGTCTTTTGTATGCTTATCATCATGCCAAACAAACAGTTCATAAAACAAAAGAGATAGTTATAACAGAAGGTTATCTTGATGTTATTATGCTTCACCAGGCTGGATTTACAAATGCAGTTGCTACTTTAGGAACCGCACTTACTCCTGAACATCTGCCACTTCTTAGAAAAGGTGAACCAAAAGTTATAATGGCTTATGATGGAGATAAACCAGGTCGAGCAGCGGCACTCAAAGCATCAAGGCTACTAAGTGCTGGGGGTTTTGACGGTGGTGTTGTTATATTTGGAGATGGTTTAGATCCAGCAGATATGGTAAATAATGGTGCCGTAGAAGAGTTGGCTACAATGTTTAGGACGGCACAAACATTCATAGAATTTGTTCTGGAAGAACTTATATCAAGCTATGACCTTCGTGATCCAAAAGCCAGAGAAGGATGTATGCAAGAGGGAATTGGATATTTAAAAACTCTTTCACCATTACTTCAGGAAAAATATAAAAGTTTTTTAGCAGGAAGACTTGGGGTAAGCCCATCTTTTGTTAAATTAGCCAATAATACAAATAATGTTCAAAATACATCTGTTACAAAAAATTCATATATAGACCCTTTTGAACGCACACTTATAAAAACGATATTAGAAAAACCTCATTTCATAAATCACATTATAGATGTTATTGACCCCTCTTTATTCACGTTTCATGCAAAAGAATATACCTTAGCGATACAAGGTAAAACAGATGCACCTGAATTAATGGCAATATTAGTTGATGAGAGTGCCCATATACTAGAAGATGAAGATGCACTAAAAGCGGAATTAATTCATTTTTTAATGAAATACTATAACCAAGAATATAAAAAAGTAAATTTACAAACTTCCATGAACTTTGAAGAGAAAGCTTTTTACATTCGTAAATTTCGTGGGAAGATTTCTACTTTAAAACGAGGAGAGCTAGTAGCTTTTAAAAGCTAACTATTACTAGCTATGTTTCAGGTGTTTCTTTTGGTTTGCGAGCTTTAATTTCTATTTTTCTTCCAACTTTTTTAGGAGCAGAGTACTTGTCTTTTGGAGTTCCATCATAACGGTGGTTTCTCTCTCCACTTTTTCCTGAAAATAGCCCTTTTCCGTTTTCATCTTTACCTAAAAACTTATTTGGAGCTTTATCTTTTTTTTCCCATTTTTTAGATTTGTCATCAGAACCGTTATCTCTTCTTGGTTTATCAAATTTAGGTTTTTCTTCATATGTTTTTTTAAATTCATATTCTTTTGGTCTCTCAATAGGTTTTTGAGCAACTTTTAGTTTTTGGTCATCTTCGTACTCAAAACCTTCAATAATTTCTTGTTTAATTACTCTTTTTAAAACAGTTTCAATAGGGTATAGCTTGTTTTGCTCTTTTGCATCAAGTAAAATTAGTGCCATTTGAGTTGCATAAAATAGCCTATTTATATATAGAGCCGGAGTTGCAGGTAAATCATAACTAATTAAAAGTTCATAAGTTTCTGTTGAATCTTTTAGTTCATCATCACTCAAAATAGTTACATTTTCTACTGTAACAGCTTCTTTTATAACATCAAGAGAATTTGCTCTAACAATAAGGATGTTCATATCGCTGTACTTTGAGATAAGTAAGTTTAATAAAGAGAGTTTCTTTTCAATAGGACATGGGTGTACATGATGTTTGTTATGCTTTATAGTAATCTGTTTTGCTGACATAGTGGGTCCTAGTGAAGTATTTGTGGAATTATAACTCATATTACCATAAATTATGCTATTATGAATCAATTTTAAAACTAGGAATTTTATGTCATTCGAAACACTTGGATTATCCAAATTACTATTAAAAGCTATCAAAGAACAAGGCTATACAGAGCCGACACCTATTCAAAAGCAGGCTATACCTGTAATACTTCAAAGAAAAGATATATTGGCCGGTGCTCAAACAGGAACAGGTAAAACAGCTGGTTTTACTCTGCCTCTTTTAGAACTGCTTTCTCGTGCAAAACCCGTAAAAGGTAAACATCAAGTAAAAGCGCTTATTTTAACTCCAACAAGAGAGTTGGCTGCTCAAGTCGGCGAGAGTGTTGAGCTTTATGGGAAACATCTTCCATTTAAATCAACTGTTATTTTTGGAGGAGTAAAGATTAATCCTCAAATAACACAACTCCGTAAGGGAGTTGATATTATCATCGCAACACCTGGGCGATTGTTAGACCACATGTCACAAAAAACAGTCGACTTAAGACATGTTGATTTCCTTATTCTTGATGAAGCAGACAGAATGTTGGATATGGGTTTTATAAACGACATCAAAAAGATACTTGAAGTTCTTCCAAAGCAAAAACAGACACTACTTTTTTCAGCAACATACTCAGAAGAGATTAAAAAGTTATCAGACCGTTTGTTAAACTCTCCAGCTCTTATCGAAGTGGCTCGTAGAAATACAGCCTCAGAGACTGTAAAACAAGCTGTTTATCATGTTGATAAAACTCGTAAACGAGAGCTTTTAACACACCTTGTTAACGAAGGAAAATGGAAGCAGGTACTCGTCTTTACCAGAACAAAACATATGGCAAACCGTTTAACAGGTCAGCTTGAATCCGATGGAATCACTGCTGTAGCAATACACGGAAATAAAAGCCAGAATGCAAGAACAAAAGCATTGGCTGATTTCAAAAAAGGTGATGTGCGAGTTTTAGTCGCAACAGATATTGCAGCAAGAGGAATAGATATTGATCAGCTTCCACATGTAGTAAATTATGAACTTCCAAATGTCAGTGAAGATTATATTCACCGCATTGGCAGAACAGGTCGTGCAGGTAACGAGGGTGAAGCTATATCATTGGTTTGTGTGGATGAACATGAGTATCTGGTAAATATAGAAAAATTGATAAAAAAAGATATTCCAAAAGTATGGTTAAAAGGCTTTAAGCCTGATCCTTCCATAAAAGCAGAAGCTATAAATCAAGGTGGCAGTAGAGGATCAAGAGGCGGAAATTCTAGAAATAGACCTAGAAATAAACCCGCGGGCAATTCATCTGGCGGCTCATCAAGAAGAAGATGAAATAAGTAGTGTATAATACTAAACTTTAAAACTATCAATTAACAAGGAAACAGATGAAAGCAATAGCACTGTTTAGTGGAGGATTGGACTCGACCTTAGCCATGAAGCTTATAGTAGACCAAGGCATAGATGTATTAGCGGTAAATATAAACACTGGTTTTGGGAGCACAAAGGATAGGTTGGAGCATATGCAAAATATGTGTAATCAGGTTGGTGCAGAGTTAAAAATCATAGATATTCAGAGTGAGTTTTTACAAGATGTTCTGTTTGACCCAAAACATGGTTATGGTAAAAATTTTAATCCTTGTATAGATTGTCACTCTAAGATGTTTGCAGTAGCAAAAAGAATTATGGAAGCAGAAGGTGCTTCATTTCTTGTAAGTGGTGAAGTTATGGGACAGCGTCCAATGAGTCAAAATAAAGATGCTCTGCAAACAGTACTTAATGAGAGTAACTGTGATGGTTTACTTCTTCGTCCAATGTCTGCAAAAATGTTAGCTCCTACTATTGCCGAGCAAAATGGCTGGGTAGATAGGGAGAGATTAGAGGGGATTACCGGTAGAAGCCGTGATAGACAACTAGAACTGGCAAAAGAGATAGGTTTAGAAGATTTTGAGAGTCCTGGTGGCGGCTGTCTTTTAACTGATGAAAATTTTGCTAAGAAGATGAATGACTTTATTAAACATGATAAGTTTGAAGTAAAAGATATCCCTCTTATGAAGTATGGTCGTCATCTTCGTCTTAGCGATGGTTCAAAACTTGTTGTTGGACGAAATCAAGAAGAGAACGGTTATCTGCAAAATATCCAGAATGATAAATACTACCATGTAAAAACGATAGGCTTTCCAGGTCCGCATGCAATGCTTAGTAAAGATGTTAGTGAAGCTGATAAAAAATTAGCAACAAAAATAGTTCTAACTTACTGTAAAACAAAAGAGGATCAAGTTTATACAATATCATACGATGGAGATGAAGTCCAAGGTTCACCTTTTGCTTCACGTGACGAGATTCAACCTTTTACAATAATGTAAATTTATATTTTATTTTATTTTGATATACTAATGCTAATATAACTCTTTAGTCGCCTACAATAAAAAATTTAGTTTTTTATTGCATCGTGTTTTAACACAGTAGTGGCGTAAGCGAAGATAAAGGGACTTGTTCCATTATCGGACTATAAAGTGAGGGTTTCTTTCATTTTACTAGGCACCCCTTGAGGGTGTGAAAATAAAATAAAGGCATATATATGGCTGGTGTACATTTTGGATTTGATAATTTTGAACAACTTCTTGAGTTACATGTAGGTATAGCAAATAGACTTGATGAAAATCGTTCAGAGAGTTTCACCTTATTATATTGCGACTTTTTTACGGTAAAAGAAGATGTGATAAAAAGTTCTCTTGATCAAGTCCTTAGAACTTCTGATTCCGTAGTAAACAGTGGAAAAAACTACTTTTTTGTACTTCCGTACACAGATAAATATGGAGCTAATATTGTTAAAAATATGTTTAGTGAATTTTTTGTCAGAGATTTAGACTCTCATGCGGTCAGCTATCCAAAAGATGGAGAGAAAGCACAACAGCTCTTTGAAGAGTTAAGAAATGTGGTCAGTACAAAGTATAAAAATGATTTAAGGTGCTTAGATCATTTTATTCACTATCAATAAAATTATAATTTCTAGTCTTTTTATAAAACTCTATAGCATCTGACATCCTCTGTTCCCTATATACTTTTTTATCACATACATATCTGCACGTAATTTTTTTATTTTTTGATGCTTGAAGATTTTCTCTTTTCTCTTTTGTATTATATGTAGACATGTCAAAATTATTTGCCACAGGTGTCTCAAAGGGGCTGAGAGCAAACGCTAATATCGGTAGTAGTAAAAGTAGTATTTTTATCATGTTCTTTATATCGGTTATTCTTAAATTTATTGTATTCTACTGTTTATTGGAATAATATATGCTTTAATTCTTACAAACCCCTTTTTTAAAAGGGCAAAAAGGAGCAAATAATGATTTCATTTGATATGAAAAGTGAGACAAAAACCAGTTCACATTCTCCTCTAAATTTGTCAACTCCGAGTGATGAACCGACGCTCTCTTTTTCAGAGCTTTTAAGAGGTGTTAATGAGAAAAAGGATGATAAGCTTATCCAAAATGGCTCTTTGGTATTATCTTTTGCTGATGAGGGAAAAGATGCTAAAAGCTCAAAGTCTATCTCAAAAGGTGACGCGCTTCTCTCGCTGTTGAAAAATGAAGACACTCTACCTTTAAAAACAAAAGAAGAGCCCCTGGAATTAAATCCAAAAATAATGCCTACTTTAACTACTAAAGAGATAAAAGTACTGGTTATTGATGCAAAAAATTATTTAAAAGCAAAAATTCTAGATAGTGATGATTTTAAAAAATCTACAATCAAAGAACTTCCAAAAACTTTAAAAGGTTTAGTAGAGGTCGCTAAAAAATTTGGCATTGACATTAGTAAAATAACTGTAGAAGAAGTTAAAGTTCACTCTGATGCAAAGCCAAACACAAAACTAGAAGAAGTTAAAGTTCACTCTGATGCAAAGCCAAACACAAAACTAGAAGATGTTAAAGTTCACTCTGATGCAAAGTCAAACACAAAACTAGAAGATGTTAAAACTTTAGTTGTTCAAGAGGACAATAAAGGTCCACAAAAAGAAGTGGTTCAAGATAAAAAAGCAGCGATATCAGAAGTAGTTCAAAATAAAAGCAAAGTTGCTAAAACTGCTTCAATTTCTCAAATTGAGCAAACTCAACAGGTAAAAGAGATAAAGAGTGATGATAAATTTGTTCAAGTCCAAAAAGAGATAAAATCAACACCGCTTTTTAAAGCTGGGGCATCTGTTGAACATACAACAACCCAGCAGATAGTTGAAGTAAAGGCTAACTCTTCATTAAAAGTAGAGCAAAAAACACCAAAAGATAAAGCAGATGAGACGCTTAAGCTCCTTCTTCGCGGGGAAAAACCATCAATGATGAATTCTTCACTAACGACGGATTTTTCGGTTGCAACTGCTAAAGTTATCGCTCCGCGTGTAGCTTCCGATACTACTTTAGCCCGAGCAGAGCAAGGAAGATCATTAGAGGCATTACTACGTGGAGACTCTTCGTCTGAGCAAGGCACATCTTCTAAAATAGATGGGTTAGCAATCCACAAGGCTGATAGTTTTGAAGTTAAATTAAATGAAGCAAAACAGATGATTAAATATCTCTCTAATGATATTAAAACTGTTATAGAGGATTATAAATCTCCATTTACTAGAGTAAAAATTCAGCTAAATCCTCAAAGACTTGGTGAGATTGATTTGACAATAGTTCAAAGAGGCAAAAATCTACATGTTAATATCAGCTCGAACAACACTGCGGTGAATACTCTGTCAATGAATGCCAATGAACTAAGAGTACAGCTTAGTAACAGTGGAATAAATAATGCTACATTAAACTTTAATAACAGTTCACAAAATGGTGAAAATGCTCAACAACAACAGCAGCAGAATCATCAAAAACAGAAGGAATCTCATGAAGAGTATGGGATCCTCGGGAAATTTGAGAACGAAGAAACTAACGAAGAGATCTTAAGCTCTTTAGAAATTGTAGTTCCGAACTACGCGTAAAGGATATATTATGGCAATTAATTCAGTAGGGGATAATTTAGCTACAAACGGTGTAGTAGATTACACTAAAGCAGTAGAAGATAAAACAGCTTTAGGTAAAGATGATTTTATGAAACTTCTTTTGGTTGAGTTGCAACATCAAGATCCGACAGAACCTATGGATAGTGAAAAGATTTTAACACAAACTTCACAATTAGCAGGATTAGAAGCATCAACAAATACAAATAAAGCCTTAGCTGATTTAGCCGCGTCTTTACAAAGTACGCAAGAGTTTTCACTAGTCTCTGCAATTGGAAAAAGAGCTGACTTGGGAAGTGATGCTATTGTTCATGATGAAGGTTCAATTTCAAAATTTGAAGTTTATTTTCCAGAAGATATAGATCATGGAACAGTAGACATAACCGATTTAGATGGCAACATAGTTGCAACCATAAATATTGATATAACAGAAAAAAATGCAAACGGAGATGATGTTCCTGTAGATAAATTAAATGCAGGGGTATATCAGTTTGATTGGGATGGTATTGATAATAAAGGGGCTGCTGCCGATAGCGGAATTTATCATGTAAACTCAGAATATGTTGATGCTTCAGGAAATAAACAACAGACTAGGCTTGGTGCTTATCCTATAGAGTCAGTCAGATTTGAAGATGGTAAAGCACTTGTTAAACTTGGTTCAAACTATGTTCCACTAGAAAATATTGTAGAAGTATACTAAAAGAATTCATTATGATGACTCAAGCCTTTTACACTGGAATATCTGGACTTAAAAGTAACCAGACTGCTATAGATGTTATTGCTGATAATTTATCAAATACTAGCACAATAGGGTTTCGTGGTTACTCCACAGAGTTTGTAAATATGTTTGAGGAGAAGGTAAATACTCCATCGGCTTCATCGAGTGTTGACAGTAGTATAGGGGTAGGGGTAGATATTAGTACGGTTGTAATGAATGAAAATAGAGGTGTTTTTCAATTAACCGGTATTAGTACAGATTTAGCTCTTTTAGGAGATGGATGGTTCGGTATTCAAGCTAATCAAGAACAAATGTATACTCGCGACGGAAGTTTTACTTTTGATCAAAATAGAGATTTGGTAACACATGACGGTTATTATGTACTGGGGACAATAGGCGGAAATATAAATGGTGAGCTATTAACTACCCAATTGTCCGAAGTTGAGCTTGGTGATGTAGCTTCTCAAGAAAAACTTACTTTCCCAGACAGCCTACTTTTCCAAGTTGTACCAACAAGTTATGCGGAATTTAGCGGAAACTTAGGCGCAGAAGATGTAGCAAGGGTTATTAGCGCAGGACTTATAGATTCACAAAACAATAGAAATGATCTTAGGCTTGAGTTTAATAAAACTGTTCCACAACCAGCAACAGGAATACAGTGGGATGTTGCTGCTACTGTTACGAGTCTAGATGGTGCAACAACATATGATACTCAAAACGGCACTATGCTGTTTGATGCTCAAGGTGCTTTAATTTCTAATACCCTAACATCTATAAATAATAATGGAACATCTGTAAGCATAATCGCAGGAACTGGATATGATGGGATTACTTCTCATAACAAACCTTTCTCAAGCTCAAGCGAAACAGATGGTCTTGAACCTGGGGAACTTCTTGGCTATGATATAAATCAAAATGGAGAAGTTGTAGCTACTTTTTCAAATGGCATACAGAGTGCAGTGGCTAAGATAGCAGTATACCATTTTCAAAATGACAGAGGTTTAGATAGAATAAACGGATCAAGGTTTACCCAGAGTAATAATAGTGGCGAACCTATATTTTTTCAAGATGAAACCGGTAAAAATATTACAGGTACAGATATGACAAACTTTAAACTAGAAGGCTCAAATGTAAGAATGGAAGTTGCACTAACAGAGATAATTGTAATGCAAAGAGCTTTTGACGCTAACTCAAAATCAATTACAACAGCAGATGAAATGCTGCAAAAAGCATTAAGCATGGATGCATAATCCCCTAATTTCCCACCAAAATAAAATACTTTACCTCTCTAATAGCTTATTATATGAACTGTTTCCATTAAAAAATAAGTTGGAACACTTAATGCTACTAATTCTTACTAATACAAAGGATTTAATATGTTAAAATCACTTTTTTCCGGTGTTTCCGGACTACAATCGCACCAAGTTGCGATGGATGTAGAGGCAAATAATATTGCAAATGTTAATACTACAGGTTTTAAATACTCTCGTGCTAACTTTTCAGATCTTTTGGCTCAAACAAAGGCAATCGCTACTGCTCCACAAGGATCATTAGGCGGTAAAAATCCAGTGCAAGTTGGACTTGGTTCCACTGTAAGTTCTATGACTCGTATCTTTTCGCAGGGTTCAGTTCAAAATTCTGATAAAAATACGGATGTTGCTATTCAAGGGGACGGCTTTTATATAATCTCTCCGGATGGTGGTAACACTTATAAATATACTCGTGCAGGTGACTTTAAGTTTGATGCAGGTGGAAATTTTGTTGACAATAATGGTTTTGTTGTCCAGGGTTGGCTAAGAGATCAAACAACTGGTACTGTTGATGCAACAGCGCCGATTACAAGTATCAATATCCCACCAGGGCTAACTACACCGGCAAGTGCTACCCAAGCAGTTGTTGTGAAAGCAAATTTAAATTCTGGACCACTTGTAGAGAGTTTTTCTCCGGCATATGAAGTTTCGGCCGGAACACCACCAATACTACCTATTCCTCCTGCATTGGATAAAAATGGAAATCCAATAGAGTCTGGAGACTTGGGTGTAATGTTTAATGAGGTTGGAGAAGCTTTTTCTCTTCAAAAAGACCAAGGAGTTTGGGCATCATTCTTAAGTTCTCGGGTTGTAGGAGCAGGTGTTGTACCGGCTTCTACTGTTGCTTCTACTGCAGCAGTAGCGGTTGCGGCAGGTTTTACTGCTGAATTAGACATAGATATAGATGGTCTTAATATAGTGACAACGGGCGGTGGGGCTGCCTTAACTGCTGATCTAAATGGTGCCAGATATGAACAGCAAATCAATTCAGCATTGGCTGTTGCCGGTAAAACAGGAATATTTGCTACATATAATAATGTTGCAGATACTATTATAATAAGCAGTGCCAAATCTGCTCCAGTGCCAATAACTGTTAATGTTATCGGTGAAACTGCATGGGGCGTTGGAGCTTTACCAGCATTAGCTGCTCAAACAAATGAGCTTAATATTGAGTTTCAGTTAGATGATGGAACGACACAATCAATCACAACGTCTAATGCAGCAGGTACAGAGAGTGCCATTGAAAATGGAGCAAGATACGTTTCTGCCATGAATGCATTAACTGCAACTACAGGAGTTAGCGCTACATATAATGTGTTAACGGGAACTATTACATTAGTAAACTCAAATGGAAATCCCGCTTCTTCACATAATATCAGATTTACTGCTTTAGCAGGGGACAATAGTGGTATAGCAACTGCTACCAAAACGACAGCATACAGATATCAGTATGATCCTGTTACATCAACAAAGACGCTAAACACTGATAAAACATTTACTACAATTGCAGATCTTCGTGAAGCTCTGGAGATACAGGCTCGTGACCCGGATGGAGATGGTATCAACACTGATAATAATATAGAAATATCGGTTAACAGTTCAGGTAAACTAGAGTTGGTAAACACAGGCGGTAATACCAATGATTATGATATTAATCTTGCAATTACCGGAATGAATGCTGACAGTGTAGCAGGCGGTGGTATAACAGAGAACACTAAGTTTACCAGAAATATGGAAGCTTTGAATGCTACTCTTCCAAGTGGTGGTACAGGTAAGGCATTTTCACAAAGTTTTAATGCAGCAACACACTCTAGCAGTATCGATATTTTTGATTCATTAGGTTCAAAACATACACTTAGAACAGAATTTAGAAAAACTTCAGTGGATTTAGCTACAGGTAGTACTTGGAGTATGCTGGTATCAGTTCCTCAGCCGGCAACAATTGATACAACAACACCACTGAATGAAAAAATTGGTTCTGTAAGATTTAACAATGACGGTTCATTGGCTACTTACAATCCTCCAAATGTTTCATTTTCTGGAAATAACGGTTCTGCGGCAAACCAGCAAGTAGCTTTAAATCTTGGTACTGCTAACTCGTTTGACGGTATGACAAGTTTTGATTCAGAGAGTTCTACTTCTGGTATTTCCCAAGACGGTTTTACCGGTGGTGACTTAGTTGGTATTAGAATTGACCAAAGTGGTACTTTAGTCGGTTCATTTTCAAATGGCCGTTCTTTTGGTCTAGCACAAATTGGTATGGCAAAGTTCACAAATAATGAAGGTCTTTCAACTGAGGGTGGAAATGTTTATACACAGACCGCCAACTCAGGTGACCCTATTATCGGTACTGCAGCAACAGCAGGTCGTGGGTTTATTCAGTCAGCTGCTCTTGAAGCTTCAAATGTTGACTTGTCTCGTGCATTGACACAGCTTATTATTATTCAAAGAGGTTTTCAGGCAAATGGTAAGACAATTACCACTTCAGATCAACTTCTAGAGACACTTATCGGACTAAAACGATAGACTACTATTTATTGAGCTGAAGGAAGTATACCCACAAGGGGGCACGCCGATTCCTTTAGCTTCGCTTGGACCCGCTGTGGTCACTAAAGCTTGCCTCGAACGAGGCAGATTCTTTCCTAATTTTAGCGTGGTAACAAACAATTTTGATATAATTCTTTCAATATTTTACATGTAGGAATTATAAATGCAATTCTCAGCCCCTCTAAAATCAAACTCTAAAAAAATTATGCTTCTAGGTTCAGGTGAACTTGGCAAAGAGGTAGCTATTGAAGCTCAAAGACTTGGTCTTGAGGTTATAGCTGTTGACAGATATCAAAATGCACCTGCTCATCATGTGGCGCATCGCTCATACGTTGTGAACATGCAAGATAAAGATGCTCTTTTGGAGATTATTTATCGTGAAAAACCTGACTATATACTTCCTGAAATAGAGGCTCTTAGTATAGACGCTCTTTTTGCGGCTGAGGATAAAGGTTACAATGTAATACCCAATGCCAGTGCTGTTAGCAAGACTATGAACAGAAAAAATATCCGTACTTTTGCTGCAGAGGTTGTCGGTCTTAAAACGGGACCTTATGAGTTTGTAACTACTGAAGATGGACTTAGAGAAGCATCAAAGCGTATGGGCTACCCTTGTGTTATCAAGCCTGTTATGAGTTCATCAGGTCATGGGCAAAGTGTACTTAAATGTGAAGAAGATGTATCAAAATCTTGGGAAATTGCTAAAGAGGCTCGTGGCGATGCAAGTGAGTTAATTGTTGAAGCTTTTGTTGATTTTGATTATGAGATAACAATGCTGACTGCCAGAAATGGTAAAGAGACGGTATTTTGTGAGCCGATAGGGCATGAGCAAAGAGATGGTGATTATGTGTTTTCATGGCAGCCAATGCAGATGAGCTCGCTTGCAAAGCAAAAATCACAAGATATGGCTAAGGCTATTACTGATGGTCTTGGCGGTCGTGGTCTTTTTGGTGTTGAGCTTTTTATAAAGGGTGATGAGGTTTATTTTTCTGAAGTTTCACCTCGTCCACACGATACAGGAATGGTAACTTTGATTACTCAATCACAAAGTGAGTTTGCACTTCATCTTCGTGCAGTTCTTGGGCTTCCTTTAGGGTTTACATTTTATGGTGATGGTGCTTCTGCTGCATTTAAATCAGAAGTACACAATTATGCGCCTGTGGTTGATGTAGATGAGTCTCTTTTTTCAGATAATAGTTTTGTAAGAGTCTTTTCTAAGCCTGAAGCGCATAAGGGCAGACGTTTAGCAGTTGCTCTTGTTTTTGATGAGGTTGAAAAAGCACTCGAAAAATCAAGAGAGCTAATTACCAAAGTGAGAGATTGTTAAGTTGAAGATAGTTCTGCTTGATGCGCTGACTTTCGGAGAAACAGATTTAAGCGGTTTTGACTCTTTAGGTGAGGTAGAAGTTTTTCAAACAACATCTGTAGAGCAAACGCAAGAGAGGATAACTAACGCAGATGTAGTTGTTACTAACAAAGTTGTTATAACTGATGCTCACATGTCAAATACTCCAAACTTGAAACTTATCTGCGTGGCAGCAACTGGAATGAATAATGTTGATTTGGAAGTTGCAAAGCAAAGAGACATTCAAGTAAAAAATGTAGCCGGTTACTCAACTGACTCAGTTATTCAGCATACATTCTCAATGCTTTTTTATCTTATGGGGCATTCCAGATATTATGACGAGTATGTAAAAGATGGCTCATACTCTAAAAGCCCAATTTTTACAAATGTTTCCAAACCATTTTTTGAGATAAAAGGTAAAAAATGGGGCATCATTGGTCTTGGTTCAATCGGTCGCGGTGTTGCAAATATAGCAAAAGCATTTGGGGCAGAAGTGAGTTACTACTCTACAAGCGGTATTAATAGGACTGAAGACTTCCAAAGACAAAATATTGATGAGCTTCTAAAGAGTTGCGATATTATCACTATACATGCACCGCTAAATGAGAAAACTGATAATCTTTTGGATTATGAACAACTGTTAACTTGCAAAGATGAAGCTATCGTTTTAAACCTGGGACGCGGTGGAATCATCAACGAAGAGGCAGTCGCTCGCATAGTTGATGAAAAAAATATCTATTTTGGTCTTGATGTTTTAACTCGTGAACCAATGCTTCTTAATCACGCACTTTTAAATGTGAAAAATCAAAAAAATCTTTATATCACACCTCATATTGCTTGGGCATCCGTTGAAGCGAGAGATAAACTAATAGCTTCTGTTATAGAGAATATAAACAAGAGTTTCAGTTAAATCTAGATGTCAGAAATAGCTCTGTTTTTCTCAGCTTTTTTGGCAGCTACAATTCTTCCTTTTTCATCTGAAGTTGCATTCGTTTTAGCTATAGAGAATGATATGCCGATTCTCAACGCTCTTCTGTCAGCTTCAAGCGGAAATGTTTTAGCAATAATCTTGAACTATTTTTTAGGACTTTTGCTTTATGAAAAAACAAAAACAAAACTTCTTTCATCTAGCATGGGAACAAAAGCGTATACCTATGGACATAAGTATGGTTACTATGCACTTATTTTATCGTGGCTTCCTATCATTGGAGATCCTCTAACGCTGGTTGCCGGACTTGTTAGACTTAAGTTTGTTTGGTTTGTTTTAATAGCAGGATCTTTAAGAGTATTAAGATATTATTTTTTATCAGAAATATTTTAAAATTATTTGATTAAATCAGAAGGTAATGAATGAGTGTGCCAAGCAAAGCTAAGGTAATCAAGCTGGACAATCCAGCCCAAGGAAAGGTTAGCCACCACTTTGGAACTAAACTACACAGGTTAGGAGGTAACAAATAGCTTGAAGCTGTAGTAAGGGCAGT
>JAKITC010000055.1 GCA_021648285.1 Sulfurimonas sp. | reverse complement strand
AGTACCTATTATAGGGCTTCAATAGAGTTTCTTTATTTGTAAAGAGGCATAAATTATTTTCTTTTTACTTACTGTAGGTTGGTTCTTTTAGATTGTTTTTCTTATTTGATTAGGTGCGAAAGTTCAGATATTAACTTAACATAAAATGTTAAACACCTACTTGAATATAATCACTCCTGCAAATCTTCCAGTTTTATTATCAGCTCTGTAAGAGAAATATTTTTTGGAGTTGCATTTCGTACATTCGTTTGACATGTCAATATTCTTTTGTTTTATCCCACATGTTAAAAGCTGAGTTTCTATTATTTTATTCACATCAAGATAAAAACTGTTATCTCTTTTTTGTATTGCATACTCTAAATCCAGCTCTTTAGCCTCATCAAAAATCTCACTTCCGACTTCATAACAGCAGTGTCCTATACTTGCACCGACACTTACATGTACATCTTTTACATCACTGCTAAAATAATTTATAAAAGAGTTTATTACATTTTTAACTATATTTTTAAATGCCCCCTGACGTCCTGCATGAGCAGCTGCTATGACCTTTTGCTTGTCATCATAAAAAAGAATAGGTGAACAATCAGCAACCATAACCATTAGAGGAGTGGTAAGTTTGTTAGTTATAAGTGCATCACAGGTTGGAGGATTGTCAAAGTTATCATTTTCATCCACCACATGTACTATGTCAGAGTGAATCTGTTTCATGTGGACAAGAGAGTTTACATCATAATTTAACTCTTTTGCCAATTGTTTATGATTTGCTTCTACATGTAGCTTCTCATCATTTACATGAAAAGCTAAATTACCGCTACTCCTTGAGGTAAAAGCGTGTGTAACATTTGATACAGAGTTTAATAAATTACTATGATAGAATTTCATATAATAATTATATCAAAATTTAAAGGTTTCAATTATGAGTAAGCTTAGTTTATACCCGGTAACATTAGATGGCGACGATGTAGACACTAAACGTCAAGAGATTAGAGAGTATTTTCATAATACATGTAATCTTTATGAATCGGTTTTTGAAGTTTTAAAAGATGACGATGTATTTTATAAATACTCAGAGCTTACTCGTCATCCGATGATATTCTATTTTGGACATACCGCTACATTTTTTGTAAATAAACTAATAAATATGAAAGTTATAAAAGAGAGAATAAATCCAAATTTTGAATCAATATTTGCTGTTGGTGTAGATGAGATGTCCTGGGATGATATGAATACTAAAAACTATGCTTGGCCAAAAGTAGAGGATGTCAGAGAGTATAGAAACAAGGTAAAAGAGTTAGTTGATAACTTGATTATGAGTATGTCTTTAACTCTTCCAATAACTCAGAATTCTGATATGTGGATTATCTTAATGGGCATAGAACATGAGAGAATTCACATAGAGACATCGTTGGTTCTGCATCGCCAGATGCCGCTGGAATTTGTAAGAGAAGTGGACGCCTTTAAAATATGTGAACATTCAGGAGCCTCACCCAAAAATGAAATGCTTCGTATTGATGCTCAGCATATAGAACTTGGTAAAAATAAATCTCATTATCTATATGGCTGGGATAATGAATATGGTAAATATGAAGAGAGCGTGAGCGAGTTTACGGTCTCTAAGTATCTTGTCAGCAATGGCGAATTTATGGATTTTGTTAAAGATGGTGCCTACGAAAAAGAGGAATATTGGGATGAAGAGGGGCTTAAATTTTTAGAGATAAGCGGTGCTAAACATCCTAGCTTTTGGGTTTTACAAAATGGCAACTACATGTACAGAACTTTAACAAAACTCATAGAGATGCCGCTTAATTGGCCGGTTGATGTAAATGCACTTGAAGCTGAAGCCTTTTGCAGATATAAAAGTAAAAAAGATGGTGTCACATATTTACTTCCAAGTGAAGCGGAGTATAGAGCTATCTATAATTATTCAGGACTTCGTGATGTACCGGAGTTTCATGAGAGCAGGGCTAACCTTAACTTCTATCATTTTGCAAGCTCATGTCCGGTTGACGAGTTTGGTTTTAACGGTATTTATGATGTCGTAGGAAATGTTTGGCAGTGGAGCAGGACACCAATATTTGGCTTTGAAGGCTTTGAAATTCATGAGGCATACGATGACTTCTCAATACCGACTTTTGATAATAAACACGCACTAATACTGGGTTCATCATGGGCAAGCAGTGGTAACCTTATTATGAAACATTCTCGTTATGCTTTTAGAAAACATTTTTACCAAAATGCCGGATTTAGATATGTTATTTCAGATTCACATGTAAAAAAAGGTATAGATATTTATGAGAGTGATGAACTTGTTTCTCAGTATTGTGAATTTCAATACGGAGATGAGTTTTTCGGAGTTAAAAATTTCGCGATTGAGTGTGCAAAAGTAGCAGCCAAATTCGCACAAAACACTGAAAAAGCACTTGATTTAGGCTGTGCAACAGGACGAGCTACTTTTGAGCTGGCAAAAACTTTTGATGAGGTCCAAGGAATTGATTTTTCTGTTAGATTTGTTCAAGTTGGCTCAAAGTTAAAAGATGAGGGCTATGTTGTTTTTCATACCTATGAAGAGGGTGAGATTTTTACAAATAAAAGACTGAGCATAGAAGAGTTGGGCTATAAATCATTAAAAGAGAAAGTTTCATTTTGGCAGGGAGATGCTTGTAACATGAAGTCAAATTTTAACTCTTATGATTTGGTATTGGCAACAAACCTTATAGATAGACTTTACAATCCTAGACTTTTTCTAGACACTATTGATGAAAGATTAAATGATGATGGAGTCTTGATTTTAACTTCGCCATACACCTGGCAGGAGAGCTCTACCAAAAAAGAGTTCTGGCTTGGTGGATATAGAGATAGTGATGCAAATGAAGTACGCACACTTGACACTCTAAAGGAGATTTTAAATGATAAGTTTGAGCTTATACATCTACAAGATTTGGAGTTTGTTATAAAAGAAACAGGCAGAAAATTTCAGCACACAATCTCACAAATTAGCGTATGGAAAAAGAGATGAAATATAACTTCTCTGAGTCCGCTTGTAGAAAAGATACAAACGCAGAAAAGTATACTCTAAGAGAAGAACTGTTTGGGACAGAGGATGTGCAACCGGTTTGGGTTGCTGATATGGATATAGATACTCCGGACTTTGTTTTAGACGCTGTTAAAAAGAGGCTGAACCATCCGATTGTTGGCTATGAAGAGGTTCCTAAAGGTGTACTCTTGGCTCAAATCCAGTGGATGAAAAAAGAGCATGGCATATCTTTTGAACTTTCTGACATGTTGTATTCTCACTCTGTTGTGGCATCTATGAGTACAGCTATAGATGCTTTTAGTGAGATAGGCGATAAAGTGATAGTGCAAACACCTGTTTATCCGCCATTTTTTCATTCTGTACTGGAACACGACAGAAAACTTTTAAAGAACCCTCTTAAGCAAAATGCAGATGGAAAGTACGTTTTTGATATAGAGGATTTAAAGTCCAAAATAGATGAGAAGACTAAGCTGCTACTTCTCTGTTCTCCTCATAACCCTGTAGGAAGAGTTTGGAAGAGAGAGGAACTTCAAGAGATTTTGGAAGTCTGTTTAGAACATAAAATAGTAGTTTTTTCTGATGAAATTCACTCTGATTTAGTTTATAAACCCAATATACATGTACCTTTTGCTTCTTTAAATCAAAAAGCTAGAGATATAACTATAACGGCTATTGGTGTTGGAAAAACCTTTAATATGGCTGGTTTTTCCATGAGCACAGTAGCGATACCAAATAAGAATCTAAGAGATAAATTTTTTAAAAGCTATAAACGTATTCATTTTGCACAGGGAAGTGTGCTGTCACATGTGGCTTTTGAATCAGCATATATAAATGGCAAAGAGTGGGTTGAAGAGTTAAAAATACATCTATTAAAAAATTTTAACATGTTAAGAAAGCTTTGTGAAAAGTACCCGCATCTTATAAAAGTCACTTCTATTGAAGCTACATATTTGGCTTGGCTCGATTGTAGAGAAATGGGACTGAGTGATAAAAAGTTACGAAAGTTTTTTATAGATGAGGCGAAGCTTGGTTTAAACGCAGGACTTAGCTTTGGTAGAGAAGGAAGTGGTTTTATGAGGTTGAATTTTGCTCTTTCCTCTGCTAAAATGTTACAGGTAATTAAAAGCTTAAAAAAAGCCTTACAAAATATATAGGAATTGAAGTTGATAGATATAAATTGGGAAGAATTTAAGATTTTTAAACAATCCAGTAGTAAAAAAGATGATAACTTTGAAGTATTGCTAGATTTTTTAAAAAGCTATTATAATATGACAAATCCGGTAGAGATGTATGATACGATGATAAATGATGAAATTGCACCTTTAATGCTTGAAAAAAGAAGTATGCAAAGTGTGGCTGATCTAGAAAAACATCTTTATAAACATTTTAATGAAGAGTGATTTAGATGAGATAGACTCGTTTTTGGCAAATCACCATCTAATGAGCCTTGCAACCACAGGCGAAAATGAGATTAGTGTATGTAGCCTATTTTATATCTTTGACAAGGAGAAACTCTCCTTTATTGTCGCAAGCAGCGATGATACAACACATATCCAAAATATTTTAGAAACTTCTTCTGTTGCCGGGAGTGTTGCTCTGGAGACAAAAATAGTAGGCAAGATTCAGGGAGTTCAGTTTAAAGGAAAATTTTCACCTTTAAAAGACGATGATTTAAAAAAATTATATTTTAAATCATTTCCGTATGCTTTGGCAATGAATCCAAAACTGTGGAGTATAAAAATCAACTATTTTAAAATGACGGACAACACTCTGGGTTTTGGCAAAAAGATTATTTGGCAGGAGTCTTAAGTTTAAACATTGTGCAATCGCTTCCACTACTTTGAAAAACTATCAAAGAGGGAATGTATTGTGATTTAAACCCATAAGCTTTACAACCATGCGGTCTTTTTGCCTCCCATGTAACAAAATAATATTCACATCTTCTACAATTAATTCTTTTCATGATACTCGTATGTTTTTAGTTTTTAGTTTTAAGTGGGGTATTTTATCATATTAGGTACAATACATAAATATATATGTACATCAACTACTTGCCCTTAAGGGTATAAATAAATCAAAGGAACTCAATGGATAAGATTTTATTAATGCTACAGCTTCAAAATGGCTTAAATGATGCCACAAACGGAGAAGAGTGGACAAAAGGCGTTACAAAAAACGGTAAGATTATCAATTGGAGAAGATGCATTTATATGGAATGTGCGGAGATGATTGATAGTTTTACATGGAAGCATTGGAAAAATTTAGATGCAGATGCAGATTGGGATAACCTTCAAATAGAGGTTGTTGATGTTTGGCACTTTATCATAAGTTTAGCGATTGAAAATTATTCACAAACTCTTAGAGGTGGAATCGAAGATTTAGCAATAGATATCTCTGAGTTAGATAGTTTTAGTAAGATAGACACTAAACATGCACTATTTGCAAAGCAAGATGATGTAATAGCAAAAGTTGAAGATATTATGCTTGATACACTCTCTAAAGGTACTCTTAACCTTGAGAAACTTATAGCTGACTTCTTTGAGCTAGTTCTTATGAGTGGATTGGATTTAGAGAGCTTGTACAAATTATATGTTGGAAAAAATATTTTAAATCAGTTCCGTCAAGATAACGGTTATAAAGATGGTACATATGTCAAGGTTTGGGATGATGAAGAGGACAATATTGTTATGAAAAGAATTTGGGAAGAGAATGAAGATATCAAACCGGATATTTTATACAAAGAGCTTACAAAGCTATATCTTGCATTAAATAAGAAATAGCAATTGAGTGATATTTTAGAAGTAAAAAATTTATCTTTTGGATATAAAAAAGATTCTTTACTTTTTGATGATTTTTTTATTACTTTAAAAAAAGGTGAGATTAAAGCAATAGTTGGAGCAAGCGGAGCAGGAAAAAGTACTCTGTTTGAGCTAATTTTAAAAAACTTAAAACCATTTTCGGGCAGTATAAAAAGTTCTTTCTCTTCAGAAGTATTTCAAGATCCATATAGCTCATTTCACCCTAGTTATACATTGATTAACCAGATAAAAGATGTGGCTTCTATAGATGAGTTAGAGAGTTATTTAAAAATTATAAATCTTGATTATGACCTGCTTCTTAAACTTCCGCATGAGCTTTCAGGCGGACAACTTCAGAGAGCTTCAATTCTTAGAGCAATGCTTATGAAACCAGATTTGCTTCTGTTAGATGAACCTACATCAGCACTTGATAATGTGATTCAATTAGAAGTTATGAGTATGCTTATGAAACATCTTGGAAGTATGGGGATGTTACTTATCACACATGATTTAGAACTTGCTAAATGGTGTGCTGATGAGATTATAATGATATAACCAAGATTGCTATTTTATAAAATATTTTATCAGGTAAAATCCACTTCCAGCCATAAAAATCGTACCAAAAGCGTTAAGCAAAATATTTGCTAAAGCCAAAATATATATCCATCAAATTATCTTATAGAAGTTTTTCATAATAAAGTCCCAAAACAAGATTTGAACTCATTTAAAAATCATTCCTTTTTCATAACAGGTATCATCATATTGACAAATTACCTCCCTATTATATCTGAGAAGTTTTTCATTCTTATCTTTATACTTTACCATAGATAAAAAATGCTTTATCAGTTCGATTCGAGCTGTTTTTTTATTATCGCTGTGCACGACAATCCAAGGAGAAAAAATGAAAGATGTTTTGTTTAACATCTCATCTCTTGCATCGGAATAATTTTGCCAATTTTTTTGAGCTTCCTCATCAATAGGACTTAGTTTCCACTGTTTAAGCGGATCTTTTTTTCTATCTTGTAATCTTTCTGCCTGTTCATCTTTAGATATGTCAAGATAGTATTTAAAAAAAATCATATTATCATGAGTTAAAAGATGCTCAAAATTACCTACTTCATCAATAAATATACCATACTCTTTTTGAGTGCAAAATTTCATAACTTTTTCAACACTGGCTCGATTATACCAACTGCGGTTAAAAAAGACTATCTCTCCGCCAACAGGCAAATGTGGAACATATCTTTGAAAATACCAAGATTTTTTTTGAGTATCACTAGGCTTGCCAAGGGCTACAATTCTAGCATCTCTAGGACTTAAATGCTCAACAAAACGTTTAATCGTCCCATCTTTTCCAGCACCGTCTCTACCCTCTAGCACAATACAGACTTTCAACTCTTTTTTAATGATTTCTTTTTGAAATTTCACAAGTTCTACTTGTAAATTATACAGCTCTTTTTTGTACTTTTTTTTATTCATCAACTACTCCTCGTATAATTCCTTTTATGAGCAAGACTTCTTTTTTAAAGTTTTTTTGACTTTAAATCAAAGAAATATTACTCTTTTAGGATTGAAGTACTAATTTCAAATCTTGTAACTATCACAGTCTATGACTTTAAGATATAACAACATTTTTCATCTTTTGTACTCTTTGTGACACTTCATTTAAAAGTGCCATTGATTTATCATACTTTTTAAAAATATCTGTTGTGCTAATTTTGAAAAAGATTCTGTAAGTGTTGGATGTGGATGAATAGCCTTTAAAACATCTATAGCTGTCATTTCATTTACCACGATTAAAGAAGCTTCACCGATTAAAGAGGAGGCATCTTCGCTTACTATCTCAACACCAACGATAACTTTTGTTTTGTTATCTATTATAAACTTGACAAAACCGTCTGTTCTTTTGTTTATTTGTGCTCTTGCATCAATTTTAAAATCATAAACTTCTACGCTTATATCCATTTCACGCTCTTTTGCAATGCGCTCATCAATACCAACGACTCCAACTTGAGGGTCACTAAAAAGTACCCAACTATTTTTGTCATAATCTACAGTATGAGGCTGTGTAGCAAACATATTATGCGCAACAATGCCGGCTTCATAACTTGCGGTATGTGCAAATTTTGGTGCATTTATACAATCTCCTGCTGCGTAGATGTGTTCCTCAGATGATTGAAGTTTTTCATTAACAATAACACCTTTTCTATCATACTCAACACCAGCTTTGTCAAGCTCAAGCCCATCCAAATTTGCTTCTCTACCTGTTGCCATTATAACATGATGATACTCTAAAACCTTTTCTTTTTCATCTTGCATAAAATATACTAAAAAATTGCTATTTTCATAATCTATTTTTTCCAAAGTAACATTTACATCTATTGTAATGCCATTCTCAATCATATTTTTTTGCACCATAAGTGCCGCATCTTCATCAATATGTTTTAAAATTCTTTGGGAACGCTCTAAAATATGGCACTTAGTACCTAGTTTATTAAACATTTGTACCAATTCACAGCTTATTGCACCGGCACCTATAAAAAGTAGCTCTTTTGGAATTGTTTCATGAAAAAACACATCTCTGTTTGTCCAAATTTTATCTAAACCATTTCCTGCAATATTTGGAAAAAAACTTTTTGCTCCAGTTGCAATAAGTGCCTTGTCAAAGCTAAATAATTCTTCATTTACACGAAGAGTATGAGAATCCACAAATTTTGCATTACCTTGTTTGAAATCAAGTGTAGGCATCATATCTATTTGCTTCAATGCACCTTGGGAGCGTTGTTTTACAATCATGTCTTTATCTTGTAAAACACTTTCCCAATGAATTTGCTCAGTTCCATTTAGTTCAATATTAAAAACTTTAGATTTTGCAACATCTGCGTAACGATTTGCAGCATTTTCTAAAACTTTTGAGGGAATACATCCTTCAAAAAGACACTCTCCACCAGGAGCTTCTCTTTTATCAACAAGCAAAACTTTTGCTCCAAATTTTGCAGCAACCATAGCAGCTGGAGTTCCCCCAGGACCTGCACCTATTACTATTAAATCATAATGTGTTCTCATCCTTTCAACCTCAATATAATAATTTTAAAGCTTCTTTTACAGAAGTATTTTTTGACGTTATCGCATAAATAGCATTTGCCATTTTTACCGCTTCTTTAAGTGGACGTTGATGAATATTTCTTCCGGTTCCGTTTCCTCGGCTTCCTCCTGTATGTATCTGTTGATAAAGCTCTTTTAAAAAAGTCTCTTCATCCACTCTTTTTCCTCCTTCACAAAGTACACCGGTTCTTCCAGCTGCGGTTGTTACTTCCTTGAATAATTCAGCATCAAACTTACCTTTTTCATTAAAAGGAACTTTTAATTTTACAAAATCAGCTCCTAAGGCTGCACCAACACCAGCAGCTCCTGCAATTAAGTGGGCATCATGTTCATCTTTTATAAAATTTCCTTTTGGATATATCCACAAAACTGCCAAAAGACCGTTTTTATGTGCTTCATGAACAATTTTAGCTGCCTGAGAGAGCATAGAATGTTCATGCTCACCTCCAAGATAGAGTGTATAACCAACACCCTTTATATCAAGTCCACTGCTCTTTTGAAAATCAACTATATCGCCAACACTAATCCAAGCTTTTGAATAGGGATCTTTTTTATCATAAGGAATAAGATTTGTTTTTGAGTTTAACTTCACTAAATAGGGAATATTTTTATAATCTCGTCCATATCGACTGATAAGCCCAAACTGGGTTGCAAAAATACCTATGTTCGCCTTTGATGCGATTTTAAACATATGCTCTGGCGAATTATCTTCTAAAGGAATATCCTCACCATAAAAGTCATTATTAAGATGTTCAACTTTTTGATCACCTGCAAAAAGCATCAAATTATCCATACCATTTGTTGCAGTTTTAAGATTTTTTTTATAAAGAGCCTCTTTTTCTTTTGGCACATCTGCCGGAATATTATATTGTAGAGTAGACATCGCTACCCCTCCTTTAAATTTAATTTATTTCGGAGATGCAGAATGCCCCTCACAGAACCGTACTTGAAGATTTCCCTCATACGGCTCTTCAATTTAACTCACAATCT
>JAKITC010000054.1 GCA_021648285.1 Sulfurimonas sp. | reverse complement strand
TCATAGCATGATCAAAAAAACTTAGTTGCATATTTATCCCTCAAACTTGACTTATTAGTATATTTATTTTAGCTAAGTATTGGTTTGAAAGAGGTTAAGCTGATTTGGTTAATTGTTCAGAGGGTTCTATTATTTGGTTATATAAGCGATAAGTATCAAATAGTTAAGCCTTTTTACATTTTCGGTTGTTTTATATCAGCCATAACGCAACCTCTTTTAGCTTTTTCAACTACTTTTTTAAGTGTTAGTTTACTTAGGGGCGTTGATAGAATGGGTAAAGCTATAAGAAGTTCTTCAAAAGATGTCCTTATAAGCAACTATGTAAAAGACAAAAAACATGGCAAAATATTTGGCTTTTATAAGATGATGGATATAGCTGGTGAGCTCAGCGGTGCTTTTCTTATATTTTTAATTTTTAAATTTATTGCAGAAGACGAAATGACTATTAGATGAGTAAACAGTTTTTTATTCTAAAAGCGAAAGAAAGTGGTTACACCCTTGAGACAATCTCTCTATTTATCATAATGTTTACAGGAATTCAAACTTTGGTAAGTTATTATGGTGGAATTTTAAGTGATAAAATAGGCGTTTTTAAAATTCTATTTATATCATTTGTATTTGGGATATTATCGATTTATTTTATGAAGGTAAATTTATGGCTTTCTTTTGCATTACTAGGACTATTTACTGTCATAAGTATAAATGCAATGCGTAGCTATATATCTCATAATGCAAATTCAAAAAGTTTTATATTTGGCGTTTTTTATGGAGGTACAGCTATCTTCAGTGCTCTTGGAGCTATTGCTGTCGGCTATATCTGGAAAATATATGGTTTTGATAATGTTTTGATGTTTAGTGAAATTGGTATGTTGATAACACTTATTTTTTTATTGTTTAAAAAAGTATAATCTGAATTTTTTCATTTTCAGTTCATTTATTAATACTACAATACTTCAACAGTTAAAATCAAAATGGAGTATATTATGCAAGGTATATCATCAAGCACAACAAACACAACTCAACAAACATTAGCTACTGAACAAAGTAAACAAACAACCTCAAACAAAGAAACAAATGAGGGCACGCAAGTTGACGCTGCAGAAGATAAAAACAAACAGCAAAACACACAAACACAAGAAACTCAAGCATATGAAAAACTTGTAAACAAAACAGGGATAGGTAGTGTTTTTAACACAAAAGGGTAAATTATTATTATAAATTCAGTTAAAATAATCTAATGAAATTATTAATAATAGAAGATGATGCCAATATCCTCTCTTTTTTAGAAAGAGGCTTTCGTGAAGACGGCTACATTGTAGAGAGTGCGATGGACGGCTTGGATGGAGAATACTTGGCACTTCAAAATAAATATGATGTTATTATTTTAGACTGGATGCTTCCAAATAAAAGTGGCATAGAGATTTTAACATCATTACGAGCGCATAAAAATACGACTCCTACTATTATGTTAAGTGCAAAGGCTGAAGTAAAAGATAAAATTTCAGGACTGAGCATCGGAGCGGACGATTACCTCTCAAAGCCGTTCTCGTTTGAAGAACTTCAGGCACGGGTTGAGTCACTCTACAGAAGAAGCTTGTCAAATGGGCTTAATATTATTCAAATAGGTTCCATTACCATTAATGTTGATAGAAAATCTGTGACTAAAAATAATGTAGATGTACCATTGACAGCAAAGGAATATGAACTTTTACTTTTTTTGATTCAACATAAAAATGCCGTAGTCTCAAATTCCATGATTGAAGAGCAATTATGGAGTGATCAAGAGTATATCAACAGTAATGTAATTCAGGTGACAATTTATCATTTACGAAAAAAACTGGGTAAAGAGTTTATTAAAAGTTTTAGGGGTTTGGGGTATAAAGTTGAAATTTAATAGCTTGAAAACAAGAGTTTTAGCCTGGTTTGGAACTGTAATACTTTTTTTACTAATATTGTTTAGTATCTTTTTTCATTATTTTCTAAACAAGAGCATCAATAATAATATTGAAACAAAACTCTTTCATGAAGCACTAAAAATAAAAGAAAAATTTTTACTCCAGCAAAAAAATAATGTGTTGACAGATGATAAAAACTTAGCCTCAATGTCATATGCAATTATGCAAAAAGGTACAATAATTCTTAAAAGTAAAAATTTTGATTTATCTAATCTGAATACATATTTTAAAAGTAATAACTCTTTTTTTATTATGAAGAATAAAGACAATGACGAAACTATCAATGCTCTTTATATTTTACGTGCAAATAACTATAAAATATGTGTTTATCAAAAAAATATTGACAACAAAATTGAAAACCTTGAAGATATTCTCCTTTTTCTTAACCCAATACTATTATTACTGGTCTTAATGGCAGCATCAAAACTGATTGATAAAATTTTGCTTCCGATAAAACATGTGACAAAAACCGCTAAAGAGATAGGTGTAAATGACTTTTCACACACAATATCACTGCCACAAGAAGATGATGAAATAAAAGAACTTGTGGATTCTTTTAATACAATGATTATCAGGTTAAAAGATGGTGTTGAATCACTTGATAGATTTAACAGTGATGTATCACATGAATTAAGAACTCCACTGACAGTCATTCGAGGTGAAGTGGAAGTGACATTAAGAAAATTGAGAGAACCACAAGAGTATGAAAAAAGTATGCAAACCATCTATTACGAAGTTCAACAGATGCAAAAAATAGTTGAAGATCTGTTATTACTAACAAAATACTCAAAAGAAAATATTAGGCAGTCATTTGAACCATGTTCGCTTGATTCAATTCTTTTAAGTGTTGTAGACAAATTTGATAAGCAGTTAAAAGAAAAAAACATAAATCTTGTACTGCAAAATATTGAACCAATTTCAATAAATGCTAATCCTTTTCTAATCAGTTCAATTTTTTCAAATCTTCTTGATAATTCAATCAAATATACACCAAATAGTAAAAGTATTTATCTTTTTCTTTACAAAGACAAACAAAACAATATAAATTTTGAGATAAAAGATGAAGGTGTAGGAATAGAGGAAGATAAACTTCACAAAATTACAGATAGGTTTTACAGAGTTGATGATTCAAGAAATAAAAAAGTACAAGGCTTTGGGCTTGGTCTTAGTATAGTAAAAAATAGTGTGGAACTACATAATGCTAAAATGGAAATAAACTCTAATATAAAAAAAGGAACTGACATTAGAATTATTTTTAATTCCAGTTTCTAACTGTTGAGCTTTTAGAAATTTTTTAGCTTCTGGTAGCATCTCAATATCTCTATTACTAGAGTTTGTCTTGTCTATTTGGAACATTCACATTCATATTTTAGTTAACAAAATACTAAGTACAATACGGAAATAGTTAAAAAAAGATATCATTCCATGAAGTAAAAAGTACTCTACAAATGTACACAAAAAGGGATTTAGTGTATAAAATTTAGTGTACAGTCAATCTTAAAGTTCGTAAAATAAGGTTGTATAGTTGTATATGGATAAATTGGTAGCTTGCGGTACCAGAGGTCACAGGTTCGACTCCTGTCGGGCGGACCATTAAAACTTCAAGAATATTTCCAATACATATTAATCTTAAAACAATTTTTTTAGCAATTTAACTCTATCTCCTTATCGCTTAACTGGATAAAGCAGACCCCTCCTAAGGGTTAGCTCGTGGTTCGAGTCCACGTAGGGAGACCAATCTATATTTTCATAACATCATTTCTTTCGCTTATCTCTTATTCTTATCATTAGCTGAGTTTTTCTTTCTCCTACATATTCCATATCAAATAGGTCTAATGCCTTGATAAGGTCGCCCATTTTTTTAAATCCATAGTTAACTTGAGAAAAAGAAGAATTTTTTCTTATGTACATGGACATATCTTTAACATCTGCCCATCCTTGCTCATCCGATGTTCTTTCAACGCCTTGTTTAAGTATATTAATAAGTTTATAGTCTTTTCGTATATCGTAGTTGTTTCCAGCATATTTAGTAACAGCTTCAGTAACAGCTTGATGCTTATTATTTGTAGTAACATCTTCAACTATTTCATCATTTTCTAAAATACTTAATTTTTCAACATATATGAATTGAGAACATGCATTAACAAATGCCATGGGAGTTTTTGACTCTCCATATCCATAAACAGTTAAACCATCAGATAATATTCTTGTAACAATAGGAGTAAAATCACTATCACTTGTTATTAAAACTACAGCCTCAAGCTCTTTTGTGTAAAGAATATCCATAATATCAATTATCATGGCTATATCAGTCGCATTTTTCCCTTTTGTGTAAGCAAATTGTTGAATAGGTTTAATATTATAATCTTGTAAAATATTTTCCCAACCGTAAAGTTTTTTGTCTTTCCAATCTCCATAAGCTCTTCTGATATTTACAGTTCCATACTGCGATAAATCATCAAATATACTTTCTATATATTTAGAACTTACATTATCACAATCTATAAACATAGCGATGTTGTTTTGATACTGTTTTTTCATTTTAATCCCTAACCAAATTCATATTTTTTTTCAATAAATTAGCTGTTTATCTCATTTTTTATGATTTTGGCTAATTTGCTGCACTCAGAAATCTTTTTTTTGTAAGTAAGATTGTCTTTTAGCAATATATCTATAAAAGCACTTCCAACAATTACTCCATCAGCACCTTTGATTTTATCTTTTGCAGTTTTTTGATTTACGCCAAAACCAACATAAACAGGTGTCTGCGTATATTTTTTAATAGATTGTAAAGATGGTTGCAGGTCCTCAGAGCTACCAGAACCAGTAATACCAGTATAGGCAACCATATATACGAACTTTTTAGCATCTTTAACTATCTCTTGGATTCTTTTTTCAGGGTCAGTTGGAGCTACAAAACTGATATTTGACATGTTGTTTGAATCAAACAGTCCACTGTATGTAACAGCTTCTTCATGAGGTAAGTCAGGTATGATCAATCCATTAAGACCAATATCTTTTAGATGTGGAATTAACTTACTCATATCGTGCTGATAAAAGCTATTGAAGTAGCCCATCAAAAGTGTGTCCAGATTAGGTGCTACTTCTTTAGAGATATTTAATACGTCCTCAAACTTAATACCATGTCTCAATGCTGCATGGCTCGCTTTTTCTATCAGTGGACCATCAGCGACAGGGTCAGAGAAAGGAACACCAAGTTCAATCGTATCAACACCGCTATCCCCAAGTGCCAATGCTAAGTCAACAGTAAAAGATTTTTCCGGATATCCAGATGTTATATATGCTACTAGTTTTTTCAATTATTTTCCAAGTCAGGTAATTTTAGTAGAGAATATTTTATGCGAGACAGCTCATTATCAAGTTTTAAATCATCATTCCAAGTCGCGTACATGTCACTAATGCTAAGTAACCAGTTTATTGTCTCTTCATTGACACTCTTGTGCTGAGTTCTTATCTGTTCAAGAGCGTCTTCTACAAAAGCTGAAAGCTTTGACATCTGTGTGATTTTTAAAAAACCGGAAGCAGATTTAATATTATGAAAAACACGAAAAAGTTCATTAATGCTTTGCTCAAACATATTCGGCTTAGAGAGGTCAATTATCATGGTTTCCATACAATCAACCATCATAGAATAGTGGTCTAAAAATTCATCAACTATCTCATAATCAAAGTTGGAATCTAAATCACTTCGTATACCCATAAAATATTTCTCCTATATAGTTAAAATTATAGCAATTTTTAGTTAAAATACTTGTATTAAAGAAAAGAGTTTTAAAATGATTAAAAAAATGACAATAACTTCAATCAAAAAAGCCAAAGGTGTTCAACCTCTAGTAATGATTACTGCTTATGATGCGCTTTTCGCAAAATTGCTAGAGCCGAGCTCTGATATGATTTTGGTTGGTGACAGCCTAAATATGAGCTTTGCCGGTAAGCGTGACACACTAAGTGCTACATTAGAGCAAATGATATACCATACAGATGCAGTATGTACGGGTGCAAAAAATAGTTTTGTAGTTTGTGATATGCCTTTTGGAACATACAGCAACAAAGATGATGCTCTAAAAAATGCTATAAAAGTTTTTCAAGAGACTTCTGCTGATAGTATTAAAATAGAGGGTGGAGAAGATAAGGCAGATATAATTGAATATTTATGTTCAAATGGTATAGCTGTTTGTGGACATATTGGATTGCTTCCTCAAGCTGTTCGTGGAGAGGGTGGATATAAAGTAAAAGGTAAGACTTCTGCAGAAGAGCTTCAACTTATCAAAGATGCACAGGCGATTGAGAGTGCTGGAGCATTTTGTATGGTTATAGAGGGTGTAAAAGCAGATGTAGCAGCAGTAGTTTCAAATAGTGTTAAAATTCCAGTTATTGGAATAGGTGCAGGAAAAGATGTTGATGGACAGGTTCTTGTTTTTTCTGACATGTTGGGACTTTTTGAAGAGTTTACGCCTAAGTTTGTGAAAAAATATATAGATGGTGCCAGCCTAGTTAAAGATGCTGTACAAAACTATTCTGACGAAGTTAAAACAAAAAAATTTCCTAAAGAGGAACATACCTACTAATGAGAAGATGTTAATGGAACGCTTAGTTGAAATAGAAAAGTTTGAATCAGAAGAATCTACAGAGATAACTCTTCGTCCTGATGCCTGGGATGAATACATCGGGCAAAATCAGATTAAAAAGAACCTTGGTGTTTTTATAGAGGCAAGTAAAAAAAGGCAAGAGGCACTTGACCATGTTCTGTTTTTTGGACCCCCAGGACTTGGAAAAACTACCTTGGCTCTAATAATTGCAAATGAGATGAATGCAAACATAAAAGTCACAGCTGCTCCTATGATAGAAAAAAGTGGAGATTTGGCTGCTTTACTTACAAATTTAGAAGAGGGTGATATACTTTTTATAGATGAGATACATCGTCTATCGCCGGCGGTGGAAGAGATCTTGTACTCTTCTATGGAAGATTTTAGAATTGATATTATTATAGGCAGTGGTCCTGCTGCACAAACAGTGAAGATTGATTTACCTAGATTTACTCTTATCGGTGCTACAACGAGAGCAGGAATGCTTTCTAATCCTCTTAGAGATAGATTCGGCATGAACTTTAGAATGCAGTTTTACTCTCCTGAGGAGTTGGCAAAAATAATCTCACAAGCTTCAAATAAACTTGATAAAGAGATAGTCCATGAAGCTTGTGTGGAGATAGCAAAAAGAAGTAGAGGAACTCCCCGTATAGCACTTCGTCTCCTTCGCCGTGTAAGAGACTTCGCAGATGTCGCCGATGAAAAAAACATAGAACATTCAAGAACGCAGTACGCGTTGAATGAACTTGGCATAAATTCGCACGGATTTGACGAGATGGATATAAGACTTTTAAACCTTTTAGTCGGAGCAAAGGGAAGAGCAATGGGGCTTAGTACAATAGCAGCAGCACTTAGTGAAGATGAGGGTACAGTTGAAGATGTGCTCGAACCTTATCTCATAGCAAATGGGTATTTAGAGAGAACAGCTAAAGGTAGAAAAGCTACAAGAAGTACTTATGAGATTTTAAATATACCTTTAGATTTAGAAGAGGGGGGACTCTTTTGATTTTTAAAATACTCTCGCCGATAGGCGTAGCTTTTCTAAAGAAACCGCAAGCTAGTTTTGTGAAGGGAATTTTTCAAGGGATTTACTTCATTGGAAAAGGAGACCAATAAATGAAACCACAGTATTTTGTAGGTATACTATTTGCAACATCTCTTTACTGGATGTATTTTCTTTATGCACCATTTTTATTGGCGATGACTATAGCAGCGCTTCTAGCGATTTCTACTTCAAATATTCAACTTTTTTTTGAGAAAATATTTCACTCAAAGATATTGGCGGCTCTAAGTTCAAGTTTTTTACTTGCGGTTCTGTTTTTTGCACCACTTGGTTATTTTTTAGCTACATTGACTATAAAACTAAACGTCTTAGAGCCAGAAATATTCTTGAGAATTGAAGAATATATTACAGGTTTTATAGAAAACCCGCCAGAATATTTATTATTTTTGAAACCTTATGCAATGGAGGTATTGGATAAGTTAGATTTAAATAGTATTACATCAAATATCTTGTCGGTTACAGCTACAGTCGGAACTTTTAGTGCAGGTTTTTTAAAAAATGCTTTTTTAATTATCATATTTTATTTTTTTGCACAATACAACGGAACTTATATTATAGAGTTTATAAAGAGAGTTGTTCAGATGTCTGTAGATGAGACTACCCTTCTAGCAAAAGAGATATCATCTTTTATGAGTGTCGTTTTTTACTCTATAATTGTTACTGCGATGTTTGAAGGAGTTTTGTTTGGTATAGCGATTTCATACATGGGATACAATGGGCTTTTATTTGGAATTATGTATGGGTTTGCATCTCTTATTCCGGTGGTAGGCGGTGTCTTGATGTGGCTCCCGTTTATGCTGTTTGAGTTTTCAGTTGGCAATACTCAACAGGCAATATTTATAGCTCTTTACTCAATTATAGTTATATCTATAATCGCAGATACATTCATTAAGCCTCTGATAATTAAAAAGATAAATTATAGACTTTTAGAAGAAGATGACACTAAAATAAATGAACTTGTAATCTTCTTTGCAATAATTGCCGGACTTGCAACATTTGGTTTTTGGGGAATGATTTTAGGACCGGCAATTACCGCTTTTTTCTTGACTATAATGAAGCTTTTTGAGGAAAGAACTAAAGAGTGTGATTTAAAATCTAATTAGATTTTATTTATATATTTCAGGGTACTCACTTTTAAACCTTCTGTGTACCCAAAACCAAAATTTTGGTTCTTTAGTTATCAGTTCACTTAACCAATCTGCTTGAAGTTGAGTGGCTTTTTTAATATCGTCTTGTTCATCATCTGTTCTTTGGAGAGGAATCTCATCAAATAGCATAAGGGTATAATTATCTTCATCATCAAGTTTGACGACGACCTGTTGATCTGTAGTCAGCTTTTCTTTTTCTGGAAAGTCGACATATCTTTTGACCCAAGAGCTAATCACCTGTCCTGCATAGAATGCATCATCCTTTGAGGTTAACATATGGTCCGCACCATCTAAAGTGATAAAAGACTTAGGATGTTTGGCCAGTTTGTAAATGTTAGCAGCATTGTCTATTAGTACTATTCGGTCCTGAGGAGAGTGCATCACCAATATTGCTTTCTCTAAGTTTTTGATGATCTCAATGTGATTTTGAGCCTTAAGATCATCCAGAAATTGCTTTTTTATTTCAAATGTTCTGCCTCCGATAGAGACACGAGCAGAGCCTTTTTTTTCAATATCTTCTATACTATCTTTCAATAGGTGAGTGACATGCTCAGGATAGGAAGGTGCACCAATAGTGACTATGGCGTTGATAGATTCAATCTTGGATCCAGCAAATATAGACGCTGCACCACCCAGACTATGACCGATGATGATAGCAGGAGCCTGATGGTTCTCCTTAAGATATTCAGCTGCAGACAAGAGATCATCAACATTGGATGTAAAGTTGCTGTCAGCAAAAGCTCCTTCACTCTCTCCCAGACCTGTAAAATCAAATCTCATGACAGCGATACCATTGAGCGTCAGCGCTCTACTAATGTGTCTGGCTGACTTAATATTCTTATTGCCAGTAAAGACATGGGCAAATAGAGCAAACGGGTGTGGTCCTTGACTGAGTGGCCAATCTATACGAGCCGAGAGGCCATAACCCAGTGAATTGGTAAAAGTAATTTTTTCTGAAGGCATATCAAATCTTAATTATAAGGGATGGCGATTAAATAAAGGTACATTTTTTAGGTTTGAGATTTTGCTCTTAATATAGACACAAAAAACGGAGTTATGCAGAGCATAATGCCTGCCGACCTCTGGTAGGAGTTTTTTGTCCTAAAGGGATGCCTGAGGCATAAAGATGAGTAAGGGCAAAAGATCGGCATAAAAGTGAACATTTATTTTATCAACATTCCTAAGTGCAAAATGTACATATTTGTCATTAATATAGTTGTC
>JAKITC010000001.1 GCA_021648285.1 Sulfurimonas sp. | reverse complement strand
ATTCTTAGATTGGCAATTAACACATATTTTAAAGCTTTTTTACAGCCATTTGTAAAAAATCCTTTGTTTACTCCTACTATAGCGAAGTTTAATGAATGTTTTAAGCACCCGTTTTTTTAATTAAGTCTTCAAATCCAACAATCATTTCTATATTTAAACAGTTAAATCCCATTTTCTTCCTTGTATATTGCTATTATATACAATACTATCCATATTGTCAACTAGGTTTCTTACAAAACCCTACCTCACCCGAATAAAATAAAAAAAGAGTGGAATTATGTATAAATTAACAAAAATTGCAAATAGCAATCCACCCATTATCGCAATGGCTAAATCTTGTATAATTTTTGTACCGGTACCAATAGCCATTGCAATAGGTAAAAGCGCCAAAGCATTTGAGAGCATAGTCATAAGGATTGGTTTAGCCCGTAGCGCAAGTGCATCTACAAATTTCTCCATTGCATCAATGTTTTCTCTGCTGTCCATCCTAAAAAAATTAAATATTAAAACATTATTGTTGATGACAATACTCAAAACGATTAGTATCCCCATAAATGCCATGATATCCAAAGAGCTACCTGTGAGAAAAAGAGCTAGAAGCACGCCCGTTGCAGTGAGCACAAGGGCTAGAATAATCGACAAAGTGATACGCAGTGAACTAAAGTTCAAAAGTAGTCCAATGAATATAATAAGCACGGCGAATAAAATGACATAACTCATCTCTTTAAATGACTTTTGCTGTTCTTTGTAAAAACCGCTAATTTCTGTCGTAATCTCATCAGGAATTTTTGCTGCTACAAGAGCATTTTGAATATCCTGCACAACGAGACTCATATTATTTCCCTGAAATCGTACCCCTAAGATACAAACAGGTGAAAGGTTATAGTGGGTAATTTCAGCGACCTTGTTTTCATAGGAGATGGTTGCAACTTCACTTAGTGGTATTCTTTTTTGAAGTGTTGAAGAATAAATTTTAAGAGTGTTTTTCAGATACTCTATAGGATCAATATTATCTCGACTCATAATGACTCGAAAATTAGTGAGTTTTTCATCCTCTGCAACGGAAGCTACTATTTCACCATGGTATAATGAGCGAACTTGTGTCATAATCATATTCTCATCGATTCCATAGCGAACAAATGCGCTGCTTTTGGCTTGAAGCGTAATTGAAGGTGAAGAGTAGGATGTTAAAACATTAACTTCCTCAACATCTTTTACTTTACGCAAAACATCTTGAAGTCTGTAGCCTTCTTGTGTAAGTCTATTTGGATTAGAACCAAAAAGCATCACCGAAATCGGTGCATCTGCACCCATAATATCTCCAAGTCTGTCTTCTAAGACTTGTGAGAGTCCTAGTTCTTCTAAATTAGGTATTTTGGATTCTATTTTTTGGCGCATATCATCCATCACCTCAAAACTGCTTTTTGTTCTATCGTCTTTTAAAGTCACAAGAAAATCCCCTTGATTTACAGGAATATTAAGCTTTCCAAGCCCCGTTCCTATACGCATCGTCCAGTTCTTCACCTCTGGAATAACACTTAAAATTTCGCCTATTTGATTGAACTCATCTTTAGACTGTTCAAGGGTTATACCAGTTGGCAGTACTAAATCAACTACGATATTACCCTCATCCCAAGCAGGTAAAAATGTTGATGGTATATGAAGATATAAAAAAGCAGAAGTTGCCAAACTCGCACCGATTAGCGGTAGAGAAACCCAAGCATGCTTGAAACTTGATTTTAAAAAGCGTTTATACCAGTCTAAAAAATTTTGCATGAAATCCACATGCTGATTTTTATTATTCGGCAAAGCGATAAAAGCGACAATCGGGGTAAGAAAGATTGCCATAACCTGAGACACAAGATAAGTTATGACAAGTACGGCAGAGAGCTGTTTAAAAAATTCTCCAACAATCCCGCTTACGAGCAGTAAAGGTATAAATATAAGAATAGAGAGCAGTGTTGCTACACTCATAATAGGTAAAATCTCTTTTGCACCTTTTATGATGGCATCTCTTTTAGTCTCACCATTCTCATAATGGCGTTCAATATTTTCTATGACGATGAGCATCTGATCAATTAAACCGCCAAGTGCTGCAACCATGCCACCTAAAGAGAAAATATTAAAATCTATTCCAATGAGTTTCATTCCAATCATCGTAATAAAGAATGTAATAGGAATAATTAAAAGGGCTACAAGGGAGAGTGTGAATTTTCTTAAAAAGAAATAAACTATTAAAACGGCAATAATAGAACCTAAGGCAATTGCATCTATAACGCTTTTTACTGCTTTTGAAATAAAATCAGTTCCATCGTAGTAGCGTTTAAGTTCAATATCCTCTTTTTTAAGTTTTTTATTGAGTTCTAGAACTTTTTCATTAAAAGCATTTTGCACATCAAGAGAGTTTGCTTTTGGCTGTCTTAGAAGATCAAAAACGACACTGTTTGCAAATCCGCTTGAAGCACTTAACTCTTTTAGAGGGGTTTCTTTTTTCACTAAAAGTGCAATTTCACTCAGCTTAATACTTCTTTTGTTACTAAGAGGAATATCAAGATTTAAAAAATCATTAGCATCTGTTCTTTTTTGATTTAAAGAGAGAACATACTGCGTATATTTATCTTCGATAAGACCCAAAAATTCAATCGAATTTTGCGCTTTTAACTGCTTAATAATATCTTCTATATTAAGATTATATTGTGCTATCTTATTACTATCAAGAACAAGTTTATACTCACTCCAAGCAGGTGATTTTATATCAATATCATATACTCCAGGAGTTGAGAGCATAATCGGTTTTAGCTCATAGTATATTTTTTCACTCAGCTGTGCACGAGAAAGTGTATTTGAGCCAATAGAGTAGATGGAAACAGGATACATACTTGGAGTTGCCTGTTTTATAGTTACAGTAGCGTGTGGATTTAAACGACTTTTAATATCTGCCATACGAGCCTGAACAAGTTGATACGCCAGATATGGATCAATATTCCAATTAAAATAGATATTGATGTCTGTTGTTCCAACCGAAGTTGAGGAAACAATTTTTTCAACATCCTGCACAGTTTTAAGCGCTTCTTCAGTCGGCTTTGTGACACCATAAAGCATCTGCGAAATCGGTGCATAACCATTGTCTATGCTCACTTCTATTCGGGGAAAAAATATATTTGGCAGTACGCCTTTTGGGATACTACTTGATAATTTGTATCCAATACCTGTTAAGAGAGCTATGATTAAAATAATGGCAAGTTTATTTTTGAGTATATAAACATAAAAACTTTTTTTATCATCTATCATTTTACTATCACTTCTAGGTTGTCATGCAGCATATATGTATTTTTGAGTGCAATTTTTGCATCTTTGGATAGAGTATTTTTGATTAAAGCAAAATCAACCCTATCACTGAGTATCTCAATAAATTTGAGATGTACTATACCATCTCGTATTTCATATACTGCCGGTTGATTATCTACCAAGACAATGGCACTTTTTGGAATTTTTAAACCTTTTATATTTTGAATATTTATCTCTGCTTTTAGTTGCAAATTTACCGGTAAAATTGAATTTGATGCAACCATAACCTCTAAAAGATTGCTTGAAGTTTGTGCTAAAACACCACGAACTGTACCTGTCATTTTGCCATAGCTACTTTGCATATTAACGTTCATACCTTCTTGTATATTATTTGCATATTTACTATCAACAAAAAGCTTAACTTCGACATCTTTTGGTGTTAAAATCCCTAATGAATCTCCATAGTTCACAAATTTATTTTCATTTGAGAGTTGAGTGATAAACCCATCTTCTTTAGCTATAACGACACTCTCTTTTTCTTCAAGTTGTAAAATTTTATAATCTGAAAGTGTTGATTTTTTAGATTCTTGAAATTGTTCTAAAATAATTTTTTCATTTAGAAACTCATTTTTGGGAGCAATTCCCATTTTATATTTCTCTTGAATTTCTTGGACTCTATCTTTTTCAAATATTAATTGATTATCTAAAAACTTCAATCTCTCTTTTAGATAGTTTAACTTCATATGTCGTCTTTTATCATCAACTTTTGCAAGAAGCTCTCCCTTAGCGACATTTACATTATCATTCACATAACGATGGATGATTCCGCTTGTTTTGGCTGTTAATGTGATGTTTTTTGATATAACAAGACCATCTGCTTCGATTTTTATAGTATCACTGTTTTGCACAGGTGTTACAACGCTAACCTCTATAGAAGATGCTAGAAGTAATGATTTCATCATTAGTAGAAATAGAAACAGCTTATTCATATATAGCTCCTGATGCAATAGCATTTAAAATAATAATTTGTTCGCTTTGTTGATATATAAGTGTGATAATTTGCTCTTTCGCATTCAAACTCTCGGTTAAAACTTGTAAAAAGGTATTAAAGTCAACATACTGTTTTAAATATGCAGTTTTTATGGTTCCTTCACTTTTTTCATAATCAACTATATTGTCAGTTAAAACTGCAAGTTGATTTGTAGCACTTTGATAATCTTGAAATCTTTGTGTATATTCATTCTCTCTTTGAATTTTATATTCAATATCTTTAGATTTCAAACTTAGAGCACTAACTTTTAGAGCTTCGCTTTGTTTAAAGTCAGTAGCACTCAGTGGCATGTGGATTGCAACATTCAAAGAGTAATTATTGCCATAAGAAGTTGGATCATTTAATTGTTGATAATTCATTCCTACAGTTACATCTGGAAGATAGGAATGAGAAGCATTCTGAGCTTGCACCCAAAGTTGCTTGGCTGCAATAGCATTCAACTTTTCTTGTTGATTTTGAGATAAAAAATCTTCTTTTGTACATTCAAGTGTTAAATGTTTTAAAAGTGGGATTTCTTGATTTGGTGCATATAGATTTAACTGTCGTTTCATCTTTTGCACAGTAGTTTTCTCATCTATAATTCTTGTTTTAAGCTGTGAAAGTGTATTTTTAAATCTTAAAAGGTCAATTTGTGAGACTATGCCACTTTGTTGTAGTGTTTGAAATTTATCGTAGATACTTTGCTGTTTATCCAACAATGACTGGTGCAGAGTCAATCGCTCCTCTGTTTGATAATATACACTTATCATAGATACAAGTGAGACAAACAATTGCTCTTTTTGCATATCTAGAAGAGTTTTTTCAGCTTGGACATTCAAGGCTAGTTCTTTAATTTTATAACTGCTTTTGCCAAATAAATCGATGGTGTCATTAAATCCTATATTTGTTGTGTCAAATGTATTTGGCAATAAAGAAGCCTTTGTTTTTGAATAATCAGCATCTAGTGCAAAGTTCGCATACTTATTATAAGTAATTCCATCTTTTTGCATGCTATTTGCTTGTTTGTAAAGTGAATATGTTTTATCATATTGTAAAGTTTTTAATGCATTTTTATAAAAATCCAATACATCTGCATTTAATGTAAAGCTAATAAGAGCAACATATAAAAAAAGTTTAAACATTTTTATCTACCTATTTAAAATCAATTTCTAATATGTCAACTAGGGATAAGTCCATAGAAGCCCATATTTGAAGCATTTTTACATCTTTATTTTTGGCACTCAGTTCAAGCCCTTTAAATAAAAGTTCAAAGGAATCAAGATTGTTTTTATTTTTTACTTTATCTTTTAGAGCGAGCCAATGCTCTTTGCTTGCAATAATCAATGTTTCTATTTCAGCAAAATCAATATTTTTTTGATTTAATAAAGCAAGTATTTCAAAGCCCATGTAGTCTAAGTTTTCTATTTGTATTTGTTCTTTAATATAACTTGAATATGAAAAATTATCAATGTTTTTTTTAAATAACCTCGTAGAGATTAAGGCAGTAGCTTGGTAATTATGTTTTTCTACAGACAACTCTAATTGCTTGATTCCATTATCAAGATTTTTATATCTGTTTTGATTTTCTTTTATATCTGCTAATGTCTTGTTCATTCCATCAACATCATTATCTAAAGCATACTCTGTCATATCTTCAAAAGGTGACAAAAGTTCGTCTAACAGATCAGGGGCATTCTCCTTCATCTCCTTTTTATCATCAACTTTTTCACGCATTACTAACATAGGTCTATGACTATGCCAAACCTCATCTTTATCTAATGCAAAAATATTATCCCCCGCACAACCATCTAAAAATGGAAGTATAAATAAAAATAAAATAATTTTATTTTTGTAAATCACAACAATCTCCTTCTCTAATTATTTGAATTGTAGATTATGAAAATGAAATGAAAATGAACAGCAGTAACTTTCTAATTATATTCGGAATGATTTGAAGAAAACTTTTAAGTCAAATTCGAGACAAATCTAACATATTGACTAGTACGCAAACCACGAGTCTAGCTTTATCATAAGTTGTAAAAGTATCATTAATTGGGGAGTTTATTAAGTAAGTATGGTGCGCCCGACAGGAGTCGAACCTGTGACCTCTGGTACCGCAAACCAGTGCTCTATCCAGCTGAGCTACGAGCGCACACCATCTCTTTTTTAAGGAGGATGAAATTATATCACTTTTAACTTACGTTATTATAAATCAGTGCTTACAAATCTAATTTTTTGTTAATTTCTTCTATTTTTTGCTCCTGTAAGAACAAATCGTGATTTTTGCGAATATAGGCTTGAAGTAATATTTTTAACTCGTTATTCCCCTCTACATTAAAATCGTTTTTCATCTGTTGTTCCAAAAAAGGAGCAAAGCTATCTTCGACATCAACATCAAAACGGCGACCACCTATATTTAAGCCCAACTTCTTACTCATTAACTCAACCCATAATACTTTCTATTTTCTCAACTATCTCTTCTATCTCTAAATCTTTCATAGTATTTTGTTCTATTAATTTTTCTATCTCTTGATTTTTTATTTCACTTTCAGATTTTAGAGTTACCAACTCTGTTCTAAGCAACTCATTTTCACCCTTTAAAGAGTGATACTGTTGTAATATACCTGATACTTTTTCATTTAATTTTTCTAAGGTTGTTTGATTTTGCATAAAAATTCCTACTCTCTATTCTTCTAATATAATTCTATCATAATTTCAAGCTAACAGCTTCGCAACTACTATAATTCACAATAAAAAGCTATAATTCCACATATGAAAAATAAGCCAGAATTTAAAGTAAAATCAGATTATTCTCCAGCCGGAGACCAACCTACTGCTATCAAAGCTATAAGTGATTCCATACTAGAAGGTAACCGTTACCAGACGCTTGAAGGAGTCACTGGCAGCGGTAAAACATACACTATGGCGAAGGTTATAGAGAATGTTAAGATGCCTACTATCATCATGACTCACAACAAGACTTTAGCAGCTCAGCTGTATTCTGAGTTCAGGTCTTTCTTTCCAAATGCACATGTTGAGTACTTTGTATCTTACTATGACTATTATCAGCCAGAGGCTTACATACCTCGTCAGGACCTTTTCATTGAAAAAGACAGTGCCATCAATGATGAGCTAGAACGTATGAGACTCTCTTCAACTGCCAACCTGCTTAGTTATGATGATGTAATCGTCATCGCTTCTGTTTCTGCAAATTACGGTTTGGGTGACCCTGAAGAGTATCAGAATATGGTTCAGTCCGTGGCTGTTGGCGATGAAATACCTCAAAAAAAACTTCTGCTTCGTTTAGTTGAGATGGGTTACTCTCGTAATGATAGTTATTTTGACAGCGGTCATATTCGTGTTAATGGCGAGACGATTGATGTATACCCTCCATACTTTGGACAAGAAGCAATCCGTATAGAGTTCTTTGGTGATGAGATTGAAGCAATCTATACTTTTGACATTATTGACAATAAACGACTTGAAGACCATAAACAATTTACCATCTATGCAACTTCGCAGTTTAGTGTAGGTCAGGAGAAAATGGCTGTTGCAATTAAACGGATAGAGGAAGAGCTTGACGAGAGACTTGCATACTTTCAAAAAGAGGGAAAACTTTTAGAGTACCAAAGACTAAAGCAGAGAGTCGAGTTTGATTTAGAGATGCTTCAAACTACAGGTATGTGTAAAGGAGTTGAGAACTACTCAAGGCTTCTGACAAACAAAAAACCTGGGGAAGCTCCGTTTACACTACTAGATTACTTTGAAGTAAATCATAAAGATTATCTAGTAATCGTAGATGAATCTCACGTATCACTTCCACAATATCGCGGGATGTATGCAGGAGACAGAGCTAGAAAAGACGTTTTAGTTGATTACGGGTTCAGACTTCCAAGTGCTCTTGACAATAGACCGCTAATGGCTGATGAGTACATAAACAAAGCTCCTCACTATATGTTTGTTTCAGCTACGCCATCTCCATATGAACTTGACATGTCAAGTGTTGTTGCAAAACAGATTATTCGCCCTACCGGACTGCTTGACCCTGTTATAGAGATAAAAAGTTCAGATAATCAAGTTGAAGATATACATGATGAAATTAAAAAAATAACAGTAAAAGATGAGCGTGTACTCATTACTGTTCTTACAAAAAAGATGGCAGAAGCACTTACAAAATATTTGGCAGATTTGGGTATAAAAGTCCAGTACATGCACTCTGACATAGATACAATTGAGAGAAATCAGATAATACGTTCTTTAAGACTTGGTGAGTTTGATGTGCTTATAGGTATAAACCTGCTTCGCGAGGGTTTAGACCTGCCAGAGGTATCTTTAGTCGCTATATTAGATGCTGACAAAGAGGGGTTTTTACGAAGTGAAACAGCACTGGTTCAGACAATAGGCCGTGGAGCTAGAAATGAAAATGGCAGAGTAATACTTTATGCAAATAGAATCACAGGTTCTATGCAAAGGGCGATAGATAAAACTACTGCCAGAAGAGAGATTCAAGATGCTCACAACAAAAAACACGGTATCATTCCAAAAACAACTAAACGTTCTCTTGATGAGAATTTAAAAGTTGAAGATTATGGTGATATTTACCAAAAACATAAAAAAATGGATAAAATGCCAGCATCAGAGAGAAAAGCTCTAACAAAAGAACTTATGCTGAAAATGAAACAAGCAGCAAAAGAACTGAATTTTGAAGAAGCCGCAAGACTTAGAGATGAAATAACAAAAATTAAAAAACTTTAGGAACAATAATAATTATGGAAGATACTTTTAGTAATTTAGAAACATATGGATACATAGGACTTTTTTTATACTCTCTAGGTGGAGGATTTATTGCGCTTATTGGCGCAGGTGTTTTATCATTTATGGGAAAAATGGATTTAACTACGGTAATAGTTACCGCTTTTGTTGCAAATGCAATAGGTGATGTTTTACTCTTTTATATGGCACGTTACCAAAAAACTATGATGATGGAAAGTTTTCGTAAACATAGAAGAAAATTAGCCCTCGCACATATCATGATGAAAAAAAATGGTTCATGGATAATTTTGATACAAAAATTTGTTTATGGGATTAAAACACTTATACCTATTGCAATTGGTCTTACAAAATATGATTTTAAAAAATTTGCTATTTTAAATGTACTAAGTGCAGCAGTCTGGGCTTTAGTTTTTGGATTTGGAAGTTACTATTCAGGAAATGCATTAGTAAAAGCTGCGGGAGTTGTAGGGGATAAACCTTGGATAGCACCAATAATTCTTATAGTCTTTGGTGGAGCTTTATGGTTATACATGACTCACGCCACAAAACGACGTAAGTAAGTTTCTTTACAAAGCGTAGGAAATAGCTTCTTTATAAAAAGAAAAGTAACTATCTACATGTAGATTTAATTTTAAAATATTTTTGTTGTAATTTAAGGAGATTCTGTAATATTAAAGGTTTTAGATTTGCTGTAATGTGTGCAAAACTTAGTCTAAGGCTATACTATTAGTATGCTGCGACTAAGTTATGTGCACCCCAAGGGCACTTTGTCGCTTTGCTCGGGCGCAAAGTGCGGTAAAGATGAAGCTTTTAAGATCCTACTTTTGGACCATATGGAGAAAAATCAGGATGATCTGCATCTTGGTATTTTTTATAGTTTTTAATAAACATCTCAGCTAGAGTATCTCTTGTTTTATCAAATTTATCTTTATCTTCCCAAGCATTACGAGGGTTTAAAATCTCTGGATTAATACTACCAAGAGTCTTGGGTACATGTAATCTAAATGTTTTAGTAGTATCAAACTCACTTTCTTTAATACTCCCATCCAAAATAGCATTAATACAAGCACGAGTATCTTTTATACTCATTCTGTGACCAACACCATAAGCTCCACCTGTCCATCCAGTGTTTACAAGATAAACATTAACACCATGCTTATCAATTTTTTCACCAAGAAGTTTTGCATAAACTGTTGGATGAAGTGGTAAGAAAGCCTCACCAAAACATGCACTGAATGTTGCAACAGGTTCAGTAATCCCACGCTCGGTTCCAGCAATTTTTGCAGTGTATCCACTTAAAAAGTAGTACATTGCCTGCTCTTTAGTAAGCTTTGAAACCGGTGGAAGAACACCGAAAGCATCGGCAGTCAAAAAGATGATATTTTCAGGATGACCTGCACTTAAACTAGCTGCATGATTCTTGATATGCTCTATCGGATAAGAAACACGAGTGTTTTCAGTCTTTGAATTATCTTCATAATCTACTTCACCCTCTCCATACATTACAACATTTTCAAGGAGTGCATTTGTTCTAATCGCATTGTAAATTTCAGGTTCGCTTTTAGCATCAATGTCTATAACTTTTGCGTAACATCCACCCTCAAAGTTAAATACCCCGTAGTTATCCCAACCATGTTCATCATCACCGATTAAAGCACGATGAGGATCAGTTGAAAGAGTAGTCTTACCAGTTCCGCTTAGTCCGAAGAAAAGTGCGGTATCCCCTTTTTCACCAACATTTGCAGAACAGTGCATAGGAAGTTTACCCTCTAGTGGCAGCCAGTAGTTCATCATTGAAAAAATCCCTTTTTTCATCTCCCCACCGTACCAAGTACCACCGATAATAGCCATGTTATTTTCTACATCAAAAAGTACAAACACTTCAGAGTTAAGACCATGCTCTTGCCATTTGTCATCTACAGCTTTACAAGCATTCAGTACTGTGAAATCAGATTTGAAAACTTCCAACTCCGATGGAGTAGGACGAATAAACATGTTTTTAACAAAATGAGACTGCCAAGCTATCTCAGATACAAAACGAACCGATCTTTTTGAAGCAGCACTAGAACCACAAAATACATCTGTAACATAAATGTCTCTGTTTGATAGCTGTTCTTGAGCAACAGCTAAAAGTTCTGTAAAGATATCAGCAGAAACTTTTTTGTTAACATCACCCCAAGCAATATATTTGTTTGATGGGTCACGATCTACAAAATATTTGTCTTTTGGGCTACGACCAGTGAAGATACCGGTGTCAACTGCTGTTGCACCAAATTTTGTAACTGCACATTCATCATTATCAATTTCGTGCTGAATTAATTCATCATAACTAAGATTATGAAAAACCTTACCAACATTTTTTAGACCTATTTCTTCTAACTCAGTTAAGTTCATAACTTACCTTTTTAGTGCTTATTAATTATGGTGAAATTATACACTTAATAAACCTAAATTAAAAGTAAATACATATCAGTATTTTAAAATTTAAAAAACTTTTTTTTTATGCAAAATAAGAAAAATTAATTTAAGTATTTTTTGGTAAAATTACAGCCTTGCTCGATTAACTCAGTGGTAGAGTGCTTCCATGACATGGAAGAAGTCACTGGTTCAAGCCCAGTATCGAGCACCATTTTAAAATACTTAAAAACTAAAAAATTTGCTATGAATTAATCAGAGGGTTCAATTAATTTTAAAATATAATTTTTTTACCCATCGCAGAGTAGTCTATTTTATCTACATACTTAATTATAAATGGTATGGTAAGAGTATCATAGCATTTTCTAATTGACTGCTGTATAATCTTTTTGTCAACTTTTGAACTTGCTTCCAAAATAATTATAATTTGCTCACTTCTTAGCAGTTCTTTTTTATATACTAATTCTATAATAGCCTTATTAACTTCAGGTAGTGTTTCTAGAATTGATTCAATTTGTACAGCCGATATACGCTTTCCAGCAATTTTTATAATTTTATTACTTCGACCAATTAAAGTGAACTTATCTTCATCAATTTCAATAATATCTTCGGTAGTAAAGGAATTCTCTATTTTCAATATTTTTTTATTTAATAAGAACAGTGATACAAAAGGTGAAATAACATTTAATTTATCATCCTTTATAGATATGCGGACATTATCTAATGATGTCCATTTTATTTTTTTGCCAAATTTATAAGCAATTCCTCCTGTTTCCGTCGAACCAAACAACTGTAATAAATTGGTCTCAAATTTATTTTCAAATATTGTTGCATCATCAACATGTAACGGGCCTGTTGAGCTAATAAATAAACTAGAAGTTAATTTATTATTGGTATTTAGTTTTGACAATGCTTTTATGAAAACTGGTGTAGTTACCACTAATGTGTCATTAAATGAAGCTTCTTCCAATAACTCATAAGGTAGAAAATCATCTTTAATAACCATTTTTACACCATCTAAAGACATAGGAAAGAGTAAGCCAACTAAAATACCATATATATGGACAAATGGTACTGTGACAACTACTCGTTTTATATTATAATCTTTTAGTAATCTTCTTAATACTTGAACTTCTCCCTCAAGATTTTCTTTTGTTTTAAAAGCACCTACTGGGAAACCACTACTACCAGATGTGAAAAAAAGAATTTTACTATTAAAATTCACTTCTTTAATATTCTCAAATTTATTGATGTTATTATCTTCATGAAACTTAAGTAAATGCTTATGCTTAGAGTCAAACACAATAAGTCTTTGTCCACTATAATAAGCTGGCAAAAACTTTTTTATAAATTCAAGTTTATTACTGGAATTTATATTTATCCAATCTGAACTAGTTTTAGTTGTGAACTCTATATCTATTTTTTCTTTTAAATTATTTGGATTTATATACTCTAAAATCATTTCATGTTCCTAATTAACAAAAAGATAGAAATTACACCTAAGCTAATAACCATCCCTATAGATTCCAAAGCTACAATAGAACTAAAGACCAATACACCAAAACCAGCAAAGGTACTTAGAAGAGAATATCTGATGGCTAAGACTGTATTGGATCTCTTATTTGAGTTGCTCATATATATACCATAATCAATACCTATGGCTATAAGTATAATTATGGAGAATAGATGCATAAGATTTATTGTATAAAAAATACTAAGCACAGCCAGTACAAAACTCGATGGAAATATGACATAGTTAATTGCATATAAAAATTTCTCTTTTACGCTTATTGCAAGAAGTACAAAAACAGCGCTTATTACCAGGAGTGAGTAGAGTCCCAAATCACTATACATCTGTTGGGACTGTTTCGCAAACATCTCTTTTATATCTATATTTGTGACAAAGTCAAATAGAGATGCCTTGGATACATCATCTACTAATGCGATGCTGTAGTAAGTGTTTTTATCATTGTAGACATAGAGATTATATGAGTTGAATATTTCTAAGTCAGGTGTTTTGCATTCCGCTAAGCTCTTTGTAAAAATATATGACTCTTTAAAGTAGCCATCTTTAAAGCCAACTCTAGAAGCTTCTTTGTTAATCATGGCATTTAATGAATCAAAATCATAACTCTCAAGTTGTTTTTTTCTTTTCTCACAACTTTTTTTATCTTGAACAAATGAAGCGAGTGAAAAGCTATTTGGCAACTTTTGATGCAGTAGATGCAGGTTACTTATGAGTTCATCTTTTGTAGTTGCCTGTACAATTATTGGTTGTAGATTAGTTTGGATAGATGATTTGAAGAACTCTTCAGTCTTCATAAGTTTAGTGTTTTGATAATCTAAATTTCTAATGTTATTGTCAACATTAAGATTGTAATAACTGATGCCAAGTAGCACAACAGAGAACATAAAAAACACGGATGATGAGAGTTTTTTGGAACTCTCATTTATAAGAATGTTTTGTTTGTACTCTTGAATCTGCAGTTTTGGAAATACAAAAGTAAATAACAGATATGCAAAAGAGAGTGAAGCAACAGCAAAAAAACTGATTTGTGAGATGATTGGAATCGGGATAAAAGAGAAAATCACAAAGGCTGCTGTTGTAGTAAGAAACCCATATAGAACATTTTTATCTATTGCCTTGTTATTTTTGTAGAAGTTATGAAAATAGTAGTGAAACAGATAATCAATACTAACTGCTGTTATACTCATTCCAAATGCCAAGGAGAGAACACTGAAACTTGAATACATAATGGTACTCAGTATCGTTGCAAAGAGCATCGATGATAAGAGTGCAAAGAGTGTATGAGAAAGCAATTTTATATTCTTAATTAGTATAAAGTAGATAAGAATCAAAACTAAACTAGAAAGAACTACAATCCATTTAACATCATCTTTAATCTCATTTGAGTTCTCAACGGTATAGAAAAATGGGGCAAATGAAATTGCATCTGGGTACTTAGCTAGAACGGTATGTACTCTCTCATAAAGAAGTTTTGCTTGCTTCATCTGAGATGCAGATACATCTGTGCTTGCTCGAATAAGGTAGCCAAACTCCCCAAGTGTTAAAAACTCTCCTTTATGAGAAAGGTTTGATGTGTTAGTTAAGTTAAAGAGTTTTAGAGGGTCCTTCTTATCAATAGAAGTGTAAAAAATATCTCTAGTCATTGAGTCAAACGACTCTTGAAGCTTTTTGTGTACACTCTGAACACTTTGCATCTTATCATTAAATGAGGCTAAATAGATAAAGTTATTTCTATAGTACTGTAGTTGTGCATCTGATGGCGATAGAGTTAATTGAACACTCTTTATGCCATTAATAGTTTTAAGTTCCTGTGCGAGTTCATAAACTTTTGTCTTTGCAGAATTGTCAAAACCTTTTACAGCGATTAGCATTTCTTTTGAGTATCCAAGTTTAGAGGCGATATCTAATTTCTCTATAGACTCTTTGGAAGCAAAGAGTGAGAGTAGGTTTGATGAGATATTCACCTTATCTTTTATTAAAAAAGCAACCCCAAGGAGTAGAGCAAAGATTATGTAGTTAGAGTATTTCATCAGCTATTTTTATGATAATGTGGTCACTATTTTTTAGAAATAGTTTTATCTCTTTGAGGTTCTCTTCTCTTTTGACTAACTCTATATATGTTAAGAAGTAACGCAAATTTCCTTTTGGTTTTAAAACTGTTTTTTCACCGCTTATTTCCATGTCAAACATACTTTTGAGCAGTTTGTCATCTGAGTTGCGAAGTAGGATTATTATCTCAAGATATTGAATGATTTTTTGACTTTTTGATTCATCAAGAGCTATAAGCTGCTCACCCTCTTTGTAAGTTAGTTTTTCATCTAATAGATGCAGAGACTTTTTGCTCTGTTTGTACTCTATTGACAATCCATTTTGCAAAAAACTAATCTCACCTTTAAGCTCTATGGTCCTATCTAGAGCATCGCTATACCTTAATTCTGTGAAGTTAAAGCTATCTGCACCTGCAATTAAAAAAGTAAATATCAGTATGATTATTTTTGACATGACTCACTCATAATATTGTATGTGTATTTTAACATGTTACTCTCATCTATGAACTTATCCGGATAGATTGGGTCTAGCATCTGAACTTTAATCTTTTTTTGTTTAGTGCTTGAAAAGCAGAAGTTACCTCTTGAGAGTATATCTCCTGAACCACTAATGATGATTGGAATAATAGGTCTGCTACTTTTAATTGCCAGCCTAAAGGCACCTTTTTTGAATCTTCCAAGCTTTTTTCCGCTGCCGCGCGTTCCCTCTGCAAAAAAAATAACATTTCTGTTCTCCTTTAGCATCTGTTCAAACTCACTATATGTATTGCTAATTTTTCCAAGATTTTTCTTTTCTAAATGTCTTATACCTATCATCTGCCCAATTTGCGATATAAGTGGGATCTTTTTGAAGTTCATGGTTGTCATTATAATATATCTGTTTATGAAAGATCCAAGTATAGGATAGTCTAAATTTGATTGGTGCGTAGAGACGTAAATGGCACTTGATGGGAATTCTTGAAGCAAGTGAATCTCTAGCTTTATTCTTGGCTGAAGTGTAAAAAAGATTCTATAGATAGCACCGGATAGGTATTGAAAGTTATCTTGGGGGTATTTTACAAATAGATAAATTATGGTATAGATAACAAGTGATGGAATAATAAAAAGCCCTATTAGACCAAAAAACAGGACAAATGCAAAAATACTAAGAATACAGCTTAATCGCATAGAATCTCCCATATAATATCTGAACAACGAGAGATATAAAAAAGAATCCATACCAACCTACAGAACTATAAAATGCCCATAACGTATCACTTCCAAAAAAGACTAAGGTGAGTTGGATGAGTGTGTTTATAAGTGTGGTGACCGCCCAAAATAAGTCACCATTTTTTAAAAATAAAACCTCTTTTTGACTCAACTTTTTTTTATAAAATCTTTTTGTAAAGCCGAGAATCAGCCCTCTTTTGTGCAGAGTTGCATCAACAAAAAGAGCAAAGAATGTTGCTGAGATAAAGACAGGTATAAACTTCACCATCTCAAAACTAGCGCTAAAGTATGCAAAAAACAGTAGTAAGACATAGATGCTAGGTAGAGTCAAATCTTTTAAAGTTTTTTTTGTAAAGAATTTATATGTAAAAAATAAAATAGATAAAAAAAGATAGGATAGAACTACTGTATTATACTCTAAGTAGTGTATAGATATAAGGAACGATGGAGCAAAGAGTAGTACTAGTGCATTACTCATTGTTCGATGTAGCTAAGACAAAGTCACACACATCTTTTATTGTACGTAAATCTTTCATCTCTTCTGTTTTAATCTCAATGCCTAACTCTTTATCTAGTGTTACCATCAAGTCAATAGCATCTAGAGAATCAAGTTTTAAATCTGTAAAAAGGTTAGCATCCAGGTTGATGTCATCATCTTCAACTTCAAACTCTTCAACTAAAACAGAAACTACCTTGTCATATACTTCTTTTTGAGTCATTAATACTAACCTTTATATTTTTTAAAAATCAGTGAGCTGTTTATCCCACCAAATGCGAAATTATTATTCATCGCAATTGTAATATCTTTTTGCATATTTTCACCTAAAACATTAATATTTGCACACTCTTTATCTAAAGTTTTAAAGTTCATAGTCTTTGGCAGAAAAGATTTGTTTAGGGCAATAAGACAAATAATACTCTCAACAACCCCGCATCCGCCGAGTAGATGCCCCATATGACCCTTTGTACTGCTAACTGGGGTATTAGAGCCAAAAAGGTTAAATGTAGCACTTGATTCTGCTATATCCCCCATCTGCGTTGCCGTTGCATGAGCATTTATATACTCTATCTCTTTAGGTTCAATACTGGCATCTTCTAAAGATGTCTCCATAACCTGCATCATTCCCTCTTTGGATGGTGTGGTTATATGCTCTCCGTCGCAAGAAGTTGCATAACCGATTACTTCTCCATAAACCTTGGCACCTCGAGTTAGGGCATGATCTAACTCTTCAAGGACAACAGCACCGCTACCTTCACCCAAAACTAAGCCGTCACGACTCTCATCAAAGGGACGAGAAGCAACTTTTGGTTCATTATTGTGCTTTGTAGACGCTGCACCCATAACATCAAAAACACCGCCGGCTAGGTAGTGAATCCCTTCAGCTCCTCCACAAATCATAACATCACTCATACCGTATTTGATGCTTTCATAACCAGCGCCAATAGCTTGAGCTGAAGAGGTACATGCTGAACAAGTTGGTATATTACGCCCCTTTATTGAGAACATCTGAGCTAGATTTGCAGCTACAGTATGACTCATAATCTTTAAAAATGCCATTGAGTTTTGACCGCGAAAACTCATGCTCTGTTTAATTTCAGGAATATACTCAAAAAGAGTCTCATTTCCACCCATAGTTGAACCAAAGGCTATCCCGCATCGTTTTGAGCTGATAATCTCTTGTGGCAGGTTTGCATCTGCTATGGCATCAGAAGTTGATATTGCACTGAGTTGCGCTACCCTATCCATAGAACGACGATATTTTCTAGGGATAGATTTGAAATCAATATTTTTCACTACGCCGGCTACTTTAATTCCTAGATGGTCTATCTCTTCCCATTCTGGCACATACTCTATTCCACACTTTTCATCTCTTAGACTCTCATAAAGTTCTTCATAACTATTTCCAAGCGGTGAATTAAGTCCAACACCAGTGATTACAACTCTCTTCATCTTAACTCCTCAAAATAATTCATAACTTTTTGTGCACCTAAGTAACACCCCAGAAGACCTGGCGCTAAAGCGCTCTCTCCTGCCAAATATAAGTTATCTATTCTTGTTTTAGGCATAACCATAGATAGACTTTTTTGTTTAGCAGAACATAAAACACCATAAGCACTGCCTTTATACCCGTTTGAGTAGTACTGTTTTGTACGTGGAGTCGAGCAGTCCATGATTTCTATATTTCCAAAATCATATAACTTTTTCATAGCAGATATATGTTCTTCGCACTCTTCTTGCTTTAATCTTTTGTACTCTTCTTTTTCAAGTTTTTCATACTTCTCGTAACTGCTTCTTGCTATAACAGTAACAACACTCTTTCCATCGACTTTTGATGATGGTAAAACAGAGATGCAGTCATCACTGTAGAAGTAAAGATTTGAAGTAATATCAGCGTCTACTAGACAAAATATCGAAAAAAATGTTGGTGACTCTTCAAGTTCATTTACATGTTTGGCATATCTTTTTAGTTTTTTGTTCTCTAAATCTAAAAGATTTACCATTGTCCTTGGATGCAAAGTCGAGATGATTGCATCGTACTCTTTGACACCATATTTACATGTAAGTGCTTTAGCTCCGTTTTCATCATATAATATCTCAGATATTTCATCTCTTGTTTTTATAGTTGTACTGTGTAATTCACTCTTTAGTACATCTACAATCGCTCTCCCATTACCTCTTATCTTTCTTGTTCCATCAAGCATATTAATCATGATTTTTGCATAAATATCAAACGAAGCTTCCTCATACTGAACTTCTGCATAAAAGATTGTAAAGTGTAGAAGTATTTTTCTCAAAAGTGGATTTTTAATATCTTGCATAACACTTCTCAGAGAGCGAGAATCAATGTTCGCATAGTCATTTTTTAGTTTAAGAGTTATCTTTGAAGCTTCAAAACATTTGTTAAAAAAAACTTCTAAAGCCTCTTTTTCATCTTCAAAATAGGCTTTAAGTTTTTGTTTAAACTCTAAAGAGCTATTTGGGATACCAAACTCTTCTCCATCAAAGTAAAGAGTGTCAAAATCATCATCATATGAGTATAGTTCAAACTTCTCTAAAAGATTATATTTTTTAAACTCTTCATATAAAAACTGCTTTGGGGCAAGTGAGCCAGAGTAGTGAAAACCGACATCAAACATAATTCCTTTTCTTTTAAATGAGTCGATTACTCCACCAACTTTTGGAAGTCTCTCATAGATAGTCGGTGAATATCCTTTTTTCTCTAATAGAAAAGCACATAGAAGTCCACTTAGACCTCCTCCAACTATGGCGATATTCATCGAACCATACCACCACTGATGTTAAGAGTCTCACCGGTTACATAACTTGCTTTATCACCTAAAAAAAAGACGCACTCGGCTACATCATCAGGCTTACCAATTCTTTTTAAAGGAATTGCCTTTTTCATCTCTTTTAGATCTAACTCTTTTGTCATCTTAGACTCAACTAAACCTGGAGCTACTGCGTTTACTCTGATTTTATATCTTGCTACTTCTGTCGAGAGTGCTTTTGTAAAGGCTATCATTGCACCTTTAGCAGCAGAGTAGTTGGTCTGTCCAGCATTCCCGACAAGACCTGAAACAGATGCAACATTTATGATTGAGCCTTTTTTATTTGCAATCATATTTTTCAAAACTGCTTTTGTTACAAAGAAGGTTCCGTTAACAGAAGTGTTTATAACATCACTCCATTCATCATCACTCATCCAAAAGAAGAGATTATCTTTAGTTATACCTGCATTATTAACCAAAACATCAAGTTCTAACTCCTCTAAGGCACTAAAAACTTCATCTTTTTTGGTGATGTCAAACTGTATTGTTTGAGAGTTGCAAAGTTGAGCATTTAACTCTTTCGCTTTTGCCTCTTGACTACGATAGTGAAGATATACAAAGTAGTCGTTATCATGGAAGTATCTTGCACAAGCTTCGCCAATTGCACCAGTTGATCCAGTTATTAAAACCTTTTTCATGCAAGTAGCCCTTTTTTTACCATTTCGTTTACAACCTTAATATCCAAATCCATTCTTCTGTCATTCGTAAGTTTTTCTACTTCCTTTCTAATAGTTTCATAATTTTTTTGTAAAACTGGTGAACAATTCTCTTTACCTCTTAAATCAACTCCTTGAGCCATCCCTATCATAGCTATACTCAACATATTTGTTAAATCTGGTAGCTGCTTGGCAAAGTGAAGCGCAGCAGTTGTCCCCATGCTTACTTTATCTTGATTATATGACTCTGTTGGACGAGAATGCAGAGATGCAGGAACAGTGTTCATTATGACATCTGCCGTAAGTGAACTTAGTGTTATCTGCATTGCCTTAAAACCATGATGAGTTGACTTTGTGTTTAGTTTTAAAGATTCACCAAGACCTTTGTTAAATTTATGATCAACTAAAAGACCAAATTCCTTATCAAGTAAATCAGCTAAGTTTCCAACACATATGCGCATAGTGTCCATAGCATGAGCAACATAGCCACCATAAAAGTTACCAGATGTGTAAATTCTTTTACCTATATGATCAATCAGTGGATTATCATTAACACCATTTATTTCCGTTTCTATCCACTTTTTAGCAATCTCCAAGTTATCATGAATGACACCAAGAACTTGCGGTGAGCATCTTATTGAATATCTATCTTGAATATTTTGCTCTTTTTCTAAGTGAAAATTTTCGTATCTAGTAAAAGCTTCATGAGTTAATTTAGAATTCTTGCATTTATTAAGTATATTAGCTGCTGCTTTTATTTGACCATCAAAAGGCTTGGAGTCATGCACAAATGGCTCTAGTGGCGTTATATCACATAACAACAGTTCAAAAATGGATGCTATAAAACTCTCAGAAGTATCTAGTAAAATTTCAAATTTTTCTATTGCATCTATTGCGATTGCACTCATAGCTGCTGTGCCATTCATGATTGCTAGGGCCTCTTTGGGCTTGAATGAATAAGGCGCAATACCCAAAGATTTGTATACTTCGCTTGTAGATAGTACTTCGCCTTTATATATAACTTCTCTCTCCCCTGCAATAACTGCCGCTATGTATGAAAGTGGAGTCAAATCACCACTTGCACCTACAGAACCTTGAGATGGGATAAGAGGATAAATTTCTTTATTTAGTAGAAGTTCAAATCTCTTTAACAAATCATAACTGATGCCACTTTTACCCTTGGAAAGACTTGTCATTCTAACAGTAGTCATAATGCGAGATACATCGGCACTAAGGTATTCACCAACACCACAACCATGAAAACTAAAAAGATTGTACTGAAGTTCTTCTGCTTCTTCAAAAGCAGCATAATTTTGTCCAGCTTCACCATATCCAGTGGTCACACCATATATAGGGCGACCATTACGGATATTTTCTATTAAATAATCGTGTCCTGCTTTTATAAAATCTATAAACTCTTGAGTATCATTTAATTTAACTTCACTGTTATGTATAAAATTTTTGTAACTTTGTGTTTGGTTGTCAATTATCAAGTCTTGCCTTTAAAAAAATCATAAAAATTATACCATTGATTTGGATATCTTTTTACTGTTTTTTGTAATATATCTGCATAATCCTGAGTCATTTGTTCAAGTGAACTCTCTTCAATCAGCTCTAGCGTAATGTCATATTTTTGTAGTGAATGATTTGTCACAAATATAGCAACAAGAGGTTTTTTAACTCTCATAGCAATCTCAAAAGGTTTTTTATTTATAAGTACTTTTTTTCCTAAAAATTCCACCTCAATTGTTTTATATTCATCGGCCGCTCTGTCTGCCATCAAAGCAACTAACTCTTTTTCTATGAGAGCATTTGCTATTTGAACATTAGCGGAGATTGAACCTTGGTTTAGGTCTATTATTTTCACACTGTGCTCATTATCTCTTTGATTGTTTTTTTCCACTTTTTGGATATTTTTTTGAGTATTCTCACGCATAACTATACTCATTGGTGGCAACTCGTTCCTCAAACAGTGTGCTGCACTTGCCCAGCTTCCTACATGTGAAAGTAGTATTAACCCACCATTTTTATTGAGAAGTTCCATGACATCACTGTTGTGCACACAAAAAGTCAAATCCTCAGGTTTTATACATGAAACAAATCTATCAAAAATGGATATAGCAAACATTTTTATATGATTGAAATAGCTTCTATTTGTTAATTTTAAACCTTGATTTTGATAATAGCTCTGCATAGATTTTTTAACGGATGGTGTAAAGAAAAGGTAGTAAAGAGCAACAAAATTCAGTATAAATACTACTAGCTTATAGCCAAAAATATTATATGTCAGAAGAAGTAGTTTATAGCCATAAGCATTTCCTCGCTGTTTTATTTCCACAACCACCCTCTAAACAAAAGATATCTCTGCATAAGCAGTTTTATGTGAAGTAATGTTATATGAACATTGTCCCACAGTTTATCAAAGTGAGAGACTCTCTCATCGTGGGGTGGATAATAGCACTCAACTTCTACATCTTTAATATTTCCACCTCTATATGAGTGATGTACTAAAATTTCAACTTCAAGATCAAAGCGTCGGTTGACGAGGGGAAGCTCTAAAATAGAGACTGGGTACATTCTAAAACCACTCTGTGTGTCGCCGAGAGGTTTTAGAGTTTCAAGCATTACCCAGAAATTGCTAAATTTTCTACCAAACTTTGAGCTATTGGGAATATTTTCTTGTTCAAAATTACGATTGCCTATAATAATAGTCTCGTTTTCATAGGCATCAATGAGCTTGGTTATCTGTGAACTTAGATGTTGTTTGTCAGCATCCATACTGATAAAAGAGTCAAAACCAAGCTCTTTAGCTTTTTTTGCTCCACTTAAAATTGCTTCACCTTTGCCCATATTAGAAGTATGAGTAACTAATTCTACATCTAAGCCATCAACATCAACGGCTTTTTCAGAGCCATCATCTATAACTATAATCTTATACCCATAACTTAAGACATCTTCAACAACTTCTCTGATATATGGAGAGTTGTAAACAGGAATAATTATGCAAAAGCTCATAAACTAAAACTCGCAACTTCTTCATCTTGACAGAATACTTTGAATTTATTGTCATTTTTTTTGTAAGTAAGAGTCTGCGAAGGCGTAATTACTTTAGTAAACTTGGCTTTTTTAATTGTATGTATATCAATATTAAAAATATCTGCTACTATTTCAAAATGAACAAACCCTGGTAAAATAGGCTGTGATGGAAAATGTGCTTTAAAAACAGGATGCTGCTTATCACATAAGTCAATTACTGCTTTTTCATTATCTTTATACTTTAAAAAATATAAGTTATTCAAAATCATTCTATTCTTTCTTGCCTAAAGTATTTTACATATATATTCTAGTATAGTATTGCTTTAAATAGAGTCAAAGGAAGTGAATGAAGTATGTATTTATTATTGTAGCTATTTTACTATTCAGCACTGGATGCACAAAAAAAGAAATTAAAACTAATTTCCATAATATTAAAGATGGAACTGAAAAAAGATGGGATAGCGTTAAAGATGATTTTTCCAAAGAAACACAAGAGTACAAAGACAGGTGATGTTTGATACTACAAAAATGAATGCAGCTGATGCATTATTAGAAGCTCAAAAAATCGCATTTGCACCTATTGTATTCCAATGCGCAAGACTTTTACGTGATTGGGGAATATTTGAGTTACTCCAAAATAATAAAAATGGACTAAGTCTTGAAGATATATCAAAAAAATTAGATATTTCTATGTATATAGTACAAATTCTATGTGAATCTGGATTTAGTATGGGCGCATTGAAGCTAAATGATGACATATACACTATTACCAAGATTGGTTACTTTTTACAAAATGACGAAATGACAAGAGTGAATATGGATTACAACCATGACGTAAACTACAAGGGGATTTTTTACCTTGATGAAGCACTTAAAACTAGGAAACCTACTGGACTTCATAAGACTTTCTCAAAAGATGAAGATACAATTTATCCAATACTTACAAAATTACCAAAAGAAGCAAAAGATAGTTGGTTTAATTTTGATCACTTTTATTCAGATGCAGCATTTGTAGACCTTATTAAAATTATGAGTAAAAAAGGCATAAAGAATCTTTTAGAACCAGGTGGAAATACTGGTAAATGGTCAATTGCACTTACAAAAGCATCTCCAGAGACTAAAATAACAATACTAGATCATCAAGGACAAATTGATATTGCTATGAATAATGCAAAGGCCAACGATGTTGAGCAAAAGGTAAAAGGGATTGCTATTGATTTACTTGACCACAGTATTCCTTTTCCAAAAGACTATGACGGGGTGTGGATGAGTCAATTTTTAGACTGCTTTCCCCCTAAAGATATAATTGAACTTTTAATACGTTCCAGAGACTCTTTAACTGAAGATGGAAGAGTTTATATAGTTGAACCATTTTGGGACAAACAAAGTCATGAGATTGGTTCATACTGTCTTATTAACACATCACCATATTTTACTGCATTAGCAAATGGTACAAGTAAAATGTACAGAGCAAGTGAGATGGAAAAATTTGTACACGAAGCTGGACTAGAAGTAGAAGAAGAGATAAATGGTCTAGGGTTCGGACATACTTTAATGATTTGTAAAAAATCAAACAATATCCTATAAAGTATTATTTAATTTTTATCAAGGTTAAGATAAAAGAGTTATACCTAATTAATTTTAGTTTTAATGCTTTTAAATTGAATACGGCTATAGATTGATTATATAAATACAATCAACATACTATATTATCTATGATTATACATTAACAATATGTAAAGTTACTTAATGGTAGCATTTTATAAAATTTTAAATGGAGTTGTTATAATGAAAAGAATCCTAAAACTTGGTCTTATAGCCTTAGTATTATCATTAAGTTTTGCAGGTTGTAGAACAGCAAGTATACAAAATGTTCCTGAACAATCAGTTGTGACTTTAAGTACAAAAAAAAATATATCTAATGATGATGTATTTAAAGCGATTCTAAGAGCTGGTGTTGGCCTTGGTTGGAATGTACACAAGATAGAAGAAGGAGTTGCTGAGGCTACATTGCATCTAAGAACACACAAGGCTGTGGTTACGATAAAATATGATACAAATACTTACACTATCTCATATAAAGAAAGTTCTAACTTAAAGTATGATCGAGAAAAGCAAACTATACATCAGAACTACAATGGTTGGATTACAAATTTAAATCAAGCTATCCAGTCACAGCTTACTCTTCTGTAGAAGTGATAATAAATTCTTTAGCTATTAGCTAGAGAACTTAATAAATATTACTGGATAGAAATTATAAATATTCCAGTGGCAACTACTGTATGCTCATCGTACACTTCAAAATTGAAATATGTCAAACTATCTAGTTGATGTTCAAGAGTAACTTTTATATTATATTCAAATGAGCAAGGTTTATTTACTAACTTGATATTTTTTAATGTTACTAAAAAGCCCATTTTGTTCTCTTCATTACTAAAAGCTGCACTACTTTGAGCAGCTGCTTCAACTAACATAGGTAAACTCGGTATTTCATCAAATTGCACTTTTACAACTGCCGAAGTGTCTTCTTTTGATACAATGTATTTTGCAAACTTTATCGGTTCTTTATGTGGTAAGTTTAATTCTTTCATAATTCTACTTCTACGACGCAACCATCATTGTTCTCACACAAATCATATAAATTTTTCATCCAAGAAAGTGAAGATGGAACACCTTTTTGAATTTTGTTTTGAACTATAACATTAACTTCTTTTTCACTTTGTTTGAGTACAAAAGATATACCATACTCTAATTCATTTGCACATTTATTCAAACTATCCACTCCATCAAAATTCATAGCTTCTACAACACAAACAAAAACCTCATCCTCTTTTAAAAGGCTCAATGCAGCTTGTTGCATCACATTGTAGGATGTTTCATCACCACATGACAGTGTCAATATCTCAGACGTGTTGCCGTGAACTATAGAGTGATATGAAGCTGCAGTATTATAAACAGAATTTTGAAAAGCACTTGGACTAACCATGTCATTATTTTTAATTGCTTCTAAAATATTTACAGTATCAATCAACTCTCCGTAAGCACTTCCATAAACCATTACACCAGCCGTAAAATCACACTTATGAGCTAAGTTTATTAGTATCCTTGAACTTCTACTAAGACGACGTCTAATAAGCATTTTCTGTACAAGTTCTTTTTCGTTTAAATCTTCAATTTTCAATTTATTGTGGACAAATGCTTTTTTAGTAATTTCAACATTAATTTTCAAGACATGCTCCAAAAATCAGAGACGTGTTGTTTCCACCGAATGCAAAAGAATTACTTAATACATATCCTATTTTTGCATTCTTAGCAATATCAACATAATTAAGAGAATTTTCATTATCAGCACAGTAAATCTGAGGGGGTAGTAATTGTTTTTTTAGAGACTGAACACAGATTACAGCTTCAATAGCCCCAGCAGCACCAAGAGTGTGCCCTATATTTGACTTTGAAGAACTGACATGTACTTGATCACCAAAAATATTTAATATAGCTTTTGCTTCTGTTGTATCATTAGCCATTGTGCCAGTTCCATGCGCATTTATATAATCTATATCTTGCGGGTTTAAAGAAGCATTAGCGAGTGCTTTACCAATCGATGTCTTTGCCCCTGTAGCTGTTGGATCTGGGTTTGCTATATGATATGCATCACTGCTTGCACCTACTCCAACTAATTCTACTGAATCATCTTGAGATGAATTTTGTAACAGTAAAGTGCCTATTCCTTCTGAAACATTCATACCTTTTCTTCCATTTTGAAATGGTCTACAAACTTCATCGGATAATATCCCTAATGCACTGAATCCAAAGATTGTTGTAGAACATGTTTCATCAGCTCCTACGACTAGAACATTATCATAAGCACCAACATTTATAAGCTCTTTTGCTACCTTTAATGCATTTGCGCTTGAAGTACATGCTGTAGAAAATGAACGAGTTGCCAAGAAATTATATTTTTTGTTTAGAGTATAAGCTATTACATTTATCGTATGTGAATCTACATTTATGTTTTTATAGCTATCATCACGAAAAAGTATTTTTTCTGTTGTTGCCATTCCGCCAACTGACGAACCAACCAGCAAAAGAGTATTTGAATAGTCTTGTAAATTAGACTCATTTAGTATTTCATCAACACTATCAAATAGTAACTCTTCAAAACTAGATTCATCAGGAAATTTACCAATACATATAGTTTTATCTGGAACAACATCACTAAGAATTGTTAAAGAACTTTTTTTATTAAATACAGCATCCAATGTTTGCTTTGTATTGCCACATATACTTCTAATAGAAGTAGCATTGATATAAGCTTTTCTCAATTGTTTAACTGATCATTTATATATGTAGTTAGGGATTCACAAGAAGCAAAAATCTCCTCAGCCTTAGCTAGATTTGTTATTTTTACACCAAACTCTTTTTCTATAATTAAAGTTAGTTCTATTGCATCTACTGAATCAAGACCTAAGCCATCATCGCCAAAAATTTGCATATTATCTTCTATCTCATCGGCAGTGATATCTTCAAGATTTAAGCCTTGAATTAATGTATTTTTTAACTTTTCTATTGTTATCATAATAACCTTTTGCTTGTACTTTAAACACATTATACTAAACAACCATAAACTAATCAACTTTTAGAATATTTTCACATGATTCATTTACTGGCATGTCCTCATATAGCAGATAACACTTCTAAAATATAATATATTAATTATTATTTATAGCCCTTGCACATGTCACACCACTGCTAAATGCCCACTGAAAATTATATCCACCTAATTCACCAGTTACATCTACAACTTCACCTATAAAATATAAATTTTGTACATGTAGCGCTTCTAAGGTTGCAAGGTTCAACTCAGTACCTAAAACACCCCCACGACAAACTTCAGCCTTGCTAAAACCAAAATTACCCGCTGGAGCAAACTCATAATTATGAATTTTCACCAAATCTTTTTTAATCTTTTCATCTATTTTTTTACACTCAACATCTTCTACATGTAGAGCTTCTAAAATAGCCTTTGATAATCTTTTTGGCAGGGGGATAACAGAACTTACCAATTTTTTACTGCCATTTATAAGTTCTGAAATATTATTGTTTGGTAAAAAATCAATTGCTATGTTTCCCTTCTTCCAATAAAGTGATGCGGATAAAACTGCCGGTCCGCTTATGCCTTTATGAGCAAATAGCATCTCCTCTTTTAAAATCTTATCTTCTACTTTTATATTTACATAACAGCTAAGTCCGCTGAGTTCTTTCATCCAGAACTGATCTTTTTGAACTGTAAGTCCTACAAGTGCCGGAGTGAACTCTTTAACTTTTATATCAAAGCTTTTTGCAATATTCAGACCAATATCACTGGCACCCAACGAAGCAAAACTTTTACCGCCTGTTGCTACAATAAGCTTCTTCGTTTTTAAAACTTCGCTTGATGTTTGTACTTCAAACACATCATCTTTTTTACCTACATGTAGTATATCTCTATTTAAAATCATATCTACATGTAGGGTTTGTTTTTTTAAAATATTTATAATCTCATCAGAAGAGTCTTTGCAGAAATAGTAACGATTTTTACGAATAACAGGTTCAACACCATTGACATGTAGATACTCTAGTAAATCATCTCTAGAAAAGTCATTCAAAGCATAGGATATAAAATCACTATCACCATCATAATTATCCTCACTTACATGTACATTTGTGATGTTACACTTTCCACCACCGGAAATCTTTAGTTTTTGTGCAACTTTAGAGTTCTTTTCCACAACAGCTACGCTAAACTTTTTGTCCAGATGAGAGGCACACATTAGCCCGCTCGCCCCTGCTCCCAAGATAATCACATCATATATTTTCATAATAAAATTATACTTTAGGGTACCTTTAGATATAATTCGAATTATATTTATAACAAAAAAAGTGGTAAAAATGAGCAATAAACTTCACATAGTATCTCTGGGCTGTACAAAAAACTTGGTTGATACAGAAGTAATGATGGGTAAACTTCAAAATTTCGAACTTACAGATGAACAAGGCGATGCTGATGTAATCATAGTTAATACATGTGGCTTTATTGATGCGGCAAAAGAAGAGTCGATAAACACTGTTTTAAATCTTCATGACGCTAGAAAAGAGGACTCTGTTTTAGTAATGGCTGGTTGTCTTAGTGAAAGATACAAAGAAGAACTAGCTACTCAAATGCCAGAGGTTGATATATTTACAGGTGTTGGTGATTATGACAAGATAGATGAACTTTTACAAAAAGAGAGCCGTTTTAGTGATGAAGTTTTTTTAATTGATGGGGCTCAGCGTATTGTAACTGGTTCAACTTATCATGCTTATATAAAACTATCAGAGGGGTGTAATCAAACTTGTAGTTTTTGCGCAATTCCATCTTTTAAAGGTAAACTAAACTCTCGAAACTTAGATTCTATTGCAAATGAGGTTGAAGCACTTGTAGCTAAAGGTTATTATGATTTTTCTTTTGTATCTCAAGACAGTTCTTCATACTTAAGAGATCAGAACATCAAAGATGGGCTAAGTCTTCTTATCCAAAGAATAGAGCTTATAGATGGTGTTAAAAGTGCAAGAATCCTTTACCTTTACCCATCTACAACTACAATCTCACTACTTAAAAATATAGCTAAGAGTGAGATTTTTCATAACTACTTCGATATGCCGATTCAGCATATAAACGATGAGATGCTGCGCATAATGAAAAGAGGTTTCGGCAAAAGCCAGACTCTTGAGCTTTTAGAGTTTATGAAATCACTTCCTAACTCTTTTTTAAGAACTAGTTTTATTGTTGGGCACCCTGGTGAAACTGTGGAGATGTTTGATGAGATGTGTGAATTTGCAGCAAACTTTGGATTTGACAGAATAAATGTATTTTCATACTCTGATGAAGAGACAACTCCTGCATATGACATGAGTGAAAAAAACCCTGCTGAAGTTATCGCACGACGTGCAGATATACTTGGTCAAATCGCTTCAGAGTGCTTAGAGGCATCTCTAAAAAAAGAGATTGGCAAAGAAGTTGAAATCACAATAGACGGTGAGAGTGATGAGCATGAGTATCTCTTGAGTGCAAAAGAGACCATCTGGGCACCGGAGATAGATGGTGAGATCTACGTAAATGACCGTACTAAAGATGAAGAGCTGGAGTTTGGTAAAATTTATAAAGCCAAAATCACCGACATTGTCGGAAACATCTTAACTGCTACAGTAGACAATGCTTGAAAACAGTACGCTCTGGGAGTTAAAGGATAAAAAAAATCTTTTAGCTTTTTCTGCCGGGGTAGATTCTACTGCTCTATTTTTTCTTCTAATTCAACACAACATTAATTTTGACATCGCAACTGTTAACTACGGACTTAGAGAACAAAGCAGAGATGAAGTAGTTTACGCTAAAGAGTTAGCTAACACACATGGTTTGACATGTCATATTTTAGATGCCAAAAAACTATCTAAAAACTTTGAATCACGTGCAAGAGAGATAAGATATAACTTTTTCCAAGAGCTTGTTAAAGAGCACAAATATGACAACCTTATAACTGCACATCATTTAGGAGACAGATTCGAATGGATGCTTATGCAGTTTTGCAAAGGTGCCGGCTGTGCTGAATTGGCCGGAATGAAAACAATAGAACCTCGAGAATACTATAAACTCATCCGCCCTCTCTTACATGTAGATAAAAGTGAACTTTTAAAGTATTTAAACAAACAGACTATTAAATACTTTGAAGATGAGAGTAACTTAGATGAGAGCATAAAAAGAAATAGCTTTAGACACAAACACTCTAACCCTCTTTTAAAAGAGCACTTAGATGGCATTAAAAAAAGTTTTAAATATATAGATGAAGATAGAGATATTTTAATTGGGGATATAAAAGTAAAAAATATAGATGATTTTGCTTACTTTGAGAACTCTAGTAATTCAAGAAGTAATATTTATGCGATTGATAAATATTTAAAGTCGCAAGGGTATATGCTGACTTCAAATGAAAGAGAGCTTTTAAAAATAGATAGTACGGTAGTTGCAGGAAGAAAATTTGTAATTAATCAAGGTATTAATTTTATTTTTATAGCGCCATTTATAACCGAGGAGTTACAGATGCCTCATAAATTTAAAGAGAAGTGCAGAGTTCTAAAAATAGAACCAAAACTTCGTCCCTTTCTTTATAAAAACGAAAAGGCCTTTTTAAAAATAGAAAAGTTACTTAGTGCTGTTTGAATCTTTTTTATTGCCGTAAGTTTTCATTGTAAAAGATGAACTGATAATTTCACCATCTCTTTTAAATTTTATTGGAAAATTAACACCTACAATCCAATCACTTTTATTAACAGCCTCTAAAAAATTATAAAAACTCTTTGGTGAGCTTATCGCAGATGTTGTATTTACTTCATAAACACTAAACTCATCTTCATCTTCTCTTTTGGCTTTTTTAGAGAGTTTTAAAGAGTTGAAAAAAACTTTATATTGTTTCTCAAATCTCTCAGGAGAGAATTCAGTATCAAATGCGGTAATAATATTACGATTATCAGCTTGAAGCTTTTGAAGTATTTCTAATGTTTCATAGGAAAAATCATTTAACCGACGTGTTTCAAGATTCATTTTTCTGAGCTCCGTCCTCTTAACTCTATACTCTTTACCCTTGGGGATTAAAACAGAAAAGGAGAAAACTAAAACAAAAATAAGCAAAAAAACAGAGGTTGCCAGAAGATAAATATTTTGTCTAGTAAAATTAATTTTCACTTTGTGTCTCCTCTTCATCTATATAGTTAGTAGATACAAATCTTAGCCAGCCATTTTTATCTGGGTAAAAGCTACTATAACTTCTATTAAATATAGAACGAAGCGGTGCTTGAAGCATAAAATTATAGATATCTTTATTTGGTGTTATTCCATAAAGAACAAGCCCATTTTCCATTATATTTGCCTCAGAGAGTGTTATTCGACTAGGTACCAAATCAAATAGATTATTGATGCTATCTTTCAATACACTATTCTTTGTAAAAATTTTCTCTGCTTGTATGCTCTGTTTTTCAATCAATGTTATATGCTTATTCATCTTTGATATACCATCTCGCAAATCTTGTTTTTCTTGGGTTATATCAGCTCTGTCCTGATCAAATCTATAATCACGAAATAATAAAAAAGCATATGTCAGAAACAGCATAAACAGAGTAACACTAAAAAAAGTAAAAAGTAGTTGTATATCTTTAGTAAGAACTGTTTTTGTTCTTGGTTTAATATAGCTATATTTCATTTAATTCAGCCTTTGCCATATTACAAACCGAGGCACCAAGATTGATTTTTCTTACATAAACACTTAAAAACATCTCCTCTTCTAAATACCCTTTAAGATCACTACTAACTCCAACGCCATCTGCAATATAAATATTTTCAATGAATTTACTTTCATATTTATCATCTTTATAAAAAGAGCTTAAAGAACTTTGTATCAGCAAAAACCTTTGATAATCTTCATTAAATCCATCTGAGCTTATATTATCTTCATCATGTGCATGGATAATCTCTTCAATATCTTGTGCTTCAGAAAACTCATCGATATCACCACTTATATCCAAATCTTCTATGTTTGCAAAATCATCTAATGAATCAATATCATTATCTATATCTATTTCATCTAAATCTATGCCCTCTATCTCTAAAGAGATATCATCTTCATCTAAAGATGAATCCATTAACAGCTCATCATCTTTATGATTATCCATATCATGGTACTCTCCATACAGTAGTTTAGAATTGTCAAAAACGGACAAAGAGAGATAATTATCTTCTACCAATACAAACATAGATAAAGTACTATCTATTTTATCTTTAAAAAATTTAAACATTATCAAAAACGGTGAAAATATAAAATCTATCCCTATACTTCTATACTCATGTTTTACGGCATTAATATCGTATTCCGGTGTATAAACTGCCCAATCTTTTAAAGCAATATATTTTACTGAACTCATATCAACATATTTATTCATTTCACTGCTTACAGATGTGGGGATTGCACCTTGCAACGGGGAGTTGTCTAAAACTGAAATATAGCAGAACGGAGATTGTCTGCTGTATGATTTTATAAAATCGTATATTTTTGCATTTATACTTGTAGTATCAAAACTTTTTTCTATACTATCTATTACGTCATCTCTAGAACAAATCTCTATATATACAATAGTGCTTGTATTTTCAACAATAATATTTATAAAAACTTTTGTATATAAAGCCTCTAAAAACTTTGCAATCATATTTTATCTACTCCACAAAGAGGATGTGCCGTATTGTAATTTTGTTGTTTCAATGCACTGCCCAATTTTGTATATATTTGCGTTGTAGCCATAGATGAGTGTCCTAGCAATTCACTTACATCAGCAATAGGCGCACTACCGTTTAGCAACTGAGACGCATAAGAGTGACGAAGCTGATGAGGTGTGACTTTTAACCCAACTCTTCTAAAGACTTTTATAACGATATATCTTAGACTGTTTTCGCTTAATTTTTCGCCATTTTTCTCAAAAATAAACTTTTTTTGTATTGATCTGCCCAAATATTCGTCCAACAACTCTTTTGTTGAAGCTAAAAGTGGAACATCTCTCTGTTTGTTTCCTTTACCTAGAACCCTTACCCACTCATTTGAGACATCATCTATTTTAAGGGATGCAAGTTCTGATATTCTAAGTCCTAAAGTGTAGAACATTGTAACAACTAGCTTTTCTAACGGCTCACAATATGATAAAGCTTCAACTATATGCTCATGTGAAATTGGTTTTGGAAGAGTTTTAGCAACTTTAATACTCTCGTCTGCTTTTAATATTACTGCTATTGTATTTTCATTAAGATACTCTGCAAATGAACGAATTGCACTAAGTTTTTTGCTTATTGTTTTTGAATTTAATGAAGATATTTTTATACGGTATGGCATTAAATTAAATAGTAGATGCTTCTCTTGCTCGATAATTTCTATATAATTAAATGCTTCTTTTAGAGACTCATCATAACTTTTTATAGTCAAGTCAGAGTACCCTCTTATTTCATCAAGGTTTGTCAAAAACTCTTTGCGTTTAGTATTTATTAACTTTTTCAAGTAGTTTCTCAAATTTATCATGATATTTCGCAGACTCTTTAACTAACTCATCATCAGTTATCACACTTGGAGCAAGCTTTATATATGCACTTAACATTATCCTGCAAATAAGTTTTATTCTAGCCCTATCGGAGTCCAATATATTTTCATGTTTTGCTATCTCATTTATATCTATCATGTACTTTTTAGCATCTTGGATATACTTTGTATATTTCAAAGATGTTTGAGACTGAGCCATAATAGTTGCTGCCATGCGGTTATAGACATCCAAACTAAATGATTCTTTAGCAAGAGAATAAGCTTCTTTGTAGTCACCTATTTCATAATAATATTTCGCTTTTAATGATTTTTCATAAGATGGATTTGTTAGAAAATACACACCCATAATAAAAAGTAAAGAGAGTGCTACAACCGGAATCAGTACTTTAGGTTTCATATTTTTCTAGCCCCTCTTTTATTAAAGCTCTAGCATCTTGCAACTCTAATCCGCTAACGTCTATTGGTAGTGTAGCATAATATTTAAGAGTACCAAAAGGCTTAGGAACTGTAAATTTATCCCAAGAACTAAACTGCCAATACTTTGTTGCCAACATTCTAATCAAAACAATTTTTGTGCCAGTTTTTTGTGCCATTATTATTATACCATCTGCAACTTCATGCCTAGGACCTTTTGGACCATCCGGTGTTATCCCTATATCATACCCATCTTTTAAAGCTCTGATTCCTTGAATCAAAACTTTTGCAGCATTTCTATTAGTGGAGCCTGCAATAGTCTCAAGTCCAAAAGATTCAATAGTTTTTGATATTAACAAGCCATCAAAATGATTTGAGATTAAAACTTTAGCATGTGGAATTTTTCTGTAGCGTCGATAGAGGTAAGGAAGCATTAAGAGCTCTCCATGCCAGCAAGCAAAGATAAGAGGCTTTTCATCTACAACTGCTTCAGGTTCAAGTTCTTTTTTGTTTGTTGCGTAAATTAATCTAATAAAAAGTGCCCCTAAAAACGGCACTATCATTAGTGCAATAGCACGAAACAGCTTTTTAGCCAACAATTTCTCCAGTGAAGATTGTTCGTCCTATTTTTGTGATGTTTACATTTCTAAACTCACCTAAAAGTTCATCTGAACCTTTAACTTTGATTACAAGGTTGTTATCACTTCTTCCGCTTACAAAATAGTCTTTGTTTAAATCTTCAAAATATACGCGATATGTTTTTGAAAGTTGTGTTGCATTTTTTTCATCTAAAATGTCAGTATTAAGATTTTGAAGTGTTGTAAGTCTAAAAGATGCAACATATTCATCTACTATATTTGTAAAGTGCTCAGCTTCTGTTTCAGGACGCGGAGAGTATTTAAAAGAGAAAATCTGATCAAATCTAACTTTTTTCATTACATCAAGTGTATCTTCAAAGTCTTCATCACTCTCTCCGGGAAAAGCAACAATTATGTCAGTACTTATACTAACCTCAGGACACATACTTCTAAGTTTTTCAACACGGTCCAAAAACCACTCTTTTGTGTAACCGCGTTTCATATCTTTTAAGACTTTTGTTGAACCGCTTTGAAGTGGCATATGCATAGATTTACAGATTTTAGGATTACTTGCAAACTCTTCTATAAATTCATCATCCATATGAAAAGGGTGTGGAGAAGTAAAGCGGAGTCTTTCAAGTCCTTCTATAGCGCTAAGCCTACGTAGAAGTTCAGAAAAATTAACTTTTTCATGCTCACCAGAGAATCGACGACCGTAATTGTTTACATTTTGCCCTAAAAGAAAGACCTCTTTAGCACCTTTATCTACTGCTTTTTGAGCTTCACGCACAATAAGTTCATCAGGAATAGATATTTCATCACCGCGAGTTTTTGGAACAATGCAGTAGGTACAGGCCTTATCACAACCTATAGATATATTTATAAAAGCTTTGTATGGAGATGTTCTAAAATCATCAAATGCAAACTCACTCTCATCATAATTAATATCTACTTCAACAGCTTTGTCTTTGTGCAAAACCTCAGTAATTTTAGATACATTCCTTGCACCTAATACAAAGTTAACATAGGGAGCTCTTTTGATTATCTCTTCCCCAAGATGTGATGCAGTACAACCACAAACACCTATCTTAGCAGATGCCTTTTTCTTTTTGTTGAAAATACCAAGTTCTGAAAAGAGCTTAGCAACCGGCTTCTCTCTAACTGAACATGTATTTATTAAAATAAGGTCAGCCAAAGGCATATCATCAGTTGTCTCATAACCCTCTTTCTCTGTCAGTTGAGCAATCATATGCTCAGAGTCACGAGAGTTCATAGCACAACCCAAGGTTTCAATAAATAACTTTTTTTTCATTTATATTCTAGTTTATAATGTGAACTTGGTACATATACTCATTGTCAGAAAGTCCATATTTAACTTCACTCATATAAAAACTTTTGCCTTTCGCTTCAAAATGATCTTGAAGTTCCAGTAAATCTTTGTGAGAGTTCTCTCTATCAAAATAAAAGATTACGCTCTCATCTTTTTCTACAGTCGCTTCTATCTTTGCTAAATCAGCTTTCTTCGGTTTTGTATCAACATCAGTTCTTGCAAACTTTAATTCCATAATTATTCCTTAATTTTATTTTATTATATAAAAGTATTGCATTATAGTAAAACTCTACTAAAAATCCCATTAAAGTTGATTTTATGCAATTTAGGTATAATGTCATACTTCATAAGAAATCCCAAATTAAACTTTTTTAAAATAAATTTTTTATGAGATGCCTAAAACTATGTCTTTTTAAAGACTAGCTTCAGTCGCCTTAGCGGCGCCAGCGCAAATAAAGGGACTTTGTTCCTTTATTTGCAATTAATTAATGGAGGTTTCCTTCATTTTATGAAATAAAATTAAGGATTATAAATATGGAAAAAATTCTAGATATTGCAGAAGCAATCGCACACGAAAAAGGTCTTCAAACTGATCAAGTTATTGAATCTTTAAAAACAGCATTTATTCAAACTGCAAAAAGAGTAATTGATAGAAATTTTGCTTTTGAAGCAGTGATTAATGATGAGACAAAAACACTTGATGTAATTCAAATAATTACGGTTGTGGCAGATGATGATGAAAGACTTCAAGATGAAGAAATTGCACCCGCTTACATCTCAATAACTGAAGCAAGAGAGTATGATGACCAAGTCGAGCTTGATGACCAACTTCAAATACCACATGAACTGCAAGAGTATGGAAGAACTGCTGCATCTCAGCTTCATCGTGAAATAGAATATCATATTCAAAGACTAGTAGAAGATGAACTATACAATAAATACCAGTCTAAAATCGGGACACTTGTAACAGGTCGCGTAACAAGAGTTGACGCTCAGAACAATACCTATATAGAAGTTGATGAAGTTCGTGCCGTACTTCCTATGAAAAGCCGTATTAAAGGTGAATTATTCGTAGTTGGAGATCACCTAAAAGCTGTTGTTCGTCGTGTTAACATGGATAAAGAGAATGGTATGCAGATAGAGCTATCTCGTACATCTCCTAAATTTTTAGAGGAACTTTTAGCACTTGAAGTTCCTGAAATTGCTGATGGGGCCGTAATCGTAGAGGGCAGTGCAAGAATTCCCGGCGAAAGAGCTAAAATAGCACTCTTAAGCACTCATCCACAAGTTGATGCTGTTGGAGCGACTGTTGGTGTTAAGGGTGTTCGTATCAACGCAGTCAGTCAAGAATTAAACGGTGAAAATATAGACTGTATTGAGTATACATCTATTCCTGAACTTTTTATCTCAAGAATTATGGCTCCAGCTATCATCTCGCATGTTGAGATTGTAAAAAATGAAGAGGGTGAAGCTGAAAAAGCAATCATCACTCTTCCAGCTGATCAAAAATCAAAAGCAATCGGTAAAAGTGGTATAAATATCCGTCTAGCTTCAATGCTAAGCGGATTAAACATTGAACTTGTTGAATCAGACAGTACAACTAACGAAGATGGCACAATTGAAGAAGCAAAAGATGGTGTTGACGCCCTAGAAGCGCTGTTTAATTAATAGTCCGTAAAAAGGAAGTATACCCACAAGGGGGCACGCCGATTCCTTTTACTTCGCTTGAGCCGCTGTGGCTACTAAAGCTAGAGCTTTTCAAGCTCATATTATAAATTAACCTCTTTTTATATATGGGTTTAGTCGCAAGAGAATCAAATCCGCAATCATATTCCCTAAAAGTGTCAAAAACGCTGTTATCATCAAAGTTCCCATTATTATTGGATAATCTCTACTCATGGCACTCATAAAAAATAGTTGTCCCATTCCTTCTATACCAAAAATTGATTCTAATATAACACTACCACCAATAAGTCCAGGTAAAGAAAGCCCCAAAAGTGTGATTATAGGAGGCAGAAGATTTGGAAATATATAGTAACGAAGCAACTTTTTTTCATTTACTCCACGAGAGAGTGCAAAATAATAATAATCACTTTTTAATATCTCTAAAGTTAGTGAACGAACATAAATTATCATACTTCCAAGACTGACAAATATCATAACGCCTACTGGTAAAACTAAATGCCAAGCCATATCTGCATAATATTCAAAACCAGTTTTTGGTTCAATTGAATGAAGCCCGGCAATAGGGAATAAGTCCAAATTTAAAGAGAAAAATATGATAGAAAGCAGTGCCAAATAAAATGATGGCATAGAGAAAGAAATTAAAGAGATTTGACGAATAATATAATCAGATTTTTTTTCATAATTAAGTGCTGCTTTTATACCAAGATACAAAGAGATAATAAATACGATTATCAACGCTGTTATATTCATAATCAAAGTAACTGGAAGTCGTTTTAGTATTTCAGAACTCACATCTTGACCGGAAACAAAAGAGATACCAAAATTAAGAGAAAAAATATTTATAACCCAGTTAAAATACTGTATATGAAGTGGTTTATCCAGTCCGTATACAGCTTTTAAAGCGGTAATAGCCTCTTGTGTCATATTTGGATTCAGCTCACCTGCTCCAAAGAAACTATTTGGGGCAGCATGAATTGCTAAAAATGAGATGATAGATATTAGCATTAGCATAAAAAGTATGTAAAATATTTTTTTTAGTAGTGTGTTCATTAAGAAGATTATATCAGAAAAAGTTAACATAGACACTCCTTATCTTCCCTCAAAACAGGAAATGGGGAAGATAAGGAGGGCCTATTTCCCCAATGATAGGAGGGACGGGGAAATAGACTTATAGAAGGGTAGAACGTGACTAGAAGTTATATGTTAAATAAACTTGTAAGTGGTTAGTATCTTCATCAGTGTTTGCAACATTATCTTCAACATTATTAAGGATAATTGCTACAGATGTATCTAATGGACCAAATGATTTAGAAGCAGTTAAAGCAATCTCAGTAACTTCTTGATCAGCATTTGCATTAATTGTTGAACCAGCACCAACATTAATATCAGCATAGTAGTAACCAGCAAGTAAATCAATACCAACAACAGTACCCTCAGCAGTTAAAGAGTAAGAATCAGAACCAATTTGTGATACAGAACCATAAGCCCACCACATTTCAGTATATAGTCTAGACTGTGCGCCAGAACCATTTCTTGAAGCTGCTGCACCATTACCAGTTGCAACATTTGCAACACCAATAGTACCTTCATCATCTACTGAAGAGTATGCAACTTTAAACGTAGCAACATCTTTCATCTCATAACCTAGCATAAAAGCATATGCTTGATCTTTATCAACACCAGTTATTAATTTATCTGCGTCAACCTGAGTATATTGAACACCTGCTAAGATACCTTCAACGTTTACATCAGCTTGAATCCAATATGCCTCAGCCATTTGCTGTAAGCTATAATACCAAGCTTGAACTGTAAGTGGTTTAATTGAGTTATTGATAGCACCAAGAACATAAACACCATCTGTACCAAATGTGTTAAACTTACCATTTTGAGAAGTAATACCAGCAGCAGCTCCACCAATATTATTTAAACTACCAGACACATAAGTTGATCCACTAAGTGATAATGTTGCAAGGTCATCTGCAGAACCATTTGACTTACCAACATAAGCAGCAACTAAAGTAGTATCAGGAATACTTTGATTAATTAATACAGCAGCTTCGAAAGTATTTTGATCAATACCCCAAGTCTCAGTAAATGCTAAAGGAGTATCTAAAGCTTGGCGACCAACCTTAACAGTTGTATCAAAAGCAGTACCAGCTACCCATAGTTCACCCATAAAAAATACATCATCAAGCTGAAGACCATTTGTCGGTGGATTACCAAAACTTGAACCAGTATTAGATGTAATACCGTGTGCATTTGACCAAGTATTATCTACTAAGTTTTGCTCTAAACCTAAAGTTGTTACATAAGTAACTTTAGCACCAGCAGAAACACCTTTAGTTAAGTCAGTAGTTAACTGCAAGTTAACTGCTACATCACCGTAAGCACCTTCAGCATCAAATAAATCTGTACTGTTTCCTAGGTAAGTACCGCTATCAGAATCCATTGTTCCGTAAAATAATTTTACATCACCAGATACTTTTGTATTATCAATTGCAAATGCACTTGAACCTATTAGCATTGCTGCTATTAAACTTAATTTTGTTAATCTCATTTATTTCTCCTAGAATTAAATCTTGTCATAATTATGTCATTTATTTCTTTAATTTAAATTAAACTTATGGTTAATTATTAATAAACTTGTCATATTATTCTATTATGTAACATACTTCTGACGATATTTGTGTATAATTATACTATGAAAAAATTATTATTAGTAATACCTATGGTATTTATATTCGGTGCTTGTTCTAAAGTTGATGGAGTTAATCCATCTCAAAATAAAGTTGTAAATGCTGTTGCGGGAAAAAAAGAAAAAAAACCTGCTTTTATGCAAAACCTGCTTGATAATTGGTTAAAAAATGAGTGGAGTCCAACTGTATCCGGTACAGAGGCTCCAACAGGAGACACAATAGTAAAGATTGTTCCAAATGAAGATGGTTCTGCAAAGCTGGTGGAAGTAAAGACAGGCGTAGTTTTAAAAGAGATGACTAAAGTACAAGTTGAAAAACAAAAAGAAGTACATGTTAAATATAAAGATGAAGATAGAGACTTCACTCTACAGGAGTATATAGATAAGATGGCAGTTTACAATAGTACTCATGTCTCAGATGAGAAAGATTCTCATACAAAAAAGATTAATTCTATGCCTGTAATAGGCACAACTAAAAGATAAGAGAGTATCAACCCTCTCTTACGTCCCAACATAGAACAGTCTTTCCATCTGCTGTTGTCTCAGCAGCAGCCATACCCATTATATTATATCCACTATCTACATAATGAACTTCACCAGTAACAGCAGACGATAAATCACTCAATAGATACATTGCAGAGTTACCCACTTGCTCAGTTGTTACATTTTTCTTCAGTGGAGCATTCGTTTCGTTCCAATTAAGAATCTGCTTAAAATCACCGATTCCAGCAGCAGCTAAAGTTCTAATTGGTCCAGCTGAGATTGCATTCACTCTTTGACCTTTTTTACCTAAATCAACTGCCATATATCTAACAGTAGATTCTAATGCTGCTTTTGCAACACCCATTACATTATAGTTAACTATATATTTTGGACCACCTAAATATGAAAGGGTTAAAATAGAGGCGTCATCTGTTAAAACAGACTCTAAACGGTTTGTTAAATCTATTAAAGAGTAAACCGATATATCCATGGCAATCTGGAATGCCTGTTTTGTAGTTTTAATAAAAGGCTCACTTAGTGCCTCTTTTGGAGCGAATGCAACAGAGTGAACTAAAAAATCAATCTTACCAAAGTCTTTCTCAATCAACTCAGCAATCCCTGCCATATGCTCTTCATTTGAAACATCAAGTTCATAAACTTTATCAGACCCAAACTCTGCAGCTATTGGCTCAACTCTTTTTTTAAGTGCATCATTAAGATATGTAAATGCCATTTCTGCGCCTTGTTCAGCACATGACTTAGCTATGCCGTAAGCGATTGATTTATTATTTGCAAGACCTACAATTAGACCTCTTTTGCCCTTCATTATCATTCTATATTCTCCTTTTATCATTTAATACGGTATCGGAAGTATACCCACAAGGGGGCACACTGATTCCTCTACCTACGTTAACACTAGGTTTTGCTCAGCACAAAGCCCATGCATATAGATGCTCTTTCTTTTCTTATTTTCTAGGTGCTTTACTTTTACAGCTAGGTACTCTATTTATTATTTTCTAAATTTTGAGCATATTCTACCATAGTGCAAAAGTGTTCGGCATTAAGTGCAGCACTTCCAACTAAGATACCATCTACACCATCAAGTGCCAAAACTTCAGCAGCATTTGTAACTTTTACACTTCCTCCATAAAGCAGAGGCGCATGAGATTTTTCTTTTAACTTTTTGTGTATGGTTACAATATCTTCAAGTGTGGGAGTTAGTCCGGTACCTATTGCCCACACAGGCTCATAAGCAATAATAAGATTTTTATAATTTGTATCTATTCCCTCATACTGCTTAGATATATACTCCATCATTTTATCATGTCCCGCTTCTCTAATCTCTAAAGGCTCGCCAATACAGTAAACTATTTTGTATCCAAGCTCTTTGTAAAAGTTGAATTTTTCTATTAGCATCTCCTGTGTTTCACCAATTACATGTCGTCTTTCACTATGTCCAATTAGAATAGTTTTTATGCCAAACTCATTTAGATGGTCTTGTCCGATTTCACCAGTAAAAGCACCATTATTTGTAGCATATGCATTTTGAGCACCAATTGTAACACTTCCAACATGTTTATTTAAGCTAGTCATTGCAGGAAAAACTAAAACTTCTTGATTAATGTTTTTAGTTTTTAAAAAATTCTCTATTTTATTTATATACTCTGTTGTCTGCAACCGAGTTAGATTTGTTTTTAAATTTGCTGCAATTATCATAACTTAATCCCCTTGATTTTATTTAGGAAGTATACCCACAAGGGGCACGCCGATTCCTCTAGCTACGCTTCTGCACTAAAGTGCGACTTAGAAAAAAACTAAATTTTTTTCTGAACACTTAGTTTCCCTCGTGCTGGAAACTCAAAATAACTAGTTATTTTTCTTTTCAATTATTAGTGGTGCTACACCTGGAAGTATTTTACCCTCAAGAAGCTCTAATGAAGCTCCACCACCTGTTGATATAAAGCTCATCTCCTCATCAACGCCTATCCTCTGAACAAGATCTGCAGTATCTCCACCGCCAACAACTGTAGTTGCATAACTATCTGCAACGAAGTGAGCTATTTTATTTGAACCACGAGCAAACTTCTCCATCTCATAAACACCCATCGGCCCATTCCATAAAACAGTTTGCACATCAGCTAGAACTTCTCTATAAAGCCTCACAGTCGCAGGACCAATATCTAGACCCATCCAGCCCTCTGGAATCTCTTGAACTGATGTTAATTTACTTACAGAATCCTCTGCAAACTTTTCAGCAGCTACAACATCTACAGGCAGGTAAAATTTAACTCCAAGTTTTTTAGCTTCATCCATCACATGCCCGGCATCTTCTAATAAATCATCTTCCACAAGTGAAGCACCTACATCATAACCCATCTTCTTCAAAAATGTAAATGCCATACCGCCACCAATAAGAACCTTATCTACTATTGGAAGTAAGTTTATAAGTGCCTCAAGCTTACCTGAGACTTTTGAGCCACCAACGATTGCTGCAAATGGACGAACTGGTTTTTGAATCAGTTTTGAAAAAAATTGAATCTCTTTTTGTAATAAAAATCCAGCAGCTTTGTGCTTTTCATCAAAAAAGTGAGTTACACCTTCAACAGAAGAGTGTGCACGATGACTTACGCCAAAAGCATCATTTATGTAAAAATCTGCCATTGAAGCTAATTTTTCTGATAATATTTGATCATTTTCAGTCTCACCAGCTTCGTAGCGAAGATTTTCTAAAAGTAGTACTTCACAAGATTTTAGTGCGTTAGCTTTACTTATTGCATCTTCACCAACAACATCAGAGCTTAAAACCACTTCTCTTTTTAAAAGATGCTGGATTCTTCTTGCAACTGAAGCAAGTGAATACTTTTCATTTACTTCACCTTTTGGACGTCCAAGATGAGATGCTAATATAACAGCACAATCTTGATCCAGACAATAATTTATGGTTGTAAGTGCTGAGCGGATTCTTCTGTCATCAGAGATGTTTCCAAACTCATCCATCGGTACATTAAAGTCACATCTGATAAAAACTTTTTTACCAGACATATCTAAGTTTTTAATATTTAATAATTCCAAACTTTTCCTTGTCTTAATAATTTTCTGCCTCTAAAGAGGCAAGCTTTTAGGAATGCTAACATGTGGCATTCTCCACGCTGAGTCGCCTAAGCGGCGCCAGCGAAGTATCCTTTTACTGGACTATTGTGAAATGTGAATAGCCATATCAATTAATCTTGAAGAGTAACCCCACTCATTATCATACCAAGCCATGATTTTAACCATATCACCACTAATAACTTGAGTTAAATCTTCTGCAACAATAGAGCTATATGTACTACCAACGAAATCTTGAGACACTCTCATCTCTTTATCCATAAGTAAAAGGCCTTTTAGTTTAGTGTCTGCCATCTCATTAAATACTCGTGTAACTTCCTCTTTTGAAGTTTGTTTCTTAACAACAACATTTAAATCAACCATAGAAACGTCAGGAGTAGGAACACGAACACTTTGACCGTGAAGTTTTCCTTTGAGTTGAGGCATTACAAGACTAATAGCCTTAGCTGCACCAGTTGTTGTTGGTATCATATTTATAGCACCGGCGCGGGCACGACGCTTGTCTTTTGAGTGTTTGACATCTAAAATATTTTGATCATTTGTATATGAGTGGATAGTAGTCATAAGACCTTTTTGGATTCCAAAAGCATCATCTAAAACTTTTGCAACAGGACCTAAACAGTTTGTAGTACAAGAGGCATTAGATACAATTTTCTGACCATTGTATTTTTCTTCATTTACGCCCAGAACAAATGTATCAGTTTGTGTATCTTTTGAAGGTGCGGAGAAAAGAACTTTCTCAACTCCATTATCAATATGTACTTGAGCTGACTCTTGAGTCAAGAAAACACCTGTACACTCAAGAACCATGTCCGCACCACAATCAGCAAACCTTAAATTTTTCGGATTACGATCACTAAATATTCTAACCTTTTGTCCATCTATACTAATATTTTCATCATCAACTTGATTTATTTCACTGTTAAAAGTTCCGTGAACAGAATCATTCTTTAGTAGATAAAGCATCATATCCATACTTGCCATATCGTTAATAGCTACAATTTCCACATCATCCCTTGATGCTGCTATACGAGCCACACAACGACCGATTCTACCAAATCCATTAATTGCTATTTTAAGCGCCATTAAAAATCCTCTAATTATATAAATAAAATTCAGCTATTTTATCAAAACTTAGCTATAATTCGCTTTAAATATGGAAACCATTGCACTTTTTGGTGGCTCTTTTGATCCACCGCATATCGGACATGAGGCTATTGTCAAATCTTTGTGTAATTTCAAAGATGTAGATAAAGTTATCGTAATGCCAACATTTTTAAATCCTTTTAAATCTAAATTTTACGCTCCCTCTTCACTAAGAGTGAAATGGCTAAAAAAGATTTTCGACGATTATAAAAATGTTGAAATTTCAACTTTTGAAGTTGAGCAAGATAGAGCTGTTGCAAGTATCACAACTGTTAAGCACCTACTAAAGAGTTATAAAAAAATATATCTCGTTATAGGTGCAGATAATCTAGCATCACTTCACATGTGGAATAGCTATAGTGAGCTTAAAGAGTTAGTTACTTTTGTAATTGCTCCAAGAGACGGGTTAGAGATTCCACAAGATTTTTTGATACTTGACGTTGATGAAAATATTTCATCAACTAATTTAAGAGATGAAGTGGTTTTAGAAAAGTTATCAAAAAGATGTGCACAAGATATATATAATTTTTACAAGGAAAACCGTTGCAAAACAGAATAGAAAAAATAACACAAGTGTTAGATAAAAATAAAGCAGAGAGTATTGAAGTTTTTGATCTTCGTGATAAAAATTACTTTGTAGATTATGCAATAATTGCTTCATCCCTAGGTTCAAGACATACAACAGCCTTATTAGATCACCTGAAAAATGACCTTAAACCAGAAGAGACTTTTAACAATGTTGATGAGAGTGGTGACTGGATTGTTATAGATTTAGGAGATATTCTTATTCATATAATGACTCCGGAATATAGAATTAAATATGATATGGAAACTTTTTTAAGCGATTTAGCTGATGGCAAAGAGGGAGAGGCTTTATAGTTTTATTTTTTAATATTTTGTTTATTTGAGTATAGATCATTACTCCTTACTCCTTTGCATAATATCTATATAATCATATATGGAATCCACATACTTAACCGGTTCACTACCTCTAGCATATCCATGTTTTAATGTTTTATAATACTTTTTTTGTGAAAGTAGAGGAAGGGCTTGTTTTAGGTCATTCCAAACATTTTGATTTAAACCCATTTTTTTAGCTAGTATTTGCGCATCTTGAACATGTCCAGTTCCAACATTGTAAGCTGCCAAAGCAAACTTTAAACGATCTACCCCTTCTACCTCTAAAGGAACCTGTTTGATCATTTGTTTTAGATGTCTTGCGCCACCTTTTATGCTCTCTTGCGGGTCTAATCTGTTTTTAACTCCTAATTGTTTTGCAGTAGGAAGAGTCAGCATCATCAAGCCTCTGACTCCTGTTTGGCTTTTAGCTTTTGGATTCCAGTGTGATTCCTGATATGATTGAGCAGCTAAAACTAAGTATGGGATATTATACATCTTGGCATATTTTTTAAAGTATTTTGCATATTTAGGAAGCCTTACCTTTATTCGTTTATAAAACATACTTGTATTATAATAATCAAAAAAGAGTGCATAACTGTAATAGTGGTCTTTTAATTGTGCCATTTTACCACTTTGATTAAAACTGTTTAACCATGAGTACATATCAGCTTCTAACTCTTTTGAATTTGGCGTTAAAACCCATGCTAACTGTTCCCTGGAACTTACTACAAATGCAAGTGCTATATTTGGAAAATATCTCTGATTTAGTGCATATATATTTGAATCAGCAATTGTACAATCTATCTCATTGGTAGCGACTTTTGATAAAAGTTCCTCTGTTGAGAATTCAGATGTATATGTCGCATTTATATCAAAACCATCTTCTTGAAGCTGCTTTATTGTTTGACTATAGCTTGTATCTTCTCCTACAATTATTTTAAGTCCAGCTAAATCCTCTACATTTTTTGGGAAAACACCATCCCATAACATTTGTCTAGAACATATAATCTGCTCTTGGACTTCAAAATATGATGGTCCAAAATTAAAAATCTTCTCTCTCATTTTAGTTTTTGCCAAAGATGCGGAAGTTATATGAATATCCGGATTTGTGCTAAGTTCAATAGCCTCTTTTATAGTATTGACTGTGGTTACCTTTAGGTTAACATCCAAGTGTCTTGCATAATCATTCAGTAAATCATACTCAAAACCTTTAGGTCCATCCGGACCGATATAATATGTTGATGGGGAATTCAATAAGACTACATTGAGAACCTTACTCCTTTTTATCTTGTCCAATATGGAAGGCACCTCAATTCTGTGAACCGGTTTATATGCTGTATGGCTTAGCCATCCAAAAGAGAAAAAAGATATAGCAAAAAATATAATTATTGAAGCTTTGATACTTTTATCCATGCTCTTAGTTTACAATGAAAAACTTATGCAAATATAAAGCGATTTACGCCGTTATCATATTCATGTGCTAAAACCTGATTGTGTGCTTTTAAAATAGAATCTACAAGATAAAGACCTAAACCAAAACTGTTTTTAGATGGATTATCTTTTGTAAATGGTTCAATATAGTACTGTAAAGGATGCTTTAAACACTCTCCAATACTTTCAAAACACAACTCATTATCAATAATTAATATTTTTACATGTGCATCAGTGGAGTACTTTATTCCATTGTCAATCATATTTTTAATAGCTGTCGTATAGAGTCTAAAATTAGCATTTATTTTATACGTTGCATCAATTTCAACGCTTACACTACTTCTTTCTACCATTGCCATATCAACAGCTTCATCAATAATATCAATTAAACGATACTCCTTAAAATCTGTTTTATCATCAAGAGACGTAACCTCTTCTATAAGAGCAAATTCAGTTACTAAAGATTCCAAACGACCAAATATAGAACTAAATCTATCAACTTGTTTTTGAGAATCTAACATTTGAGTTGCAATAGTTCCTTTTGCAATAGGTGTTTTAAGTTCATGCATAATATTTCGTAAAAATAGCGTTCTTGATTCTAATATATTGTTGATTTTTCTTCTTGTTGATTCTAGCTCATTTGATACAAGTGCAATCTCATCACTTCCTTTAGTTTTAAACGATATATTCATATTACCGTCACCATATAGTGCAATTTTTTTTCTGAGTCGTATAAGTGGTCTTAATCTCTGTAATATTAAAACAAAGGAGAAAGAAATAATAAGTATAATTATTAGGTATGAGTAAGCTAAAGACCAGTATTTGTATGGCATTAACTTTTCATCAAGGATCAGCACTGAAGATGACGGTGACTGAATATAGAAATATATTGCCTTATTAAACTCCAACATCGTTACTGTTAAATCAGTGATTATTTTTTGAGTATAAAAGCCCTCTTGTGATAACATCAAAGATGAATCAACACTTCTAAAATTTTTTTTCTTTAAGATTTTTGCATTTTTAATAATAATATTTTTTCTAGCCTCATTTTTTTCTAAGACAAAATTGTACACAGCCAGATTTGCTTCAAGCATAATATGTGAAGTAAGTCGCTGTTGATGTTGACGATATATTTGAGTAATAATTGCTTGTTTTGCAAATATATGATTAATATAACGCTGTTTATTTAGTTTAAAGACTTCCCAAAAAACCACACTTACGCTTAATAATGTTACGACAAGTGTAAATAATACGGTTATTAAAACGGCATTTTTTCTCATTTAAGCAGTTTATATCCTACGCCTCTGACAGATTCTATAAGAGACTTGTCTCCAAGTTTATTTCTAATCCTGCCAACCATAACATCAATACTCTTATTTGATGAGTCTTCATTGATTGCATTCACATTATGAATCAAATCTTCTCTTGAAACGACAAGACCTTGTTTAGCAATCATATAGGATAAAATCCCAAATTCTGCATTTGACAAATCAATATTTCTACCCTTATATGTAATCATCATAGATGAGACATCACACTTAAAATCACTTTTTGATTCTTGTTTTTCTTGAGATTTTGCTTCATAGCGTCTTAAAACAGAGTGTATCCTGGCCTCAAGCTCTCTAGGATCATATGGCTTTGGTAAATAGTCATCAGCTCCTAGTTCAAGCGCTTTAACCTTATCTGTTACATCACTTCTGGCTGATGAAATAACAATAGGAATATCTTGTCTCTCACGAATAGCTTCACAAACTTCTAATCCATCCATTCCAGGAAGAGTCAAATCCAATATAACTAAATCAAAAGGCTCTAGTTTTAATATACTCACTGCTTTAAAAGGGTCATCTTCGGTTACAACCTCAAACTCAAATTGTTCAAGATATTCTGTTAATATCTCTGCTAGTTCTAAGTCATCTTCAATCATTAATATTTTTTTCATATTCAGATTGTAACAAAGATAAACTAATAATTAGTTAAGTAAGCATCAAAGCTATATTGTATGCGATAAAAGCAAGTCCATAAGCAGCTATTGAAGTAAAGGCTAAAAGATAAAAGAAATATTTTATACCACCTGCTTCACGAGTAAATACAACCGAAGCTGCCAAACATGGAAGATAAATCATAATCACTACGATAAAAGCAACAGCAGATGCAAAAGGAATATTCTTGCTTATTGTTGCAATAAGAGAATTGCTCTCTTCATTAACATCATTACCCAAAGAGTATAAAACTCCCAGTGTTGATACTACTACCTCTTTTGCAGCCAAACCTGTCTGAAGCGCTACACTCATCTTCCAATCAAACCCAAGTGGCTCAAAAATCGGCATAGAAAATCTACCGATTGTTCCCAAATAGCTCTGTTCTAACAATTCTTGCGATAATTTATTTTGTAACTTTGATTTTTCATCTTCGCTTAGAGCCCTTTCAATTTTGCTTTGATAACTCTCTTGCAAGCTTAAATTATGAGGATAATTGCTTAAAAACCATACTAGCATTGATGCAGCTGCGATATAAGTACCTGCTTTTCTCAGGTACATCCAGGTCTTTGTCATAACAGTGTGCCAAATAAGTTTAAATGACGGCAATCTATACTTTGGCATCTCCATAACAAATGGTTCATCTACGCCTTTAAATGCAGTTAATTTTAATATTTTAGCTGCAATTAATCCTATAAGAGCACCGCTAATATAAATTATGAATAGGATATTCCCTGCCATATCTTCTGAAAAAAATGCACCTGCAAAGAGTACATAAACTGGAAGTCTGGCTCCACAACTCATAAAGCCTATAATAAAGAGTGTTAAAAGTCTATCTCTATCATTTTTTAATATTCTTGCTGACATGTAAGCTGGTATCGAGCAGCCAAAACCTGTAACTAAAGGTATAAATGATTGCCCATGTAAACCAAATTTATGAAAAAACCCATCTAGTAAAAATGCAACTCTTGCCATATAACCTGTACTCTCCAAGAGGGCTATACCTACAAAAAGAATCATTATATTTGGAACAAAAAGTATAACTGCTCCCACACCTGAAATGATTCCATCAACAACTAATGATCGAATATCCTCGTTTGATATAGTGGCTCCAACCGTGTCACCGAACCATCCAAAAAAACCATCTATATACTCCATTGGTATCACACCTACTTCAAAAGTAAGTTGAAAGAGCCCCCACATTAAAAACAGAAATATTGGTATGCCAAACAGTTGATGGATTAAAACATTGTCAATTTTGTCTGTGAGCGTTTTTTTCTTAATCTCTTTGTCCTGTTTTAAAACTTCAGCAACTATTCCTCTGTTAAAAGATGCATACTCTGAAGCAAAAGCCTCTTTAACATCATCCGTGTCATGGTGCAGTTCAATATGTTTAGAAGCTTCTATAAGAATTAGCTGTAGTTCTGTCCAAATTGGATTATCGTGAAGTTTTGCATACGTAGTTTTATTATTTTTGAGAAGGTTTATCGCAATATTTCTATATGAGTTACTGTCTTTATATTTATGTTTGAGTAAATAATCAACAACTTTAAATATTTCTTCTTCTACTGCTTCACTAAAAATAAGTTTATGCTCTACACTTGTAGCCTCAAACTCTTCTATAATTGCATCAATCAGGTCAGCTATACCCTCTTTTGTAACCGCTGATACTTTTACACAACTAATACCAAGTAGTTGAGACATGTAGCTACCACTTATATTTATCCCCTCTTTGACTGCCTCATCACTCATATTTAGAGCAATAACCATTTTTTTATCAACACTCATAAGCTCAGAGGTTAATTGAAGATTTTTTTCTAGATTTGTTGAATCAACTACATTTACTATCAGGTCGTAATCATATTCGGAGAGATAATCACTTGTTACTTTTTCTTCAATAGTATATTCATTTAGTGCGTAAGTTCCGGGTAAATCAACTACTGTAAAATGGTAATTTTTATAATCAAATAGAACTTCTGTTTTATCTACAGTCACTCCCGAGAAGTTTCCAACATGTAGATGGGCGTTAGAGACAGAGTTAATAAGCATACTCTTACCAACATTTGGTTGTCCTACAAGAGCTATCTTTATATGATTAGCTGTTATAGGGCATGTCTTTACATCTGTAGTCATAACTTTACAACCTCTATTAAAGCAGCTTCTTGAGCACGAAGAGCTATCCTTGTTTTTCCAACTTTAATCTCCATAGTATTTTTGGATGTAGAATACTTTAACACTTCAATAATACTTTCTTTCATAATTCCAAAAGATATAAGTCTCTGTTTTAGCTCTGAGGGAGCGTTTAATTTTAAAACTTTTACAACATGAGATTTTTTACAATCACTCAGTTTGTTTATCTCGCTTGCATCTGTTTTATTGGACATATCTATTCTCATTATTTTTCTATAATGATAATAGATATCATATTAAAGGATGATTAAACTAAAAATTATATGCCAATATAAGGTAAAACCGGTCCCAATAAAAATCTGTTTTTGCTAAATTTTCTTTATCTTCATGAATTGTATAAACTGCATTAATAATAAGCTCGTCACTAATAGTGTACTCAAAACCTATGTCATACTCAGTATTGTGAGCTTTAACCCCTAAACCGTCAGCACCACCATCAGAATCACCATAAGCATAAAAAATAGAGATGTCATCAAATTCATAACTTATGCCTGCAACGACTACCCTTACATCACGATCAACTGCTATATCATTTAAAATCAATGTGTCCATACTCGTAAATAGTGTGCCGCCACCAAATCCGCTGAAAGTCTCTTTACCTGCTTTTCTGCTTGAATCGTTATATGCAAGAGTGAAACCAACATTATATGCTAATAATTCCGCCATAACTCCATATATACTTGCTTCAGTGCCACTATTACTTATCTCATTTTCATTTAAGTACTGAGCAGCTCCAACAATTGACACATCACTGTTTATCTCATAATTAAGAGCAATATCAAAATAAGCAGTATTTGTAAGTTTAGTGATATTATAGTACCAAGCACTAGCCTCTACAGTATCAGTAGTGTAAGTTATACCACCAAACCAAGTTCCATCTTCCCCTGCTTTTACCCAACCATCATCCAATCCGGCATCAAAACCTTGCCAGTCCTGCAAATTACCTAACATAAAATTAAGGTTATCTATTTCATAAGTAGCTATATATGCTTCAAAAGTATTTGGAATCATTCTAATATCATCACTATCTGCTAAAGGTGTGTCAATTATTTGACGACCTGCACGGAAATTAAAGCCACCATTTTTATAGTTTAAATATACTTCACTTGCAACCGTGCATTTACCATCTGATGAAGATAGCTCACTGTTTTGCTTTGCACCGTCTCCAGTTACTAAATCCATATCATAAGAAGTTCTAACTGCCATTGCAGCATTAAAGCCGTTTAATTCGGCTAACTCATACTTTACTTTGCCACCAACAGCCGTTGCATATGTATTACCCTCGCCTACTGCTTCTTGATTGTATTCAAAAGAAATCATTCTAATCTCTCCCGAGACTGTAGCATTTAAAAACATCTCTTCTACTGTTGATGTCTCTTTTAGATCTTGTGCATTAAGAACAGACAACACTAAACTTACTGTAAAACTGATTTTTAATATTCTATTCATTATTTATAACCTGTTAGTAAATTCATTCAAATGATAATCAATATCAACTTAATGTTCTCTTAATATTGATAATGAATATCAGAAAGCTATAGGATTATGTTTCATAAATTCTGTTATAATTTCGTTTAACTTGATTAAACTAGGCAATATATGAAATTTCTCTATAATTCATCATCACACTTTAATCTGGCAAATATGTTTACATTTGTAAATATTACAGCAGGTCTTATGGCAACTTATTTTATCACTCAAAACAACTTTTTTGTTGCTATTGTATTAGCTTGGATTGGTGGAGCTTTCGATATTTTTGATGGTAAAATCGCTAGAAAATACAACTTGTCAAATGAGTTTGGAGTTCAACTGGATAGTTTCGCAGATTTTTTAAGCTTTGTTCTTGTTCCTGTATTTCTAATATTTCAATCTGTATATGTCATAAATTTTTCTAACATGTCAATGCTGCTTGCAGCAATTGTTTCCATTTACTATGTTATTTCAGGATTAAGAAGACTCATCCACTTTAATATTCATACAGATGTTGGAGAGGTAGATAAATTTTTCACAGGTGTACCAACGCCGCTGGGAGCAATTTTACTCTGGCTAACTTATTTAGGATCTAGTTATGATTTTTTGCCGGCTGTCAGTGTTATTACTCTTATGGCTATTATCGGATGGAGTCTGAACTCTAAAGTAAAAGTCCCACATCCATAAGCAGGACTTTTAAGACTCTTACTACTTACTATTTACAGCGTACTTTCCACTTCCAATCATAAATATTAAAATTGACATTATTAAGTATAAAAATGGAAGTTCAAAAGATGGTGCTCCATGCTTGCCTAAAACAAACAAAGAACCGCCATATGCTAAAAATATAGCAATCAACATGTTAAATGCTAAAACCAAAGATGCAACTCTTGCATATACTCCAAGTACGATTAAAATCGGCATTACAATCTCACCTACATAAACGCCATAAGCTAAAAACTCAGGCAAACCTGCATTCAGAGTCAAATGCTTCACGCCTCCTATACCATTTATAATCTTTTCAACACCGTGAAAAAGTATCATAACTCCAACTGTAAGTCTTAAAATCAGTTTTGCTATATCATTCATTATTTTTCATCTCCTAGCATACGAATCTCTCTTTGTGGAAAAGGTATTGCGATTTTTGCTTCATTAAGAGCTTTTAATATTTTTAGATTAACTTCATACTGTGCTTTGAAAAAACTATTTGTAGGTACCCAGTATCTATAACCGATATTTATCGAACTATCTCCAAAATTTTCAATGCCAACAATAGGCTCATTCTCATCTGAGACTTCTTTACATGTAGATATAGTTTCTTTTACAAGCTTTATTGATTTATCTGCATTACTATCATAAGATATTCCGACACTGCCTTCAACAATTCTAAAAAGATATGAGTTTACTAAAACATCACCTATCATATATTTATTAGGTATGGTTATCTGTTCTTTGTCTTCATTGATTAAAATGGTATACGCTAATTTTATCTCTTGTACTTCTCCATAAATATCGTGAACTCTAATAGTATCGCCTATTTTGAAAGGCTTTGTAGCTATAAGGACAAGACCAGCTGCAAAGTTTGAGACACTTCCTTGAAGAGCCAAACCGGCAGTAAGAGAAATAGCACCAAGAGCGGCAATAAATGGAGCTATAGAAATACCAAGTTTCCCAAGCGCTAAAATAGCCATCATTGCAACTACTAAAAATCTTACAAAACTGGCAATAAAGCCACCTAAAGTCTCATCTATTGTAGTCTTTAAAAGTAGCTTTAATACATATCTGTGAATGTATTTAGAGGCTACTACACCGATAGCCAAAATAATAATTACACCTATAATTTGAAAACTATAGTTTGTTATAAACTCTATGACAATGTTGTAAAACTGCCCTACTTCTTCAAGTTCTTTTTCCATTTTATTCACCTATTTTTCAACTCTAAATCTACATCCACCAACAGTTATGACTTTACCTGTTTTTATTGCTTCTTTTATGTAGTTTAACGTACCCTTGGGATCTGCATCACCTATCTCTTCTTCTATCATTCTAAGAAGGTCAGTCTCATTAGTCGTAGTCCATGTTTTTTCATAAGTGTACTGGGTTTGTATCTGCATTGCTAAAGATTTCCTATTCTAGTTCGTTTATATTGGTTTATATTTTCATAGTTGTATCATAGCAAAAATAGGCATAAGAAACAAAAGTGAAAAGTATATTAAATATAAATATTATCGTAATCAAACTCTACTCATTTTTACACAATATAAACTTAAGTAATTCCAAGTATAATGTATTTAAATAAATAATTTGGTAAATTTGGGTATAATTCGCGAAATAGTTTGGGGGAAGATGCTCTGTCAGTGAGACAGTCTTGTATCATCTCCTAGCTTTTAAAGGATTATGATGCAAGAAAATGCACAAACAAACGAGGAACAAATTAATGAAGAACCGACAATCACATTTGCTGATTTAGGTTTAAACAGTGAGATACAAAGAGCTGTAAAAGAAGCTGGTTTTGTAGTTCCAAGCCCTATTCAAGCTGCGGCAATACCATTTATACTTGATGGTCGCGACATAGTTGGTCAAGCACATACTGGTACCGGTAAAACAGCTGCTTTTGGTCTGCCTGCACTAAACAATATCAACCCTAAAGATGGTGTTGGTCTTTTAGTTATCACTCCAACACGTGAACTTGCTACTCAAGTAAGTGATGAGCTATTCAAATATGGAAGAGGTATCGGCGCTAGAACTGTAACAGTTTATGGTGGTAGTTCATATAGCAGACAGCTTGACCTTATTCAAAGAGGTGCAGCAGTGGTTGTTGCAACTCCTGGTCGTCTTCTAGACATTCTTAAAAGAGGTATGTTAAAAGATTTCAAACCAAGCGTGGTTGTTCTAGATGAAGCTGATGAGATGCTTGATATGGGATTTTTGGATGATATCAATGAAATATTTTCATATCTTCCAACAAACCGTCAAACACTTCTTTTCTCAGCTACTATGCCTAGACCAATCAAGCTTCTTGCTGAGAGAATCTTAAATAACCCAGAGTTTATATCTATCACTGGTGGTGAAACTACAAATACAGATATCGAGCAAGAGTATTATGTAATCGAAGAGTCTGAAAGAGATGATGCAATTATTCGTCTTATGGATTCTGAGACTACAAAAAAATCAATTGTATTCTGTAGAACAAAAAGTGAAGTTGATAGACTCTCAAACGTACTTTCAAACTCTGGTTACTTAGCAAATGGTCTTCATGGAGATATGGAGCAACGTCAACGTGAGTCAGTTATCAAAGGTTTCAAAAGCAACAGTGTTAAAGTTTTAGTTGCAACCGATGTTGCTGCTCGTGGTATACATGTAAATGATATTTCTCATGTATTCAACTACCATATTCCTTTTGATTCAGAGTCTTATGTTCACCGTATCGGTAGAACTGGACGTGCTGGAACTAAAGGTAAAGCTATCACACTTTTAACTCCACTAGAGTTTAAAGAACTTCAGAGAATAAAAACTAAAGTCGGAACATCGATGAATCATGCATTTATTCCAAGTAAAAATGATTTAAGAGCATTAAATTTAAAATCTATTGTAAAAAATATAGAAGATCAACACATCTATGACGAGGCACATCAAATTCTTGACATGTTAAAAGAAGATATAGATGAAGAGACTATTATGTTTAAACTAGTTTCAATGATTTTAGATAGGCAAGCTGTTAAAGGTCCAAATACTATTGGTATTCCTGCTGACAAACTAGCAGCTATTTTAGAGCGTGCCGGTAAAAGAAATGACAGCAGAAGTGGTGGACGCGGTGGTTACCGTGGGAATAAACCACGTTCAGGCGGTGGTGGAGGTCGTGATAGAAACCGTTCAGGCAATGGCAATAGAAATCGTTCTGGTGGAGGCGGTGGTTACCGTGGGAAATCTTCTTCTAGCGAAGGTAGCCGTTCTGGTGGCGGTGACAGAAACCGTAACAGAAGCAGAGACTAACTCTCTGCGTACATGTAGAATATTTTATTTTACATGTACAGATAAAAAAGTTTATAATCTATAATTCATCCAAAAAAATAACTCTACCAATAAAACTACCACTTTCTGAAAACTACTTCAAACCGTTACAATAGCAATTCTACAAAATAGAACATTTATTGCTACCATTTACTAAAAAAGAGAAAATATGATAATTTATGAAGATAAAGAGCTATATATAGAGAAAGAAGAGAGTGAAATACCATGGTTAAAAATCTTCACAAAGGAAGCCTATAAAGAGCTTGGAGATGTTCCAAAAGATCTACGTTCTAGGCTTTGGAATGTGTATGACATCATTGAAGAAGAGATGAAAAACTACTATAACCCTAAAAAAATAAATATGGCATCATTTGCGAATATGCTCCCGCGTGTGCATATACATATAATGGCCAGATATGAAGGAGACAGCCACTTTCCAAACCCTATGTGGGGAGAAAAACTTAGAATTGCAAATCTAAATCTACCAGATGAGAAAATATTTCACGAAAAAGTTAAAAAAGCTTTAGAGAATTTATAAACAGTAAAAGGCACTTTTTCTCTCATAATTCAAATTTATTCCCTTAGGCCTCACTGTGGGTACCCCAAAATAGTTTCTATTTTAACCCTTGGGTTGCAGAATCGTTCATTTAATTTGAGTTATGAAAAACATATATAATAATCACTGATATTTAAAATTCTCTATTTTGTTTTAGTTCAAGGCAGAGTTAGATTTTTATTGAGGAGTTTACTTGTAGTAAATGACGAAAAGAAAATAAGTTATCTAACGCCGAAATAGGACAAAAGAGTTATTTTTTTGTTATTTTAGAGGGGAAAAAGGGACCAGAGCACTTCCCCAAGTAAGACCGCCTCCGAAGGCATCTAACAGCATCAACTCACCCTGCTTGAGTATCCCCCGCTCATAAATATCATTTATTGCCATAGGAATAGAAGCACCTGAAGTGTTCCCATACTTTGCAACTGTAAGTACAACCTGCTCCTCTTTTAGCTTAAGGGCATCACCAACGGCTTTAATTATACGATAGTTAGCTTGGTGTGGAACAAAGTGTTTGATTTCAGAACTCTCAATATTGTTCTCTTTTAAAATCTCAACGACATCTTTTGTAAGAGTTCTAACTGCAACTTTAAAAGTCTCATTACCCTTCATTTGCATAAAACAGCTGTTCGCTTCTTGGTCTAATGAATCATGAACAGAACCACTTCCACCGTTTGGTGTCATAAGTAAATCTGCGAATGTTCCGTCTGCACCAGTATGAACATCAATGATAGCTTCATCTTTGTTATCTGTAGCAGAAATTACAGCTGCACCAGCGCCATCACCAAAAAGGATACATGTGCCTCTATCTGTATAATCAGTAATAGAAGATAATTTTTCAGCACCGATTATTAGAATATTTTTTTTCATTCCTGACTCTATAAATGCTTTAGCTATTGAAAGGATATAAATAAAACCTGTACATGCAGCAGATATATCAAATGCAGTTGCATTACCAAGTCCAAGTTTTGTAGAGATTATTGTAGCAGTTGATGGCATACAGAAGTAATCAGGAGATATGGTTGCGCAAACAACCATATCAATATCGCTTTTATCTATGCCACTTCTCTCAATAGCCAGCTCTGCCGCTTTAACACCCATGTCACTAGTGAACTCATCTTGCGCTGCAATGTGACGCTCTTTGATGCCTGTTCTTTTGGTAATCCACTCATCTGAAGTATTAACCATAGTAGCGAGGTCTTCATTTGAAAGTATTTTACTTGGAACATAAGCACCAATAGAGCGAAATGCAGCATAAGCCATTAATTTTCCTTGTTCTTTAAAACTTCAAGTCTTTCAACTATATGGTCATTTATACCTGTATCTACATAATTTATAGCTTGATAGATTGCATTTTGTATTGCTTTTGGAGTACTTTTTCCATGGCTAACAATTGCACAACCTTTGATTCCGATAAGTGGAGCACCACCTATTTCATCATAATCCATCTGCTTTTTAAGAAGTCTAAAGACTTTTCTCATTAAAAGTGCACCGGTAATAGCTACCGGCGACTTTCTAATATACTCTTTTATCAAGCCACTAATTGTTGAAGCAACACCTTCGCTTGCTTTTAATACCAAGTTTCCAACAAAGCCATCACATGTAATTACATCACATGTTCCGTTGAAAATGTCACTGCCCTCAACATTGCCTTTAAAACCTTTGTAGCCATCAAGTATTTTATATGCTGCTTTTGTTACTTCATTACCTTTACTCTTCTCTTCGCCATTAGCTAAAAGACCTATCGACGGAGTCTCAACACCAAACATATCTTCAGCATAACATCCACCCATAATAGCGAACTCTACTAAATGTTCAGGTTTTGAGTCAACATTAGCACCGACATCTAAAACTATTGATTTTTGAGAGCTTTTTGTAGGCATAAGAGCTACTAGAGCCGGACGAGAAACACCTTTAAGACGTCCTAGTCTAAGAGTAGCAAGCGTCATAGTCGCTCCACTGTGTCCAGCAGAGACTACACCATCGGCATCACCATTTTTTACCAATTCTATAGCGACATAGATACTGCTATCTTTTCTCTTTACTGCATCAGTTGCAGCATCATTCATAGATATGATATCATCAGCTTCGACTATAGAAATCTTATCTCTATAACGTTTTGGTAACAAAGGTAAAATTTCAGATTTTTTTCCTACGAGAATAGGTATAAAAAGTTTCTTCTTAAGTGCTAGAATACAACCTCTAACAATTGGCTCAGGACCAAAGTCCCCGCCCATTGCATCAATAGCAATTTTTACCATTGACTACTTATACTCACCAGTAGTTGGATTGATATGATGTGGAAGTTTGTAAGTTCCATCTTTGTCTTTAACTGGTTTAGCTAAAGTGATTTTATAGTGAGTTCTTCTTTTCGCTGAACGAGAATGAGATACTCTTCTTTTAGGTACTGCCATAAATTTTTTCCTTTATTTGATTTTATTTCATAAAATAAAATGAAGGCAACCTTCATCCTATTTATCCGCAAAAGGAACAAGTCTCTTTTACTTCGCTTGGACCGCTGTGGTCACTTTTTGGCTAAAGCCATTATGCAGAAAATCACTAAATGATTTTCTGTAAAGCTAACATCTTTTAGAGGCAGAGTACTCACGGATTACTCTGTTTTACAATTTTTGCAACTGTTATAGTCACTTTTTATGAGCTCAGTTTCTGAATTCATAATCTCTTCTATTTCAATTGTGGAATCAAATGATTCAACAACATCTAATATAGAGTCTTCCTCTTTTTCATAAATACCATCTGAGATAAAAAATTCTATATCTTCATCAACATTCAGCATAAACTCTTCAGCACAGACATCGCAGTTCGTAGTAATCTTACCACTTAATTTTGCTTTTAACAAAATTAATTTGTCGGCATAATACTGTAAATAACCTTTAAAAGTTATTTCATCAGATTTTACTTCAAAATCTAATGGTGTTTTGCCAACTTTGCGTAATGTTACATTCATAAAAGCTTAAGAAATTTCTCTTTCTGAGAAGAAGAATGCAATTTCAACAGCCGCATTCTCAACAGAGTCACTTCCATGAACTGCATTTGCATCTATATTTTCTGCAAAGTCTGCACGAATTGTACCAACTTCAGCTTCTTTAGGGTTAGTAGCACCCATAAGATCACGGTTTTTGCTCATAGCATTTTCACCTTCTAAAACTGTTACAACTACTGGACCACTAATCATGAAATCAACTAGGTCTCCGAAAAAAGGTCTCTCTGCATGAACTGCGTAAAAAGCTTCTGCGTCTGCACGAGAAAGTTGAATTTTTCTTGTTGCTGCTATTTTGAGACCATTGCTCTCAAAACGATCTAGAATTTTACCTATAACACCTTTAGCTACGGCATCTGGTTTAATAATCGATAGTGTACGTTCCATTAAATCTCCTGTAAATATATAAAATTTAAGTGGAATTATACCTAAAAAAGAGTGTGTTTTAAATTAAATTGAAAAATTTATGAATTAAGATTATAAATGTGGATACTACAAAGTACAAAGCACTTTGTAGTATATAAAACATTAGTCTACTACAGGCTCTTTGTTTGAACGTTGCTCGTCTGTAATTTCATCACGATGCGCTGGACTCTCACCAATAGCATCCCAAGTAATACATCCTTCTGTAGGACATGCTGTAGCACATGCTGGTTCATCATGGTGACCAACACACTCTACACATTTATTACCATACACATAATAAATTTCTTCATCTTGCGGATTATCATCTTCATCCACAATTGCTTCTACCGGACACTCATCAATACAAGCACCACAGTTAATACATGTATCATTAATAATTACTGCCATTTAGATTCTCCTGATTTTATTTTCAAAGTAAGTTTAACAGAAGATTTTTAAAGATAGCTAAAATGTCTTCTGTTAGTTCATAAAAATATAAATTTGTTACACTTTTTATTATTATTGAAGAGTTAAGTATTTTTTAATATCATCAACCCTGTTTGTTAACTCCCAAGTAAAGCCATCTTCTTCTCTTCCAAAATGCCCATAAGTAGCGGTTTTTCTGTAGATTGGACGAAGTAAATCAAGAGAGTCAATAATACCCTTTGGTGATAAATCAAAAAGTTCTTCTACGCACTTTTCAATTTTTTCTTCATCTACTTTACCTGTCCCATGTGTATCCACAAAGATAGAGGTTGGTTGAACTACACCAATAGCATATGAAACTTGGATTGTTACTTTATCACAAACTCCGGAAGCTACTAAATTTTTAGCTACATGTCGACAAGCATAAGCAGCACTTCTATCCACTTTTGTTGGATCTTTTCCTGAAAATGCTCCACCACCATGAGGACAACTTCCGCCATATGTATCAACTATTATTTTTCTGCCAGTAAGACCTGCATCACCTTGAGGACCGCCTATTACAAACTTTCCTGTCGGATTAATGTGGATTACGGTATCCTCACTCATCATATCAGCCGGAATAACATACTTTATTACTTCATTAATCACATCTTCATGAATTTTATCTTGAGAAACATCAGGAGCGTGTTGGGTGGAGACAACCACTGTTTCAACTGAAACTGGTTTATCACCTATGTACCTAATGCTTATCTGTGCTTTTCCATCAGGGCGAAGATATGGAATAATTCCCTCTTTACGAACTTCCGCAAGTCTTCGAGTTAAACGGTGTGCTAAGTAAATCGGCATAGGCATTAGTACATCTGTTTCGCTACAAGCGTAACCAAACATCATACCTTGGTCACCTGCACCAATCTCACCACTCTCTTGGTCAACACCTTGGTTAATATCAGGTGACTGCTCACCTATTCCATTTAAAACTGCAGCAGCTCTATGGTCAAAACCATAGGTCGCATCTGTATATCCAATTTCTTGAATAACTTTTCTAGCAATCTCTTGCATAGGGGCATAAGCCGTTGTTTTAAGTTCGCCTGCAATTACACAAAAACCATTTGATACTAATGTTTCACACGCAACGCGTGCATTAGGATCATGTTCAATAATATAATCCAGAATTGCATCACTGATTTGATCTGCCATCTTATCAGGGTGCCCTTCTGTTACAGACTCTGAAGTAAATGTATACTCTTTTGTCATCGATTTTTCCTTATTGAAATATAGAATCTTGTCCTATAAATCGAGCGAATTATAGCTAAGTATAATTAATTTTTAGTTATTTGTAAGCACTCTAGAACTAAAAACTAAATCCTGCCATAACTAAAAGTTTGGCTTAATGGAAAATTTGAGCTCCTAAATAATCATTTTTTCTTATAGGTAGTCATGAATGTGACAGTTGGTTTAGTTCAAAAAGAAGACCAAAAAACCTACAAGAAATAATCTTTAAAAAGTATGTTTATAGAAGACAGATCCTAAAACATTTAGCAGAAGATTATCATAGAAGTATTCCATGGATTAAGAAACAAATATTCGAATATGAACCAATGGAGAAAACTCATAAACCAAGAGAAGTCGTCATCGTTTGTGATGCCACCTTTTATGGTAAGAAGAGAGATAAATTAGGTACTTTAGTATTTAAAGATATTTTATCTAAAGAGATACTTATTTGGAAGCATGTTCAAAGTGAATTAGTCAAAGATTACAAACAACTACTTCAAAGACTTTTAGACTATGGTTATGTCGTGAAAGCTATCATTATTGATGGCAAAAAAGGCTTATTTAAGGCTTTTAAAGATTATCCAGTGCAAATTGCCACTTTCATTAAAAGAAAGTTATACAAAGGTATATAACTATGCATCCAAGATTAGAAGCTGGGAAAGATTTACAGAAAATTATGTATAGTTTAACATCAACTACTCAAACTATTTTTACTAAAAAACTAGTATCTGCATACAGAAGTTCGAGGTACCCCTTGAGGGTATAAATACAAATTTACCGTACCTTTTTACCTATAAAAATCACAAAGATTATAAAATCCATAATACTACAAATGTAATAGATGGCGGAGTATTTTCGCCAATGAAAAAGTTACTCAAAATACACAATGGGTTTACTAAAAGTTTGAAGTTGAAAATGGTAGATGACTATTTAGTTACCTATAAGAAAAAATGATAAAAATGGTACAGGTCTTGGACTCTACATCTCTAAAGTAGTGATTGAAAACCATAGCTCAGGAAAGTTGAATGTCAACAATACTAAAGATGGTGTGTGTTTTGAAATTATTTTATATGGTGGTGGCAATAAGAGAAGAGTTATAAAAGATAAAAATTATCCTTAAAAAACTTTACTACTTTATATAAGAGAAGATTTGTTAATAATTTTTAGTTAAAATTTCAGCATATTAAAACACAAGGACATTATATATGTTAGTAACAAATACAGCTCCAGACTTTACGGCAACTACAGTTTTAGGTGACGGCTCAATCGTTGAAGACTTTAAATTATCAGAAAACTTTGGTGAAAAAGGTACAGTTTTATTCTTTTACCCACTAGACTTCACTTTTGTATGCCCATCAGAGCTTATCGCTTTTGATCATAGACTAAAAGACTTTAAAGATCGTGGTGTTAATATAATCGGCGTATCTGTAGACAGTCAATTCTCTCACTTTGCATGGAGAGAGACTCCAATCAATGCTGGTGGTATTGGCCGTGTTGGTTACCCACTGGTAGCAGACCTTACAAAACAAATCTCTAAGGATTATGATGTACTATTTGGTGAAGCAGTTGCTCTACGTGGATCATTTCTTATCGATGGTAAAGGTGTTGTTCGTCACTCTGTTGTTAATGACTTACCACTTGGTCGTAACATTGATGAGATGTTACGAATGGTAGATACAATGCAGTTTACTGATGAGCATGGTGAAGTATGTCCTGCTGGTTGGGTAAAAGGTGACGAAGGCATGAAAGCTACTACTGAAGGTGTGGCTGAATACTTAGGTAAGCATGAGGGTGAGCTTTAATTTATTAAATTCAGTATATGAGCAAGAACCTATATACTGAGTGCTAGCCGCTTAGGCACTAAAGCTAGCCTCTTTTGAGGCAGATTTAAATTTCCTCCAAGCCTAACTATCTATTCTCTATTTTTTTTACTTACTCTTTCTTAACAACTATTTATATTAAATAAACAATTAAATTGCTATCATTACTATTAAATTTTACTAAATGGATTACAATATGAAAACTATACTACTAATAATCTTACTCACTTTATCTCTTAGTGCCTTTGAGAGAAAAATACCAAGCTATATAATAGATGTGACAACAATTAAACTAATAGGTTCAAAAACTGCCTTTTATGTAATCGGAAATGAACAACATGGAACGATGAAGAAAAACTTTGGCTTTGCTGCGAAAAAAACTGCTCAAAAATATGTCGAAAGGAACGGGGGTTGTGTTGTAGATTATGCAACTTATGTAAAAATGACAGATGAAGATATAGAAGAGTATGTCAAAGAGAATGGTATTGTTATAGTGGTAGAAAAAAAAACTCCTGCTGATGCAAATGTTACAGTAGATACAAACGCTACTGATGCTGATATATATAATAAAAAGAATATGCAGAAATATAAGTTTTAGATAATTTCTACTTCTTCATCCCAACCAAAATACCACCAACTATAATCAACCCTATTCCCATATACATATACATGTCAGGAAGCGCGTCACCAAGCATCCATCCGAAACCTATAGAAAATGGTATGTTTGTGTAAGAAATCACTCCGATTATGCTTACCTTTGAAGCACTGTACGCTTTTGTAAGCAGCCATTGAGAGAGTGTTGAAATAAGTCCCATAAACACTATAAGCGACCAGACATATGTTGTGTCAGGCATGCTAAAAACAGGAAACATAAAACTTATAGCTTCTGGTGCATTTACATATGGTGCCAGTAAAAACCCTATTGCCGGTAGAATTGTGCCAATACCAACAAAAGAAAGGACTATAACTCTTGAATCATATATATCCTTTATTTTTTTAATAGTTGTATATGCGGCAGCAGCAAAAAATCCACCGAGTATCCCCAAAAAGTGTGCATACGAGATACTCAACCCAAAAGGTTTTACTATAAGGATTATTCCTAAAAAAACTCTAATAAGTGCAAATATGGTATTTAAACTCAGATGCTCTTTAAGCAGATAGTAGGCTAAAATTGAAACAAACAGAGGCGACGTTTTGTTTAGAGTTATTGCTTCACCTAGCGGTATAACCGTGATAGTGTAAAAAAACAGTATCATCGCCAAGAAGCCATAAACTCCGCGGCTGATTAACATGTAAAATTTACCGCCACTAAGTTTTGGAGCTGTATGCTTTAGCGCATAAAGTATAAGTGGTATTCCTAAAAGATTACGAAAAAACACTATCTCTAAGGCACTCATATACTCTGCTAAAATCTTTGTCAGTGCACCATTCATTGCAGATATTAAAGCACCTGAGAGCATATATAATACGCCTCTGTCTACCCTGTTTAACAACTTTTATCTACTTTAACAAACTCCAGAGCTTTATGACTCACAAAGACTATCTCTCTCCACTGCTTTCTCGGTGCAATAAGGTTTAGTCTTTTTGGGTTAGAGCTTCTTGATATTGCCACATAAAACTGTGATGGTGCAAAGATCTCATTTGTCTCAATTATTAAATCCTCGATAGACATTCCCTGTGATTTATGAATCGTAATGGCATAAGCTAGTTTTATAGGGTACTGATAAACACTAAAAACTGCCTCCTCCATCATCTCTTTTTTCCCGCCTACGCTTTTCTCTTTCCACATACTTTTACTTTGAGCGATTGCTTCAAGTTTTACAACCAAGCCATCACTCTTTTGCACGTATACAAAACTGCTGTCAACATTTACAACAACACCTCTTTCGCCGTTAAAATAGTTCCAAGAGTTTCGTGTAAAAAGAACAGGCACTCCGATCTTCAACTCTAGCTCTTTCTCTATTCTAGCGTCATTTATAAACCTCTCTATATCCACTTCTTTTGTACTTTTAACATGTTTGATAACTTGAGCCTCTTTTACAAACAGTTCACTCTCTACAAAGTCAAGTTGATTTTTATTGTGAAATGACGCAGAATTGTTTTTTCCAAACAAAAATGTAAACTCACTCAAATCCTCAGGCAGTGGTTTGATAAACTCATTTAGATTATTATGAATATTTTCATCTACATAACCGTCTCTTACACTACCTAAGAGTTCTATAAAATCTTTATCATCAGTCCTATATACATATGTTAATTCTATAGTCTCGAATTGAAGTTTTTTCCACGATGGAGATTCAAATGCAAATCTAACTTCATCATAACCACGAACAACCGGCGGGAGTTGTAAAAAGTCACCGACAACAAGAAGTGAACCACGAAAATCAGCTTGAGACAGTCTCAATCTTATCATATCAAGAAGAGTGTCGCTAACCATTGAAATCTCATCGATAACAATTAGGTCCATACTAGAGAGCAGTTTTTTAGTTTTCTTTTTTATCTCCAGCTTACCGTTTCTCTCTAGCTCTTGCATATCACCGGCGATTCCCAAGTCTAAAAAACTGTGTAGTGTTTGTCCATTTATGAGTGTAGCAGCCATTCCTGTTGAAGCCAATTTTGCCACTTTTTTTGCTTCATCTTCGTACTGTTTTATGACATCTCTCGTAACTGTAGTTTTTCCTACACCGGCACCACCTGTCAAAAAAATATTTTGTTTAGTCTTTAATTTATCTACAATAGTTGTTAAATAATTCATAAATAATTATACTATAATTACCCTAAAGCTTTTGAAGGATTTTTTATAAAATGAACAGAATTCTAATAGTAGAAGACAATAAAACTTTAGCAAAACTAATAGCAAAAAAAATCAGCACTGAATTAAACTTTGAAGTAGATGTGGCTTTCAAATTATCTGAAGCTAAACTCTATTTAAAAAGGTATAAATACTTTCTTGTTTTAGTTGATTTAAACCTGCCTGATGCACCAAACGGAGAGTCTATTGACTATGTCCTAAACAAAGGTTGTCATGCAATAGTTTTAACTGGAAGCATAGACAAAGAGTTTAGAGAAAAAATAATCAAAAAAAATATCATTGATTATATTCATAAAAGCGGCGTTAATGATATAAATTATATTATAGACACAATTAAAAGACTTCAAAAAAATCAAACTCATAAAATTTTAGTTGTAGATGATTCAATGGTATTTAGAAAATATATGAAAGAATTATTAGAAAATCTTTTTTATAAGGTCATCACTGTTGCTCATGGCGAAGAAGCTATAGGCATGCTAAGTACACATCCGGATTTATCTTTAGTTTTAACAGACTACAATATGCCTGTAATGAATGGTCTTGAACTTACAAAAAATATAAGAGAAAATCACACTAAAAATGAACTTAGCATAATTGCTTTGTCATCAAACGAAAAGGACGATATAAATGCTCAATTTTTAAAAGATGGAGCAAATGACTACATTCAAAAGCCTTTTTCAAAAGAGGAGTTTTCATGTCGTATAAACAACTCAATAGAAGCTTTGGAAAATATCAATCTTATTACAAATCAAACCAATCGTGATACTCGAACAGGTCTTTATAACCGTCGTTATTTTTTAAACAATACAGATAAAATACTTGATGATGCCCAGGGAGTTGCTGTAGCAATGGTTAGCATTGACAACTTTGAAGATATGGCAAAAAATTTCGATGCGCCAAGTGTTGATAAAGTTTTAATCACTCTCTCAAACATACTAACTTCCGCTACTTCTTACCAAGATGTAGTTATAAAACTTGAAGATGATGAATTTTGTATTGTATTAAAAAATACAAACCTTTACTCTGCGCTGGAGACACTAAACAGTGCTGTAGTAGAGGCAAAAAATGCTATCTTAGTTTCAACTAAAGATGAAAAAATAAAGTTTACAATATCTGCTGGACTTACAATGCACGACGAGGATGAGTTTAAAGATAGTGTGAATCAAGCTGATATGATGTTACACAATGCAAAACAAGCAGGCGGGAACCAAGTCCTGTCTGAATAATTTTATAAAACTATAACTTCTCCAAAAGGGACTTCCAACTCCCTTGGAACTACCCACTTAACATCATAGGATGGATTCACATGTGGAAACTTTCCAGCTAAATCACTAAAGTATAAAAGCAGCTTTGTGTCTTGTAAAGTATCTTCTATGAACTCAAATACAGGTCTAAAATCAGTAGCTCCACCACCTTTTAAATCAGCCTCTAGAATATCTCCACTGTAAAAAGTTTTGTGAGATTGAATCTTATCATCACATACCAACAGATCTATCTGATAATTTGCAATGGTATTCATAAGAAAATTTAACTCACTAAAAAATGTATTCAAAAGCTCTTCATCAACAGAACCTGAACTGTCAACGGCAACAACTAATTTGAATCTTTGGCTTACACAAGATGGCAGATAGATGCCTACATATAGAAATTTCTTATTTGGCGGAATAAGAACATAATCATCTTTATGAAACCTGTCAATAGCAACTTTTAACTCATCCCGCCAATCTATTTTGCCTTGACATGTAAGATTAAAAAATCTCTCTATTGTCTTAGGAGCTTCCCCTTTTTTAAATTCTGATTCAAGTGTTGTTTTTGCAAATTCCCCAAAAAGTTGTTCTTCTAGATCTTGGTCTGAGGTGCTGCACAAGCTAGACTCTTCGAGTCTATTAAGTTTTGAACCTTGACTGGATTCAGTAGAACTCTCTGAATTTACTTCTTGTTGGATTTGCTCTTGAAATTTTTGATTTGAGTTAGACTCTGAGCTGAGGTCTTCGACCTCATTAAGTTCGGAAACTTCGCTAAATTCAGTAAAGTTGTCTAAATTCATTTCCTTTAACTCAGCATAAATCTCTTCAGCATAAAGTCCTTTAAAACGCACTCTGTATAGTACTCTATCCGGTAAATCAAGTCCATTTTCAACCAACATGTCATTAATTGCGTAGTCTGTTGCCATCTGCCAGAGCCAACCACTGCGGTTGTTCTTTCTCTGCTCATGTGCCAAAGAGGCGTGCATCGCACCATTTGCAAATACAAACTCCATCTCCGAGAGTTTTAAAGCTTGCAGGTAATCACTGTTGTACTCCAGTTTGACTCCGTTGCTTTTAAAAGCTTCTATGTCATCATTTACAACAAGTTCCAGCTTTGATGCCAAAGTTCCAAAGTATGGATAATCCACTAAAAGTTTGGCTTTGGCTTGTGAGATTTTATGATCAATGCTTGACATGTAAAGACACCCGTTTTTTAAGACTATTATATCAAAGTAAGATATTTTTACAATAATAAAAGTTACTTACTTACAATACCAATGCACTAAACTAAAAGGTGCACTATTGTTTTTAAAATCATAGATACTACAATCCATATACTTACAATTTTTAGGCAAAGAGCTTTCTAGGAGGGTATTAAATTTTAAGAATTTTATTTACACTTTCTTTAATAATCGGCAGGCGATGATTTATAACATCTTCAACTATATAAAGGTCAACTCCCTCATAGTCATGTGATATGAAGTTTCTTAAATCATAACTGCCTTTTATGTCCTGTTTTTCAAAATTTGAGAGTAGTTCTAGCTCGCCGTTATGTAAAAGTTTGTCAAACTGTTCAGCTATGCTGGTTAAATGCATCATTATAGAAGCTCTGCCATTTTGTTCATCCTCTAATGCTTTTGAGGTTGAACCGTATTGTTTAATAATCGATTCAATAAAACCGATTTTTTTGTATATCACTTTAATTCTATCTATCGCTTTTTGATTAAACATATATCATATCTTTTAAAATGTCATTTTTCATGTTTGAATTACTGTCTATATCAAATATATCTATGTTTCTATGAAATTTTTTTCTTATTAAATTTTTTAAAAATTCTATATCATTAAAATAATCATATCCACTTTTTACTGTAAGATAATCTTTCTCTTTTTTTATTGCTACATCTATATCGCTGTAAACACTATTTTCTTCTCTTGCAAAACTGCCAAAAAAACCGACCACTGATATACCCCTGTTATTTAACAAAGGTTTTAGCTCCTTTAAATAATCCAAGATACTGCTTTTATCTGCTCTCATTTTTTCTCTTTTGCTTTTTTGTATTATAACACAAGTTGATTATTTTTGTTTCACCCAAGCAGATATGAAAACTTTTTAACCCAATCTTTAAAAACTGATGAGTGTTCCATGCGAACACCGTTTCTTTGCAGGTCCTGAACTATCATTATGGCAAACTCACTTTTGAGGTCTAAAGTATATTTCAACAAGTTTTCTAGATTTTCATCGTTAGTATCTTTTAAATATGCACTAACAAGACCTGTACTTAAAGCATAAAGTACATCTACCTCATCGCTATACTCACCAGTTCCACATGTCAAAATATTTTGTATATCAGGAAGTTTATTCATCACTTTAGAATAACTCAAAAAAGAGACTGCTACATCTTTGCCTACTGCTCCACTTAAAGTATCCAAAAGCAATCCTTGAGTAATTGAACTTTTTAGTATAGAATTTACATATTCCCAGCTTCTTGGTGTTGCAAAACTTTTTACATCACTCTTAGAATCAAATGTAAACAGGTGTTCACTCTTATATGAGATATATGAGATTATTCTTTCATCAAGACTATTTTTATACGCCCACAGTCTCCAATCCTCTACATCTACTTCCATCTCAAAATGAACAAATCTGTTTGCAAGCGGGCTTGGCATTCTGTATGTTAAACCTCTGTCTCCCTCACGATTTCCTGCCGCTACAATTGCCCAACCTTCAGGTAGTTCATACTCACCTACTTTTCTGTCGAGTATCAACTGATATGCTGAAGCCTGAACAGATGGAGAGGCAGAGTTTAATTCATCTAAAAACAAAATTCCGCTTCCTGAGCTTGGCAAAAATGCTGGAGGCGCCCAGAGTGCAGTGTGTGACTCTTTGTCATAAAACGGGATTCCTTTTAAGTCTGTAGGATCCATAAGTGCAAGTCTTAAATCAATAAAACCAATTCCCTTCTCATCCGCTATCTGTCTAACTATTGATGACTTACCGACACCTGGCGCACCCCATAAAAATGTTGGAACTTTTTGTTCTACTAAAGAAGTAATTGTATCTATCAGATTTGTTGCTTTCATACGTCCCATCCTATATTTTCGCGCACGATATGTTTACCAAATGCTTTATTAGTTTTTACAAATCTTTCATATCTGCCATCTAGTTGAAGTTGATATAAAATCTCTATTGGAGTATTCTCATTTTTTGCCAACTCTTCATAATTTTGATTATTTTTATATGCCCTACGGAGTATCTCTAAAGGTGTTGTGCTATTTTGATATATAGCGGATTGAATCTCTTTATTGCTATTTAGCAACAGTATCTTTAAAATAGTTTCATCAATACTATTATTAAGAGCCAAGGCATAAGAAATATTCTCATTGTCAAGCTCTACTAATTCTTTTTGCATCTCTGTAGTCAAACTTTCATTTAGTGCCAATCCTATTTTATTGTCTTTAAATAGTTCAAAAAGTTCATTGCTAAGTATTATATTTTTAGCTACATTTCTTCCCAGTATTTCATCTTTTGAAAATTTTTCTATAAGAGTTGATTTTAAATTTTTATTCAAAGATAAAGCTTCTAATATCTTTTGACTTTTGGATTTATAAAGCCGCTCTTGCATCTCGTCATCACAGCAATCACTCATAGCAATTGCAACCTGGATTTTAGGATGATGCTTTATTGGTTCTAAATTAGAAATAGCTTTTAAAAGTTTTGTGCTTTTAGTTTGTGCAACAAGATGCATAATGCCGGTAGTTGCATATTGAACATTGTGATTTCTCTCTATGTTTTCATAAAAACGTAATATCAAAGCGGCACTTACATCACGATTATCATCATTTTCAAAGAAATCTTCACCCGACCAAGAGTACATTTTTAAAAGTTTTAAGAACAGTTCATCGCTAAGCATAGAGTTTTGTATAAAACTCTTTAGTCTCTGTTTATCATGTGAGAGCTTCAAGCTCATCAAAAGAGTATCTGAATCTATATACTTAGCTATCTCTTTTTCAAAAATATCTATAGGTATAAACTCTACTTCCTTAGAATGCTTTTCATAGAGTTCATCACTTGCCATCTGTTCATAGGGAGTCATCATCTTGCCATCAATAACCACGACGACATCATCATTAAACTCGGAGAACAGCCTGATTTTATGAAACTTCATCTGTGACTCGAACTCATCACTGCTAAAAGCACGGCTCTTGCCAAACAGTAGTATCGATTTGTTTTGTAACTCTTTCATATTCATAAATGAATTATAGCATTCGTTATTGAAAGTTGTTACTCTTTTGCTATAATGCTGTCGTTTATTAAAGGAATTTTTATGAAAATATATGCACCATGGGAAAAAGCATTTGACAAAGTAGCTACTCCGTTTGAGAATTTTCTACATGCGCAAACTACAACCGGATTAATGCTGATGCTCATGACAGTTATTGCTTTGATTCTTGCAAACTCTCCGTTCGCAGAAGCATATCTGCACTTTTTTCATACAAAAATAGATATTTTAGTAGGTCCTTGGAGTATTTCTAAAAGCATTCACCATTGGATTAACGATGGACTGATGGCGATATTTTTCTTTATTATTGGACTTGAAATAAAAAGAGAAGTTTTAGTAGGTGAACTCTCAAATATAAAAGTTGCAATGCTGCCAATCTTATCAGCCATTGGCGGTATGCTTTTACCGGCACTTATATATCTCAGCATAACAAGTGGCACAGAAGCCGCAAATGGTTGGGGAATCCCAATGGCAACAGATATAGCTTTTGCCATCAGTGCTTTAGTACTTCTTGGAAAAAGAGTATCAGCACCACTTGTAACATTTTTAGTAGCCCTTGCAATCGTTGATGACCTTGGTGCAGTTATAGTTATTGCTATATTTTATACTGAACAGATAAATATGATTCCGCTTAGTTTGGCCCTTGTCTCTTTTTTAGTTTTAGTACTGTTTAACCGTTTTGGGATTCATGCAATTCTTCCATACTTTATTGTTGGAGCCATTATGTGGCTATTTATGCTTGAGTCTGGTGTTCATGCAACTATTGCAGGAGTAATCGCTGCTATGGCAATACCCTCTAGACCAAAGTTTACTCCTCTTGATTTCACACAACATGCAAAAAACAGACTTGAAGAGTATGATAATTATCCAGTTACTACAGACCATATGATGCATGAAAAACAAAAAGCTATACTGCAAAATATTAAAGATCAAATAGATGCTGTAAGCTCACCTTCTGCAAAACTTGAACATGCCTTGCATCTTCCTGTGAGTTTATTAGTTATCCCTCTTTTTGCACTAGCCAATGCCGGTATATCAATAGATTTTTATTCTATCAGTGCTACTGTTTTACAACCAGCTTCTTTAGGAATTATGGCTGGGCTAATTATTGGAAAAGTTTTAGGAATTGCCGGTGTAGCTTACTTAGCAATTAAGCTCGGTATTGCAAAACTTCCTGACGGTAGTAGTATGAGTCAAGTTTTTGGTGTTGCCTTTCTTGGCGGAATTGGATTTACTATGTCTATTTTTATTGCAGATCTGGCGTTTGTAGGTAATGAAGATCTAATATTTCAAGCAAAAATGGGCATTTTAGCAGCTTCTCTAATAGCTGGTTTATTTGGATTTTTTTGGCTTAGATATGTAGCCAAAGATTCTAGTAAGCAGCATTAGATATAATCGTAACATAATAATCACAATTAAAAGGCCCTAAAATGAAAACACTATCAATGCTTTTCGTTCTTGCAATATCTCTCTTTTCAAATGACGGGGTGCATGATTTTACTCCAAGTAGTGAGTGTAAAGAGTGTCACACTCAAATTTACAGTGAGTTTTACGGCTCTATGCATGCAAATGCAACACCTAGTCAAGACTCTATTCACAAGGCTGTTTGGGATAAACACCCGGCAAATACAAAAAATAGCAGATACCAATGTGGGAAATGTCATACTCCAGCTGCAAATAATCTGGACAAGATGCTTACAAAAGGCGAAAAAGCAATGCCTGATGCTAAAAATGCAACTCACCAAGAGGCGATCAGTTGCGCATATTGTCATCGCATAGAGGGTATAAAAAAACATCCTAAAAGTAACACTAACATCATAAACAAAATACCAAACAGCTACTATGGAACTTCAAAAATCGGACCTGATTCACCGTATCATAAGATTATGACAGAGGGCAATGAACATATGCAAAATGGAAATGTTTGTATTGGGTGTCATTCTCACAAGATGAACAAAAACAAGCTGAATGTTTGTTCAACTAACATAGCGAATGAGATGGACGGAGCTAACTGTGTAAGTTGTCACATGCCAGAAGTAAAAGGGAGTATGTCATCAATCAGCGATACAAGAACTCACTCTTTTCACGGTTTCCCAGGAACTCACTACAACTCTGACATGTTAACTAAATACGTAGATATTTCTATACTAAAAAATATTAATAATTTTATTGTTAATATTGACAATAGAAGTTCTCATGCCCTTTTACTTCACCCTCTTCGTGTCGGGATTCTAAAAATAAGTGTAAACAGAGCTCATGAGACTATCAAACTTGAAAAAGAGGTCTTTGTAAGAGTTATCGGTAAAGACGGTAAACCTACTATGCCTTGGATAGCCGATACAATCATAAAAGACACAATGATTAAAGCAAATGAAAAAAGAGCCATTAAACGAGACTTTAAAATCCTCAAAGGTGATAGAGTTGATGTTGTTTTAGGCTGGTTTTTAGTAAATCCTAAAGCCCTTAAAAAACTCGGTTTACAAAAAGAAAAAGCAGCAACAAAGTTTCATATATTCAAAAAGCAAAGTTTCACTTTTTAAGCGAAACTTATTATATAATGTTGTTTCATATTTAAGGCTCTCTTTATATATTAGAATTGTATACTTTTATATTCTAAATTATATAAAGGTGGGTTGATGATTTCAAATAAATATCTTCTAATGGACAGAAACATCGTTTCAACAGGAGCGGTATTTGACTTCAACATCTTTTTGCCATCTAATTTAAACCAAGAAATAAAACTCTTTAAAGAAAAAAACTCCATAATAACTAGCAATGATTTAATGAGACTAGGTGCTGGAAAAGCTCTGTATATTAATACAACAGAACATGAAAACTATCTGATACACTTAGACGGTGTAAAAAAAGATGCACAAAACAAAGATGCTAAAAAAAGCAAAGAGATTGAATCTACTAGTTTTACGGAAATGTCAGCAGTTGTTTATACTAACGCAACAAAAACACTTGAGGACCTCTTTAATAACCCAGAGACATTGGGCAATTATGAAAATTCAAAAGTCGTTGTTAGTGAACTTGTTGAGAATATTCTACATGATGACTTTACCCTTAAGTCTTTAATGAATATTGCAGAGCATGATTACTACACTCATACTCATTCACTTAATGTAGCCGTGTATGCCATGAGCTTAGGATCTTTTTTAAAATTGGATAAAAAATCTCTGGCTGAACTTGGCGAATCTGCTCTGCTGCATGACCTTGGTAAAAGTAAAATATCGCCAGATATAATCAATAAAAATGGGAAGCTGACTGACAAAGAGTTCAGAAAGATGATGGCTCATTCTACGCTAGGATACTCTATTGGATTAAAGCTAGGAATAGACAACAATAGGATACTCCAAGGCATTAAATACCACCATGAGAAGATGGATGGAAGCGGTTATCCTGATGGACTGCTTGGAAATGGAATACCTATTTATGCCCGCATAATAGGTCTGTGTGATATCTTTGATGCCTTAACGAGTAAGAGAAGCTACAAAGACGCTATGACCACATTTGACGCTATAAAACTGATAAAAACTCAAATGAGCAATCATGTAGATCTTAAACTGCTAAACAGTATGCTAATGATGTTTCGATAAAATGACTATTCTTTGAGTGCATAACTGACATAGCAGCCTCTATAATCAAACTCCAGTTCATCTGATGGTTTTTTGTAAAGTAGAGGACTGTCTAAATCAATATACTTTATTACATCCCGGTAAGCCATTGCAAGATGTAAGGCGATATTTATTGAGTACGGTCCTTCAAGCATTGAACCTAACATACATGTCACTCTTTGTTCTCTTGCATATTCTAAAATCTCCATAGCTTTGGTAACTCCGCCACACTTCATAAGTTTTATATTTATCATGTGGACACTTTTACTCTCAACTACTTTTTTAGCATCTTTGAGTGTAAAAACAGCTTCATCTGCAAGTATAGGAATATGTGACATGTCACTGATAGTTTTTAAAGCACTTAAATCATCTGCACTGACAGGCTGCTCTATAAGCTCAATATCTATTTCTTTTACAGCTTCTATAAATTCAAGTGTATCTTCTAATGACCAAGCTTGATTTGCATCTACGATAATCTCTGCTTCTGGAAGTTTATTTGATATTTTTTTTACAACTTGGGTGGCATGTGAAATATCACTGCCAAATTTTACTTTTAGTATTGACATGTTATTTTTAAAAGCTTTTATCGCATCTTCAATCATAACATCGGAAGCGTTTAGACTTATAGTTACATCTGTCTTTAAAGGGCTTAAATCTTTAGTCTCAAAATAGTCTAAAAATGTTTGATTTTGCTCTTTTACATGTAGAGAGATAAAGGCCATATCCAAAGCAGCTTTAGCACTTGAACCGATTCTACATGTAGAGTGCAAAGTTGATAATGATTCTTGACATGTAGAGTTTAAAAAAGTCTGTTTTACACTGTTTATTGAGTTTAGGATTATCTCAATATCTTCGCCTGTTATAGCCTTTGTTGCAGGGGCTTCACCAATCCCGACCAAACCGTTTTCATCTTGCACATGTACCCTTACAAACTCTACATGTGTAGTCTCACGCAAAGCTGTTTTAAATGGAGTTTTTAGCTCAATATATTTAATCTCGGTTGTGATTTTTACTATTTTCATTTAGCTAATTCAATTAAAAGTCCACCGACAGCCAAGCCACCAAGAGTACCTATAATATATCCCATTATCGCCATTAAAACTCCAACACTCACAAGTGCTTTATTGTAAGTTGCCGCAAGTATGGGAGCAGAAGCAACTCCACCTATGTTGGAGAGAGATGCTACTGCAATGGAGAACAGATCCAGCTTAAATATCTTAGCCCCCAATACCATAATAACTGCATGAATTACTAAAATTAGAAAGCCTGCCAAAACATAAATACCAACATCACTAAAGCTGTCAAAAACTGCCTTTGAGCCAATAAGTGCTATAAGAATATAAAGCATTGTAGTAGAGACTTCACTGGAGCCATTTATAGTTTTGAGCTTTGTAAATGAGCCCAGCACTCCAAAAAGAGTAGCAAGAATAACCGTAGTCGTTGTATAATTAAGTATCTTAAATTCAAAAGCTGTAGCGTTTACAACAAAAGCCACTATGATAGATAAAAATATCAAAAGCCAGTATCTTTTTGCCCCTACATTACATGCACACCCAATATCACCTAGTTTTGCCATTCTTTCATGGCTATCTGTGAACTTATTAAAGTAAGTTGCAAATGGAACTAAAAACAGTAAAAACATAACCCATATAGTATAGTTTACACTGTCAACTATCAGAGCATATCCAAAAGCTTCATCGGATACCTCTAAAGCAGAACCAACGGCAACCATATTTGCTGTTCCGCCCATCCAGCTTCCAGCTAATGCTCCAAAAGCAGATGCCATATCTTGGTTAAAATTAAAAACCAAAGAAACGACTATAAATCCAATAGCTAAAGAAAAAACTGCCAAAACATAAGATATAAGAAGTGATTTTCCAAGTCTAAAAAAGTGTCTTAAATCAACCTGTAGTAACATCAAAAAAAGCATGGCAGGAAGTAGGTTTTTTTTTGCGGTTTTATATATGTTATTTACTTCTTCATTATACTCAAACACTCCAAGAGCTGCTAAAAACATACTAAATGCATATATCATTACAACGGCAGGAACGAACTTGAAAATTTTTAGTTTTGTTTTTGATTCAAAGAGACTGAAAAATGTTGCGATAAAAGCAATAGAGAGCAGATAAAAAAGAGGTGAACTAATCATTTATGCCCTTGGGTGCAAGGTGCAATTTTGAAACCTTTTATATTACTGCGCAACTCTTTCATAAATCTTGGAGCTGGATCATCTTTTTTAGTTCTATAATTATCATCTAACTCTAACCACAACGCACTTCCTTCAAAACATCTGTACTCATAATGACCTATCACATATTCTATAGTTTTAAATTTTTTTTTAAGCTCTTCAATAAGTTCTATATTTGATTTTAGTTGTGCATCTGTCAGATTATCTTTTGAGTTTTGACCGCCTACATTTTCTATGCCTATAGAGTTATAGTTAAGCCCTATTACATGCCTGCCCATATAGTCTAATGGCATTAACTGATTGATTGTTCCATCTCGCTCAACCATAAAGTGAGTAGATACATTTACTGAGCCACCATTACTGATATCTGGCCTGTCTGTTGGTAGTGTTTGAGATGTAAAACGCGAGATAGAATCTTTAAAATCATCTATAGCAGTGTGATGAATAACTATAATACGAGGAATTATTTTTATATCTTTTACATCCAAATTGTAGTGAGCTTTAATATACTCTTTTGTTAGCTCTACTCTTTTTTCACCAAATTTTATTGGAAGCTGTTTTATTTGTAAAGCAAAAACAGATATACAAAATGACGTAAATAATATAATAATTTTATACATTAAAAATTCCTGTCTTTTTTTTAAAAGTGTAGCATATTACAATTAGTTTTATACGCTTTTAATGCTAATCGCTATAATATATAAATATGAATACAGATGAAATAGTAAAACAAAAATTATTAGCAGAACCGGTAAGTGAAAATGCCCTCAAGCTAGCTCGTGCCATATATAATTCCTATATAACTTATGATGATTTGAATATGGAAATAAAATTTCAAACTTTTTTCAAACTTTTACATCTCCACTCATGCAAAGACTCTATTAATGATATTCAGGACTTGTTAGAAGAGTTAAATGAACCATTAGCAATTAGAAATTTTGAATTTAAGGGGGAGATTATGCAGCTAAAATTTATTCAGTTTTGTGAATATACTATTCATAAAGAGACAATTGAAATTAATTTATGTCCTGAATATTTACATGCTCAAAGTGAATATATGTTAGACTCCTTTTTAGGTAATTAAAAGCTTCATTCAAGGAAATAATTTGGCAAGAAAATATGTGATTTTAGACACAGAAACAACAGGGACAGGTGATACAGACAGAGTTATTCAGTTAGGATATATTGTGCTTGGAGAAAAAGTACCAGAGGTACAAAATGAATTTTGTTCATCTGATGTTCCTATTAGTTTTGGAGCGATGGAAGTTCACGGTATAACTCCTGATATGATTGAAGGAAAACCTACATGTCAAGAGACAACTGCATATAAAAGACTTGTAGAGTTAAACACACCTGAGAACTATATGATTATTCATAATGCACCTTTTGATTTGGGTATGCTTGAAAAAGAGGGTTTTAACACTCAGATGAAAGTTATAGATACGCTTAGAGTTGCCAAACATGTACTTCCGGATGAAGATGCTCACAGACTTCAGTATTTTAGATATAAAATGGATCTTTATAAAGAAGAGCAAAAAGAGGCTGATGCTCTTGACATAGTTGTAAAAGCTCACGATGCTATCGGTGATGTTTTAATCTTAAAACTACTACTTAGTAAACTAAAAGATGAAGTCGCTTCTAAATTTCCAGGTGAAAATCCAGTTGAGAAGATGGTTGATTTAACAAATACGCCTATATTAATAACATCTTTTAGATTTGGAAAGTATAAGGGTAAAACACTTCAAGAAGTAGCAGCTTCTGATGCAGGATACTTAAGGTGGATGCTTACAGGCATGGAAAACCTTGATGAAGATATGCGTTACTCTATAAACAGTGCTTTAGGAAACTAAACTAAAAATACTCTCGCTCCTATATTCTTCTTGGGAGTGTATATCTAAATTCTTTGTATGAATTTAGGTTACCACTCCACTCAAGCAACAAAAAATACTACATGTACATTATAATAGTAAATGCAACACCTAATTAAACTGCTACACGCTATTTCAAAACATAATCAGTTGATTTTATTATTGAATCGTACCAACTTTTCATATCGTATTGAGTTGCTAAATCTGACAGAAAAGTCTGTTTTACATCAATCATTTGCTCAATTATTTCAGTTGAATTTTTAATACCAAAAGTAGTTGCGATTTTTTCAATATCTCTTTTTTTTAATCTATATCCATTTTTATAATCAAACATCAGTTGATGATGTTTATTGGTAGTAAATGTCAAATCATACGCTGGTGCACCTCTCCAAGCGCCATCTTTATCCATAAGATATGAGAAATTTCTGCTGTGGTCATCTCTATTACCAAAAATCAGATTGAACAACATTGTTCTAAAAAACTGTACTTTATCATCATATGGAATATTTAATTTTTCTCCAACTCTAAATAGATTTGTATAATCAAAAGATGTTTCTGCTGGGTTATGATGCATGATTCCTGAAAGTGAATGCATATGTTTTCTGGTAACTGTTTTGTTCTCAACCGAGATATCAAAACGCTCTGTTACAAAATGTAATTATCTGAATCTTCTATTAGATATGTATTTGCCATCTCAATCCCAACTTCTTTGGCGATTAAAGAGTAAATATACTCTCCTTTTGTTTGAGAAGCCTTTTCTTCATTTGACACACCAGATAAAGCATTTTTATAAATAAGGTTGTCAAATTTTACAATAGAGTGAATATAGCCTTTGGGAAGAAATTCAAACTTTGAGCCAACAAACATTTTTTTTGTCACTGGATTAAAGCCAACTATTGCTTTTGGTCTTGCCCCAGATGCAGCAGAATTAGATATTGCAATAATTTCATTTATAGAAAAATCAGCACCTCCGTGCAATGCTTTATTTGTCTCTTTGTACAACTCTTTTGCATCAAAGATCGCATTAACACGCTCGTGATTTATTTTTTCATGCTCTGGTTCATATGTTAATGCTCCCATCGTATTTTCACCAAGAAATTGAAGAGCTTCTATGTATGTAGGCTTAAATTGAAAATGTTTTATAAAGAATTCATCTAGATATTCTTTACCGTACACACCAGGCAAACTATCGCTAATCATTCCTGGCAGTCCTTTTTGAAAAGGGAGATGAGAGAATTCATAATTCACACCTCTTTGCTTTAGTTTTATCGGAGAAAAATCTAAATGGTTATCAGGTGAAAGAGAAAAGTGGTTTAAGCCATTTTTATGCTTTATTTTTGCAACTACGTCACCCCATGCTTTTACAATTATTTCCATTGTATTGCTTCACTATCTATATTACAAATCTTTGTTATCTCTTCTACTCTATCAATGCCTTTTAAAATATCAATAAATCCCTGAAACGATATCTGACCTGTTTTTTCAAATCTAGCATACTTTCCATAACTCATACCGATATGTTTTGCAAAAAGTTCTTGCGTTTTAAATTTTCTTTTTCGAATTATTTTAATATTTTGTGCTATTGATTTATTAATCTCTGCCGATGTCATAAATTCATAATTATCACTTAATATATTAATCATATCTACTTCTTTTCGTTCATATATTTCTGAATTATAGCATAAATAAGAATAATCGTAAAATAATGAACGATTTAATTTTAGAACTTATGCTATAAAACTAAAAACTAAAAACTATAAACAGTGTTAAAGCTATAACTCCGCTAATCAGAGCATAAGGAAGCTGAGTCTTTACATGCTCTATAACTTCACAATCACTTGCCAATGAAGATATGATAGTCGTATCTGAAATGGGCGAGCAGTGATCACCAAAAATACCGCCGGATATTACAGCCCCGATACAAAGAGCAACATCTGCATCCATGGCGACTGCCATCGGAACTGCAACAGGAATCATAATAGAAAATGTTCCCCAGCTTGTTCCCGTTGCAAATGACATTATAGAGCTTAGAATAAATATTACCCCTGCTAAAAGATAGATACTTAAGTTCTCGCTTGCCAGTGAAGCTAGGTATTGCCCTGTATGAAGCTCAGTTGTAACTTTACCTATGGCAAATGCGAACAGCAGTATAAGGGCTATAGGAACAAGTTTAACGGCACCTTTTAGTGATGTCTTACTCCAAGAAGCAAAACTCATATTTTTACTGCCAACAAAATAAAAAAGTGTAAATACAAGAGTAGCCAACATTGTGTAAAATATAGAGCTAGAACCACTCCCTTTTAAAATATTTCCATCTCCCGTTATATACAAAAATAAAAATACAAAAACTATCATAAGAACAATCGGCATTAACATGTAGAACATACTCGCTTTTGTTTGAGAGCTAAACTCTTTGTCTCTAGGTATATGCTTTACATTTTTCATCGGCCCTATATCTATGTTATACCATACAGATAAAAATGTCACAGCCAAAGCAGTCATCGCATAAAAGTTGTAAACAATCGAGTCAATTAAAAGATCAATTGCATTAGCATCAATCACACCAAGTGATATTTGAGTTGATATAAGTCCAAGAAGAAGCGCTCCCCAGCCATTTAAAACAATCAATGAACTAATAGGAGCTGAAGTAGAATCACATACAAAAGCTAGTTTTGCACTTGGGACTTTATATTTATCACAAAGAGGTTTACCGACTGCACCTGCTATGAGGGCAGTTATAGATGACTCAACAAAGATAATCACACCTATAAAATAACTTAACATCAAAGCAGATCTTTGAGATTTTACTAAAGAAACCTTGTGTTGCATAAAATCTACAAAGCCCTCTATCCCACCAGACTTTTCTATAAGGGCCATAATACTTCCAACCAAGACCGCAAAAGCCAAAGTTTTAATTATCCAAGCTTCTGATAACAATGACATAAAAAGTGAAAGCAGAGCATTCAGAGAGTCTAAAATCGCAAAGTCGTTTAAAACAAAAAGACCTAAAACAATACCGCCAAAAAGTGACAAAAGTACATTTCGCCAATATAGTGCTAAAGCGATAGCAAGGAGAGATGGGAGAAGTGAAAGTGCAGAATTATCTATGTTAAACCAATCAAAACTCGTAAGCTAATAAAATTAAACCGGCTCTGCCAAATTTTTCTTTATACAGCTCACACTCTCTTACTTCAACCTCTTTAAAGCCAAGTTTTTTATAGTAAAACAAAGCCTCTAATGAACCGATTTCTACTATTGTTTGTGCAATACGATAACCCTTTAGTCTTGCACTAAGAAGACTTTTTTGCATTAGCTCTTTTAATATTCCAAGATTTAAAAAACCTTCCAGCTCCTCCATAAAATCAAAAACGAGTGTTCTAGTATTTAGCTTAAAATCACAAGAAGATGATATCTCCAGATATTCACTGTTTACAGTATCTATACCTATCTCTTTTAGAGCATCACAGAATGCATCTCTAGTTGAAATCCTTGGTTCATAGCTACACAGGGTTCCAACACTCTTTCCATCCATCTCTGCAACTAAAAAATTACTGTAATGGCAACTGTTTTTTGCCGTTGTAGTTGTCAACTTTTCTAAATTTTTCAAAGTATCTTTATCACTAGTTGTACTAAAAATTAAATCATACATGCCAAAACTTTTTTCTGCTCTAGAACTTTGTAAAATCATCTGTGCTAAAAAAGGCGCATCGGCACTCGTGGCTTTTCTTATCTTTATACTCATTGTCTTATTCCATATCTATAAATTAATCTGTTTCATATTTTAGTAATAGTAACATACTTTATGGTAAAAACATTCTTAATTTTAATAAGTTTACAAATATTCGCATATTCCAGCGAGCAAATAATTTTAGTTGTCAGTGATGGTTTCAACTCTCCTAAGGCAAGATTGAGCTGTTTTGAAGATGGTAAAAAAGTTTTTGATACTATTGATGTAAATATAGGAAAAAATGGACTTGGATGGGGACTTGGTAAAACTGAACTTACTCAAAAGATTTTGGAGCCTCTTAAATATGAAGGTGATAAAAAAGCACCTGTTGGGATATTTAAATTAACTCATATATTTGGCTATGAAAAAGATTTAAAGTTTAAAATGCCTTACCTTCACGCTACTAAAGACCTGATTTGTGTAGATGATTCCAATTCAAAATTTTATAATCAAATAATAAGTTCGCCAAAAACTAAACCGCAAAGTTTTGAATATATGAAAAGAGATGATAAACAATATGAGCTTGGAATAGTTGTAGCACATAATACAGATCAAGTTAAAAAAAGAGGCTCATGTATATTTCTACATGTAGAAAAATTCAAAGATTCTTCAACCGCGGGATGCACATCTATGAAACTAAAGAATATAAAACAAATAATTAACTGGTTAGATATAAATAAAAATCCTATTTTAATTCAAATTCCAAAATCAAAATTACCTCAAATTTTGGAACTTTATCCCCAACTAAAACAATAAATTAATCTATATTTTAGCAACAAGAATATACAATTCCTTTAAATGACCGACGGTCAGTCATTATATTAAAAGGTTTTAATTATGGCAATTATAGTAGATAAGGTACAAAAAAGAAAAGATATAGCATTAGCTTGTAAAGAGATTTTTTTTCAGCACGGCATTAAGGATTTAACTATTTCACAAATTGCAAAGACAGCAGGTATCGGTAAGGGTACCATATATGAGTATTTTAAAAATAAAGAAGATATTGTTTTTGAAATTGTCAATATATTAATCCAAGAACGAAATGGAATTGTTGAAAAGCGGATGTCTGAGATAGATATAACAAAAGATAAAATCAAATTGTTCGTAAGTTTTTTTTATTGTGATGAAGATACAGAACTTAGACAACTTTATAAAGAGTTTATCTCTATTGCACTAAGCTCTCCAGATGAAAGAATGATCGAATTTCAAACAAAGTGTTTTGTAGAGCATTATGTTTGGTTTGAGCAACTTATACAAGACGGTATTAATAATGGTGAACTTATAGCTGAATCTATGCCATTAACAAAAGGTATGTTTGTAACAGCAGAGGGTTTATTCATATCAAGTTCTGCAACGAATGCTATTGATAATGTTCAAAAAGAGATAGACAACTATATTGATGCAATATTTTCACTTATAGAGGTGAAAAAATGAAAATATTATTGATTTTAATTATTCCTTTTTTCATCTATGCCCAAGATTTGAAATCATTACTTGATTTTGCAACAAGCAACAGTGAATTGGTAATATCTAAGACTCTAACACAAAAAGCAAAAAATATGGAAGTTGAAGCACGTGACAGCGCATACTACCCTACCATAGATGTAGGTGCATTCTACCAAAGTGAAAATGAGAAAACTCCATCACTTTACGGTGATGTTTACAGCGGATATGCAAAACTCTCTTATGATATATATGATGGAGGTAAAAGATCTGCCCTACTTTCTCAAAGTCAAAATGAGTATAAAGCAAGCAGTTTTGATTCAGAATTTACAAAAAAGAGTTTAAGTCTGCAAATAGTTCAAGATTTTTTCAATATTAAAAGTTTAAAAGCAACTCTTAGCTCTAAAGATGAAGCAAAAAAATCACTAGAAGAACAACTGATTCGTATGCAGAGATTTTTTGAAGCAAAAGTAGCTACAAAAGATGATGTTGACAGACTTAAAGCAGCTTACGATACAAATATATACGAAATGGAATCTATAAAACTTCAAATCTTGTCTTTAAAAAAGATATTAGAATTAAAAGTTGGAACAAATATATCAAGCTTTGATGATTCAAGATTTAAAGAGTTTAAACAACACGATATTGAACCAATAGACAGTGTTAAATATTTAATGGCAAAAAAAGACGCATTAGTAGACGGTGCAGAGTCAGTCGATAGCATCTATTATCCACAGATAAAAGTTGAAAACACATACAGTGTCTACGGATATGACAGAACAGATGCCTTTCATCCAGAAGGTGTTGATAGTCAAAATAAACTGATGTTATCTCTAAACTTCAGACTATTTGATAGAGGTGGTGTTGCAAAAAGCAAACAAGCAATTATAATTAATTCTCAGGCCATAAACACTCAAGTCCTCTTTAGTAAAAAAGAGCAGCAGATACATTATGATTTAGCTCTATACAGAATTAAAACAAGTAACATAAAAATAAAAAGTGCTTCAAGTGCTTTAATCTCGGCAACTAGTGCATTTAAAACCATAAGCAAAAAATATGATGCAGGGATAGTTGATAATGTAGTATACCTAGATGCACTAAGCTCTAAAACCAGGGCTAAAGCACTATATGAAACATCACTTAATGATTTAGAAATTGCATACGCAATTTATTATTACTACGCAGGAAAAAATATAGAGGAGTTTTTACAATGAAGAAGATAATTTTAACCACTTTGCTTTTAATAGCTAGTTTAAATGCACAAGAGATATATACAACCTTTAATATCGAAGCAGACAAAAGTGCAAATCTGGCATTTTACTCTGGTGGAATTATAAACAAGATACATGTAGATGTATCAAGCAGTGTAAAAAAAGGTGCCAAGTTAGTAGAGCTTCAAAATGATGATTTAAAAGCAACTCTAAGAATGGCTGAGGCTTCATTAAATGATGCAGAGGTATCACTTAAATTTGCTAAAAAAGATTATGACAGACAATTACTAATAAAAGATTTTATTGACGAGGCGATGTTTGACCGCTATACACTTGTTTATGAAAAAGCAAAAGTAGCCGTAGCATCTGCAAAAGCAAATTTGGCTTATCAACAGTCACTACTAGACAGAACTGCCATTTATGCTCCATTTAATGGTGTAATTTTTGAAAAAAGTGTAGAACTTGGTGATGTAGTAAGCGGACTGATGCTTAGAACTATTTTTAAGATCCAAAGCAAAAGTAAACGAAAACTGATTTTTGAGTTTGATCAAAAGTACTGGAAAATGGTAAAAGTTGGAGACAGTGTAAGATATACAGTAAACGGTGACACTAAAACTTACCATGGGAAGATCTCTAAACTCTATCCTCATGCAAATAATGATAATAGAAAAATAAAAGCTGAAGTATTGGCGAATGGCTTTATTGTCGGTCTTTTTGGTGATGGGTATATTATTGTACCTGATGAAAAGTAGTTCTACATGTATAAATATGCCATAAATAAACCCATAACAACTCTGATGTATGTTGTTACATTGGTAATATTTGGATGGATGAGTTTTAAATCCATGCCATCAGCACTCTTTCCAAATGTTGACTTTCCAATTGTAACTATTAAAACAGTATATCCAGGGGCTGAAGCTAGTACTATGGAGTCTCAGATTACCGATAAGATAGAAGAAGCAGTTTCGAGAATCGGCGGAGTTGACAGTATCATATCTTCAAGCAGTGAGGGTATCAGTGTAGTTACTGTTAAATTTTTTCTGCAAAGAGATATAGATGAAGCTACAAATGATGTCAGAGATAAAGTCTCAGCAGTTATTTTACCTACTGATTCTAAAACACCACTTGTAAGTAAACTAGATATTGGCGGAGCATCTATAATCAATATTTTTTTAACTGTGAAAAATGACAGCATTGAAAATCTCATGCTGTTTGCAGATGAGAAAGCAAAACCTTCACTGCAAAAGATTAACGGCGTTGGGTCTATCAATATCATAGGATACAAAGAAAGAGAGATAAAGATATATCCAAATCCTAAACTACTCAATAAATTCGGGATAACAGTACGTGAATTAAACGATATAGTCGCCAAAGAAAATGTAAAAATAGGCGGCGGTAAGCTAATCACAAAGACTGAAGAGTTTATATTAGAAACAAAAGCAGATGCACTTAGCGTAGAAGAACTTGAAAATATAATAATCAAAGATGATATCAAACTAAAAGATATAGCACAGGTGACAGACTCTCTAAGTGACGCTAAAAGTTACGCTTCATATAATGGAGTAGAAGGTGTTATGCTTGAAGTTCAAAAAATTTCAGGAACCAATACAATTGATATAGTTGAACGAGTAAAAGAGATAGTTCCAAAATTACAAAAACTAGCTAAAGACAACTACGAAGTAAAAGTACTAAACGACACCTCTCCATTTATTGTCAATTCCTTGAAAGATGTAGAATTTGATCTTATGTATGGTGCATTTTTGGCAGCTATCATTGTTTTTATGTTTTTAAGAAACTTTACTATAACCTTAGTATCTGCTCTTTCTATCCCTTCTTCTATCATTGGTACATTTGCACTTATGGACCTTATGGGATTTGATTTGAATAAGATGACACTTATCGGTCTTACTCTAGCTATCGGTATTATTATTGATGATGCAATTGTCGTAATTGAAAATATTTATAAAAAAATGGAAGCGGGCATGGATAAACTGCAAGCCGCCGTCGAAGGAACTAAAGAGATGGCATTTACCATCTTAGCTATTTCTGCAATGCTGTTAGCCGTATTTATCCCAGTATCTATGATGAGCGGTATAGTTGGGAAATTCTTTGAAAGCTTTGCAATGACAGTTGGGTTTGCAATTATTATCTCATATACGATTGCTCTTAGTTTTATCCCTAGTTTAAGTGCTAGAGTTCTTAAAAAACGAGAAAGCAAATTTTATAATCTTACTGAACCAATATTTGTATCATTAGAAAAAGGCTATGAGGGAATTTTAAAATTTGTACTTAGATTTAAAATTATTACTTTGATTATTGTTTTTGGAGTATTTTTTGCATCCCTTAGTCTCTTTCCTAAGATAGGAATGGACTTTATCCCTAAAGAAGACAAGTCAGAATTAGAGATAAAAATAAAAGCAGATTCCTGTATCTCGTTAGAGGAGATGATTAAGCAATCTAAAGCAGTTGAAGATGTTATAAGAAAAGACCCAAATGTTGTTTACACTACCCTAAGTATAGGTTATAACACGGCACAAGAAAAGCACAAAGCTCTTATGTATGTAAAGCTGATAGAAAAACATGAAAGAAAGCTGAGTCAAGAAGAGATTACTCAAAGTTTTAGAGATAAGTTAAAACCTTTTGCTAAAAATATGTTTATAACAGCCGCTGCAATTCCAAATATCAAAGGTGCAGGTATTACAGTTCCTTTTCAAATAGTTTTAAAATCTGACTCTTTTGAGGACTTGGAAATTGCAAAAGACAGACTTACAAAGTATATGGCAAAAAAAGAGGGCTTTGTTGATATTGATACAAACTTGGATGATGCCAGACCTCAAATTGATATAAATATTTTAAGACAAAATGCTTCCAGGCTTGGTATCTCTGCTTCTCAAATTGCAGAGGCTGTATCAACTGCTTTTTCTAGTGACTTGGAGATTTCATACTTTGAAGAAAACGGCAAGCAGTACAATATCACTTTAAGATTTGATGATAACAACAGAGTAAGCATCAATGATATTAAAAAGATTCAACTTCGTGCTGATAACGGTCAATTTGTTTATCTTGACGGCTTGGTTACATTTACTTCGAGTAAAGCCCTCTCTTCAATAAACCACTTTGATAGACAGAGACAAGTTACAATTTACTCAGATCTGTTTGGTTTAGATTTAGGCGGAGCAGTTGGCTATGTTAGAGAAGGTATAGATGAACTGATGCCTGATGGTGTTACTTATAGATTTACAGGATTTGCTGAAGAGATGGAGAAAACAGGAGCCGCATTTGGCGTTGCTATCAGCTTATCTGTAATTTTGATGTTTATTATCTTGGCAGTACTGTATGAATCACTAATTCAACCTATAATCATAATGATGGCACTGCCTCTAAGTATCATCGGTGTGATGCTGGCTTTATACATGTCAGGCTTACAGTTTAGTCTATTTGTAATGATTGGCTTTATGCTGCTTATGGGTATGGTTGGAAAAAATGCCGTGCTTCTGGTTGACTTTGCAAACAGTGCTATAGATAGAGGTAAAAGTGCAGATGAAGCACTTATAGAAGCTGGAGAGAAAAGACTTAGACCAATCCTTATGACTACTATCGCTATGGTTTTTGCAATGCTGCCTCTGGCACTTGGTGATGGACTTGGGAGTGAAACAAAAGCACCTATGTCGATTTCTATTATAGGTGGGCTAATCAGCTCAATGGTTTTGACACTTCTTGTTGTTCCGGTAATGTATAGACTTATAAATCCGTTAGACAGATACTTGAGAAAGTTTTATGAAGTTGGAAAAGTAAAATAAAACTGGAAAACTATATTTGTTTTCCAGCGATTAAAGAAGATTAAACATACTTTAACTTGGATAATTTTATAGCTAAAGATTAACTCTCTTCAGTTACTTCTTTAGTCATATAATCCTTTGCAGTAATTCCCATTAAAGAAAGTCCTGTTTTTAAAGACAGTGCTACAACCAAAAGAAGTTTTAAAAGTTTTGCTTCATCCTCTGTTCCTATAATTCTAACATCATAGTAAAACTTGTGCAGGGATGCTGCAAGCGCTTTTAGATAATCAGGAAGTTTCTGAACCTGTCTTGAGTGAAAAGCATCATCTATTATTTCAGGTAAAAGAAGTGCATCAAACATCAAACTATCAGCATTTTCATCTAGATTCTTTAGAGTTGCTGACATAATTTCTTCTTCACTCAAATCACTTTTTGAAATAATAGTTTTGATTCTTGCATGTGCATATTGAATATAAAATATAGGGTTTGAGCTGTCTTGCTTTTTAAATTCTGACAAATCGAATTCTAAGGCAGTATCACTCTTTTTTGAAGCAAAGATAAACCTAAGTGCATCAGCACCAATCTCATCAACAATATCACTCATAAGGATTACATTACCCGCACGCTTACTCATCTTATATGGCTCACCATCTTTAAGCAAACTAACCATTTGAGATAAAAGTATTTCAAGTTTACTACTGTCATAACCTAAGTACTCAATAGCAGCATTAACACGTGGAATATAACCGTGATGGTCGGCACCCCAAATATTAATGTAGTGATCATATCCACGCTCAAACTTTTGATTGTGATAAACTATATCTCCAGCTAAGTAGGTTGGACGACCGTCTTCACGTACAACAACTCTATCATTATCATCACCTTTAGCTTCACTTGCTATCCAGATTTTATCATCTTTTTTATAGATAGCATTTTTATCATTTGCACCCATCTTAGCCATAACTCTATCCCAGTCGTTATAAAGAGATGATTCATTGACGAATGTATCAAAGTGAATATTCAAATTTTTTAGAGAATCTACAATTATTTCCATAACGCCATCTTTAGCCCAAAGCGCAAGTTCTTTATAACGAGTTTCATCATTGAAAATCTCTTTACCAAATTTTTCAATTGCTCCAAGCGCTAAAGCTTCTAAATAATCACCGCGATAGTAACTCTCAGGATGCTCAACACTCTCTTTAAGAATATTCTCACGAGCATATAAAGCAATTGAGAGACCGAGTAAATCAATCTGATTACCGGCATCATTTACATAATACTCAGCTGTAATATCATAACCAAGATGTTTTGCCAGTCTATAAAGAGTATCACCATAAACTGCTCCACGAGCATGACCAATATGAAGAGGACCTGTAGGGTTTGCGCTAACAAACTCTAAAAGTATTTTTTCTTTTTTTTCCTGTTTAGCGAATTCATCTTGATTTTCAAGTGCCCAGGTAGCATACTCACTTAAAAAGTTTTCACTAAGACGAAAATTTAAGTATCCTTTTACAGATTCAACACTAGTAAAAATTTCTGATTCATTAAATGAAGCGGCTAACTCTTCAGCAATTATCATTGGAGACTTTCTAAGTTCCTTAGCTAAAGAGAAAGCAATAGGGGTAGCAAAATGACCAAAAGAACGGTCTTTTGGCTTCTCTAAAACAACTTCACGACCAAACTTTTCACGCAAAAGCGCCGATACTCGTTGTTTCAAAAGTTACGCTTTTTTTGTAGTTTCTGGAGCTTCAGTTGAAGCAGTTTCTTCACTACCTTCTACTTTTTTTGGAGCTTGGGCAGATGCAGTTTCAACTTCATCTGCATTAACTTCTTTCATCTCAGATTTAAAGTTTTTAATTCCTTTACCAAGACCTTTTGCTAAATCAGGTATTTTTTTTGCACCAAACAATAAAACAACAATTGCCAATATTATTAATAGTTCTGTTCCACCGGGCATTCCCATGCTAATTCCTTCTGTAAAATTAAGTCAAAAATTATAGCTACTCTTTGCTGTAACTTCTCTTATCATAACTATATAATTTGCTTATTAGTCTATATCTTCCCATTTTTGAGTAAATTCATTTATTTCATTGCCTGGAATTTTTGCTCTTGCTGCATTTGCAATGACTCTTAATGTAGATGCTGCTTCCTCAAGATTATCATTTATAATCAAATAATCATATTCACTGATTCTCTGTATCTCTTTTTTTGCCATTTTAACACGACGCTCAATTACTTCTTGCTTATCGGTTGAACGAGCTTTTAACCGTTTTTTAAGCTCTGATAGAGTTGGAGGTGATATAAAAACTGATGTTGTTATATCTCCCAATCTATTTGTTACAACTGTATTTCCCTGAACATCTATATCAAAAAGAACCAATTTTTTTTCATTTAGCGCTTTTTTAACAGGCTTAATTGATGTTCCATAGTAATTTCCATGAACAAAAGCATACTCTAAGAAATGATCTTCTTCAATATCTTTTTTAAACTCTTCTTCATCTACAAAATGATAATGAACACCCTCAACCTCCCCTTCTCGTATAGGACGCGTTGTAGTTGAAATAGAAAAATAACAATCTCCAATATCATCTATAATTTCATTTAACAAAGAGCTCTTCCCTGCCCCACTAGGACCTGAAAGAACTAATATGGCACCTGTTTTATGATTCACTATTTATCGCCTAAAGTTATATTTATATTTATTTTCATGCCTTTTAATGAAGCTGCTACATTTTTATCTGTAAGTGCTGACAATAATATTTTTAAGGACTCTACACCGTCGTTGTTATCTGACATGTCAGTAGCATCAGCTACTTCTTCATCTAATTCTATTTCAACTGCAGGCTCTTCTTCTGCTAGCTCAGGCTCAGGCTCTGCGCTGAACTCTTCGAGTTCATTAACTTCTGTATCTTGACTAGATTCGCTAGGAGTCTCTTCAGTTACTTCCTCGCCAATAGCAATTTTTAAATCTCTACTTGTTAAAGAGTCAATGTTTAATAAAATATCCTCATCAATTTCACTTTCTAAATCCTCATCACTTAACTCTTCAACCGCACTCTGTATTTGAAATTCTAAATCTTCTACTTCATCCTCTAGTGCAACTTCGTCCAACTCGTCTTCATTCACATTTTCAACTTCAAGGTTATTAGCTTCAAGATTATCAACTTCTGTATCTTGTTCAGATTCAATCGGACTATCTTTAGTTACTTCTTCTAGTCCATTTAGTTCTGCCTCAAGCTCTACCTCAGATTCAATTGGACTATCTTTAGTTACTTCTTCTAACTCATCCAGTTCATTTAGTTCTGTTTCTAAATCAGCATCATCAATATCAAAATCACCAAGCTCTAGTTCATCTGCGTCTACTTCTAAATCAGTATCATCAACATCAAAATCATCAAGTGCACTGCTTACTTCTGGACTTTCACTAGATTCAATCGAACTCTCTTCAGTTACTTCTTCAAGTTCATCAATTATTTCAGCTTCGCCTAACTCGTCTTCATTCACGTCTTCTAATAGCTCCTGTACCTCTTGGAGGTCCTCTTTATCGAGGATTGAATCATGTTCATCAACTTCTGCACTTTCACTAGATTCACTTGGACTCTCTAAATCTACTTCTTCTTCAAGTTCATTATCTGACACTTCTGAATCAACTTCACCTGTTTCAGCTTCTTCCAGTTCTTCAACTTCTGTACCTGCCCCATCTTCGTCTAACTCATCTTCATCAAGTTCTTCTTCAATATCACCCAATTCGTCAAGTTCCTCCACTTCATCAAAATCATTAATATCATCATCGATGCTATCTAATTCATCCAGTTCACTGTCTAACTCATCAAAGTCGTCAGCTTCTGTATCTGTTTCTGTTTCTGATTCACTTAAGTTATCTAAATTTACTTCTTCTTTATCAAGTTCAATAATATCTAAACTGCTAGCCAAAGAAACAAATAATTCAACCAAATCAGTTGGTAAAAAAGGTTTTTTTAGTATTGAGGTGAAACCCTCTTCTGTATCTGCATCTTTAGCACATATATATAAAGATTTTTTAAACTCTATTTTGGAGTTTAACTCTTGCATAACCTCTTCACTATACAAAGTATCATCAATAACTAAAAGATCATAGCTACCTGACTCTACGTCCTCAAGATTATCTGCTACATCTAACTCATCTGAAGTCTTTTGTGCACTTAAAGTTACTAACTTATTTACTACCGGATTATTATTTAAAAGTAATATTTTCATACTAGATTCCCTTTGTGAGGCTCTTTTGACATTATTGTATCAAAAAAAACTAAAAAAACATCTCTAAATAGTTAAAAGCTTCTTGCATTTGTATCTTTAAAATTAACATCGAAGCACTAAGTGTGGCAATCAGGACAACAAATGCCACCATGATTTTTATTGGAAATCCAATAACAAGAAGATTAAATTGTGGCATCGTTTTCATAAGCATTCCAAATATTATATCTGCAAGCCAAGATAGAGCGATAATAGGAAATGCAATCATAAAACCAACCATAAACATGTTTGAAGTTGCTTTAATAATATAATTAAAAAGATCTTCGCTCATTAAAAAGCCGCCAAGTGGTATATTTTGTAAAGAACTATTCACAAAAAGAAGTATCCAGTGGTGCATATCCATAGAAAGCAGTACCATTAATGCCATAAGTGATAAAAACTGAGAGATTATAGGCATTGACACACCGGATATAGGATCAATTGCACTCGCCATAGAAAAACCCATCATAAAGGATATTTGACCACCGGCAAAAGTTATAATGTTAAATGTAATTTGTAATATTACCCCTATTGCTAAACCAAAAAGTAACTCACTTAATATTGCCAGTACAATACTTGGAATAGTTATTGGTATGTCTGTAGGCGGCATTGAAGAATAAAAAACAATAGTGAAAAAAAAGGCCATAGATGTTTTTATTGTTACGGGAATACTTTTATGCGAAAAAATAGGAACTGCCATAAATAGTGCAGCAAATCTAAAAAATAGAAGTATAAAACCAACTACATATGTATCACTAAAAACTTCTACCCAAGACACAATTAAATCTCATATAATCTGAACAAGTCCAGTTTATCTTCAGTCACTCGTGTGTTCTGTACCATTTCAAAGCACAGAATAAAAGCTACGCCTTTGGCGAGAAATATCATTTTAGTTCCTTGAGTTCTCTGTTTTGAAGTCTAAAAACTTTATGGCATTTATGAGCAAGCTCTTCATCGTGTGTTACAAGTATCATTCCTGAATTCATCTGCTCAATATACTCAAAAAGAATATTCATAACCTCTTTCGCAGTTTCTTTGTCCAAGTTACCGGTTGGTTCATCAACAAAAAGAATACGAGGCTGTTTTGTTAAAACTCTTGCGATAGAGACTCTCTGTTGCTGTCCGCCTGAGAGTTCAGTAACTTTTTGATTCATGGACTCATATATTTTAAGTCTTTTAAGGAGCTCATCATCAATATCTTTTTTAGAAAGTATTGCGGAAACTTCAAGATTTTCCATAGCACTGAAGCCTTTAAAAAGATAATGAGACTGAAAAACAAGTCCAAGTTCATCTCTTTTTATTTGTGCTAATCTTTTTTTACTCATACTTGAAGTATCTTCACCAAAAAGGGATACAGAACCACTATTTGGTGTTAGCAGTGTTGATAAAATATTGAGCAGAGTCGACTTTCCACTACCACTCATTCCAATTATAGCAATAGACTCTTTTGCTTGTAAATCCAATGAGACATCAGAGAAGAGTTCATACTCAAATGTATGTGATAGGTTTTTTGCAGATAATAAATTCATAACAGGGATTATAGCTAATGTAATACCAATCCCAACTAAAATCTATAAGCCAAGTGACTCAATAGAGTGTTCTGTCAATTTGTTCAACTCATTTATACCGGGAATATCAAACAGCAGTGATGTACCTACCCCGCCCCATAAAACTATAAAAGCAGAGATGACAATAAAAGCTAGCGATACTTTATATCCATAATCTACACTTAAATGAACACTCTCTTTAAAATAGAGATGCACAACCACCTTAAAATAGTAATATATTGAGACAAATGCCGTTAACGCTCCAAAAAGAGCCAGCAATGTATTTCCTGCTTCAATAGCTGAAGTAAAAATATAAAATTTCCCAATAAAACCGATTGTAGATGGAAAACCGGCCAATGAAAGCATAAATATGGTCAGTGACGCAGCTATTAACGGTTTATCTTTTGCGAGTCCATCCAAATCACTGAATGTAATAAGTACATCACCACCTTTGCTTATGTAGCTAAGTACCCCAAAGGCACCAAGAGCGCTTATGAAATATGCAAAAAGATAAAATATAATAGCGTTAGCGGCATTTTGATTACTTACCTCTATTGAAGCTAAAGCTATTAGCAGGTAACCGCTATGGACAACAGATGAGGCTGCCAACATTTTTTTGACGCTATTTTGAATAACGGCCAAGAGTGAACCGCCAATCATAGTGACAACTGCACCACCGATTATGAGAGGATCATAGATAGCCTCAAATGATATATAGTCCGATAAAAATATCCTCAGCGCAAATGCAAAAACTGCAATTTTAAACACTCCCGCCATATAAGCTGTAATTGGAAGAGAGGCACCTTCATATACATCTATAACCCATGCACCAAACGGAACTGAGGCTATTTTAAACATAATTGTTATCATTATCAGCATACTTCCTGCAACTATTAGAAGTTGAGAGTGCAACTCTGTATGTAAAATATACTCTGCGATACCATCCAGGTTTGTAGTTTTTGCCTGTGCGTAGATCAACATCATACCAAGCAGGTAAAAAGATGCCGCGAATGAACCAAGCAGAAGGTATTTAAAAAATGCCTCTGAAGCTTTAAGAGAGTGTCTGTTTAATCCAACCAAGACATATACCGACATAGATGCTATCTCTAGGGCAACAAAGGCGGTAACAAGCTCATTGGCCATACTCAATATCACCATGCCAAAGAGTGAGAATAGAAGTAGCACAAATGACTCATGAGTAAAATATGATGTTTTATCTATAAAAGACTTTGCGATTGCCAAAGTTAAAAAACCGCCGAAAAGAAATAGAGAAATAAATGTGGCACTAAACGTGTCATATACCAACATTGAGTTAAATATGTCCGGTAAAACCTCTATTGAGTGTTTCTCGGATATTGTGCTTACAGCAAGTATAAAAGTAACTAATAGAGTAACTAAGGTCATATAATAACCTTTCTCTTTAGTATAGGATGTGCTCAATCCATAGAGTAATATAAATATTGCACTAAATAGCAGTAATCCAGGTACAAGCAGTGCAATCAACTCATTTGTCATTTTTAGGTGCCTCTTTTTCAAGTATATAAAATTGTGCTGTCGGCTCAATGTTTTTTATAAAATAATTTGGAAAGATTCCCATAGCCAATACCAACAAAGCCAATGGAACGAGTGCAAAAAGTTCATGCATACGAAGGTCTTGAAAATCTTTTGTCACCTCATTTGGCTCTCCAAAAAGAACTTTGCTTATCACTTTGAACATAAAGAGCATTGCTATTAAAATAGTCGTGGCTGTTATAAAACCTATGTAAATATTATAATTAAATGCTCCAAGGATTATTAGTACTTCGGCTACAAAGCCTGCTGTTAATGGAACCCCCACAATACTTAGAGCAAAGAATGCGAAGAATAGCGCAAATCTTGGAGCAACTTTTGCAATTCCACCAAGTGAGTCAATATAATGAGTTTTAGTTCTTTCAAAGAGCATACCTACCATGAGAAACAGTGCTGCTGATGAAAGTGCATGTGCTACCATCAAATAAGATGAACCGACAAGACCATAAACATCATATATAAAAAAGCCTACTACGATAAGAGACAGATGTGAAGCTGACGAGAGTGCAAACATTTTTTTTAGATGAGTTTGATACATTGCGGATATTCCAAAAAATATTAAACCAAAAAGTCCTAGTGCAATAAAATATGGTGCTACTTCATGTGATGTATCACTAAACAGGGTAAATAAAAATCTCCAAATAGCATAAGTACCAAGCTTTGCCATCAAAGCAGACATCACTATAACTGCTCCCGTCGGTGCGCTTCTATAAGTTTCAGTTAGCCATGTATGAAATGGGAAAATAGGAATCTTAATTGCAAAGGCAAGCATAAATCCACTAAACACAAGGATTGACTGAGTTGAGGACAGAGTGATATTTTTAAGCTCAAAAAGTGAAAAAGAGTAAACACCAAACTGTTCTTTATACTGTACAGCAATATATAATATAGCTATAAGCATCACGAGTGAACCTAAAATTGTGTACATGTTAAACTTCATCGTGATAAAGTTTTTTCTGCCATATCCAAAAAGACCAATCATAAAAAATATCGGCAGCAGCATTATCTCCCAAAAAAGATAAAAAAGCATCAAATCAAGAGACAAAACAGCCCCCATAATCCCTCCCTGAACAAAAAGCAGATGAATCCAGTAGCCATGTTTATCTCTTTGTTTATACAAAGCAATAGCTATAAGCGGCATCAAAATCGCATTCATCATAACTATACCAAGTGATACTCCGTCAACCCCTACGAAATAATTAATCCCATATTCACGTATCCAAACTTTATACTCAACAAACTGCATAGGAGCATTTGGATCAAAATCAATGTATAGCTTTAGTGCAACATACAAAATAATCGATGTTACTACCATATATAAAACTTTTACTATTTGAATATTTATTCTAATAAAAAACAGAAATAGAGCGGTTGCAATTGGTAAAAATATCAATATACTTAAAGTACTCATAATGCAGCCCTCAATAAAATATATAGATAGGTAAAGCCTGAAACTACCCCAAAAAGCATATAAAGTGCATAATACCTTACATTTCCATTTTCAGAATAAGAAAACACGACTCCAAGTTTTTCATAATAGAGTGCTAATCTGTGAATTGTATTATCTATTAAATGGTGACTTATATTTTTGTCAAATATAACAGAAAGTGCATACAGAGGTTTAACTATAACTGCACTGTATATCTCATCAATATAAAATTTGTTTGCCACCAAAGAGTGTTCACTCTCTTTTTCTATCGTATCGCTGTATGCATATCTTTTATATGTGTAAAATATTACTCCTATAATCAATAGCGTATTTACCGACATTAATATTATCTCATCTGAATGTGAAATAAAAAACTGCTTATCCAAGATATTCAGCCAATTTGATATGTTAAGATTTCCGCCAAAAATCTCAGGAACATTGAGCAATCCTGCAAATATAGACAGTATCGTTAAAACAGCCATAGGGTAGATCATAGATCTGCTATTTGAGGCTCCAGCCTGCTTTACTTTAGAGTAAAAAACTACAAAGATTAATCTGAACATATAAAACACTGTCAAAAGTGAGGCAACAAGAGCGATAATAAACAGCTCTATATGCCCGCTAGCGTAGAGTGCACTCATGATTGCATCTTTAGAAAAAAATGCTGATAGCGGCGGAATTGCACTGATGGTCAGAGTTGCGATAAACATCATAACAAATAGGGCCGGAATACTCTCTCTTATGCCGCGAAGTTCACGTATATCCTGCTTATGATGAAAGGCAACTATAATCGCGCCTGCTCCCATAAACAAAAGTGCTTTAAAAAATGAGTGTGTAAACATGTGAAAGAGCGCAGTCGAGTAAGCTCCAACACCAAGAGCCATAAACATAAAACCTAGCTGGCTAATTGTGGAGTATGCAAGAATCTTCTTAATATCAAACTGTCTGGTTGCGACAATGGCTGCAAAGAGAGCTGAAAAAGCTCCGATATAAGCTATAAAGAGTGATACATCAAGTGTGAGGTTATACAGCGGTGCAAACCTTGCCACCATATAAACACCGGCAGTTACCATAGTGGCTGCGTGTATCAGAGCAGAAACCGGTGTTGGTCCTGCCATAGCGTCAGGCAGCCATACAAACAGAGGAATTTGGGCAGATTTTCCCATAGCACCTACAAAAAGCAAAAATGCAATCAGGCTAAGCATAGATGGCTCAATCTGTCCTATGTTAGAGAGGATGGCATCAAACGATAAGCCTCCGCTTCCAACCTCTATAAACAGAAGCATCAGAGCGCTTAAAAAACCAAAATCTCCCACTCTATTTACTATAAAGGCTTTATTGCCTGCATATGTGTTTTTAATGTCCTCAAAATAAAAACCTACCAAGGCGTAGGAAGTAAGACCAACTCCCTCCCATCCTATAAACATGATTATCGGATTGTCAGCCAGGACCAATAAAAACATGAAAAATATAAAGAGATTAAAATAGGCAAAAAAGCGGCCGTAGCTTTTATCTTTATTCATATAGCCGGTTGCATATACATGTATTAAAAAACTTACAGGTGCAATAAACAGAATCATAAAAGAGCTTAGAGCGTCTGCTTTTAGGGCAACTTCAACAATAAAGTTTTCAATACTCAACCATGTAAAGAGGTGTGAACCCAAAACTTGATTCTCTGCGTAGCTAAAATAGCTGATATAAAGAGCAAGAAGTGCGCTAATACCTGAACCCATTAAGGCTAAAAATGTATATATGTACTGCTTTACTCCCGCAATAGAGATATTGAGTAAAAATATCAGTGTTGCACTTAACAGAGGCGAAAGAAGCAAGATATTTAGGAGTAAAGAATCACTCATTTTTTGCTCCCCAACATGTCAAATAGATCTGCGTCAAGTGAGCTCTTATTTCTAAAGAGAACAACAAACAAAGACATAAAAAGAGCCGCTTCAGATGCTGCAATAGCAATAATGATAAGTGAGATAACCTGTCCAGAAGTATCAGCTAAATCTGCACTTATTGCAACTAAAGAGAGGTTGACTGCATTTAGCAGCAGTTCAATCGACATGTAGATAACTATGATGTTTCTTCTGCTGATAAGTCCAACCACTCCAATGCAAAAAAGAATAATTGAGAGTATCATATATTCCTGCAACATCAGTTATCCCTCTTTGCTAAAGTGACTGCACCGACAAGTGCTACGAGCAGTAAAATTGAGACCAGTTCAAAAGGGAGTACCCACTTGCTAAAAAGAGTCAAGCCAACATCTTTAATGCCTCCAAACCCTTCAGCCGGCACCATGTTTACTGCTATGTCGCTTCTGACAATCAGGTCAATCAAGATAGCCCCAAAAGGCGCTACAATAAGCGATGTCCCAAGAAGCCACCAGTTTTTATTCTTCTCATCTGGAAGATTCTCATCTTTTATATTTAAAAACATGACTATAAACAAAATCAAAGAGAGTATGGCACCTGCATAGATAATTATCTGCACGACAAATAAAAATGTAGCATTAACAAGCCCAAAAAGAGCTGCTATACAGATCAGAGCGACTATAAAAGCAAGTGCCGAGTCTATCGGTCTGTGAGCGCTTATCATAACGATTGAGCTGACTATAGTAAGCAGTGCCAATATGGCAAAAATAATCTCATTTTGCAAGGCTGTACTCCTCTTTTGAAATTCCTTTTATGGAGAGCAGTTTCTCTTTGTCGTAAACAAACTCTTCCCTTGTCTCACCCACTACCGAGTAGATTCCGCTATCCATTCTTATTGCGTCACATGGACAGGCTTCCACACAGTAGCCACAAAATATACACTCTAACAGATCAATATTGAAAACTTTCGGCATCTTCTCATCGACTCCATCCTCTCTTGCTATAGCGACTATGTCTATACAGTTTGATGGACATGCTGTCGCACACATAAAACAGGCCACACAAGCTATAGAGTCATCCTCTTTTCTGTGCGTCAATCTGTGAACACCTCTATATCGCGGTGTTATATCAGTCGGTTTTTCATCCGGATAGCAAACCGTAGGAATCTGTGAAGCATCTTTTAGATTTGCAGAGAAGTGTTTCAGTGTAGTCTTCATGCCCGAAAATATAGCACTTATATACATCTTCTCTTTAAAGGTATTCCCATGACGATGCACCACTTTAATTCCCATAATTTACTCCAATAACTACAACTATTGCTGTTATAAATATATTTGCCAAAGAGAGAGGAAGCAAAATATTCCATCCAAGTTTTTGGGTTTGATCATACCTAAAACGAGGCAGTGTCCATCTAACCCAGATAAATACAAAGTGTAAAACAAAAAGCTTGATTGTAAACAGAACAAACTGCAAAATCATTACACCAACTTTGTGAGTCTCACCAAACCCAAGAGCATAATAAGCCATCAGAATAGTTGTAAAAACTGTAAATCCGATAATAAGTGTAGTATAGATTTTTGTCTCACCGTTTGATGAAAATTCAAATCTATTGTTTTTATTCATCCATCTTAAAAATAGTATTGATGTAATAACAGCAAATATTATCACTCCCCACAGAATAGTCTCAAAATTATTTATCAAATCATTTGTAGTCATATATGGAAGCTGGTATCCGCCAAAAAAGATAGTTACTATCAAAGCTCCTGATGCAGCCATTGCAATATATTCTGCTACAAAAAAGAGCCCGAATTTCATTGCCCCATACTCCGTATGATAACCGGCTACGATCTCACTCTCACTCTCTGCCGCGTCAAAAGGTGCACGGTTAGTCTCGGCAAACGCTGTCACAATAAAGATGATTGTCGCAAGCGGCTGGATAATTACACCCCATGCCGGGATGAGAAAAAAGCTTTGTGTCTGGTAGGTCACCATCTCATTAAGGTGTATTGTCCCATATGTTATGAGCATTGAGACAAGAGAGAGCCCCATGGCAACTTCGTAACTTATAACCTGAGCAGTTGCTCTCATGGAGCCAAGAATCGCAAACTTGTTATGACTAGCCCAACCTCCAAGAATGATGCCATATACACCAAGACCGGCAAAAGCCAAAAACCACAACACGCCTAATTCCGTTGGCAGTGCCTGCATATAGTAAATTTGTCCATTCACGGTTATGTTATCGGCGTATGGTATAACCATAAATGTTAAAAAAGCACTCACAAAAGCGATGCTCGGAGCTATAAGATAGTAGAATTTATTTTTGATATGCGATGGCAAAAACTCTTCTTTAAAAACAAGCTTCATCATATCTGCAACTGACTGGATTATACCGCCAAGTCTTATGCCGCCTATGTTACATCTGTTTGGACCTACTCTGTCTTGGATAAATGCGGCTATACGTCTCTCCATCCACACCAAAAGTGGAACAGTTGCAAGTGAGTAGAGCATTGTTAATAGCAGAGGAAGCAGAATTAAAAATGTGTTCATCTTAACTCCTCGAGTATATCAACAAGACGCGGATTTGAGCTCTCATATTTAGTGGCGTAAAAATCTTGTCTTATTCCATCACAGTTAATAATCGTTCCGCTGTCATGAGCAAAGTCTGCAATCGCAAATATCAGTTCATAATCACTGTCTACATGTGAAGTTGCAAAATGGACTACTCGCTTATTATTTAAATCCATATTTTTAAGATATTTATGGTCAAAATTTATAACTACATGTGCATCTTGCAAAGAGCTGTTAAACTTACCTTCGTCATAGTTTATTTCAAGCTCTTTTACACCGGCAAAGTTAGCACTCATATCGTTTGTTCTTAGCCACTCATCGCCAAAACTATCATCAATATAAGCCAATGAAAAAAGCTCTATGGCATTATTTTTACAAAAAGATTTTATTGCCTGAAGCTGTTGCAGACTCATAGACGGAGATACAAGGGCGAGTTTTTTATCCTCTTTCAACAAATCTGCCAAATCTTTGACATGTGAGACTTCCCCGTTGAAACTCTCATTTAACTCTGTGTAACTGAGTCTTCCATAATCACATAAAAATGACTGGTTGATTTTATTATTTCTTCTGGCACGAAAACGATGGATTTTCTCATCGGAGTATTTTGTCTCGTTGTAATCCACATGTATATTACAACCGCGGGAACATCCGTGGCAGATACTTTTTGTAGAATCTAAGAACCAGACACGCTGTTTAAACCTGAAGTCTTTAGACGTCAGTGCTCCAACCGGACATAACTCTACGACATTCATAGCGTATGGATTGTTTAACTCCCTGCCTGGTGCTATTCCAACTCTTGCACTGTCACCACGACCTATGATTCCAAGCTCACCTGTTTTGGTGATATTTGAAGTAAATCGCGTACACCTTGTACATAAAACACATCTCTCCTGATCAAGCATCACGTTTGAGCCGAGGTCTATATGTTTGCCTTTTTTTGTTTTTGCAGTTGTTAAATGGCTGTCGTAGAGACCAAAGTCCATATAGTAGTCCTGCAGTTTACACTCTCCGGCTTGGTCACATATTGCACAATCTACCGGATGGTTTAAAAGTTCAAGCTCTAAAATTGAGCGTTTTACCTCTGTGATATTTTCACTGATAGTAGATACTTCAAGATTCTCGCTTACAAAAGTGTTACATGCTATTTGAGGACGCTTCATCCCCTTTATATCCACCATACACATTCTGCAGTTGCCATCAGCACCCAAATCTTCCTGATAACAAAAATGTGGGATTTCAATAGAGTTTTTTAGCATTACTTCTATTAAAAGAGCTCCCTCTTCGCACTCAACTGCTCTGTCGTCGATTATAATTTTCATACAATACACTCCAGAAACTCTGATTCAAAATGTTTTAAAAAGCCGTCAATCACACCGCTTGCTGCCGGTGCGAATACACATATAGTCTTTCCGTTCATAGTTTTAGAGACTGAACGTAACATCTCAAGATCTTCCATGGTCGCTCTTTTTGCTACAAATCTGTCAAGTATTTTATCACTCCAAGATGTACCTTCACGACAAGGTGTACACTGCCCGCAAGATTCATGGTGATAAAACCTGAGTAGATTTTTCAGAGCTTTGACCATTGACGCATCTTCATCCATGACAATCATACCGCCGGTACCCAAAGCTGAACCAAGATCACGCAGATTTTCATAATCAAGCCTTGCCTCTTTTAACATCTCAAAAGGTAGTATTGGTGTTGATGCGCCTCCAGGGATGACCGCTTTTAGCTTTTTACCGTTTTTTACGCCGCCGCCGACTTTTTCTATGTATTCAAGCATACTTACGCCAAATTCCACCTCGTAAATACCTGGCTTTGTTATATTTCCGCTGATTCCAAAGAGCATTGTTCCAGGTGATTTTTCAGTACCGTAAGCCCTGTAGGCTTCGGCTCCATTCTCAAGGATAAAGGGAACAGAAGCTATAGTCTCAACATTGTTGACAAGCGTAGGTTCATTAAAATAGAACTCCGGCTTAGGTGAGTGAGGCTTTAGTCTCGGATGTCCACGGTTACCCTCTAGGGATTCTAAAAGGGCAGATTTCTCACCGCAAATATATGCACCGGCACCTCTGTGAATAGTTATATCGACCCTATATTGTGCTCCGACTCCTAAAAAGTTTTTCTCATAGGCTTCATCTATGGAATCCTGCAGTATATCGCTGAACTCCTCATATTCGCCTCTTACATAGATATATGATGTGTTTGAACCTACAGCGTAACATGTAGCAATAATTCCCTCTATAAGCAGATGAGGATCAAGTGACAATATTCTTCTGTCTTTAAATGTTCCAGGCTCACTCTCATCTGCATTTACAACAACATACTTAGTCCCTTCCCAATCAGAAACAATTTGCCATTTATTACCGGCAGCAGCTCCACCGCCACCTTTTCCTCTTAAACCGCTAGCCTTTATAATATCTATCAACTCTTGCGGCTCTTTTTCAAAAACAGGTTTAAGTGATGAGTAGCGACCGTTTGAGAGTGCAACATCCATTGTATGTGAATCTGGTATCTCAAAATTATTGCTGACAATCCTGGTTATCATTTTAAGACCTCATCAATCATCTCAGTTGTAAGATTTTCATGATACTTTCCATCAACCGTACACATCGGCGCACCGGAACATGCTCCCATACACTCGACCTCTATAATCTCAAACTCTTTACTATAGTTGTTATCAAGATATTTTTTAATATCTTCACTGCCGTTTAACTCACAAGATAGTGTTCTGCAGACTTCAATAATTCTTTTTTGAGGCTTTGTCAGTCTAAACATCGTGTAGAAAGTTGCCACGCTGTAGATATGCATATATGGCATATTCAAAAACTCAGAGATATGCCCCATTGCATCTTCACTGATGTAACTATCCTGTTTTTGAGCCAACCATAAAAGTGGGAGAATAAGAGCTTTTTTTTGGGGATATCTGTTTAAAAGAGAGGCTATTTTTATACTGTTTTCTTGTGTATATGAAAAACTCATCTATCCATCTCCCCTGCTATGATATTTAAACTTCCAAGAGTAAGAACTGAGTCTGCAAGCTGTAGGCCCTCTATCATATCTGCATAGGCTGCAATTGCTGTAAAAGACGGTGCTTTTACTTTTACCTTATATGGTGTCCCACTTCCATCGCTTACTATGAAAAAACCAAGCTCTCCGTTTGTAGCCTCTATTGAACCATAATACTCATTTACAGGAACTTTTACTCCCTCATATGTAAGCTTGAACTGATTCATTACACCCTCTATAGTGGTATAGACAGCCTCTTTTTTCGGTAAAACTATTGAAGCATCTTTAATATTTATCTCACCATCAGGCATAGTTCTCATGACCTGATCTATTATTTTGGAGCTCTGCTGAATCTCCTCAAATCGGACCATAATCCTGTCATACACATCACCGACACTCCCTACTACAACATCAAATTCGTAGTTTTCATAACCATAATATGGATTATCTTTTCTCATATCGTAAGCTACTCCCGATGCTCGAAGATTAGGACCTGTCAAAGATGCGTTTATAGCATCCTCTGGACTTATAATGCCTATATTTTGTGTTCTGTCATGAAAAATTCTATTGTGCTTTATAAGTGAAAGCGTCTCCTCTACTCCCTCTTTTACTTTAAGAAGCGCATTGTTTAAGTCACTCTCAAAATCGTCATGCAGATCATTTGTCATACCGCCGATTCTCATGTAAGAGTTAGTCAGTCTTGCACCTGTAAGTTTGGAGAGAAGCTCATAAATTGACTCTCTTGGGTTATACATGTACCAGTAATTTGTCATAGCCCCCATATCCACCAAGATAGCGGCCAAACATACTAGGTGATCCTCTATACGTGAGAGCTCAAGCAGTAGAACCCTTATTGCCTGTCCGCGAGGAGGAAGAGTCACGCCAAGCATATCCTCGACAGTCTTTGCAAAAGCTATATTATTACTGATAGCAGAGCAGTAGTTCAGTCTGTCAGTATATGGGATAATCTGATTATAAGTGTGGTTTTCACAGCTCTTCTCAAATCCGCGATGCAGATAACCAATCTCAGTTACAGCAGCTTCAATAGTCTCACCGTCAAGAGCCAGGTAAGTTCTGATAGTTCCATGACTTGCAGGATGTGACGGTCCAAGATTTAAAAACATCAAATCTTTACTACAGTCGCTGAATGAGCCATCTTCCAATTTACATACTACGCTTTTACCAAGAAGCCTGTTGTTCATCTCATCTTGCAAATCATCGACACAAAGTGAAAGCTGCCCTTTTGTAATGGGGTATGATCTTCTTAAGGGATGCCCCTTAAAACCATGATGATTTAAAACTCTTCTTAGATTCTTGTGATCTTTAAAAATAATCCCATATTGATCATAAACTTCTCTCTCTAACCAGTCAGCACCGCTGAAAATATCTGTAACAGTCTGAACTTCCAAGATTGAAAGATAACTCTTTATCACTATTGTCTGTTTAAAATCTTCATGACGGATTATATATACTACTGCAAACTCCTCATCTTGAGTCTTCACATATTCACTGTAGTCAATAGCCGTAATATCAAGAAGATAGTTAAAGCCTTGAGAAAATTTATCTTGTATAAAAGGATAAAGCTCCTCTCTTTGGATGGTTATATAATTAGACATTATCAAGCAAGCCCTTAAAATCTTTATGTCTGTTTGGATCATATTTATTTGTTTTAACATCGGCTTGCAGAGTTAAAAGTGCATCAAGAAGAGCTTCAGGTCTTGGCGGACAACCACCGACATAAAGGTCGACTGGGATAATCTCATCAATCCCCTGCATCGTCGAGTAGTTATCATAAAAACCACCGCTACACGCACATGCACCCATACTTATCACCCATTTTGGTTCACTCATCTGATCATAAATCTGTTTTAAAATAGGACCCTGTTTGTAGGTGATAGTCCCTGCGATTATCAGCAGATCTGCCTGACGAGGGGAAAACCTGACAACTTCCGCACCAAAACGTGAGATGTCATACTTACTTGCAGCCACACTCATAAACTCTATTGCGCAACATGCAGTACCAAATATCATGGGCCAAAGAGAAGACTCCCTTGCCCATCCTATAGCTTTATCAAGTTTAGTTGCTATAGCAGTATCAATAGGCATTGCCGGATTATTTAATCCCACTTCAAAGCACCTTTTTTATAAATGTAAATAAGTCCGGCTAGAAGAAGCAACATAAAAGTAAACATCTCAAATAGACCTAAAAGATTTGTTTCTCGTAGAGTTACTGCCCATGGAAACATAAAAAGAATCTCAACATCAAACAAAACAAATATGATAGCAACTAAATAGTATTTGATATTAAAACGCTCAAAGCTGTCTTTATATGTTTTCTTTACACCGCTTTCATATGTTTCGTTAATAGATGCATTATTTTTCGACCTTTCACCGATATAACGGCTTAGATGAAATAAAAACGGAATGACAACAGCAAGTATGAGTATGATAGTCAATGGCAAGTAAAAATTATAATTCAATTCATTAACCTCTCTTAGTTAGTTAATTATATAACAATTTTTTAATTTATTATTAGCAATTAACAAAAAATACTCTAATATTACTAAATATGGATAAAAAGAAGATGAATTGAATAGTTATAGTTAGACAGGTTTAATAAATAGAAGAAGAGTAAATCATAAGTGGGTTGATACTCGCCTGTCTACTTTATCGGATTATTATAGTTTTGGTGTTAAATTGGTCGTAGATTTGTCAGATAAAAATTATTAATATTTTCATTTTATACCAATTGCAAAAACCTCCGTTGTTAAGATAGAAAAATTATCATCATGTTTAACTATAAAAGACGTGTTGTGACCACCCTCCATTGTACTCAATATCCATAAACGCTCATTAATAGTTTCTATTGAAGTATTTGGATTTATTTTTATAAATAAAATAGTATAAGTACTATTTTGCATCTCTTTACTCTTTTCACTTCTCAAAAGTTCTTTTATTACATTATCTATGCAATCATCACCTATATATTGCTTCGTATCACAATAGTTTATATTATAGTTATCCATATCATTTAGAAAATCTAGACTACTAGAATGAAACTTAATGCTTGTGTCAGTTTTTCCATAATATATTTGTACTCTGTATATTTGATAAATTATATGCTGGTTTCATTGCATTTATTAGCAGTACTTCTGATTTCCTTTTTATTTAAATCGCCAATTCAAGTTTAAAGTGCAACACATGTAAGGCTCAATAGGCGGGTAATTAAAGAAGGCTTAAGTCAAAGAGCAATAGCTTTGAATATTTGTGTGCATCACTCAACAATAAGTAGAGAGCTAAAAAGAAACTCACTAGATAATATTGAATATAATGCTATTAATGCCACAATAAGTGCAAGACTAAGATATCAGTATAAGAGCAAGAACAGAAGACCTATAAAGAATCATATCAGCTATATAAAAAGTCATGGGGTGGCTAAGCAAATATGCTTAAGCCATTTGAGCAGCAACTTCTGCAGCGAAGTCGTCTTCAGCTTTCTCAATTCCTTCACCAACTTCAAGGCGAATAAATTCAGTGATCTCTGCCGTACCACCAAGTTCTTTAGCAGCTTTTTCAACAGCCTGTGCAACTGTTAATTTCTCATCTAAAACATAGTTTTGATCAAGAAGAGCTTGCTCTTTATCTAAAGTAGTGTTATCAGAGATAAAACGTGCTAGTGAACCAGGAATGATTTTGTCCCAGATTTTTTCTGGTTTGTTTTGAGCTTTTAACTCAGCTTTGATATCAGTTTCAGCCTGAGCTAAAACTTCTTCAGTTAATTGACTCATAGAAATATACTGAGGTACATTTTTAAGAGGTTTTTTAAGACGTGCAAGCTCTTCATTATCTTTTTTGATAACTTCGATTCTTCCAACAGTCTCAGATGCAACATACTCAGGATCAAAATCTTTATAAGATAGAGTTGTTGGTTTCATAGCAGATGTATGCATAGCAACTTGTCTAAGTACAGTTCTCATACCTTCAGCAGTTTTTTCGCTATCACATTTTGCAGTTAAAATAACAGCAATACGGCTATTTGAGTGAATATAACCATTTAGTGCAGTTGTAGCATCAGCTGTAAGTGTACCAAAACGACGTACTTCAATCTTTTCACCAATTTTAGTTACAAGGTCTGTAAAAGTAGCTCCAAATGGACTAGCCATTAAAGCAGCAACATCAGCAGGTTGAGCAGAGTAAACTTCTTGTGCTGTATCTTTTATAAGATTTTGGAAACCTTCATTTTGAGCGACAAAGTCTGTCTCAGAGTTAACTTCAACTACAGTAGCTTTTGAGAAATCATCAGCGATAACGATTCCTGCAAGACCTTCAGCCGCAACTCGATCAGCTTTTTTAGCTGCTTTTGCGATACCACGTTCTTTTAAAAGTTCAGTTGCTTTAGCCATGTCTCCATCAGCTTCAACTAAAACTTTTTTACAATCCATCATTGGCGCATCAGTAGCTGCGCGTAATTCTTTTACTTGTGCTGCTGTAACTGCCATGACTATGCTTCCTCTGTAGCTACTGGAGCTTCTTCTATTTCTTTAACTTCTGGAGCTGTTTCAGATTCAGCAGAAATTTTTTCAGTCACTTCTTCAACTTGCTCTTCTTCAGTAGGTGCATCTCTAAGAGCTTTACCTTCGTTGATAGCTTCTGTCATTTCACGACAGAAAAGTTGAATTGAACGGATTGCATCATCATTACCAGGTATTGGGTAAGTGATTAAATCTGGATCACAGTTAGTATCTAATGGAGCTACAACTGGAATACCTAAACATCTAGCTTCTAATATAGCGATATGCTCTTTAACTGCATCTACAACAAATAACATATCAGGAAGTTTTTTCATATTACGGATACCGCCGAAGTATGCTTGTAATTTCTCTTTTTTTCTTAAAAGCATTAAAGCTTCTTTTTTAGTTAAAAGATCAATCTGACCATTTTCTTGCATCTCAGAAATAACGTCAAGTTTACGAATAGACTTTTGAATAGTTGGGAAGTTAGTAAGCATACCACCTAACCATCTATTATCTACGTATGGCATACCACAAGCGATTGCAGCATCTTTAACTGAGTTACGAGCTTGTTTCTTTGTACCAACAAAAAGTACAATTTTACCTTCAGTTGCTGCATCCATAACGATTTTATAAGTGTTACGAAAATAACGAAGAGTTTTTTGTAAATCTATAATATAGATATTTTTACGAACACCAAAGATGTATTTTTTCATTTTTGGATTCCAACGACGAGTTTGGTGTCCGAAGTGTACACCACATTCTAATAAGTCTTTCATAGTTACCATTTAAGGTCCTTTAAGGGCTATTTTTCAAGCCGAATTTTAATTTTCTTCTTGCAAAACAAGAAGTTTTCTGCCTCAAAGAGGCAATCTCTAGTGCCCTAGCGGCTAGCGTAGCAATGCGAGACTTTGTTCCGATTCGCGTTTGCAATTTAATAGATTGTCAGTTAGCTTTGGTAATATCGGGTAATACTCACTTAAAAAAGGAGTTACACTGACTTATGATACATACCTGTAAATGTTCCTTTTACTGCATATGTAGTAAAGAAAAATCCGCGAATTATACCCAAAATATTTTTAAGTTTAGCTTTTATACTAAACAGCTTAAGACTATCCTTTAATTCCATCAGCTCTTGGAGCTATCAAAAATCCAAAAAATAGTTTTATGTAAATAGCAAATGGAATACTCCAAACTATACTAGAGTAAATATAAAGTTCACTCGAATACTCTTCAAAAAACGGAATAAGCCCTCTCATACATGTAGCTAATATGATTAGCATAACCATTACATGTGTATAGATATTTGATGTTAAATGGCGTCCGGTATGAACCCATGAGATAATCAACATAACAACAAGATATGAGAGTCCTACTCCTCCACTTGTGATGAAATGTCTAAAGTGGCTAATTCCATTTATGTCTGCACTTAAATAATCCCAAGCCATAAGAGCATAACCTGTACTAAGCAGAAGATATACACATGCAAGATATATAACATAAGCTTGATTGAGTATAAACTCATCTTTTAAAATATACTCACTTGTTATACCAAGTATAGCCGCAGCAGCTGCAAAACCCAACCAACCAAGAGCAGAATTCCCAGGATACAGAAACTCAACTATAGTAAAAACTATAACCGAAAAAATTGCAAGGTTTGTTTTAGGCGGCCGAGAGATAAATACATCATCTATCTCATTATCTTCCATAAGTTCATTTATAGCTTCCATATTTACGCGCCTCATGGCTAATAAAACTAAAACTACTATTGCCCCTAATGCTACTTTTAGAATATCAATGGCGGGAGTTGTTGCAAATCCTAACTGGGCTGCAAAAAACCAAACTTCTATGATAAAGAGTACTAAAGCCGTATAACCAATAGATGCATGTCTTTGAAGTTTGTCAAAAACTGCATCTTTAGCAAACCAGATAATCCACCCCAACATCGCAAGATTTAAAAAAGCACTTAAGTAAACTCCAGTGATATCTATAAACCAGAAGCTGACTCGCCCGGCAAGCCAAAGTATTACAACATACTTTAAGCGTTTTCCAACAAGCGGTATGATTCCAGGGAAAAGTTCCGGAAGGCCAGTTGCAAGAAATGCCAATGTTCCTGCAGTTACCAGTCCGTAAAGCATCTCATACACATGCCAAGTAAGTACATCATCCATAAATGGCAAGTTTATAAAACCGCTCCAGACTAATCCCCAAAGTATCATGCTTATTAGCATATATGGAGCCAATACTAAAAATATTGGTCTAAATCCATACGCCAAGTATGGAGGTATATCTTTTTCATCAGGATAGTAAAGATAGTGGTTAGTAGCATGAAGCTTCTGTTCTTGATTTTGTTCACTCATTATTTTAACTCCAGCTCAAACGTATCTATTATCTCTTCATCTTGAAGTATTTTTGCACTTTCACCATACACATATTTGTCATCACGCTCATTTTGAGCAAGTGAGTAAGAGAACTTTTTTACAATATGTCCCGGGTCTGCTTTTAAAAGTAGTATCTCATCACTAAGTCTTATCGCTTCCATCAGATCATGAGTAATAAAAAGTATGCTTATCTCTTTTTTGGAGATCATCTCTATAAGAATTGCTTGAAGCTCTTTTTTCAGCCCTATATCCAAAGCAGAAAATGGCTCATCAAGAAATAGCAGTGACGGTTTTACAACCAAGGCTCTGGCGAAACTGACACGTTGACGCATTCCACCGCTTAAATCTTTTGGAAACTTCTCAAAATCACTCTCTTCAAGACCAAACTTAATAGCTATCTCTTGAGATTTTTTAATCGCTTCTGCTTTTTTACAGCCATTTGCCAAGAGACCCAAAGAGATATTATCTATAACATTTTTCCAAGGCAGAAGTCTTGCATCTTGAAAAGCGAATGCACTGCTGGCAAAAGTATTGGTAACACTTCCTTCCTCTACATCAAGCAGATCCGCACACAGATGCAAAAGTGTAGTTTTGCCGCCTCCGCTTGGCCCGACGATTGAGAGAACTTCGCCCTTGGTTAGTTTAAAGTTTATATCTCTTAGAATCTCAGTAAACCCAAAACTGTGATTGAGTTTTTTTACCTCTAACTTCTCCATAACTCAACCTCTCTCTTGATAGGCTCTAATATTATGTACTCTACAAACATAAGTGAACCTATCATAATTACGACAAGAGCAAGTGCCGTTGGAGTGTCTAACTGGCTTCTTGCAACTCCAAGAGTCGCTCCGATACCATCACTGGTAGCTAAAAGTTCGGCCATAACAACTATTTTCCAAGCCATACCAAGACCACTTACACAAGCAGGAAATAGATATGAAAATATATGTGGAAAGTATACATCTAAAAATTTCATATGCCACGGCAGCTTAAAACTTACTGCCATCTCTTTAAGATCACCATCAAGAGTACGGGTTCCCTGCAAAGCACCAACGAATATAATAGGAAAAGATGCGACAATAACGGTAAATATAACAGTCTCATCACCCATACCAAACCAAATCATCGCTAAAACTATCCAAGCTATCGGGGGCATTCCAACTAATATTGTTACTATAGGACGACTCATCATAGATGCTGTTACAAAGAAACCGGCAATCAACCCAAGTATTGAACCTAAAGCTAAAGATACTCCAAAGCCGACACTGGCACGATATAGAGTTGTGTTTATTTCTCCTATTATTTCCTTATCTTGAAGCATTAGCCAAAGAGTTTGAAAAGTTTCTAGCGGAGATGGTAAAACTAAATCCCCATAAATTTGATTGCCCATATCCCACAGAGCAATAAATAGAAAAATAGATGCTATAGACCCCCATCCACTCCAAAGATAGGCTGGGAAATCCTTTAATATTTTAATGACAAAATTCATTATTTAGCTTTATAATAAAAACTGTCTTTTGGAAGTTTTCCACCTATACTCTTAGGATCTTCCTCTTTTAAAATGTTGAAGAAAAATTCTAATTTCTCTTTTGCAGCTGGTGCATTAATACTTTTCATATTTATGTGTGCAATAGAATCAGCTACACCCTCTTCACTTAGCATAGATATCTTTTTTGCGACTAAAATGCCAGCTTCTTTAGGATGTGACATGTACCATGAAAGTGATTTGTCATACTCCTCCATAAAACGAGATATAATTTTTTCATTTTTCATACGACCCATTACAGCTATTCCCGCTTCTGGAACATCTGAATCAGTATTAAAAACTTCTGCCCACTCTTTTTGTAAGTCAGTACTTCTATACAAGGCAGGAGCTATTATATTTATTGGAAATGATTTTGTTTTACGAAGCGCAACAGATATAGCAGGTTCTGCTAAAAGTGCATGATCAACTCTTCTCAGTATCAGCATCTGCATAGCATCAATCGGACTGCTAACATACATAAATTCAAAATCTTTTTTAGGATCAAGTCCCTGTTTTTTAAGAAGTTGTTTAAAAACAATATCAGGCATATCAGCACGAAAGGGTACTGCAATTTTTTTGCCCTTAAAATCTTTTAGAGTTTTTATAGTTTTATCTCTGCTTATCATCCCAAGGATTCCCCAAATAGAGACGTTAAGCAGTTTAATATCTACACCCTTGTTATTTAAAATAGCCGCAGTATTTGTAGGAATAGCAACAAAATCAACATCACCCTTTATAGCTATAGCACGAAGTTCATCCGGATTTTTCCATAGTCTAAACTCAACCTTTTTTGCTACATCTTTTAAGGCGCCTCTCTCAATCATATGTAAAATTGGGTGTGACACAGAAGCAAAGGGACCAGCAATAACTATTTTATCCATTTTAGTATCAGCTTGAAGGGTGCTTAGTGTTAAAGCGATAAAGACTAAGTATATAGACGTGATTTTTCTCATTAAATTTCCTCGAACAATTTTTGGAATTATACCAAAGATTTAAGTCTCTCAAGCTCTACTTTTACTGCTGCAACATGCTCTTTAACTTTCACTTTCTCAAAAAGAGCTTTTACAACACCTTGTGGATTTATAATCAGAGTTGTACGGACAATGCCCATATACTCTTTTCCGTAATTTTTCTTCAGCTGCCAGACACCATACTCTTGCATCATGTCAGTTGACTCATCACTTAAAAGTGTGATACCTAACTCTTTTTTCTCTATAAAACTACGATGTTTTTTAGTAGTGTCAGCACTTACGCCCAAGATAATTGCATCAAGATCATTAAAATCAGGCTGTGCCTCTGTAAACTCACATGCTTCTGTTGTACAACCTGGAGTATTGTCTCTTGGGTAGAAGTATAAAACTATCCACTTGCCTTTTAAGTCTCTCAAACATATCTCCACATCATCTTGATTTAGTAAGCAAAACTGTGGTGCTTTATCGTCTATTTTTATCATTAATATATATTCCTTAATTTTATTATATACCCTCAAGGGGCACCTGGTAAAATGAATGGAACCCTTCATCTTCTTTATAATAACGCTATCGGAAGTATACCCACAAGGGGGCACGCTGATTCCGCTATCTACGTTAACACTTGGTTTTCCTCGGCACAAAGCCCAAAGCACTAGTGCTTTTTTATCTATATTTTAAATTACTTTTTACCGTTTATCATAGTTGAGACAATACCCTTTTCATCTGTAGCATCTGCTACAAATACACCTGCAATATGCAGTGAAACGAAAATAGCAACTGCATAAGCGACAGTCTCATGTATCTCTTTAATACTTTCTGTAAAATCTTTACTCATGCCCAACTCTTGGTAAAAGTGTATACTCAAACCACTTACACTCATAAACAGTAGTATTGCATAAACAACATAATAAGATATTCTAACAGCTTTATGATGCATATCTAAAGAGCTAAAATCTACTTTTTCACTTCTGTCTGCAAAAAATAGATAAATTCTATATAGAACTAGAAATGCAAGTGCATATCCAAAAATTATATGCCACTCCCACATACCTGCACGAACGGCTTTTGCCAATATTTTTGTTTGTTCTGCTGTCACTTCTATATCCATATCAGTGAGCTTAGTCATCAATATCTCAGAGTTTGTTCTCCAAGAAAGAAATGTTTTTCTCAAAAAGAAAGTAGCTAATAAACCAAGGACTACGATTGCATTCAGCCAGTGCCAAATTCTAAATTTTAATGTATATTTCATAATAAATTCCTTAATTTTATTCTATACCCTCAAGGGGGGCACGCTGATTCCGCTACCTACATTAACATTAGGTTCTCTTCGGCAGAGAGCCCAAAGCACTAGTGCTTTTTATATGAATTAGTATACAAATAGTAAAATATAGACCCATATCCCTGTTAGTGAAGTTAGTACAACCCCTGTAAAGGTCATCAGACCCGCTTTTCTATGTTTATTAGATTGTAGCATTTTTTTAGCTCTAAATATAGTTGTTGCCCAAATTATCAATGTTACTACTGAGACAGCAATATGAAAAACTAAAACTATGATAGCATAAGAGTGCGAGACGCTGCTCTCCTGCATAAAATGGTTAAACCCGCCGCTAAGTCTTACTCCAAATTCAAAGTATGAAATGACAATAACAGAAAAATAAAATATAAAAGTTTGAACATACGAGTGAGCCTTGTAGTGTCTATTTCTCGCAAGAGAGATTGCACCTGCAACAAGAAGAGGTAAAAGAGCAACTATAAACGTTACCAGATCCATAAAAAATGGAGCACGAGTTCCAAAAAAACCTGCGTTGAACATATAATCAAAATAACTCATATATTTTATCCTTTTTTTCTTTTTTGAACAGTATAATACCAAGAAGCCAATAAAACCAAGGTAATAAGTACAATTATAGTTATCTGTTTTAAGTACATACTAATAAGTTCTTCATTTTCACCGATAAAATATCCAAGCATTACAAGAATCAAAGCCCATATACCTGCTCCTAATGCAGTGTAAAATGAAAATACTGCCAAGTTCATTCTTGAAAGTCCTGCAGGTATTGAGATGAGCTGACGAATTCCGGGAATCAATCTGCCTATAAAAGTAGAGATATGTCCATGCTTGGCAAAGTAGCTATCCATCTTTAGCAAAGCCTCCTCTTTAATAAAAAAATATTTCCCATACTTAGAGAGGAGTTTTCTTCCAAGTGTAAGAGCTAAATAATAGTTTATTAAAGCTCCAACCATGGATCCACTCAAAGCACTAGTCATTATCATGCCGATACTCATATCACCTTTAGATGCCAAATATCCTGCCGGTACAAGAACTATCTCGCTTGGAAATGGAATAAAAGAACTCTCAACAGTCATAAGTAAAAAGATTCCTAAATAGCCCCAGTCAAAAATCAAATCAACTAAATCTTGTGCCAGTTCTCTAATCATTTATAACCTCGTACGACATCTTCAATCATTTTTTTTGCTACATCTTTATTAGCGTACTCTAAAAGTGCTTGGCTTTTACTCTCAAGTTCTTCATTTAAAATAGAAATCAATTTATTTTTTAAGTTTTCATTCTCACGTTCACACCACCCAAGGTTGTTATCAACTATAAACCTTGCATTATAAAATTGATGATCTCCGGCAGCATGAGGATATGGAATAAAAAGAGCCGGAAGCCCATTTGCACAAAGCTCCCAAAGGGTACTTGCACCTGCTCGGCTTACTGCTAAATCAGCTCTGCTCATTAAAGAGTCTAACTCTTTTGTAAAGCCATATAATTCTGCATCTACATGTAAATCTTCATACTCTTTTTTAACCCTGTCAAAATCTTTCTCACCAGCTTGATGAATAATCTTAATACCTAAGTTTTGAAGCTTTTTAGCAACACTTAATGCTAGGTCATTTATAGCTTTTGCGCCATGAGAACCACCCAAAAATATAATACTCTTTAGCTCTGTTCTAACTCTTGAACTTGTGAAATACACTTCTTTGACGGGATAACCTTTTATAGGTGAGCTCTTATCATAAGCAGATATAAATCTTTTAGCAAATGGCTTTAAGAGCGAGTTCAATCTTCCAACAACAGCATTTTGCTCATGCATAAAAAGAGGAATAAACTTACTTATACTCGCACAGGATGCCGGAGCAGCAGAGAAACCGCCAACACTGTAAGTTGCCATAATTTTATGTTTTTTCAGTAAAGCTCTTGAGACAAAAAAAGCTTTAAAGACTCTGTAAAGTGCTTTTAATTTGGAAAAACCTTTTTGATTTACAACACCGGTAGTCTCTAAAAAATATACATGTGAAAAAGCGCTATGCTCCCCAAAATATTTTCTATCTTGTCCACTTGTTGAACCAACAAATATTGCTTCATGACCATCTTGCACAGCAGCTTCAACAAGAGCTTGAGCTATCATTAGATGACCGCCTGTTCCACCGCCTGTTATACATAGCTTCATCTTAGTCCATCTTCGCTTTTTTTGATGCCATAAGAACCATACCGATTCCAACAGAAGCCGCAAGCATGGATGAGCCACCATAACTTAAAAATGGAACAGATATACCTTTGATTGGAGTAATACCACTGATTCCATAAGCATTTACTAAAAATGCAAATGCAAGTAGAAGTCCTATGCCTATACTAAAGAGATAAAGCGAAGAGTCTTCCACGCGGTTTGCTATTTTGAAGATTCTTTGAAGCATCCATAAAAATATAAAAACAACAAATAAAACTCCAATAAATCCAAACTCTTCTGCCAATCCGGCTAAAACAAAATCCGTATGAACTTCACTTAAAAAGCCTAACTTAAATGTACCGTTTGCTATACCCGTTCCAAATAATCCACCGTTATGTATAGCATTTAGTGAATGTCCTATCTGATATGGCTCTACTGCTGTCGGAACCCTTAACTGCTGAGCTATTGACTCTGGAAATATTTCTAAAACACTATTTTGTGCTAATGCCCACCAAGATTTTATTCGAAGAATTCTATGCTCCGCTGTAAAAATAAAGAAAAGAAAAAACGCAAGAGCACCGGCTAGCAATGTTAAGAAAAATCTAAAGCTACTTCCTGCAAACATAAGCATAAAAAGAAGAGTCAGCCCTAGCACGAAAACTTGTCCCAAATCATTTTGAACAAAAGCAATAACAAACATAGCGCCTATGAAAACAACACCGTAGGGTGCAAAACGAATATACTCCTGCTTTACTCCCATTCCATCATGATGTCCAAGTTTTCTGGAAAAACTCCATGCTAAAAAATATACAAAACCGACTTTAAAAAACTCAACCGGTGCCAAAGAGAATCCAAACAGTTTTATCCATCTTTTTGCTCCGCCTACAGCAGATACCAAAAATTCAGGTAAAAACGGCATAGCTATCATCAAAACTGCAGAACCTATAAATAGTGTAAAACCTATCGGAGTAAGTAATTTATCTGGGTTCCCTTGAGCTAAAGACCAAATAATTAGAATACTTAAAAATCCAAAAGCTGCCTGTCTTATGGCGAAGTGAAACTCATTTACACCAAAAAGCAGGGTTGTATATGCAGATAAGGAGTAAGTCAAAACGATACTGATTCCAATAAGTATTGAAACAAGTGTAAATAGTTTTCTATCTGCTGTCAAAATATTACTTTATTTTGTTGATTTTCAGAACAAACTCAACTTCAGCTTTTGATATATGTAATTCTTTTGAGATAGTGTCTAAGGTGATTCCCTGCTTGAACAATGAGATAATCTTTTCATCATCATTCCCATGAATAGAAGTTGGAATAGATATCTGTTTAACGCCGTTCTCTAAAGATGAGATTCTAGAATCTATATGCTCATCAATACTTTGAACACTGTCTTCTAAACGTTTTAATCCTAAAGAAATTGGCTTAACCATATCATAAACAGTTCTCTCAACTTCTTGATAAATGTCATCATCGCTCATGCGACTCGTGCTATTTTTTATTTTTTTTTGAGTATCACTTAGCTTTTTCTTTAAATAGAATATTTCTCTATTTAACTCTTCTGCCGCAGACGCAACCGAACGAATATTTTTATTATATTCTGAATCTTTTGTAAAAACATAATAGATAAGATATAAAATCATAGCGGCCATAGCTACTACAAGATACTCTATGCTTATAAACTCTAAATTCATTCTTTACTCTCTCTCGCTTCACGGATAAGAACTCTCTCTCTAGCTGTAAGATAAGCTCCCCACTCTTTTTCATCACGATCATGTATTTTAGTTATTTTAGCCAGTGACTTATCCACTGCTGTAAAAAAAATCGCCACATCTCTTTTTGGATGAACCGGCATCTCTACTCTTGCATAGTAAGAAGTGCCCTCTTTTAAAATATCATTTGATAATTTAAAGTGCTCAAATCCTATAGATTCTATCTCAGCTTCATTAGTCAGAGATAATCTTTTTAGCTCTTCATTTTTAATAAATCGCTCAAGTGAATCTATCTTTCTATATAACTCCACCATAAGATTAAGCAGCACTGGATCTGTATCTGCGGTATCACCTTTTGCACGTGCAAGTTTTAGCCAATGGTTTATTGGATCATCGTCACTCTCACTTAACTGCTGATACTCCCTAAGATATATCTCTTCATCTACTGTAGCTTCACTGAAATGAATACTAATCGGTGCTTTAACTAGACGAACATTCATGAGGTAACCTTATCTAAAACTATTAAAATAAAAAATGCTATGCCAAGATAACCATTAACGGTAAAAAAAGCACGATCTATTTTAGTAAAATCTTTTCTAACCAGATAGTGCTCATAGCCAAGCATAAAAGCACTTAGTATTACAGCAAATAATGCGAATGTGCCGAGTCCTGCCATCCAAACAAAAAGAGCCCAAAAGATTACTGTTAACGTATGAAATAATGATGACAACAGAAGAGTGGCTTCGTGACCATACTTTGATGGAATAGAGTGTAAACCTTTTTCTTTATCAAACTCCATATCTTGAAGTGAGTAAAGCAAATCAAAACCTGCCACCCAAAAGATAACACCCAAACTGAGCAGAACCGACCAAGGTGTAATCTCTGCAAGAACCGCTACAACACCTGCTATTGGAGCAAGTCCGAGAGAAACACCCAAGACTACATGTGCTAATGATGAGAAACGTTTGAAGTATGAATAGCTTCCCAAAACTAAAAGAATTGGAAAACTAAGATAGAAGGCTAATGAATTTATCATATAAGCAACCGCTACGAAAACAAAAGCATTAACAAGAGTAAAGATCATAATACTTGTTGCATCTAATCTTCCATCAACATTTGGTCGTGAAGAAGTTCTAGGATTTTGTGCATCAATATCTCTATCTGCATACCTGTTTAAACCCATTGCAAAATTTCTTGCACTTATTGCTGCGAACACACCTAAAATAAGTAGAGTAAAACCGAACCAACCGTCTGCCGCAACAATCATGGCAATAAAAATAAATGGAAGTGAAAATATAGAGTGCTCAAACATTACCAGTTCATTAAAATTTTTTAGTTTGTTAATATATCGTTGCAAATGTTGCCTTTTGTATAATTAAAGGCTATTTTATCTAAAGTTGATTTAAAATGATATAATTTCACAATGAATTCAGATATAAAACAGCTTGCTATAATCGGTCCAACAGCATCTGGAAAAAGTGACTTAGCCATAAAAATTGCTAAAAAAATCGATGCTTATATACTCTCTATTGACTCACTTAGTATTTACAAAGAGATTAATATTGTATCGGCTAAACCATCTCAAGATGAACTTGGCTCTGTTAAACATTTTGGCATAGATATTTTAAATCCAGATGATTACTTTAGTGTTGATGTTTTTATTGACATTTATAAAAATGTTGTGTCCATTTGTCAAAAAGAAAATAAAAACCTTATCATTGTAGGCGGAACATCTTTTTATTTAAAATCCCTTATTCAAGGGCTATCCACTCTCCCAAAAATCACTGAAGAAGTATCAAAAAATATACATGTCAAACTAAACAATCTGCAAGAGTGTTATGAATTTTTAAAAAGTAAAGATAGTCATTACATGAAAAACATATCTGCCAAGGACAGCTATAGGATAGAAAAAGCACTACTTATTTATGAGGCTTCAGGACTAACTCCAAGCGAATACTTTTATCAAAATCCTCCAAAACCAATCATAGAAAATCTAGACATATACAATATAGATATCGATAGAGATATCTTAAGAAAAAGAATCTCAAAAAGAACCAATAAAATGTTAGAGTTAGGTCTGATAAATGAAGTATGTGATTTGGAAAAAAAATATACTAGACTTCCACATTCTATGAACTCTATCGGTATAGTAGAGGTATTAGAGTATCTAGACGGAAAGGTCACAAAAGAGCAGATGCTTGAAAATATATCTACTCATACAGCACAACTTGCGAAAAGACAGCAGACTTTTAATCGTACTCAGTTTGAGAATATCACAAGTGCCCCGCTTGAGGAGCTTGAGAAGATTATATTCTAAACACCTTGACAAGCAATACAAATGCCGCTAAATGTCAAGTTTGTCTTATTTAGCAAAAATCCGCTATCTTTTAAAATCTCATTATTTAGTTTCTTAAATTCGATATCCAAATCAACAAGTTCTCTACATTTTTCGCAATACAGGTGTGCGTGGTTGTTACTAGCAATTTCAAAGTGAGTCTTTGAATTTTCTACTTTTATTTCAGTTAATAGCTCATTCTTTAACATTGCATGCATATTTTTATATAGAGTTGCAAGTGATATAGAAGGAAAATCAAGCTTGATCTTACTGTACAAATCTTCTATGCTGATATGACCTTTTTGTTCCATAATCGACAAGATACCAACCCTTTGATTAGTCGCCTTCAGATTATGTTCTCTCAATATATTCTCATAATTCATCATAATAGAATTATATCTCTCTATTTATTTAATTACACAGACATATCATATATAGTAAATAACAATAATTTTCCTTTAAGTATTTTAGCACTATAATTTCGTTAAGGATAATTTTTTTCCTTTATAAAAAATTATTTTATTAAAAAGGATACATGGTGCCAACAACCCAAGAAAACTTAGAAACAGCATTCAGCGGAGAGTCTCAAGCTTTTCAAAAATATAGTGCATTTGCCGACAGGGCTGAAAAAGATGGATTTGCAAATATTGCCAAACTCTTTAGGACTACAGCAGAAGCTGAAAAAATTCATGCTTCGGGTCATTTAAAAGCAATGGATAAGATAGATTCTACTTTAGACAATCTTAAAGCTGCAATTCAGGGTGAGACATATGAATTCGAAGACATGTATCCACCTATGTATGAACAAGCTAAAAAAGATAATCACAAAGCAAAGAAGATGTTTGGTTATGCAATGGAGGCTGAAAAAGTTCATGCAGAGTTGTATAATAAAGCATTTCAAGCTGTCAAAGACGGAAAAGATTTGGATGAAATAAATATTTACCTATGTCCTATATGTGGTCATATAGAGCTAGGTACACCACTTGAAAAATGTCCTGTCTGTGGAGCAAAAGCTTCAGTATATATTCAATTATAAACTGAAGCAACACAACATTAAAACAAACCAAATAAGCTACACCTTGCACTGTAAATAGTGTATACTTGTGTTTAAATATTTATTTTCAAAGGAAACAATTATGGCGAAACGTGGCATATCAATACTCAAAGGCATCGAAGCTGAGACAGTAACAGAGTTGTTAAATAAGGCGTACTGTGACGAATGGCTAGCTTATTACCAGTATTTTATTGAATCCAAGGTGGTTAAAGGGCTGATGAAAGATGCAGCTATTGCTGAACTCGATCAACATGCGGCCGATGAACTGCGTCATGCAAATATGGTAGCAGGTCGTATTTTACAACTCGGCGGAACACCTGTTCTTCACCCCAAAGATTGGTTGACACATTCAAATTGCGGTTACGATGCACCTGAAAATCCTGATGTTCTTACTGTCCTAGAGCAGGCGATTAAGGGTGAACAGTGTGCGATTAGTGTCTATTCTAATATTCTTGATATTACTCGTGAAAAAGATATTATCACTTACGATCTTGTCTCTCAAATTCTTGCTGATGAGGTGGAACATGAAGAAGATCTTCAGGCCCTTTATGATGACATTCATGAGTTTATCGCTGATATCAAGAAAAATATCCACTAACTTACAAAACAATGGTGTGCTGAAAACGCATAGTGATAAAAGAGATGTGAAATGCATCTCTTCAAGGAGGATACAATGAAAAAAACAATGACTACAAGCGGCGGAAACCCTATAGGCGACAATCAAAATTCATTAAGCGCAGGTGCTCGTGGACCGTTATTGATGCAGGACTATCAGCTTTTAGAAAAACTAGCTCATCAAAATAGAGAGCGTATTCCTGAACGTGTAGTTCATGCAAAAGCCAGTGGTGCATTTGGAACTTTAACTATTACGCACGATATAAGCAAATATACAAAAGCAAAGGTTTTACAAAAAGGTACGGAAACACCTATGCTAATCAGAATATCTACAGTTGCGGGAGAAAGAGGTGCTGCTGATGCTGAAAGAGATGTGCGTGGTTTTGCCATAAAATTTTATACTACTGAGGGTAACTGGGACCTAGTAGGAAACAACACTCCCATATTTTTTATTAAAGACCCGTTGAAGTTCCCTGATTTTATTCATACGCAAAAAAGACATCCAAGAACAAATATGAGAAGCAATACAGCTGCCTGGGATTTTTGGTCACTAAGTCCTGAGTCACTACATCAAGTGACTACTTTGATGTCTGATCGTGGAATTCCAAAAACGCTTAGACATATGAATGGTTACGCTTCACACACATACAGTCTTATAAATGAAAGTGGTGAGCGTTTTTGGGTAAAATTTCATTTCAAAACGGCTCAAGGTATTGAGACTATGACAAATGCTGAAGCTGAGGCTGTTATTGCAAAAGATAGAGAAAGTAATCAAAGGGATTTGTACGAATCCATTGAAAATGGAAATTTTCCAAAATGGAACATGCAGATACAGATTATGACAGAGGAAGATGCGAAAAATGCCTCTTTCAACCCTTTTGACTTGACAAAAGTGTGGCCACATGCTGATTATCCTATTATTGAGGTAGGTTCGTTTGAGCTAAATAAAAACCCACAAAACTACTTCCAAGAAATTGAACAATCTGCATTTAGCCCATCAAATGTTGTCCCAGGAATCAGCTGGTCACCTGACAAGATGCTTCAAGCCAGAGTCTTCTCCTACGCAGATGCACACAGATATAGATTAGGAACTCACTATGAGATGCTTCCGGTAAACAGACCTTTAAGTGAAGTTAACACATACCATGCAGATGGTCCTATGAATTTCAGCGAACCTGCAAGCAGTGATGCTTATTATGAGCCAAATAGTTTTGACGGCCCTGTTGAAGACAAATCATTTGTTGAACCGCCGTTTTCTGTAGATGGTGATGGATACCGATATAACCATCTTGAGGATAGTGACGACCACTACTCACAGCCAAGAGCTCTTTTCCATCTGATGAACGAAGATCAGAAAAATCAGCTATTTGGAAACATAGCCGCAGCTATGAATGGTGTTCCAAGAGAGATTATAGATAGACAGTTGTCACTTTTTGAAAAAGTTGATTCCACTTACAGTGCCGGAGTCTCAAAAGCACTAGGACTGTAAAACGGAAAATTTATCTCTGAGCCATGAAGAAGAAGCACGATACATAGAGCTTCAGATGATGGCACTTGATTTCGCCAGAGTAGGAGAGAGTGATACGCTTCAGCGTATGATAGAATCAGGCTTAAGTGTAGAGCTGTGCGACGAAAAAGGCAATACACTTCTGATGCTTGCTGCTTACTCCAGACATATCGATACTACTGCTATGTTGTTGCATTATCATGCAAATGTTGATAAACGCAACGACAGAGGGCAGACACCTCTTGGCGGAGTAGCATTTAAAGGCGATCTTGAACTTGTAAAGCTTCTGTTAGAACATGATGCAAATATCGATGCCGATAACGGCGGAGGAAAAACCCCTTTGATGTTTGCTGCCATGTTTGGACACAGAGATATTGTGGATTTCCTAATAAAAAACGGTGCAGATACAGAGGCTCAAACTTTTTTCGGCATGTCTGCATATAGTTTAGCCAAAATAACAGGTGGGATTCGTAAGCTTTTAAGATCGCTTACTTAAATTAATTTATTGAATTTTTAAAATTCACCTTTAACAGTAGTCAAACCTAGGAGTCTGTCGGATTAAGCTAAATCAAGATAACAGCGAAAAGTAGATAAAATAAATATAAATACAAGAGAAGTAGAGCAATATTTATACATGAAACAATTCAAAGCATCCAATCGGAATCAGCC
>JAKITC010000053.1 GCA_021648285.1 Sulfurimonas sp. | reverse complement strand
CTGATTCCGATTGGATGCTTTGAATTGTTTCATGTATAAATATTGCTCTACTTCTCTTGTATTTATATTTATTTTATCTACTTTTCGCTGTTATCTTGATTTAGCTTAATCCGACAGACTCCTAGTAGTTCCTTCGTAATTTCGCCTTGTATTAGCATATTTGCTATAATGCTGAGAATATAAGGGTTTTTAGAGGTGCCCTTAATAGATGATTTTAAAGAAATTTTTACAGATACAGTATATATTGAGAGTATAGAAAGTATAATTTCAAAGAAGATTGTATATAGACGAAATAATAATTTAACAAGAGATATTATAAACATCGTCATATCTATAATATATGCAGATAATATGCTGAAAAAATTATATGACGATGAGTTAAACATAACAGATATTAGAGAGCTTTATAGCTCATTAGTAGCACTAGACATAAATACCTTTAGTGATGAGATAGAGATTGTTAAACCTTTTGATGATTATATAAATACTGCAAAAAAATGTACCTCAGATTATGAAAGAAGAGTGTTTGAAAATAATAGAAAAGGAACAAGAAGTTGAAAAATAGCACTGCCATAGCCATAGGCGGTTTTGATGGTATGCACATAGGTCATCAACACCTCTTTAATGCCTTAGGTGAGAATGGAACTATCGTTGTTATAGAGACAGGGTATGCAAATCTCACACCGAAAAAAGATAGAGAACACTTTTCTCACTATCCTATTCTTTATCTTGAGTTGGGTGATATTCGTAACTTGAGCGGGGAAGAGTTTATAGGGTTTCTAAAAAAGAAGTTTCCTAAACTTGCAAAAATAGTTGTCGGTTATGACTTTCATTTTGGAAAAAACAGAAAATACTCTTTTGATGATTTAAGAACTCTTTTTCTCAAAGAAAATGCAGATGGAGATGTTCAAGTTATTGATGAGGTCAACCTTCATGGTGATTCTGTTCATTCCCATAAAATCAGAGCTAAACTTCAACTAGGCGATGTTAAGGGTGCAAATGCATTTTTAGGGCATAATTACACTATTAGAGGCAATATAGTCAAGGGTCAGGGTATAGGAAAAAAAGAGTTAGTAGCTACTATAAACTTGGATACTAAAGGGTATTTAATCCCAAAAGAGGGAGTTTACGCGACTTCGACTCGCATAGATGATGAAGAACATTACCATCCATCAGTATCATTTGTAGGTCATCGGGTAACTACAGACGGAAGCTTTGCTATAGAGAGTCATATTTTAGATGGTGAAGTTTTATGTACAACAAGCGCACGTATAAGTTTTGTATCTTTTATAAGAGATAACAAGAAATTTGACTCAATCCAAGAGTTAAAAAAAGCGATAAAAAAAGATATAGCAATCGCTTCAAAAGAATTAAAATTTTTAGCACTTTAGGATTGGCATGCGAAAAAGAGAATATTTAGATACAACAAGTGATATAAGTTTTAAGTTTTTCCAAACTCCGACAGATTTTAATGTTGATGAAGTTATGGATGGTGAGTTTAAGGGTAAGGGAAACTACCTAATACTACATGTCAAGAAAGTTGAAATGACAACTTGGGATATGGTAGCAATTTTTGCAGAATATTTAGCCGTGCCTGCTCAAAAGATAGGTTATGCAGGTCTCAAAGATAAACATGCGACAACAACACAGTACATATCTGTTGATTCAAGTTATGAGAAGATGCTTAAAAAGTTTCATCATAAACAGATAAAGATTTTAAAAACTACTAGACACTCTCACTCTATCAGAATGGGTGATTTGGCAGGAAACAGATTTAGTATAAACTTGCATTTTGTTGATAATATTGATTCCGGCAGGATAGAAAAAGTTGCAAGAAAAATAGCTAAAAACGGTCTTCCCAACTATTTTGGTTATCAGAGATTTGGTCGTGACAATGACTCTATAAAACAAGCTCAGGATATGATAAAAGGTGAAATTTTTATAGAAGACAATAAGATTAAAAACTTTTTAATATCTATATATCAAAGTACGTTTTTTAATGACTGGCTAAGAGAGCGTGTTGAACTTAGCCGTGAAAAAAATGATGGTAAGTTTTTACTTCTTGATGGTGATGTCTACATGTCAAAAGATAAGAAATTATCTACTCCTAAAATAATGCCAAATAGAGAGTTTGAGAATAACAGACTTGTGCCTACTGGGCTTTTGTGTGGTAGAGATGTATTTCGTGCAAGAGATGAAGCCAGAGAGATTGAAAAGGAGTATGATGATGAGTTTTTGCAAGAAAAAGGTTATCGCAGAGAAGCTCTTATATATCCAAAAGATATAGAGTGTAATTACGTTAGAAAAGAGACAAAGTTAAATATATCTTTTACTCTTCCCAAGGGTTCATACGCTACTGTGTTTTTAGAAAGCATTGCAAATAAAAATTACACAGCAAAAGATGTAAAGCCAAAAATGAACAAAGATAGAAAAAATACATAAAAAAAGCTTGGTATTATAAAAGTTTAATCCAACTTTGACTATAATGCCTCAATTATTTAAGACAGGGAGTACACCTATGGGTGAATTATTCACATTTTTCGGTTTGTTATCTCACGATAAAACTTTTATCTACATGACACACATGTTATTATCTGCTGGAATAGCTTTAATGTTGGTTAAAATGGCTATGTCTAATCTTCAGATGGTTCCAAGAGGAACTCAAAATGTTATGGAAGCATACCTTAACGGGGTTCTAGAGATGGGAACGGACGTTATGGGCAAAAGACATGCGATTAAATATGTACCGCTTGTTGCAACAATAGGTTTATTTGTAGGTATTGCAAACTTAATCGGTGTATTACCTGGTTTTGAAGCACCTACCGCATTTTTAGAGATGCCTTTAACTTTAGCACTTGCAGTATTTGTCTATTACAACTATATCGGTATCCGTGCACACGGTGTTATTAAGTACTTTAAACACTTTATGGGTCCTGTTTGGTGGTTATACTGGTTAATGTTTCCAATTGAGATAGTTTCTCACTTTTCTCGTTTAGTTTCTCTTAGCTTCCGTCTTTTCGGTAATGTTAAAGGTGATGATATGTTCTTAATGGTAATCTTGATGCTTACTCCTTGGGTTTTACCGATGATTCCGTTTGCACTGCTTACTTTTATGGCATTCTTGCAAGCGTTTATCTTCATGATGCTAACTTATGTTTATATTGGTGGTGCCGTAGCGGTTGAGGAACACTAAGAAATTCTCTTGATGCAAAAAGACAAATTCGATAGGATTATAAGCTTTTTGCTCGGAGCATCATGGGCGATAGTCATCTTTGGTGCTTTTATAACTTTTCAACTTCTCTCCTTTTTAGGTTTTTCACTCGCTCTTTTTATCACCATAATTTTTATAGTTATCTCATTTTTTATGATCTTAGCACTTGACGCCTTTTCAATAAACAGACAAAAGTTTGAAGAGAGTAAAAAACAGACAAAACTTTTAGAAGAGATTCTTTCTCAAAAATAGTTAAATTCTTCATTTATATAGTCTTAAGTTCCTGATAAAACTGCTAAAAATAATATTTTAGATATAATTGCAGAAAAACAGAAGGGAAAAATTGAAATCACCTAAAGGCTTTGCAAAAAAATATTTTACTTTTTCGGCTATACTAGCCTATACAGTGCAAAATAAATTACAAAGCCATGTATCATCAATATACTCTTTATTGCATAATAAAATAACAAAAGAAGATGAAAAATTAAATGAAAATGACCCGCCCTGCGATATTTTAAAAACTCTTTGTGTCTTAAATGTAAAACCTTGTCACTGTAATTGTTTTTACAAATTAAAAACAAAAATAACTCTTTTGTGGAATGTATATATTCCTAGATGTCCATATTACACAACCTATTTTGCATTTCGCAGAACAGGTACTCATCCTCCTATACCTCATATTTAATAATAATTTCGAACAAAACAAAAATTAAAGGATAAAGTAATGTCAAAAAATTATATAGTAGGATTCCCAAGAATAGGGGAGCAAAGAGAGTTAAAAAAAGTTTTAGAGAGTTTTTGGGCTAAAAAATGCAATTTTAGTGAAGTACAAAAAATAGCAAGCGAGCTTAAAAAGAGACACTGGAATTATCAAAAAGATGCTGGTATTGAATATATCAGTTCTAATGATTTTTCACTATATGACAATATGCTTGATACTGCTGTTATGTTAGGTGCTATTCCTAAAAGATTTAATAACTTAAAAAATGAAGATTTGTATTTTTCTATGGCCAGAGGAAATAAATCAAGTTTTGCAATGGAGATGACAAAGTGGTTTAATACAAATTATCATTATATAGTACCTGAATTATCACTTGATGATGAGTATAAATTGAATGCTACAAAAATTTTAAGCGAGTACGGTGAAGCAAAAGAGTTGAGTATAAAAACAAAAATCAACCTAATAGGGCCTATCACATTTTTAGGATTATCTAAGAGAGTGGATAGAGGTGATATTTACGAGTTATATAGTAAAATAATTCCTATTTATGAAGAACTTTTAAAAGAAATTGCAAAACTAGATGAAAACATAACTGTGCAAATAGATGAACCGATATTTGTAAAAGACAATGAAGTAAAAATATTAAGCCTTATCAAACCAACCTATGATAGATTAGCAAACATAAGTGCTAATATTAATATTGTTGTAATGACATATTTTGAACACTCAAATGAAGCCACAAAAGTCTTAGTAAATACTCCTATTTGGGGCATAGGACTTGATTTTTTATATGGGGAAGATAACTTAGAGTATCTTCATACCGTCGCAGATAGTAACAAAAAATTAATTGCTGGTATTGTTGACGGTAGAAATATTTGGAAAAATAATATTGTGAATACAGTTCAGCTTTTAGAAACTATTGCAAAGAAGATTAATAAAGAGAATATTATTATAAGCTCATCATGCTCTCTTTTGCACACCCCAATTGCTCTAAAGTATGAAGAGAAGCTTGATAAGCAAATTAAAAACTGGCTTAGTTATGCGATAGAAAAACTCGATGAAGTTTCACTTATATCAAAACTGTTTTTTAATGATGCCGATAGTTTAGATAAAAAAGAAAAAATTGCTTTATATGAAAATACAGAAGCAAATAAAAGTAGAGAAACATCTTCTTTGATTCATGACACAGTTGTACACAATAGAGTAGAAAAATTTACCAAACTACAAAGAGATGGTGAATATAAAGATAGAATTAAACTTCAAAAAGAAATTTTGGGGTATAAAGATTTAGCGATTACAACAATTGGCTCATTTCCACAAACTCCAGAAGTTAGAAAGGCTAGAAGAGATTTTAAAAATAGTGAAATATCTAAAGAAAATTATGAAAAGCAGATGAAAGATTATATAAATGATTGTGTTGCTTTTCAAGAAGAGTGTGGCATAGAAGTATTAGTTCATGGTGAACCTGAGCGAAATGACATGGTTGAATACTTCGGAGAGCAGTTAAAAGGATATGCTTTTAGTCAAAATGGTTGGGTGCAAAGCTATGGAAGTAGATGTGTAAAACCACCGTTTATATATGGAGATATTAGCAGACCTAAACCTATGACAGTTGATTGGATAACTTATGCACAAAGTAAAACAGATAAAATAATGAAAGGAATGTTAACCGGTCCTGTTACAATTTTAAACTGGTCGTTTGTAAGAGATGATATGTCAAGAGATAAAGTATCAAAACAGATTGCTGTAGCTTTAAGTGATGAGATAGATGACCTACAAAAAGCAGGTATTAAAATCATACAAGTTGATGAGGCAGCTTTCAAAGAAGGTTATCCCCTTAGAGATGAAAAAATAAAAATTTATGAAAAATGGGCACTTAGAGATTTCAAGATATCTGTAAGTTCAGCGAAAGAAGAGACTCAAATCCATACTCATATGTGTTATAGTGAATTTAACAATATAATTAAAACTATTGAAGCTATGGATGCAGATGTAATCTCTATTGAAACAGCAAGAAGTGGAAACGAACTACTTAAAATCTTTAAAGAGGTTGGATACAAACAAGAAGTAGGACCGGGAGTTTATGATATTCACTCTCCAAGAGTTCCAAGTGTAGATGAAATAGAACAACAGATAAAACTGCTTCTTAAAGTTTTGCCAAAAAAACAACTTTGGATAAATCCAGATTGTGGCCTAAAAACTAGAAAATGGGAAGAGGTTAAACCAAGTTTAGCAAATATGGTGAAAGCCGTACAATTGGTAAGGGATGAATTAGATAGATAACAGATATTGTGGAGAAAATAAGGCTTAATGGTAATTTTCAAGAGAAAATTACCATTGAACAATGTTCCTTTATGAGATCTAAAAGCTTTAATTAGATAAAATGTACCCTTAATATTATGAATTTATCTAAGGAAACCTATGTTTGAAACAGTTATCGGTCTTGAAGTCCATGTTCAACTTAATACAAAATCAAAACTTTTTTGCTCGTGTCCAACGAGTTTCAATCACAAACAAAACACAAATACATGTCCAACTTGTTTAGCGCTTCCAGGTGCTCTTCCTGTTTTAAACAAAGAGGTTTTACATAAGTCAATTATGCTCGGTACCGCAATAGATGCAACTATCAACAGAGAGTCGTTTTTTGATAGAAAATCATACTTCTACCCAGATAGTCCCTCAGCTTACCAGATTACTCAGCTTTACACTCCTGTGGTTGAACATGGTAAGTTGGAGATTGATTTTCTCGAAGAGGGTGCAGGTCACCAGAAGAATGAACCTACATCTAAAATTATTCGTATAAATCGTGCTCATATTGAAGCAGATGCAGGTAAAAATATACATGACGGGGATATCTCAAAAGTAGATTTAAACCGTGCAGGAACACCTCTGCTTGAGATAGTTTCAGAGCCAGATATGAGAAGTTCTGAGGAGGTTATTTTATATCTTAAAAAACTTCACTCAATCATCCGTTACTTAGATATTGGTGATGCAAATATGCAAGAAGGATCATTTCGTGTGGATGTAAATGTCTCTATCCGTCCCAAGGGCGAGGAGAAACTTTACACTCGTGTTGAAGTGAAAAATATAAACTCATTTAAATTTATCCAAAAAGCTATTGAGTTAGAATTTGCTCGTCAAACAGAAGCATGGGAAGATGGTGTTTATGAGCAAGAGATTGCTCAAGAGACTAGACTGTTTGATCAGACTAAACAAGAGACTCGTTCTATGCGGGGGAAAGAGGAAGCGGCAGATTATCGTTACTTCCCAGAACCTGACCTGTTAAAAGCAGTAGTAACTGATGAAATGCTGGCTACCTACTCACAAATCCCGGAACTTCCGGATGCGAAGAGAGACAGATTCGTAAAAGACTATGGCATGAACGAGTACAGTGCCGGTGTTGTAACTTCTGCTGTTGAGATGGCACACTTCTTTGAGACAATGATGGAAGAGGGCATAACTGCTAAAAATGCTCTTACTTGGCTTACTACAGAACTTCCAGGTCGTCTAAAAGGTGAGATGAACATTAGTAACTCTCCGGTTGATGCTAAAAAACTTGGACATTTGGTAAAAAGAATAGAAGATGGCACTATCAGTGGTAAAGCTGCTAAGGAGGTACTAGACAAACTCATGGAAGAGAACTTAGATGTAGATGGTGTTATTGATGCACTTGGTCTAAAACAAGTTAGTGACAGTGGGGCAATTGAGGCTATTTGTGATGAGATTATTGCTGCTAATCCAGATAAGATTGAGGAGTATAAGGGCGGAAAAGATAAACTTTTTGGTTTCTTTGTCGGTCAAGTAATGAAAGCTTCAAAAGGTAGTGCAAACCCTCAGGCTGTAAACGAAGTATTAAAAGCAAAATTAGGATAATTGGTTTTGCTTAAGCGCTTAATTATAAACATCGCATACAGTATCAATACTTCTGCAAAGTATGCAAGAATCAAGACATTTTTTTATAATTTGCTAGAAAATTCTAACTACAAATACAAAAAATATTTTGATCTTTTTATGATTACACTTATATTTGCAAGTGTTATTATTTTAGTTAGAGAAGTTAAATCAGAGGTAAGCCTGGAATTGCTTTTTTTTAACAATTATATTGTTTCTTTTATATTTTTTATTGAGTACATGTTAAGACTTTGGGTTATCAGTAGCGTTACAAAGATTATAATCGAGCAGAGTGAACATGATGCAATGCTTGGAGAAAATTTTCAACTTTTAAAGACTTTAAAAGAGGTGTCTATAGTTAAATTTAAATATATTCTATCGATGAAAGCTATTATTGATTTACTTGCAATTATTCCATTTTTTCATGAGCTGAGATTACTTCGAATATTTATACTTTTTCGTGTATTTAAGCTCTTCAGATATACAAAAAGTATTCAAACTTTTACTTCTGTTATTGCAGCAAAAAAGTTTGAGTTCTTAACACTTCTTATTTTCGCTTCAATTATTATTTTTGTTTCATCTGTTTTGATTTATGTGATGGAAGGAAACAATCCAGATTCTCCAATCGATACACTTTTTGAGGCTGTATACTGGTCTATTGTTACTATTTCAACAGTAGGATATGGTGATATAACTCCTACAACAGAAGCTGGTAGATTTGTGGCAATGTTTGTTATAGTTGCAGGTATCGCAGTGTTTTCTTTTACAACTTCACTTATCGTTACAGCATTTACAGAGAAACTTGATGAGATAAAAGATATAAAAATGATAGACGATGTCTCAAAACTAAAAGAGTTTTATCTTATATGTGGATATAGTAGCGTAGCCAAAGAGGTTGCAAAAAAACTAAGTAAAAATTCTAAAGTTATTATTTTAGACGAGCAAAAAAACATGGTAGAAGAAGCAAGCAAAGATGGTTTTATTGCTCTAAATTATGACCCAGGCAGTATTGATAGTTATAAAAAACTTCGTATAAAAATTGATACTCAAGTTAAAACAATTTTATGTTTAAGTCATAGTGATGTAAAAAATGTTTATACAGCCTTAACCGTTCGCTCTTTTAATAAAGATATATTTATACTCTCAGTTTTAATAAATGAGACAAGTAGAAATAAGCTAAAATTTGCAGGTGTAAATGAACTAATATATGAAAAAGAACTGGTCGGAATGATTGCAAAGGAATTTATTGGCAAACCTGTTGCATTTGAGGCTATTCACGCCCTTCGATCAAATTTAAACGGTATTGATATTCAAGAGATTGTTATAAACGAGAGGGTACTTAGCAGTTTTACAACTGTAGGTGAAATTAAAAACAGGAAGTACAGAGTCATACTCTTAGGGATATATAAAAAAACAGACTCTGGATTTTTATTTAACCCGCAAGATAGCATATTATTAGAAAAAGGTGACTTGCTCCTTGTTATTGGAAATGTGCAGTTTATCAGTGACTTCAATAAATATCTACACAAAAAGGGCAACAGATGAAATATAAAAATGCCTTAATATTTGGATATAACGAGTACGCTTTTGAGATAGCAAAAAATATATCATCTCGTTATGAAAATATACGCATATTTAAATTAAATGAAAATACAAGCATACTTAACAAAGAGGATACACAATACGAAGTCTCTTCTTTTGATTTAACTGATGATTGGGATGACTTATATGACCAAGTTGATATAAATGAAAGTGTGGTATTTTGTACACTTGAAGATATGGCAGAAAATATATTTTTAACTATATCGTTGAGAGATTGCTTTAATGACTTAAGTATTATAGCACTTGCCAAAGATAAAGAGAGCGCTTCAAAGCTTACTCTAGCCGGTGCTTCAAGAGTTGTACCTCTTACTCAGACAACCGCAAATGTTATCGTCGAGATGTTAGAAAAACCAACAGTGACTGAAGTCTTACATAATATTTTATATGAACAGAGTGCTTTACAAATAGCACAAATTAAAGTAGAAAATCATCATCTCTTTGAAGAAAAATATCCGGCTGAAATAGACTGGAGCAGTGAACATGGCATAATAGTTATCTCTGTGGTTCATGAAGACAACTCTAGAGAGTTTATATATTCATCAAAGACTAAGCATCATCCTATAAAAAATGGTGATGTATTCATAGTTGTTGGGTATGAAAAAGACATAATTGATTTTGAAAAATTGATAGGGAGCAGATGTGAGTAAGATAGGAGTAATTGGAGCAGGTAAATGGGGCTCAGCTTTAGCTTTTGCACTTAGTGAAAAAAATGAAGTTTACATAAGTTCTAGGTCGCCAAGAGATATGAAAAACTTCATCTCAATGGAAGATATATTAAAATTTGAGTATCTTGTAATTGCCATTCCTACTCAGCAGATTGCATCTTGGCTAGAGGAAAACTTTATTTTTTCACATCAAAAAGTCTTAGTAGCATCAAAAGGCATAGAAGCAACTACTGGGCGATTTTTAAATGAGATATATTCTAATCACATCCCAAGTTCTAACATAGCCTTTTTGTCCGGTCCATCATTTGCAACTGAGGTGATGAAATCACTTCCAACTGCACTAGTAGTTAACTCTGAGAATGAAGAGTTAATGTAAGAATTTG
>JAKITC010000052.1 GCA_021648285.1 Sulfurimonas sp. | reverse complement strand
CCGATTTTAGAGCAATATCAGCTTTTTCCAAGATTTTGTCTATCTGATAAGCACCTCCTATAGTAACCCTTATACCTATCTCATTGTATTCATGGAAAAATACCATTTTTTCTATGTCATAAATTAATTTCTGTGCGGTCTTTATAAAATCATTTAGTGGAGGCTTTTTCATAAAAAACAGAGCAAATTCATCACCGTATAAGCGCTTTAGTTCAATGTTATGCTTACCTTTGAATATATTGCTCAGCCTATGTGAAAACATTTTTAATATGTCATCACCTGCAATATGTCCAAAGAAATCATTTATCTCTTTAAAGTCATCAATATTAATAATAAGCAGTGCTCCATCATCGAAATTTTTTATATCATTAAGTAAGCTAAATCTATTGGGTAATTCAGTTAAAGTGTCTATATATAGCTGCCTACGAAGTTCTAATGTTTTTTCATTTACCTTTTCCTCAAGATACTTGTTGATATTTTGCTGTTTTTTTGAGTATTCTACAATTTTATTTTGCATATTATTTAAGGCACTTGATATTAAGCCTATTTCATCATTTTTTGATGCAAATGGAAATTCAATCTTTTTCTTTGGAGAATAGTGTTTTAATAATGAAGCAATTCTTAGAAGCGGTGAAAGAAGTTTTTTGATATAAATACCAAAGAGTAAAAAAATTATACCAAGAGCAAGAAGTATAGATGCAGTTAATTTTGTATATTTATTAATTAGCTCTGTGTAATTTTTACTAGAGTACACAATAATAAGAGTGCCAATTTTTTTATTAGTGTTAGGTTGAAAAATAAGCTTTTTAATAACAAAAGAGTCGAGAATATTTTGTTCATACTCTATAGATTTTATCTCATTAATTACTTCATGGCCCTTTAAGACTTTTACTGCCAGTATATCCGGGTTTTCCAATAGTTGAAGTGAAAATTGGTTTATTTTATTTTGCATGTTAAGATAGATATTAACTGCAATAAGTGGCTCAATGGTTCTTGCAATTATATTGGCTTTTTCAATCTCAATATTATAAAAAGCTTCTTTATTTATTTTTTCAAAAACAGCAAAAATAACAAAGATTATAAGAAAAAATACGAGTATAATAGAAAATACAATTTTAGTTGATAAGGATTTGGTATTTTTATTTTTCATGTTTATCTAAATTTCCATTTAATCAATAAACTTGACCATCTGCAACAAAGAGACTACAAAATCTACTTTTTGAGGATACAAGTTGCTTTTGTTAATATGCAGAACTGTTGATTTTTCTAACACTAAAGAGGATAGAAAGCCTTCTTTCATGGTTAGCTGTTTGTATTTCATAAGTTTCCCTATCTTGTTGGATTGGAATCTTATTTTATCGCAGCTAACCTCTCTTCAATCCATCTCTCATTATTTTTTATAAGTGTTGCACTTTAAACTTGAATTGGCGTTATATGTATAGAATTCCTCTTCTATATTTAAATTGTTATGAAATATAATACTATAAAAAGTATTAAATGTGATTGTTTAAATTAATATAACACTATAAAAGTATCAGATGTGGTTAAAATATACCACTTTAGTGTAATTTATATTTATATGCTCTTTAAATAGTTACTTATTAAGCGAACACCGGCACCAGTCCCACCATAAACATTACAATCCCAAGCAGCTTCTGTATATGCTGAACCGGCAATATCAAAGTGCATCCATTTGTTTTTGTTTTCTTTTTGTATAAATTTATCCAAAAACATACCAGCCGTGATAGCTCCACCATAAGGTTTTGAAGCAACATTCGAAATATCGGCTATCTCACTTTTAAGTAGTTTTTTGAGATGTCTGTTAAACGGTAGAGAACTAATCAGCTCACCAGAAGCAGTACCTGCTTTTGATAGGTCATGTTTTAATTTATGAGAGTGTCCCATAAGACCTGTTGTATATTGTCCAAGTGCTACCATACATGCACCGGTAAGTGTTGCAAAGTCAAAGATATAGTCAGCTTTTACTGTGTCTTGCGCATAATTTAAAACATCGGCTAAGACTAAACGACCCTCAGCATCAGTATTTCTAACTTCTATTGTAGTTCCACTTCTTGAAACTAGTACGTCATCAGGTTTATAAGCATCTCCACCTACCATGTTTTCAACAGCACCAATAAAAGCATGAATCTCAATATTAAGTTTTAACTCACTTGCAGCTTTAATCATACCTAAAACAGCACATGCTCCAGCTTTGTCCATTTTCATCGTTACCATTGAAGTAGCAGGTTTTAAACTAAGTCCACCACTATCATAAGTCAATCCTTTACCCACTAGAGAGATGATTTTTTTAGGGTTAGAAGGTTTGTATGTCAAGTGGATTAATGCACTACCGTGGATAGATGCACGACCTACAGCTAACATTGAACCCATTTTTTCTTTCGCCAAATCTTCTTCTTGGAGAATATTACACTCTAAAGCGTTATCTGCTGCCAATTTTTTAGCCAGTGTAACCATTGTTTGTGGATTTAACTCTTGTGGAGCAGTATTTACAATATCACGAGTAAAACACGTTGCTTTTGCAACTATAAGTGCTTCATCAAAAGTTGTTTTCAGTTCACCAAAATCAAGTTCATTAGCAACTAAAGATATATCTTTTAGAGTTATCTCTTCTGGCTTAGATTTATAGTCATTAAATTCATAGCCAGCTAGGACAATTCCCTCAACCAATGCAGTTAAAGTAGAGTTGTTTAAAACACTTATTTTTACACTGGTGTAGTTTGAAGACTTAACTGCTTTTATCATACTAGAAGCGGCACTTCTAATCTCATCACTTTTCTTTTTTTCTACACCACAAAACAAGATAGCCTGCTCATGTAAAAAACATATAGAGTCTTGTTCAGCCTTAAAGCCAGCCATATTTAATATTTTATTGTTTTTATGCTCGTTAAGTTCATCAGATGATAAAAACTCAACTAAGATATCAGCTGATATATCTGTAATATTTTTATTTAATAATTGTATGTTCATTGTTCTGTCCTGTTTATTAATCAAAGTGAAGTAAATCTTTAACTTGAATCATATCTTTATCACCGCGACCAGAGAGGTTTACTATGATTAGTTTATCTTTTATATTTGGCAGTTTTTTAAGGTATGCAACAGCATGTGCACTTTCAAGTGCAGGAATAATCCCCTCTTTTTGAGAAAGCCATATAAAAGCATCTAAAGCCTCTTTGTCTGTTATAAAATCATAATTAACTGATTTATTATCTTTATGAAAAGAGTGCTCTGGTCCAATACCAGGGTAATCAAGTCCGGCAGAAATCGAGTGTGCTTCTAAAATCTGACCATCTTCATCCTGAAGTGTGTAACTCATCTGACCATGCAAAACACCTGGACGACCTTTTTTAAGGGAACATCCATGTTTGTCTGTTTCTATTCCAAGTCCACCGGCTTCTATGCCAATACATTTAACTTCTTCATCTTCTAAAAAGTGTTGAAACATTCCTATAGCATTCGAACCACCACCAATACATGCGATTATATAGTCTGGAAGACGGTTTTCTTTTTCAAGTATCTGCGCTCTTGCTTCCCATCCTATGATAGCTTGAAAATCTCTTACCATCATTGGATATGGATGTGGACCAGCTACAGTACCTATGATATAAAACGTATCTCTTGCATTGGTTACCCAGTGACGAATTGCTTCATTCATAGCATCTTTAAGAGTACGTGAGCCACTCTCTACTGCATTTACTTTAGCACCAAGAAGTTTCATACGAAAAACATTAAGTTCTTGTCTTTTTACATCTTTGGCACCCATAAAGATTTCACACTCTAAATCAAGCAGAGCACAGATAGTAGCAGTTGCAACACCATGTTGTCCAGCACCAGTTTCGGCTATAATCTTTTTATAACCTAGTCTTTTTGCCATAAGTCCTTGAGCTATTACATTGTTGACTTTATGTGCACCGGTATGATTTAAATCTTCTCTTTTAAGGTAGACTTTTGCACCAAGTTCTTTTGATATATTCTCAGCAAAGTAGAGGGGGGAAGGGCGACCTACATAATCTTTTAGATAGTAATGTACTTCTTCCCAAAAATCTTTATCAAATCTAATCGCATTATACTCATCTTTTAGTCTTAAAAGTGCCGGCATCAGTGTTTCAGGAACATATCTGCCACCAAAAGCTACACTTTCTTTAGTAAATTTTCCAAAGTGACCATTATCATCTGGATCGTATTTTGAGGCAGTTGGAATATACATTAATTAACCTCTATCAAAGAGTAAACTTCAGTTGTTTCTTTTAACTTTGTTTGTCCATCTAAAAAGCCAAGACCTATGATAAAACAAGCCTCAACACAAGTAGCTCCAGTTTGATTAATAAGTGTAGCTGCCGCGTTTGCCGTACCGCCGGTAGCTATTAAATCATCAATCATAAGAACTTTTGCATTAGGAATATTTCCAAATGCATCTATATGAACTTCTACCTCATCTATTCCATACTCCAGTGAATATTTTTCACTTATAGTCGTATAAGGAAGTTTTCCTTTTTTACGAATTGGCACAAAACCAAGTCCTAGCATCTGAGCTAATGCTGCTCCAAAAATAAATCCTCTTGCATCTATGCCTGCGATATAGTCTAGGTTATACTCTTTGTACCTTTGGTACAGATGATTCATTAAAACGCCATAAGCTTCTTTATTATTTAAAAGTGTTGTGATGTCTTTAAAAACTATTCCTGGTTTTGGAAAATCTTTTATATCTCTGATTGAGTCTTCAATAATTTTTCTCTCTGTATTGCTAAGTACCATTTATTTTATCCTTATAGTAGAGCGTCTATACGACCCTCTAGTGCTTTAATTTTTCCATTTAGACGATCTACCTCTTGTCTATGTTTTGTATTTCTTTGTTTTAATATTTTAAGTTCATTTCGTAGTTTTGTTAATTCATCACTCAAAATATCAACATTTCCCAAAGCACGCTGAAGTTGAATTTGATACTTTCTAATTAGTATCTCTGCCTCTTGAAGGGTTAGTTTCATTAGTTCATTGCTTCGTTGTTCTTTACTTGTAATACTTTTAAAGTAATACATTTTGACAAATAGATATACTGATAAAATAGATAGAATCGTTAGCAGTGACCATTCAAAAAACATAAGCTTTCCTTTAATTTATTTCATAAATTTAAGGGAACCTTTTTTATTCCCTTTTGTACGGCTTCAAAAGTAATTTCAAAACCTACGCTAACGCTGTGTTTCCTTCGGCAGGAAGTCCACAGCACTAGTGCTATTTTAAACTTATGTGTTTATTGTTTCAATTTTTGCTATTCGTCCAATGTGACGACCGCCATCAAAAGATCCATCAATCCATGCATCAAGTATTGATTCAGCAACACCACGACCCACAATTCTTTCACCAAAACAGAGTATATTTGCATCATTATGACTTCTTGCTACAGTGGCACTGTACGCATCATGACAAAGTGCAGCACGAATACCGGGAAACCTATTTGCAGCCATGCTCATTCCAATGCCGGAACCACAGATAAGAATACCCTGTGATGCACTGTCTGCTAAAACAGATTGTGATACTTTAACAGCATAGTCAGGATAATCAACTCTGTCTTTTGAAAAAGGTCCTAAGTCAATGACTTCATGACCTTTTTCTTTAAGTAGTTCCACCGTATAATCTTTTAAATCAAGTCCGGCATGATCAGTAGCAATATAAAACTTCATCTTCTTTTTCCTTCTTATGATAATAACAGATTTAAAACTGTCTGTACAGGAAGTAACAATAAGTAATCTTTAAGCGGTGTCATAAGAACTATTAAAACAATAATTATTCCATATCTCTCGTTTTTGTAAAAAAATTCTGCAACAGAATTTACTTTATACTTTAACGCTAAGTGCATAATAAAATGAGCTCCGTCAAACTGAGGAATGGGAAGTAGGTTAAAAACACCAAGTACAACATTTATGATGAGTAGTTGAAATACAAAAAGATAAGCAAATATATAAAACAGAGTGTCAGCACTTGTTGGTTTACTCATAGAGACAATAGCTATAGAAGCAAAAACTGCAAGGGTGAAGTTATATACAATTCCGGCTAAATCAACCTGCATCGCACCGTTGTATCCAGCATTTTTTATCACTGTTGCCGTATTAATCGGTACCGGTTTAGCCCAGCCAAATAAAAAACCACTTTCACCACCAAGAAGCATCGGTAAAAAGTACATTGTAGCAGGAACAATAATCGTACCTACCAAATCTACATGTGAGATAGGATTTATAGATAATCTACCTGCATTTTTAGCAGTTGTATCGCCGTACATGTAGGCTACCCATCCATGCATAATTTCATGACCGATAATAGCTACAGCAAGGGCTAGAACTGCTGCTAATATTTTAAGTATATCAATAGATTCCATGATCATCTTTGTCTTTTTTTATTCTCTCTGCAATAGCTTTGTCTAAATAAAAAGGAGACTCTAAGTCTGCGGGAGTCTTCCCAATTCTATCCCATCTAATCTCCCAGTTGTCATCTACACTAAAATAGATAAACCATGGTGTTCCCTCTATATTGTCATAAGGAACTGCTCCCCAAAAACGGCTATCATTTGAATGATCACGATTATCACCCATCATAAAGTAATTATTTTTACCGACTCTAATTGGGGCAAAGTTGAACAATTGCGCATGATATTGTCCGTTATTTATGATCTTTTTATCATTATGAATACCAGGATGCTTCTTTTTATATGGATTTTTAACCCAAAGTTTTCCTGCAAAGACTACAAGTTCATAGCCTTTAAAATTTTCTTTAATCCACTCATCACCTTCACTGTGATGTATATAAAGATCTTTCTTTGAAAGGAAAAGTTCATCATCCGGCAGTGCAACACATCTTTTGACAAAATGCTGCTTAGTGTTACCAGGGAATCTGAAAATAACTATATCGCCTCTTTTTGGTTTGTCGCCATCCATAAGACGAAGAGAATCACTCCACGGCATAACAGATACTTCTAAAAATGGGAGATGCGGCATAGGTATACCGTATGCAAATTTTTTAGCAAAAAGATGATCACCAATTAGGAGGGAATCTTTCATTGAACCACTGGGGATTCTGAAAGCCTGAGCAATAAAAAATATTACAAACAGAACTATGATTATAGTTCCAGGCCAGGAGTTGGAAAACCTGTATGATTTTTTTAAAAGTTCTTTCATCTATACTCTTTCATCAGCATGAGCTTTTGCAGCTTTTATTGTATTGCTTAAAAGCATCGCTATAGTCATAGGGCCAACACCGCCTGGACTTGGTGTAATATATGAGCTTTTTTTGCTAACATTTTCAAAGTCAACGTCACCGACAAGTTTTCCTTCTTTAGTTCTGTTGACACCAATATCAACTATGATTACATCATCTTTAACCATGTCCTGTGTTATAAGATTTATAACACCGACACCAACTAAAACAATATCAGCATTGAGAGTGTGTTTTTTCAAATCATCTGTATCTATATGACAAATTTCCACAGTTGCATGTTCGTTTAGAAGCAGGGCAGCCATAGGCTTTCCAACTATATTTGAAGCACCGATAACTACACAGTTTTTACCTTTTAAATCAATGTTATATTCTGATAAAAGTTTCATAACACCCAGTGGAGTGCATGGCACAAAACCATCAAGACCTGTTGTTAAGCGACCAACATTATATGGGTGAAAACCATCTACATCTTTGCCGGGATCTACAAGTTCCAGTATCTTTGTTGTATCTATCTGCTCAGGAAGTGGGAGTTGAATTAAAATACCATCAATATTTGGATTTTTATTCATCATCGTAATTGTATTTTCTATAGCATCTTGAGATATGTCACCTGGCATTTCATGTGTAACAGAATAGAAGCCAACTCTGTCACAAGCTTTTTTCTTCATATTTACATATGCAGCACTTGCAGGGTCTTGTCCTACCAGTATAACTGCTAATCCAGGTACTGAGCTTGTTTTGCTTTTAAATTCTTTTACTTCATTTGCTACATTTATTTCAATTTTTGTTGAGAGTGCTTTACCATCTAGTAGTTGCATTTAAACCTCATAAATTATTTTTTTGTTATTATACCGTTATAAGTAGTAGAACACAATTAATTATGTCCTACTACCTACATTAAAAGGTCGTTTTATGAGATATGTCTTATTTTTATTATTACCATTTTACCTATATGCAACTAGTAGTTTCATTACCCCTATGGAATATTCTTCATCACTGTATAAAAATCCAAGAGGTATTGGCTGTAACCATTGTCATGGTGAAAGTGGAGAAGGTAAACTAGTTGCTACATATATACATAAAGGCGAAAAGAAAAGTTTTGGTGGACCTGCTATAAATAATATTAACTTCGATAAATTTTTCAAAGCATTAAATATAAGAAAAACAGGAATGCCAAAATATTTTTTAACAAAAAGAGAGATTCAGGCACTCTATTTTTATTTACAAGAAAAAGATAAAAAAAGCAGCAGTAATGGAGAATGATTTTTTACAAGAGATAAAAACAGCTTATAGAAATAGAGATTTAGAGACTCTTGACAAGATAGCTATACCAACAGACAGGGTAATAAATAAAAAGAACGATTTCCGCTCCGTTTTGATGTTGTCATGTAACAATATAAAGCATTTAAATAAAATAGAGCAGCTGGAAGCAGATTGTATAATGTTAAATCTTGAAGATGGAGTTAGTAAAGAAGATAAACCTTTTGCCCTTGTCTTATGTGCTATATTTTTAAGAAGGCTAAGAGAGAGCGATAAAAAACTTGTAGTAAGAGTAAATGCACTTAACAATGGCGGATATGAAGAAATAACCTACCTTAACCAGTTTATGCCAGATGCAATAAGAGTCCCAAAAATAAGAAATAAAAAAGAAGTTGAAGATGTTTGCGTTCTCTTGCATGATGATGTTGATCTACATCTATCAATAGAAACTGCTGATGCTTGGCATAATTTATCTTCACTTAAAACAGATAAAAGAGTTACGACTTTTTATCTAGGTATATTAGATCTGTTTGCAGATATAAAACTCTCACAAAGTCTAATAAACAGGGATAATCCAACAATGCTATATATGCTTTCTCACTTTTTAGTGTCATGTAAATTAATGGGCATAAAGCCGGTATCTTTTGTTTATCAAGAGTATAAAGATTTAGATGAATTTTCAAAATGGCTATCTTTAGAGAAAAGTATGGGTTATGAAGCAAAAGGGTGTATATCTCCCCAACAAGTTCTACATGTAAATAAAATATTTGTAGATGAGGCTAAAGAATTCCAAAGAGCACAGATAATTGTAAAACTATTTGAGATGCATCAAGAGCAGGGTGTTACAGGTTTTGTGGATGATGAATATGGCTTTATTGATGAACCGATATATAAAGGTGCTTTGGCTCTATTATATAAACAAACGACTTAAGTAACAAATCTATTTTTAAGAAGGAACTGCATTATGAAAAAGAAAACAGAAAAAGAGAGAAGAGAAAAAGATAAAATGGATAGAAGAATAAATGACAAAGATAGAAGAAAAAATAGCAAAAATGACAAAGTGCGAATTTGGAAGAAAGAAGAAACTATAGCTTATGAAAAAGAATTGGCTAAACTACAAGTTGAACTTCTTAAATTTCAAAACCATGTAAAAGAGAAGGGACATAAAATTCTTATGATTTTTGAGGGTCGTGATGCAGCAGGCAAGGGTGGTACTATTAAAAGAATCACTGAGCATCTAAATCCAAGAGGTGCGAGAGTAGTTGCTCTTGAAAAACCAAGTGATATAGAGACTTCTCAATGGTATTTTCAAAGATATGTAAAGCATTTGCCAAGCGCAGGAGAAATAGTACTTTTTGATAGAAGTTGGTATAACAGGTCTATGGTTGAGCCTGTAATGGGTTTTTGTAGTGAGAGGCAGCACCATAAATTTTTAAAAGATGCTCCTGCATTTGAGAAGATGATAGTAGATGAAGATATTAAGATTTTTAAATTTTATTTTTCTGTGTCTAAAGATGAACAGGCAAAAAGATTTAAAGCAAGAGAAACTGACCCTCTAAAACAGTATAAGCTCTCTCCTGTAGATAAGAAATCTCAAAAATTGTGGAATGAGTACTCGCTAGCCAAGTTTATGATGCTAAGTGCAACGCATACAGAAGGGGCTCCCTGGACAATAGTAAAAAGTGACAATAAGAAAAAAGCCAGACTGAATGCCATAAAACATATTTTGAATTTTGTTGATTATCCAAAAAAAATTGATGATAGCAAGATAATTGTAGACAGAAAGATCATAGTTTTTGGAAGAGACGAGGCTATTGCCATGGAAAAAAAGTTTAAGTTTTCTCTTAAATCATAATTAAAATTATCTATCAATAGGAGCATAAAATGCATTTAAAATATGTTGGTCACAAACCCGTTATTAGTCACACTGGTGTCGATTTTAGCATTGGCAAAGAGGATAAGTATACTTATATAGAACCTGCGGCTCAGATGCTTCATTTTTTGGGAACGCTAGAGAAGAAAACAAAGTCTATAATAAATCCAAATAAAGTATTAGATGAGGCCGAAGTTTTTGATATTTTACATAAATATAGACCCGATTTTGATGCATACTATAAAACAGAAATGGTACTATATGAAAAAAAATTAGATGATGAAGTTTTGGATGTGGTTATGCACAATAGTATCAAAGATATGGAAAAAGAGGTTTTAAAAAAGAATCTTGACTTTATGAGAGTTTATCGACTACAGCGAGTAACTAATAAACTTGTATCTGAACTTTCGCACCTAATCAAATAAGAAAAACAATCTAAAAGAACCAACCTACAGTAAGTAAAAAGAAAATAATTTATGCCTCTTTACAAATAAAGAAACTCTATTGAAGCCCTATAATAGGT
>JAKITC010000051.1 GCA_021648285.1 Sulfurimonas sp. | reverse complement strand
GCTGATTCCGATTGGATGCTTTGAATTGTTTCATGTATAAATATTGCTCTACTTCTCTTGTATTTATATTTATTTTATCTACTTTTCGCTGTTATCTTGATTTAGCTTAATCCGACAGACTCCTAGACGCTATGTCACTAAAGATAATACTGTGTATTAGCAGAGTGGCAGAAATCTTTTTCCCAAAAGAATTCTATCCATTACTACTATTTTAATGCAAAAGGAAGTAATTCTTTTTTCTACGCTAGACGCTATGTCACTAAAGATAATACTACGTATTCTTAGAGTGGCAGAAATCTTTTTCCCAAAAGAATTCTATCCACTCTTTAGCCTCATTAATCCAAAAATTTGGTTCATATATAGATGTTTTCTTATAAAATAGCGTGGCAGAAGAAAAATCTATATCACTAAAATCGCTTTCTAAACACTCCATAACCACTTTTAAGGTATCGCCGCTATCTGCAATATCATCAACAACTAAAACCTTTTTTGCACTTTTAAAATCACACTTTACAAATATACTGATTTGGTCTCGCTTATCCGTTTTATCATAAAGTTCAGTTCTTATACTTTGTACCTGACGAATTTCTAATCCCTCTGCCATAACATGTGAAAGTGTAAGTCCACCTCTTGCAATTGCAACAATCGCATCAAAGTCTGAACTTCTAACCTTTTCTATTAAACTATTAGTATCATTTTTAAAATTTTCATAAGAGTAGTATTTCATAATTGAATTATACAATTTTAGATATTATTTAAGATTAAAACTGCTACAATTAATGCAATTAAATTCAAGGAAATCAAAGATGATTAAAACTATTTCATTAATAGCATTAGCTACATTTTTAACTATTTCAATTACTGGTTGTAGTAAAGAAGCGACACCTGATGAAGGAGATTTTCGCTGTAAGCAAGAGAATGTATTAGCTCCTAAATGGACTTGTATCCCAGATGTGGAAGATTTTTATTCCGGTGTTGGCATATCACAAAAAAGCGCTGCGGGGATGGCTCACATGAGAAGAGTAGCTGTAGCTAATGGTCGTTCCGACTTAGCTCAACAAATCCAATCTCAAATCAAAGATAAAATAACAATATACAGCGGTACTACCGGTGTCGGTTCAAGTGAAACAGTTGATCAGGCTGTAGAAGCCGTAACCAAGCAACTTGCAAAAGTTAACCTAGTTGGTTCAAAAGCCATTGACTCTTGGACTGCTCCATCAGGTGCACTTTATTTGCTAGTTACTGTTTCAAAAAACTCTACAAATAAGCAAATTCAAGAAAATATTAAAACCAGTTATAAAAACGAAAGAGCTTTGTGGCAGCAATTTAAAGCAAAAAATGCCTTAGAAGGACTTGAAAAAGATTTTGCTGATCAATAATAAAATTATTCCCTCTTTTGAGGGAATCTCTTAAAACAATTTTAATCCCCTCCAATTTCGCTATAATTCCAAATAAACTACAAATTTCTCTTCACTTAGAATAAGGTAACATATATGAAAAAAATCGCCATTATTGGTCGTCCAAATGTTGGTAAAAGTTCACTTTTTAACAGATTAGTTAAAAAAAGAGATGCTATTACATCTGAACAAGCTGGAACAACACGAGATGTCAAAAGACGACATGTAACAATAATAAATAAAGAAGCTCTTCTTTTAGATACCGGTGGGCTTGACAAAGGTTGCGAACTATTTGATAAGATAAAAGAAATGTCACTAAAGGCAGCCTATCAAGCAGACATCATTTTATATATGGTTAATGGAAAAGGTATACCTGAAGATGAAGATAAAAAACTGTTTTATGAACTTCAAACTCTTGGAAAAGATGTAGCCCTCGTTGTAAATAAAATAGACAATGACAAGATGAAAGAGAAACTTTGGGACTTCTATGAATTTGGAACTGACGCTATATTTGGAATCTCTGTAGCACACAACAGACATACAGTTGAACTTCTTGACTGGATAGCAAGCAAAATTCCAGACTCTGACATTATTAAAGAAGATGCAGAAGAAGTTGAAGACGCTGAAGATGAAATCGCTGTCATTCGAGAAGATCTAAGTGATGAAGACTTTTTTGAAAACATAGAAGATCAAGACGAAGAAGATGATGGTTTTACTTACTGGGATGAAGATGAAATGGACGGCATCATTGATGATGAAAATTCTATTTTTGCTCAAAATGACAAAATCAAAGAGTTTAATGAAGAAGACGTCAACCATATAAAAATCTCTATAATCGGTCGTACGAATGTTGGAAAAAGTTCACTCTTGAATGCACTTCTTGGTGAAGAGCGTTCAGTTGTCAGCTCTGTTGCAGGAACAACAATTGACCCTATTGATGAGAGTATCGATTACAAAGGTAAACAACTGACATTTGTTGATACAGCAGGTCTTAGACGTCGCGGCAAGATTATAGGTATTGAAAAGTTTGCTCTTATGAGAACTACAGAGATGCTTGACAACTCTAATATGGCACTTGTGGTTTTAGATGCCAGTGAGCCTTTTTTAGACCTTGATGAGAAGATTGCAGGACTTGTTGACAGCAATAGACTGGCATGTATAATTGTTTTAAACAAATGGGATATATCTAAAAGAGACGAGCATGATAAGATTATTCAAAGTGTAAGAGACAGATTTAAATTTTTAGCTTATGCACCAATCATTACACTATCTGCGAAATCTCACCAGAGAGTTGATAAACTTAACGATATGATTTTAGAGATAAATAAAAACTACTCTCAACGTATCACAACTTCACAACTAAATGCAGTTATGGATAAAGCTATGAGAAGACATCAGCTTCCATCAATGCACGGTCAGGTTATACGTATTTACTATGCAACACAGTATGAGACTAGACCACCAAAAATTGCGATAGTTATGAATAAACCAAATGGTCTTCACTTTACATATAGAAGATACTTGACGAATAAACTCAGAGAGGCTTTTAACTTTACAGGAACGCCACTTCTTTTTAAAGCTAAAAAAAGAGGCGAGAAATAAATAAATTCTAAATAAGAGTTGTTCCCTCATTCTCAAAAGCACATCATATGGTTTTTCCGAAGCTAAAATTTGATATAACGTCGTGTTATATCTTTTGAACTTTAGAACCGTTCACAAATCTTAGTTAGCTTTCTAGCTTAACTAAAACAATGGTATTAAAACGGTTTTATTATTACCATCGCCACTATTGCAAGTAGTAATAGTGTTGGGACTTCATTGTAAGCTCTAAAAAACTTTCCACTTTTTTTACACTCATCATTTAAGAATTTTATTCTATAGTAACCAAGTGAAAAAAAGTATCCTACAAGAATTACGACCAAAAATATCTTAGCATGTATCCAACCACCCGTTGACATTATATTTACACCACCATAGTGGGATGTTGATAAAAATATCATAACCACACCACTAATAAGGGTTGTCCACATGGCAGGAAGACCTATATACTTATAAATCTTCATCTCCATAACTTTTACGACTTTTACAAAGCCCTCATTGTCAATGTTTTCGGCGTGGTAAACAAAGAGCCTAGGCATATAAAATAGCACTGCAAACCACGAGGTAAATGACAATATATGAAACCAAATTATCCAATCATACATATATTAACTGTCTAATGTTTCTAAATCTTTTACAGATCCATTTTGATGTGAAACTACTTTGTCATGTAAGCGACGAAGTGCTTTTGTAGCTCTATCAATTGCTAAATCAATAGCAGCATCCAAATTATCATCACTTTGAGAAATTACAACTGGTTGAGCGTGAGCAATATGAATATCAAATTCTATTGACACACCTTTTTTCTCAGCATTAACATGCACATTAACTGACGTAATATCCAAAGAGTATTTTGAGAAACTTTCTATTGCAGATTCAATGTGAGCTCTTGTGTTAGTGTGAAGAGTCACATCTTTTGCGTGAACTTGTACATTCATAATAAATCCTTTAATTGAGCAGTTTTTTGCTCAGCTATAATTATATGATAGCAAAAAATAGTTAAAGAATGTATAATGTCAAAAAAATTAATAAACATTTATAAATAAGGACTCAACATGAGAGTTTTAACCGGCATTCAACCATCTGGCGATTTACATATTGGAAATTATTTTGGTACTATTAAGCAGATGGTAGAGGCTCAAAAGACAAATGAAACTTTTGCATTTATTGCTAACTATCATGCAATGACAAGTGTACTTGACGGAGATAGACTAAGTCAACTTACAATGCAGTGTGCAACGGACTTCTTGGCACTTGGCATAAACCCTGATAAATCAACTTTTTGGGTTCAATCAGATGTAAAAGAGGTACTAGAACTTTACTGGATACTATCATCATATACACCCATGGGATTGCTAGAACGTGCTCACAGCTACAAAGATAAAACAGCTCGCGGAATCGCGTCAAACCACTCTCTTTTTTCATACCCTGTTTTAATGGCAGCTGATATATTACTATTTGGCTCTGAGGTTGTTCCTGTTGGTAAAGATCAGATTCAACATGTAGAGATTGCCAGAGATATTGCCACTAAGTTTAACAATCAGTATGGTGATATTTTAACAATACCTGAATTTCGTGTTCAAGAAGAAGTTCAAACTGTTCCTGGAATTGATGGACAGAAGATGTCTAAAAGTTATGGAAATATTGTAAATATTTTTGGCGAAGAAAAAAAGCAGATGAAAACCATCAAAAAAATTGTAACTGAAAATGTAGCGATGGAAGAGCCTAAAGAGTTTGAAAACTGTAATGTCTACAATATGGCAAAACTCTTTTTAGAGGGTAATAATCTAATAGAGCTTCAAAAAAGATACAAACGTGGCGGTGAAGGTCACGGTCACTTTAAAATTTATCTTGGAGAAGTAATGTGGGAGTATTTTAAAGAGTATAGAGAAAAAAGAGAATATTTTGCTAATAATCAAGATGAAGTTAGAGAAATTTTAAATATTGGTGCAAGCAAAGCAAGAGAAATAGCACTGCCTACTATTGAGAAAATCAGAAGTGTTACCGGGATAAGTTACTAGATTCTAGGTCAAGCCCAGAATCGTCATTCCAAACTTAATTTGGAATCTAAGAATCCCTCTGTTTATCCAACCAAACCATAAGACCTTTTTGAGCATGCAATCTGTTTTCTGCTTCATTAAAAACTATATCTGAATGTTTTTCAAAAACCTCTTCACTAACTTCTAATCCTCTATATGCAGGAAGACAATGTAAAAACCTAGCACCATCATTAGCTAATGACATCATCTCATCATCAACCATAAAGCCGCTAAATATCTTAATACGCTCTTCTTTTTCTTCTTCTTGTCCCATTGAAGTCCAAGTATCAGTTGTAACGACCGTAGCACCTCTTACAGCCTCTTTTGGGTCATTCATAGTTTTTATAACTGCCCCATCACAAGCAAGTTCAAGTGCCTCAGCTAATATAGTTTGGTCAACTTCATAACCTTTTGGAGTAGCAATTCTAAGCTCAAATCCAAGTTTTGCAGCAAGCATCATCCAAGAATGTGTCATATTATTACCATCACCAACATAAGCAACAACTATATTTTCATTTGCACTATGTTCAACTAAAGTCATATAATCTGCTAATAGTTGCACTGGGTGGTAAGAGTCTGTTAGTCCGTTTATAACCGGCACTTTTGAGTACTTGGCGAATTCTTCTATCATAGAGTGTTCAAAAGTTCTTATCATTACCATATCACACATGCTGGAAATCACACGAGCAGTATCTTTTACAGGTTCACCGCGACCAAGGTGAATATCACGATTTGACAAAAATAGAGCATGTCCGCCTAACTGAAACATTCCTGTCTCAAAACTAACACGTGTTCTAGTTGAGCTTTTTTCAAAAATCATGCCAAGAGTTTGATTTTCCAGCTCTTTTTTGTACACTTTTGACTTTAGATTTTTTTTAATCTCAAGCCCTGTCTCTATTATCTCTAAAATCTCTTCTTTTGTAAAATCTTTTAGTGTTAAAAAATGTCTCAATATTTTCCCTAATATTTTATGTAAGCTATCATTCTATAATAGTTTTCTTTAAAACTACTTTTGTAGCATCTTTGCAACTTCTTTTGCATGATATGAGATAATTATGTCTGCACCTGCACGTTTGAAACTAATCATAGTCTCCATTACAACTCTATCATAATCAATAAGATCTTGCGCACCAGCCATTTTTAACATTGCATACTCACCACTTACATTATAAACAGCCATAGGAAGTGAAGTGTTGTCTTTTATCTCTCTTACTATATCAAGGTAAGCTAGAGCTGGTTTTACCATTAAGATATCAGCACCCTGAGCCTCATCTGAGATACTCTCAGCTATAGCTTCACGACGGTTAGCCGGATCCATTTGGTATGAAGCTCTATCACCAAAACTTGGAGTTGATTCTGCAACATCACGGAATGGTCCATAATATCCAGATGCAAACTTAGTAGAGTAAGCCATAATCGGTAAGTTCTCAAAGCCCGCTTCATCCAAAGCATTTCTAAGAGTCTCTATAATTCCATCCATCATTCCAGATGGAGCTATCATATCTGCTCCGGCTTTTGCATGAATAATTGCTTGTTGTCCAGATATCTCAAGAGTAGCGTCATTATTTACGGTTTCATTTTCCTCATCAATAATTCCACAGTGTCCATGGTCTGTATACTCACAAAAACACAAGTCTGTTACTACAAACATATCTGGGTGTTTCTCTTTTACCCTGCGGATGGCAGAAGCGATAATCCCATGCTCACATAGAGAGTCTGAACCAATAGAATCCTTAACATCAGGGATTCCAAAAAGAATAATAGAATAAAGTCCGAGCTTTTTCAGCTCATCACACTCTTTTAAAACTTCATCAATACTCATCTGAAAAACACCTGGCATAGAAGCAACCTCTGTTTTAATACCCTCTCCTGAGCGAACGAAAAGTGGATAGATAAAATCATTTACACTAACATTTGTCTCACGAACAAGTGAGCGAAGATGACCATTTAGACGAGTTCTACGAAATCTTTGAAACATAATAAACCTTTTTTTGCTATAATTCAAAAAATATTTTACCGTTTTAAAGTTAAAATTAGGGTACATTAATTGAAAATAAAAATTTCAGAAGTTGCAAATCTACCATCTAGGTTTGGTGATTTTAAAGTAAAAGCTTTCAAAGAAGGCAATAAAGAACATTTAGTTGTATATAAAGATGCTTTAAAAGAAATTCCAATAGTCAGAGTTCACTCAGAGTGTCTAACCGGTGACGCTATTGGAAGCTTAAAGTGTGACTGCAGAGATCAACTGGAATTTGCCCTAAACCTCGCACAAGAAACAAATGGAATGGTTATCTATCTAAGACAAGAGGGTCGCAATATCGGACTACTCAACAAAATAAATGCTTATGCTCTGCAAGACAGTGGATTAAACACCATAGAAGCAAATCACCAACTTGGATTTGCTGCCGATGAGAGAACCTATGAGATGGTAACATACATACTGCATCATTTTAATATTCATAAAATCAGACTTCTTACAAACAACCCTGATAAAGTAAAATCCATCAGCGATATTGAAATTGTTGAACGCCTCCCAATAATTATGGAATCAAATAAATACAATGAAGGTTATTTAAACGTTAAAAAAGATGACATGGGTCATCTACTCTAAGGAATATTTTTGGATTTAAAATCAGCATTAAAAAATGAAAATATAGACTTACCGGATAATTTTTTTTATAATATTCAAAAATATAAAGAGCACCTTTTCAAATGGAATAAAATCCATAATCTAACTGGTGCAAAAGATGAGAAGACCATAGATGAATTTATCTATGATGCAATTTTTCCTGTCAGTTTTTTACCTCGTAGTAAAAACCTCCTTGACATAGGAACAGGTGCCGGTTTTCCAGGTATGATATTAGCTATTGGGCTTCCTGATACACAGGTAACTTTAGTTGAGCCATTGACTAAAAGAGCTAGTTTTTTACAATTTATAAAAGCAGACTTGGGACTTGATAATGTCAGAGTTATTAAAAAAAGAGTCCAAGAGATGGAGCCGGAAATTTTTGAACTTGTGACTTCAAGAGCTGTAACAGATACTAATATGCTTCTAAAACTGAGTGAAAATTTTCGTGATGAAAATTCAAAACTTCTTTTTTATAAAGGTGAAAAAGTATATGATGAAGTTTCTAAAGATTTAAAGCATAAAATAATAAAAACAAAAAACAGGCACTATTTACTAATTGGAGAAGATTAATGTCACCACAATGGATTGTAGTTATTGGACTTATCGCAATTGTATACTTTTTCTTTATCAAGAAAAGACCTACTGTGCAAAATTCTAATAAAAAGAACGATAACAGCACTCCCAAGGATGAAGTTCAAAGTAATGACATGGTAGAGTGTTCTACATGTGGAGTCTACTGTGAAGTTAGTGATGCTATTTTAAGTAACAATAAATACTACTGCTCTAACGAGTGTTTGGAGAAAGAATAATGCTTATATTTGGACACAGATTTATAGAAAGTAAAAACTTTTACCATGTACAGAGTATAGAAGCCATACAAAATACTCCGCCATCATCAACAATCCTGGTAGATTTTAACGAAGAGAATCTAGATATAATAAATCACGCACGAGTTAACTCAATGCCCTTAGCAATACAGGTGCAAGACATTACTCAAATAATTTATGCATCATCTTTTGGTGCCACATATATTATGCTCTCTAAAGAGCTTTGTAAAACTGCTCAAAATCTGGCTGACAACTATCTTTTTGATGCAAAAATTCTAGTGAATATTGAAAATGAAGATGAAATTGAAGAGTTAGCCCTCTTAGGAATAGATGGAGTTATTTTTTCCAATGCCATTATAAAGACTAATTCATAACAAAAACAAATATTTATCAAAGACAATTCATGTATATCATATTATTATGATATAATTATCACATGAATTTAGACTGTGGTATAAACTATGTATAACTATTTTAATAACAAAATACTAAAAATTATTCCTCTCATCTTTTTAGTAGTAGTTTCTTCTAAAATAATATATACCTATAATGATTTAAAAACTAAAGAGTATGAATTCGCAAAAAAAGAGGCTGAAGTTTTAAACAGCTATGTCATGTCAAATAGAAATTACTATCGAAAGCTATTTGTAAATGGTGATATAATATTAGACGCCAATACGCTACAAGCACTTCCTGCTTACAGTTCACATATAATCTCAGATGTTTTTTCGCGTACTAATCCTCTAAATATTACAGTTAAAGAAGTATCTGACCGAGCGAGAAATATCACAAATCTTGCTAATGAGGATGAACTAAAAGCGATAGAGTTTTTTAATAATAATCCAAATGAAAAAGAGTATTTCAGTGATAAAAACAGTAATTACTACCAATATGCCAATGTTTTGAAAATTGATAAAACCTGCTTAAAGTGTCACGGTAAAAAAGAGAATGCACCAAAAATAATACGAGATAATTATGATAAAGCATATGATTATAAGCTAGGTGATATTAGAGGTATTATGAGTATGAAAATACCTAGAGAAAATCTAAAAGAATACTTCTTGACAAACTTTTTCTATTCTATAATATATGACATAATAGTTCTTATAATTTTATTTTTAGGGGTTCATTATCTAATTAATAAATCTAAAAAAATAAATAGTATATTAGAGTTTAAAGTAAAAGAAAAAACTAAGGAGCTTAAAAATTTACTTCTTTTTGATAGATTAACTCTTTTACCAAATAGATTAAAACTTATGCAAGATATCATCCTCAGATCAAGGTCAAAAACTCTTCACTTAGCACTTATTAATATAGATCATTTTAAAGACATAAATGATTTATATGGATATGAGACTGGAGATAAAATCCTACAACAGCTTGCACAAACAATAAAAAAGCTATGTAATGAGAAAAGTATGTTCTATAAATTGCCTACAGATGAGTATGCGATATTTACAACTTTAAACATATCTCAAACACAATTTTTGAAAAAACTACAAGATATTATTAAAAAGATTCAAGAGTCAAAGTTTAAAGCGGGTGATAACTTGGTTTTTATTACACTTAGTTGTGGTGTTGTTTCAAATGAAACAAATTTAATGACTAAGGCAGATGTAGCTCTTCAACTTGCTAAAAAAGATAAAAGAAGTATTGTTATTTATGATAGCTCGATTGATGCAAAAGAGAGGATAAGTAAAAATATGGAAGCTATTGCTCTTCTTAAAAAAGCAATACAAAAAGATAGTATCACTCCATATTTTCAGCCAATATACAATACTCATACAAAAAAAATAGAAAAGTATGAATCACTTGCTAGAATTATTCTAGACAATGGTGAGGTAATACCCCCCTTTATATTTTTGGATATTGCTATTAAATCTAAACTATACCCCGAGATTACAAAAGCAATGATAAGAAAATCTTTTGAATATTTTAAAGATAAAGATTATGAGTTCTCAATCAACATCTCTATGCATGATATACAAAACCCAAAGACTTTACAATTTATATTAGACTCTGTAATAGATTTTCCAAACCCTAAAAATATAGTTTTTGAGATACTAGAGAGTGATAAAATAGAGAACTATGAAAGATTAAATAAGTTCATAAAAGAGATGAAAAGATATGGTTGTAAAATTGCCATAGATGATTTTGGAAGCGGTTACTCTAACTTTTCACATATATTGGAACTAAATGCTGATTACCTTAAAATCGACTCTTCCTTAGTTAAGCTAGTTACTAAAGATGAAAACTCAAGAGTTATTGTAAAAACTATTATAAATTTTGCCTCGAACCTTGATCTGAAAACAATTGCCGAGTTTGTTGAAGATAAGGAGTCTTTAGACCTATTGGAGACAATGGGTGTAGATTTCATTCAGGGCTATTATATAGGTAAGCCAGAACCAAAATTAAACACTAATTTTAATTGAACCCTCTGAACAAGCCAGCTGATTCTTCTTGATTTTGATATTCTAGCATTTTAAAAATTCACTTTCAATTTTGAAGTGATTTTTTAGACTATTTTTCTATTTTTTACTGATTTGTATCGC
>JAKITC010000050.1 GCA_021648285.1 Sulfurimonas sp. | reverse complement strand
ATCACCCTCGTCAGTATCTATGCGAATAGGTTCGACTAATTCACGGTTTACATTTTCAATAAAGCTGTGATCAGCATCATATACAAAACTGATACCTCCCGTCATTCCGGCACCAAAATTGATACCTGTGCGACCAAGGATCACAACAACTCCGCCAGTCATATACTCACAGGCGTTATCTCCTGTTCCTTCAACTATAGATAAAGCACCAGAGTTACGGACAGCAAATCTCTCTCCAACTGAACCAGAGATGTAAAGTTTTCCACCAGTAGCACCATATAAACATGTATTTCCGCCAGCACTATAATCTTCACCTTCATTTTTTGAAGTAATAATTATCTTACCGCCATGCATACCTTTACCAATATAATCATTTGCAACACCATTCAGATATATAGATACACCCGGAATTAAAAATGCACCAAGCGCTTGACCTGCGATACCTATTAAATTTATTTTAATAGTATCTGTACTTAAGCCTTTATCTCCATAATATTGAGCAATTTCACCAGAAATCAGAGCGCCGAAACTTCTGTTAAGATTAGTAATGTCTCTGCTTATTCTTATTGGATGCTCTGGATGTTTTATTGCATCCTGTGCCTCTTTTAAAACATCTTTTTCAAAAAAATTATCATCAAATGGATGATTGAATTTTTGTTGATGAGTATTCACACCCTCTTCTTGATGTAAAACTGAAGAAAAATCAAATTTCTGTGCAAATTCATCATCAACTACTTTTAGTAAATCAACACGCCCAACCATCTCTTCGATTGTTTTAAAACCAAGCTCAGCCATAATAGATCTGATATCTTCAGCAAGAAGCGTAAAGTAATTGATTAGCTGGTCCACATGTCCTTTAAAGAACTCTTCTCTAAGTTTCTCATTTTGAGTTGCAATACCGACTGTACACTTATTTACATGACATATTCTAAGCATTTTACAACCAACGATTGTAAGAACCCCTGTACCAAATGCATAAGATTCAGCACCCAAAAGTGCAGCTTTAACAACATCAAGACCTGATTTTAAGCCACCATCCGTTTGAACTTCAACAAGACCTCTAAGATTATTTGCCTTAAGAGCATTGTGAGCTTCAGATAAACCTAATTCCCAAGGATTACCTGCGAACTTAATAGAGGTAAGAGGAGCAGCACCAGTACCGCCATCACCACCAGAAATAACAATCTTATCCGCATATGCTTTTGCAACACCCGCAGCAATGGTACCGACACCAACAGTTGAAACAAGTTTTACGGCAACACGAGCAGCAGGATTAACTTGTTTACAGTCAAAGATAAGCTGTGCTAAATCTTCAATAGAATAAATATCATGATGCGGAGGTGGTGAAATAAGTGTAACACCTGGAACCGTATGACGAAGTTTACCAATCAATGCAGAAACTTTATGTCCTGGAAGTTGACCACCTTCACCCGGTTTTGCACCTTGAGCCACTTTAATCTGAATCTCTTCAGCACTTCTAAGATAAGCAGGTGTAACACCAAATCTACCTGATGCAACTTGTTTGATTTTAGAGAGTCTCTCTGTACCAAATCTTGATGCATCTTCTCCACCTTCTCCGGAATTCGATTGTGCTCCAATTGAATTCATGGCAATAGCTATGGTCTCATGTGCTTCCGGTGAAATTGAACCAAGGCTCATCGCAGCAGATGCAAATCTTTTAAAGATAGCCTCTTTTGGCTCAACTTCAGAGATATCTATAGCTTTTATATCAGATTTAAACTCAAAAAAGTCACGAATAAACTTTAATCCTCTTTTGTTTACCAGATCTCTTAATCTATCATAATCTTTTTTCTTTCCGTTCTGTGCAACTGCATGTATTGCGTGTATTACAGCCGGACCAAAATCATGATGTTCTTGACCATTGTAAAATTTATAATATCCGCCAATATTTAATGGAAATATTTTATTAAATCCATCCTCTTTAAAAGCATCAGCATGGTACTTTGAAAGTCTTTCATCAATATCATCATAATCTAATCCACTTAGCACATTATGAGAATTTGCAAAACACTCTTTCACGATGGTTTTATTTAATCCCATAACATCAAATAATCCTGCATTGCGGTAAGATGCAATAGTTGCAATACCCATTTTAGACATAATTTTCAAAAGACCGGCATTTAAAGCACTATGAACTGATTTAAGTGCTTCATGACAATCTATTTTAAGAGTATTTGAATTTTCAAGATGGTTAACAACCGTTGCAAAAAGTAAACTTGGGTACACAGCACTGGCACCATAACCAATAAGCACAGCTGCACTATGAGAGTCAATAACTTCTCCTGTTATGGCTATCATAGAGATAAGATGACGAACCTTAGCTTTTGAGAGTGCAATATTCAGACGACCGATAGCCATAGCCATAGGTATGATTTTTTTATCTTGAGAAAATTCATAATCATCTAAGATGATAATTCTTGTTTCTCTGTTTTTTACAGAATCAACTACATTTTCAACTAAAACATCCAATGTCTCTTTCAACCCTCCGCTGTAAGCTGTGGAGAATGTTGTATTATGATAAAAAGCTTGATATCGAGGCGATTTCTTATCACCAAAAGATTTTAAAACATCAAGTTTTTCACTAGTAATAATTGGTGAAATTGATTTTAGACGATGTGCATGAGATGGGATCTCATCAAGAATATTATGAACCTCTCCAAAACCTGTATTAAGACTCATAACAACTTTTTCACGAATTGGGTCAATAGGAGGATTTGTTACTTGAGCAAATTTTTGTTTGAAATAATCAGTAAAATTTCTCTGTTTATTTGAAAAAGCAGCAAGAGGAGTATCATCACCCATGGAGCCAACAGCCTCTTTACCATCTATTATCATGGGCTCAATAACCTGCTCAATAACCTCTTGAGTTACATTAAAATATCTCTGTCTTTTAACAATATTATGAGCAGGAAGCTCACACTGGGTTAAATACTGTTCTTCAACATGTTCTTGCAGATAAATCATATGCTCATTTAACCACTTCATGTATGTATTTGAACTTTTCAGGTAATCATCAATTTCATTGCTTTTTAAAACTTGCCCAAATTTCAGGTCAAGTCCTAGCATCTCACCAGATTGTAAACGACCACGTTCTTTTATATTTTCTTCTGCAATATCAACAACACCATACTCACTAGCTATAAGAAGATTGTCATCTTTTGTTACGATATATTTTGATGGACGAAGACCATTTCTATCCAATACACAACCTATATAACGGCCATCAGTTACAGAAAATGCCGCTGGACCGTCCCACGCTTCAAAAACTGTTGAATGGTACTCATAAAATGCACGAAGTTCTGGATCCATGTGAGGAGCATTTTGCCAAGCACCAGGAATAACTGCACGAACTGCTTTGAAAAAGTCCATGCCATTAACGATTAGGAACTCAAAAAAGTTATCTGCACTGGCACTGTCTGATGAATTAAGTTGTAAAATAGGTAAAATTCTCTGTATCTCTTCATCTGTAAAAACTTCACTTTTGATAGATTCTGATTTTATTTCAACATTAAAACGGTTACCCTCTACAGAGTTAATCTCTCCATTGTGAGCTACAGCACGGAATGGCTGAGCAAGTCTCCACTCCGGAAGTGTATTTGTAGAAAATCTTTGGTGAAACAGTGAAAATGATATCTTAAAATTTTTATCTTGAAAATCTTTATAAAATTCTTTTATGTGGGTAGGCATGACAAGACCTTTATATGAAAGGACTGTTGAACTCATTGAGGAAATATAGAAATCTCTATCTTCTATTAATTTATGCTCTGCTTCTTTACGAGAAAGATATAGGAGTGCATCAAATCTGTTTGTAGCCATTATCGAGTTTGGTATTATAAAAAGTTGAACAATGTTTGGAAGTGACTCAAGCGCCTGATTACCAAGTGCGTTTGTATCAATTGGCACATCTCTGTGTAAAACAACTTTAAGGTCATTGTTTGCACATATTTCGTCAATTATAGTAAGATGATCTATGTCTTTTGTAAAAACGGATGCCACCGCAAATTGTTTTGGCAGTTCAACACCGTTATTGGACGCCTCTTTACGGAGAAAAGTTTCTGGCAAGGACAATAACAATCCACTTCCATCACCAGTTTTTCCATCAGCTGCAACTGCACCACGGTGCATCATTCTCTCCAATGCTGTAACCGCATCGTTCAACACTTTATGAGAAGCTTTATTTTTTATGTTGGCTACAAGCCCAAAACCACAATTATCTTTAAATGATCTTAACAAATCATGATATTTAACCATATACACTCCTGAAATTTGTAAATTCTTTTTAAATTTAATCTCTTTTTAAAGAAACTTAGTCTATTTAGAGACAAAGTCAAGTATTGTACTATTTAAAGGTTTAAGAAAGTATAATACTAGTAATATTTTTCAAATAATTTTCAAATGTGTGGGGAAAAGAAGCAAAATGCAAGGTTTTATTCTAAATCTTAATAAAGTAAAAGATGAAGATTTGATAGTAACTATTTTATCAAAAAATAGCTTAGACACACTTTACCGGTTCTACGGGGCAAGACATAGTGTAATAAATCTTGGCTTCAAAATAGACTATGAAAAAGAGACCTCTGTCAAATCAACTATATCCAGGCTTAAAGATGTGATTCATATCGGCTTCAAATGGATAAATAATTATAAACTACTAAGAGTATGGCAGGATTTTTTAGCACTATTTTATAAACATTTAAAAGACGCCGAAGAGATAGATGAGTTTTACTTTGAACTTTTAGATAATGCTTCTTTAAATTGGAATAAACAGAATCCTAAAAGAATCGCAGTAGAGTCTTACGTTAAGTTGCTGGAGCATGAAGGAAGACTTCATACGGAACTGGATTGCTTTTTATGTAATCTTCCGATAAAAGAGGATATCTCACTTATTCGTGCTTATCTGCCAACACATAAAGAGTGTACTCATGCCTTTAGTATAAAAGAAGATGCTTTTAATGAATTATTTGAAAACAAATCCACACTGTATCTTAATGACAAAGAAGTAGATAGACTTTGGTATGTTTTGCTTGAAGGCTTATAGAATCTTTTTTACTTTACGTATATGTTCTATAAAAACTTTTTTCTCTTTGTCTCCTGATAGACGATAAGATTTTAGCTCTTTATGGTTTTTGTCAAAAAAAATAATACCGGGAGGACCAAACAAAGCATATCTTTTTAACAGTTCTATATCAATATCTCTATTTTGTGTTATATCTACTTTATATTTTTCAAACTCTTCTAGTTCCTGTGCTACATCATTTTTGCTAAATACATTTGCATCTAGCTCTTTACAATTATCACACCAAGAAGCTGTAAACATTACCATAACCGGTTTTGATGATTCTCTTACAACGCTATATAACTGCTCTGCTGATATGGTTTTAAAAACAACTCCAGAAGTAGTAGATATTGGAGCGGATTTTGAAGTAAATGGTTCTAGTGGTGCTTTAACACTTTTTGCACCGCCAACTGCACCCATGATAAATACAGCACCTATTATCAGACATAACATGGAAAACAGTTTTTTCAATTGATATGACCTGCTTATTTCTATTCTATTAATATCCTCAAATGGATTCATAAAAATTGCTATAGCTACAAGTAACACACCCCATAAAAATAGAACGGTTTGAGCATCTAATATGCGAGATAGCATCCAGATAGAAAAGGCAATAAGAGAAAAACCGAAGAATAGTTTAACATCATCCATCCATGGACCCGGTTTAGGTATAAACTTACCAGCCCCCGCACCAAGTAAAAGAAGCGGTACTCCCATTCCTAAACTCATAAAAAATAGCGATAGTCCACCTACAAGCTCATTTCCAGTCTGACCTATATATATAAGTGCTCCAGCTAACGGTGGTGCTACACACGGACCAATAATAAGTGCAGAGAGAACCCCTAAAAAGGCTACACCGTAGTAGGATCTATCTTTACTTGAATCTGATTTTTTACTCAGAAGCGTTTGAATGCTTTTTGGCATCTCCATACTAAATATTCCAAACATTGCCAAGCTTAATATAAAAAAGAGTGAACTGAAAAGTACAATAATCCACGGTTGCTGAAAAAACGCCTGTATATTACTGCCTAATGATGCTGCAAGTATACCGGCAAAAGCATATACCACTGACATTGACACTACATATACCAAAGATAACAAGAAACCTTTTTTTGTAGTAATTTTATCTCGATTATTTATTATTACAGCAGAAAGAATAGGAATTACCGGCAACATACATGGTGTAAATGCAAGAAGTAATCCAAATCCAAAAAATGTTATTATTGTAATAAAAAAACTGCTATTTTTGATTAGATTAGCTATATAGTCCTGTTCACTAACTACTATATCTGATTCTATCCCGGAGATAGATTGCAGATTTGTTTTTTTAACTTCTACATGTGGTTTAATTTCAAACTCTTGTTCATATGTTAAAAGTTCTGAACATTCATGCTTTTTAGAGCAGCGCTTATAAGATATTTGAATTTTAAACTTTGTTTGTATTTTTGTTTCTAAAATTGCTTTGATATTTGCACTTTTTAAAAAGACATCATGCTCTTCAAAAGTTTCAGAGTCTGGATAAAAGATGCTGCTAATAGATACACCATCACCTACTATATTAAAATCAAGACTCTCTTCTGGGATATATATATTGTCTGGAAGCGATATCACCACATCAAAGCTATTTTGCTTCTGAGTGATATCTATTGTTGGTATATTAGTATTGTTAGAAAAAGCAATAGTCGGTAAAAATATTGCTATTAAAACATACAGTAAAATTTTATTCTTAAAAATGTATCATCCCTGTATAAGTTTCTGATTCTACTTGTGTGAGTTTACTGTTTGAATTGCTTTCATCACTTTTTTATAATCAGGTTCTTGAGCTATACTTGGAACAATTTCTTGATAAACAATTCTACCGTTTTTTCCAATAATAAAAATTGCTCTTACGAGTAGACCTCTAAGCTCTCCATCTGTAATTGATACTCCATATTTATCGCCAACTTCTTGATAAGCAAAATCTGAAGCAACAGTGATGTTTTTTATACCACGTCCCTTACAAAAACGGTCATCGGCATAAGGAAGATCCATAGAAACAACTGTCATATCTACAGTAGGAAATTTTTTAATCTCATCATCAAATCTTTTAGATTGAGCAGAACATATTGGTGTGTCAATTGATGGAACAGTTGCTATAACCTGAACTCTATCACTTTTACCACCTATTGTTTTAATAGAAAAATTTGGTTCTGTTACACGAACGATTGGTGCTTTTTTACCAACAGCCGGAAAGTTCCCTTTCACCTTTACTTGTTCGCCGTTATAATCAATTGCAGCATCTGAACTTATAAGCAGCGTTGAGAAAAGAGCAGAAAATAAAAATATCAATATTTTTTTCATGTGATATATCCTTAGATTAAAATTATTCGACATTGTACCCAAAATATTTTATGCTTTTTTTGCAACAAGACAAGCTATTTTTATTCTTTCACCTTTTAAATTTGTATCAATTTTCTCTTCATAATAAATAATGTCAAGCCCTATAAAAGAGTGCAAAAGTTCATTTTTACGTAATAAATAATCAAGATTTGTTGTTGGTAATTTGAAATCACCGTGAGCAACTATAAATGTCTCAAATATAATTACTCCGCCACTTTTAAGTGCATCTTTCATCTGTGAAACTAAACGGCGGTTCAGATAATTCACATTTACAATCAAGTCATACTTGTATGGAGTTAAATTATATCTGTCTAAGTCTGTGTCAATCTTATTTATAGTCGCACTGTTTTTAACACGCTCCAATGCATAGTCCGAAATATCTATTGCATCTACACAAAAACCTAAATCTGCTAAATAGTGAGTATTCCTGCCTGTCCCGCATGCTAAATCAATAGCTTGTCCAATATTTACATGTTCTATATACTTCTCTACCAGCGGAGATACCGTTTGCGGCATAGGATTGTCTGAATATCTTTCATTCCATCTTGTTTTATCTTCTTGCATATTCTTCCTTCTCATTATTATTTGAATAAAATTCAATCACTAAAGCTTTGCCTATCGGCAAGAATTTATTTACTTTTTATGATAATCTATTTTTATAGTCTTCATATCCAAACTCTTTAATTACATCTAATGCTTTATCTTCTCGTAGTATAACCAAGGATGGTAACCTTATACCATTGAATGTTGTATTTTTAACAAAAGTGTAGTGAATTTGATCCTCAAAAATCACTTTATCACCTATTTTCAAAGGTTCATCAAAAGAGTAATCTCCCATAATATCACCTGCTAAACATGTATTCCCGCCTAGTCTATATGTATATTTTTTCTCACCGGCTTCTGCGGAACCTCTAACATCAGCACGATAAGGCATTGCCAAAGTATCTGGCATATGAGCTTCTGCCGAAGTATCAAGTATCGCTATATCGATGCCATTATGTACTATGTCTAAAACAGTGCTTACGAGTACGCCTGTTTCCCATCCAACTGCTTCGCCAGGCTCAAGGTATACATCAACATCATATTTGGCTTTAAACTCTTTAATGATGCCTATAAGCTTCTCAACATCATAACCCTTTTTGGTGATATGATGTCCACCACCAAAGTTTATATATTTCAAGCCTTTAAAATACTTTGAAAACTTCTCTTCAAAAGCTTTCAAAACTTCTTCAAGGGCATCCACATCCTGTTCACAAAGTACGTGGAAATTAAGCCCATCTATGTGTAAGAGTACCTCTTCATTAAGGTTCTCTAGTGTAATTCCCAAGCGACTATAGATTCCACATGGATTATATATCTCTTTTGGTGATGATGAGTACTCTGGGTTTATTCTTAAAGAGAGACTTACATGTGGATTTATTTTTTTTACTCTTGCCTTAAATCTAAATAATTGATTTGGTGAGTTAAAAACAATGTGGTCAGAAATCTTAGCTATCTCATCTATATCTTCATCTTTAAATGCCGGAGAATATGTATGAACCTCTAAGCTGGTATCATCTTTTGCAAACTCTTCTCGTGCCAAGAGTGCTTCATGCACTCCACTAGCCGTACACCCTTTTAAGTACTTTTTTACAAGTGGGAATGTACTCCACATAGCAAAACCCTTAAGGGCTAAAATAATTTTTGCTCCACTCTCATTTTGTACATGTTGCAATATTTCAAGATTATTTCTTAAAAGCTTTTCATCGCATAGATAATATGGTGTTTTTAGTTTATTTAAATCTTCACTCATTTATATATCTAACTCTTTTATCTGCCAAGGTAAACCCTGTTTATTCAACTCATCCATAAAAATATCCGGATTAAATTCTTCCATGTTATAGACGCCTTGTTTATTCCACTTTCCTTCAAGCATAAGCTTTGCACCTATCATTGCAGGGACACCAGTTGTATACGATACTGCTTGAGAGTTAACCTCTTTAAAGCATTTTTCATGGTCACTGACTTGGTAAATATATATTTTTTTTCTTACCCCGTCTTTTATACCCTCAGCAATTATGCCGATATTTGTCTTGCCTTTTGTTCGTGATCCAAGAGATGCCGGGTCAGGCAAAAGAGTCTTTAAAAACTCCATAGGCACAATTTTTTGTCCCTTATGCTCAACCTCTTTAATACCGAGCATTCCAACATTTTCTAAGCACTTCATATGAGTCAAATAACTCTGTCCAAATGTCATGAAAAATCTAATTCTTTTAAGACCTTTGATATGTTTAACAAGAGACTCCATCTCTTCATGATAAAGTAAATATGAATCTTTTTCTCCAATCTCAGGATAATCCCAAACTTGCATGATTTGCATAGGTTTTGTCTCAATCCATTCACCGTTTTCCCAATAACGTCCATTTGCAGAAACTTCACGAAGATTAATCTCAGGATTAAAGTTTGTAGCAAAAGGATAACCGTGATCTCCGGCATTACAATCCATAATATCTATAGTGTGGATCTCATCAAAGTAGTGCTTCTGGGCATATGCACAAAATACGTTTGTAACACCTGGATCAAAACCGCTTCCAAGCAGACTCATAATTCCAGCTTCTTTAAATTTATCGTCTCTTTCCCACTGAAGTTTATACTCAAATTTTGCTTCATCGGGATGTTCATAGTTAGCTGTATCGAGGTATGGGACTTTAGTTGCAATACATGCGTCCATTATGGTTAAATCCTGATAAGGAAGTGCCACATTTATAACAATATCTGCTCTACATGTAGATATCAGTTTTACTAACTCTTCGACACTGTCAGCATCTACCTGAGCTACTTCTATATTAGCATTTGGGAGTTCACTTTTAATCTCTTCGCATCTGGCAAGTGTTCTGCTCGCTAGTACTATTTTGCCAAATACTTCTGCATTTTGCACACACTTATGCACAACTACGCGACTAACTCCACCTGCTCCGATTATAAGTGTTACTTTCATATTTTTTACCTACTCTGACTCTTCTTGTAATGCCGTACTCCAAAGCTCGTACTCACCATGCTCTTCTTTGATTAAATCCATAAGAGGAGCTATAACCTTTTGAAGTTCATCGTTTATTACACTGTGCTCTTTAGTCAAAGCAACTCCATGGTCAAACTCATCACTGCTGATATCATCTTTAAATTTAAATCCATTTTCCTCAGCTTTTTGTATAAATCTATCTTTTTGAGTTGATGTTTGAAATGAAGCATAATGTTCTACTTCTCTAGGTATAGAAATATTGTCACCCTCTTCTTCTAAAAGAGCTACTATTTTCACACTCTGCATAAATGATAATTCTAAGTCGGTTGGAAAAATATTATGGTCAAAAAACTCCCAATCTTTATCTCTGGCAACATTGCTCTCATATATATAACTTGTTGGTTTCAACATTTTATCTGCAATAGCATCCAGTTGTTTTGAGTCTAGAGCATAAAAATAGATCTCGCTCCAGTCACCAACAAGCCTATTTCCAACATATGTTGCTATGTTTTCATGCTCTAATGCAATAATTAAAGACTCTTTTGTTTCAAAAAATGTATCCAGACCATCTTCAGACTCATTATGAGCATCATACTTTATAAAAACACTAAATATCCAAGGATTAGTCTCTTGATGCTCTTTAGCATCGAGACAAACCTCTATATTGACCTCTTGTTCATCTTCAATTCTATTAAATAGTTCTCTCATTATTCACTTCATATTATAATTTTTCTAATTGAACCCTCTGAACAAGCCAGCTGATTCTTCTTGATTTTGATATTCTAGCATTTTAAAAATTCACTTTCAATTTTGAAGTGATTTTTTAGACTATTTTTCTATTTTTTACTGATTTGTATCGC
>JAKITC010000011.1 GCA_021648285.1 Sulfurimonas sp. | reverse complement strand
GCTTTTTGTGTTTTTGTCATAGAATATCTCCTTTCCAGACAACACTTCAACAGGTATACTAATAAAAGTAAATTAAGTTAAAGATTAACTTTAACACCCATATCTCTAGTCCATAAAATGCAGTTACTATTAGTTTAATATACAACCCCTAAAGCTACAAAAAAACAAGTTTTTTGAGAAATTAAGGTAAATTTATTAAAGTAACTTTATAATATGCCACGAAAGTGGCACACTAAAAATTATTTAATATCAGCTAACTCTAATACGTCTAATTTTACAGCTGGACTCATTGTTAAACTAAGAGCACCAGATTTAATATAGCGACCTTTAGCAGATGCAGGTTTTTGCTTATTAATAGCAATCATGATAGCAAGAAAATTTTCTTCAATTTGTTTAGCATCAAAACTAGCTTTACCAATACCAGCATGGATATTGCCTTTTTTATCAACTCTAAAGTTAACTTGTCCACCCTTAACATTTTTAACAGCAGTAGCAACATCAGGAGTTACAGTACCAGTCTTAGGGTTAGGCATTAAACCTTTTGGTCCAAGGATACGACCAATTTGTCCAACAAGCCCCATACAATCTGGTGCAGCAACAACTACATCAAAATTAAAAATTCCAGCTTTAATATCAGCAACTAAATCATCAGTTCCAACGATATCAGCACCAGCTGCTTTAGCTTCATCAGCTTTAACACCTTTTGCAAAAACAGCAACACGAACCGTCTTACCAATTCCATGAGGAAGTACTATAGCACCACGAACCATTTGATCAGCATGACGAGGATCTACATTTAGGTTTAATGCCATTTCAACGGTTTCATCAAACTTAGCACTTGTTAAGCTTTTAACTGTCGTTGATGCATCTGCTACACCATATGCTTTTTCTACATCTATTTTTTCAATTAATTGTTTATATCTTTTACTCATTTTCAAATTCTCCTATGTAATTCTGCCACATTTAGTTTATATCACTGTGGTCTATGATTCTTTCTTAAAACTCTACTTCAAATGAAATCAGCTTTAGTGTTTTGTTCACTTAGCGTAAGAAGCTGAGTTTTACACAGGTTCTATACTAATTATTTCTAGTCTACGATTTCAATACCCATTGAACGAGCTGAACCAGCTAAAGTATTAGCAGCCATGTCTCTATCATCAGTATTTAAATCTTGTATCTTTTGTTCAACAACTTCCATTAATTGAGCACGAGTAATTTTTCCAACTTTATTTTTAATTGGATTATCTGTACCTTTTTTAAGGTTAGCAGCTTTCAATAAAAGAGCTGATGCTGGTGGTTGTTTTGTTATAAAAGTAAAGCTTCTATCAGTATAAACTGTAATTACTACAGGAATTTTAAATCCCATTTTATCTTTTGTTTTTTCATTAAATGCTTTTGTGAATTCCATGATATTAACACCACGTTGTCCTAAAGCTGGTCCTACTGGTGGTGCAGGGTTTGCTTTACCAGCTTCGATTTGTAGCTTGATATAGTCCATAACTTTTTTTGCCATTATATTTCCTTTTTGTTTATTTATTACATGATTTGGACTAATCCAGACCATTACGCTAGCACTCTCAAGATATTTCTTCTGAACGTACTAAGTTTTTTCAGCAGAAGGCTCACCGCGACTTGTCGCTTTAGCTACGCTAATATTAAATTTCTATACAAAATCTAATATTAGCGTAGTTATCACTACGTTAAATTATTTTTTCAACCTGCGTATAAGAGATATCAACAGGTGTTGCTCTTCCAAAAATAGAAACATTAAGTTTTAAAGTTCCATGCTCTAAATCATATTCATCTACTACTGCTGTAAAGTTTGCGAATGGACCATCTATAATACGAACGGTTTCGCCATTATCAAAAAATACTTTTGGTTTAGGAGCAGCTCTATTATTTACACGATCTAATATTACACTAATGTCATGCTCACTTAATGGCGTAGGACGACTTCCTTCACCAATAAATCCAGATACTTTTGGAATACTTTGAATAAGATGTTGTATCTCTGTATTTAAGTCAATTCTAGCAAAAACATATCCTGAGTATAATGAGCGTTCTGATATTTTCTTTTTACCATCTTTTACTTCAATTACGTCTTCTGTTGGAACAATAACATCAGTGATGGCATCTTGAAGATTCATCTCTTCAATCATATAAAAAATTGCAAGACGAACAGTTTTTTCACTTCCATATGTTTGTATAGAGTACCACTGATGATTACTTGTTTCATTTTCCATTAATACCCCTTATCCTAAAATTGCAGACATTATAGAAGACATCATTAAATCTACTAAAGCTAAAAAAGCAGTGATTACAGCAACTACTATCATAACTGAAATGTAAGCTTGTTTAACTTGACCCTTAGTAGGAAAGATTACCTTACTTAATTCTATTTTTGCGTTTCTTATACCTTGAGCTATATTCATAAATTTTCCTATATAAATGCATTAATTACAAATAAAGCTCTAAAGCTTTACAAATAATTAATGTGTGGCAGGCGTAGAGAGACTCGAACTCCCAACACCCGGATTTGGAATCCGGTGCTCTACCATTGGAGCTATACGCCTTAATTTGTTGCACAAATTAAGAGCAACTTGTTTTAATGCTAACGCTATTTGAACAAAGTCCAAATAACTACGCTAACGTTGAGTTTTCTTTGGCAGAATATCCATGCAAATAGTTGCATTTAAATACTCGTGCAAAAAGTAAAACTACAGTTTCATTTCTTTGTGTATTGTGTGCTCTCTGCAGAACTTACAATATTTTCTTACTGAAAATTTTTCAGTATGAATTTTCTTGTTTTTAGTTGTGTGATAATTACGTCTAGTACATTTCTCACAACCTAAGTGAATTGCTTCTCTCATTTTCTTACCTTATATTAAATCCCCTATCTCTTTTCAAAATAAAATATTTTGTAGCTTTAGAGGGTTGTAGGAATATAATATCCCTACTATTCATAATGAGCCTAGCTCATTATGATGTTGATTATGCTAATATCTCAGCAACAACACCAGCACCAACAGTTCTTCCACCCTCACGGATAGCAAACTTAGTACCTTTTTCCATTGCAATTGGGTGAATTAACTCAGCAGTAATACTTACGTTATCACCTGGCATAACCATCTCAGTACCTTCTGGTAAAATGATTGCACCTGTAACATCAGTTGTACGAACATAGAACTGAGGACGGTAACCGTTAAAGAATGGAGTATGACGACCACCTTCATCTTTACTTAGTACATAAATTTCAGCTGTAAATTTAGTATGAGGAGTAATCGTACCTGGCTTACAAAGTACTTGACCGCGCTCAACGTCGTCTTTAGCAATACCACGGACTAGAATTCCGCAGTTGTCTCCAGCTTCACCTTGGTCTAAATCTTTACGAAACATCTCAACACCAGTTACAGTAGTTTTTTGAGTATCACGAATACCTACAATTTCAACTTCTTCACCAACTTTAACAATACCACGCTCGATACGACCAGTTACAACTGTTCCACGACCAGAGATTGAGAAAACATCCTCAACAGGCATTAAGAAATCTTTATCAGTTTCACGAACTGGCTCAGGAATATACTCATCAACAGTTTTCATAAGTTCTTGAATCTTAGCAGACCACTCACCTAAATTACCAGTTTTTGCTTCTTCAAGAGCTTTAAGAGCTGAACCAGTAGTGATAGGAGTATCATCACCTGGAAAGTCATACATATCTAATAGTTCACGAATTTCCATCTCTACTAGTTCTAGAAGTTCTTCATCGTCAACCATATCTTCTTTGTTCATGAAAACAACGATATATGGAACACCAACTTGCTTAGAAAGAAGGATATGCTCACGAGTTTGTGGCATAGGACCATCAGCTGCAGAGACAACTAAAATAGCACCATCCATTTGAGCAGCACCAGTAATCATATTCTTAACATAATCCGCGTGACCTGGACAGTCAACATGCGCATAATGACGCTTGTCAGTCTCATACTCAACGTGTGAAGTAGCGATAGTAATACCACGCTCTCTCTCTTCTGGAGCATTATCGATTGCATCATAATCCATAAGCTCAGCACCGTTAGTTACTGCTAATACTGCAGTAATCGCTGCTGTTAATGTTGTTTTACCATGATCAACGTGACCAATTGTACCAATGTTTACATGCGGTTTATTACGCTCAAACTTTTCTTTTGCCATAGTGTCCTCCGACTTTAAATGTGAATTGAAACGGGATTATACCCAAAAATCATTCAATTATTGCTTAAATATATTGATTTTACACACAACAATGAGTAAAATCCATTGTTGTGCAGGGATATGAATATCCCTCAAGCTCTCTTAAAGCTACAAAAAACAAGTTTTTTAAGAAATTTGTTTTTTGTAGCTCTTTTTGCTTAATGGTGCTGACGGTGGGAATTGAACCCACGGCCTCTTCCTTACCAAGGAAGTGCTCTACCCCTGAGCCACGACAGCACTATATACACCAAGTTCTAAATATAATTAGAACTTTTTAAGCAATAAGTGCATGATTCTTTAACATTAATAATTTATTTTATTAGATTTTTGAAGTTAGATAAAAAGCTATGTATATTTAAGAAGTTAATTTCTGAAATTGTACTTCAGCTTCCAGAATGTAAATGTTCAATGGAGCGGGTGAAGGGACTCGAACCCTCGACCCTCAGCTTGGAAGGCTGACGCTCTAGCCAACTGAGCTACGCCCGCATATGCCATTGAAAAGTGGTGGTGAGAAGAGGAGTCGAACCTCTGAACCCATAGGGAGCAGATTTACAGTCTGCCGTCGTTGGCCACTTGACTATCTCACCACATATATCTGGTCTAACACTGTTTCTAATATTCTCGCATTCAATGGTGCCGACACGAGGATTTGAACCCCGGGCCTGCTGATTACAAATCAGCTGCTCTAGCCAACTGAGCTATGTCGGCATCGAATTTGAGTCAGAATTATAGTGCAATATATTTTCAAAGTCAAGAGTTTTTTACTTAAATTTGTAATACATAATTCTTTTGATACAATTTGATAAAATTTATAAGGGATGTATATAAAGCTATGTTAAAAATACTATTCTCACCTGCTGAAATAAAAATAAGTGGAGGAGATATAAAAGCAAAAAAGCTACTTGGCTCAAATAGTGCAAGAAAGAATATTTTAGATGCTTATAATGATATAATTAAAAAGGGTGATGAAGAGAATATTAAAGAGCTATTTGGATTTAAAAAATTTAGTTATTGTAAAGAGTATATAAACTCTTTATTTGACTCAGCTTTTATGTATGCTATAGAAAGGTACAGAGGTGTTGCATATGATTATCTTGAATTTAACACTTTAAATAGAAATACACAAGAGTATATAAAATCAAATACCATAATTTTCTCAAATCTGTATGGTCCTATCCTTGGTGGCGATACTATAGCTAATTATAAAGTAAAACAAGGCAATAATATTGGAGAATTTGTCCCTGATAAATTTTACAAAGATAGATTTTCTTATCAATTAGATCTTTATCTTGGCAATTATGAAATTTTAGATTTAAGAGCAGGCTATTATAATAAATTTTATAAAATCACTAAAGCATATACAGCACTAAAATTTTTAAGAAATGGAAAGATTGTAAGTTACTGGGCAAAAGCCTATAGAGGTTTAATTTTAAAAGCAGTTGCACAAAATAATATACAATCAATTGAAGAGTTTATGTCATTAGAAATTAAAAATCTTCAAGTAAAAGAGATTAAAATTATAAAAAATAAAACAGAAATTATTTATAATATTATAGATTAATTATTAAAAATGGAGATACATAATGAACGACTCAAAAGAGTACTTGGGAAAAAAAGCATATTTTGAAAAAATAATAACTTTATATGGTAGAAATGTTGTTATAGAAATTTTACAAGATGATAACCTTGAAATTCATAAATTACATATGTCAGATTCGAATCAAAAAGATGGTGCTATAAAAACTATACTCACTTTTGCTAAAAAAAGAGATATTGAGATAACCTATCATGATAAAAAAACACTTTCACGAATAAGCAAAAATGCAAAGCAAGATCAAGGTGTTGCTATTGATATTATCTCAAAATATTACCAAAATGCTAAAGTGATAAAGAATATGCAAAATTTTAAACTAATTGCTCTTGATGGCATTCAAAACCCTCAAAACCTCGGAATGATTATTCGTTCATGTGCAGCTGGGAATGTAGACGGCATAATACTTCCAAAAAAATCTTCTGCAAAAATATCTCCACTTGTTGTAAAAGCAAGTGCTGGAACACTATTTAAACTTCCTATTTATTACTGTAACTCTCTTGATGAGATTTTAAATGATTTAAATGATATAAAAATATATTTTCTATCTTCTCATGCTAGTAAAACTATATATGATATAAAACAAACAAATAAATCTATCTATATTTTAGGAAATGAAAGTGATGGGGTTAGTAAAGAGGTGGAAACTCTTTGTAATGATAAAATATCTATTCCTATGAGACGGGGTGTTGAATCACTTAATGTTGCAGTTACTGCTTCATTAATTGCTTTTATAAACAGATGAAATAAGGACGTTTTATCTCACTTATAACCTCTTTTACACTCATGTAACGAGACTTTCTTAAAAACTCTTTTGAATCTAAAAATATTAAAACTGTTGGTATACTTAAAACACTAAAGTGTGCTGCTACTTCTTGAGATATAGATATATCTATTGAAACTATTTTAAACTCTTTAAAATTACTCTCTAAAGCTTGTAAAAGTTTAGGTTTAAATGATTGACATACATTACATTTTGGAGTAGAAAAATAAAGCATTACTGCCATATTTTCATCTATTATTTTTTTAATATCTTGAAGTGTTTGCATAATGAAATTATATTATAATACCACCATAAGTTCAATAATATTTTCAATTTTAAGTATATATATTGTTATGGGTTGTATAGCAAAAAGAGTATTTAAAGATTCAATTGATGACAAAACAATTACTCTGATAAATGTTTGCTTTTTACAAGTATTTTTGACTTTTTGGGAAAGAATCAATCCCTTACACTACAGTTATAAATCTTGTAAAGTATTTATTGTTTATACTATCGGTGTTTATTTTATTCTCGTGGTAGTTTTGATATTAAAGCATCACTTAAAAATATAGTAGAACTTCCTATTCTTTGGGCAGCTTCTATTGCAATTATCTTAAGAGTTTATAAATATAAACTCAATGAAGTTATTATGAACACTCTTATGATGGGTGCGTATGCTTCGACTATGCAACTTTTTTTATTTGGTATATGCCTTTATGGAAGTAAAATAAAAGAGATTAGCAAATCTTTGGTACTGTGGGTGCTATTTTTATAGGAGTCAAGATTTTAACCTATTTATAAAAAAAATTATGTAAAATATGGTAATTGTTTTAAAAGGAATATAATGGCCAAAGTAAATATGGAAGACTTGTATACAAATGCAGATAAGTTTATAAACTTAGCGAATATACTTGCAAAAGAAGATACATCAGGTATGGTTGGTTCAGCTATGCGCTTTGCAGCCGCTCGTTACAGTGCATTTGAATTATCAATATCTGATAGAGATTTAGCAAAAGAGAAAGAGATTATAAAAGAGGAGCTTTTAAAAGACTACTCTTTAATGCTTGATGAAAATCTAGATGTATATATTCGCCACTTAAGAGAAAAAGCTCAACAAGAAAAAGCTCAATCCAAACTAAAAGTTTTCTCATAAAACTAATAACTGTATATCAAATAATTTGATATACAGTTAAAACTACTTTATTTTTTCTAAAATAGAATCTACACTAAACCCAAACTTATCAAAAAGTTGATTAGCTGGGGCAGAAGCACCAAAACTATCCATTGCAATCACTTCATCAGCAAATCTATACCACTCTAATCCACGAGCAGCTTCTATAGCTACCTTTTTCGTATCTGACTTTATAATAGAGTCTATGTATGCTTCATCTTGTTCTATAAATAAATCATAACAAGGAACTGAAACTACATTTACTGGTACATCTTTTTCATTTAAAGCATCTTTAACTTTTAGTGCTAGTTCAACCTCACTGCCGCTGGCCATAAGCGTTATAACAGCATTTTCATCACTTGCAAGAAGATATCCACCTTGATTTACCTCACCAGCTACTCTAGTAGGAAGTACTGAAAGATTTTGTCTTGAACATACAAATGCTGATGGAGATTTACTCATACTTAAAGCAGTTTTCCAAGCTTCTACATTTTCAACTCCATCTGCTGGTCTCCAAACATAAAAATTTGGAAGTGAACGAAATTGAGATAAGTGTTCTATTGGTTGATGAGTTGGTCCATCTTCACCAACACCAATACTATCATGTGTCCAAATAAAAAACTGTTGAATTCCACTCAGTGCTGCAATTCTAGCTGCTGGTTTTAAGTAGTCTGAAAATACAAAAAATGTTGCAGAGAATGGTAAAAGTGGTCCATAGAGAGCCATTGCATTTGTAATTGATGCCATTGCATGTTCACGAATACCAAAATAAATATTTCTACCTTTTGGAAAAACTCCCATATTATTTAAGTTAGTTTTGTTTGATGGACTTAAATCTGCTGAACCTCCTAAAAAACTTGGAAGTCCCTTAGCAATAGCATTTATAATTTTTCCATTAGTTCCTCTAGTAGCTTCAGCTTTTTCAAATTTTGGCCATTGTATACGAGAGAAATCAGGATTTTCTAATGCAAACAGTGCTTCATTTTGTTCCATTAGTGGGAGTGTTTTTTGTCTGTGTATCCACTCACGCTCTATTAAATCACCCTCTTCTATAGCAGATCTAAAACGAACTAACACATCTTCATCTACATGAAAAAACTTATTAGGATCAAATCCAGCTTTTGTTTTAGCTTGTGCTATTATTTCATCTCCAAGTGGTGCTCCATGAGAATGATGTGAGCCTTCAAGTGAACCTGCACCTTTTGCAATAATAGTATTTGCAATAATGATAGTTGGTTTTTTATTTTGTTTTGCTTTTGTAAATACTAAATCAATTTCATCAAAATTATGTCCATCACACTCTAAAACATCCCAACCTTGAGACTCAAATCTTTTAGTAATGTTCTCACTTATACTTAAATCAGTTGAGCCCTCAATTGTTATGCTATTAGAATCATAAATAAGAGTAAGGTTATCAAGTTTATTATGTCCTGCAATAGAGCAAGCTTCATATGAAAGACCCTCTTCTAAATCTCCATCTCCACATAAACAATAAACATTGTGATCAATTAGTTCTGCTGTCTCAGAGTTAGTTTGAGCACCTACAAATTTTGAAGCCATAGAAAAACCAACAGCATTAGCAATTCCTTGACCTAATGGACCAGTAGTAATCTCAATACCCTCAGTATGACCATATTCTGGATGTCCTGGAGTTTTAGAATCTAGCTGACGAAAGTTCTTTAAATCATCAATCTCTAAGCCATATCCCCAAAGATAATAAAGTGAGTATATAAGACCTGTAGCATGGCCACCTGAAAAAACTAATCTATCACGGTTTAACCAATTAGGATTTTTTGGATTATGGTTTAAGTGCTCACCTAATACAACTGCAATATCTGCTAAACCCATTGGTGCACCTGGATGACCTGAATTAGCCTTTTGAACCATATCTGCTGCTAAAAATCTTATACTATCCGCCATTTTTTGACGCATTTGATTACTCATTAAATTTCCTTTATTATTTATGTCTATTTATGTATTTGCTTAAAAGTGGTGAAAGCTCATTTTTAAGAGCTTCATCAAAAAGTTCTAACTCTGCTAAAAGCTCATCTGCCAAAATATTCGCTTGATTTATTGATTCATCTAAGCCTAAGATAGTAACAAAACTATTTTTATCTTCATCATTATTTGTAAGCTTGCCAGCCTCCTGTGAACTTTTCGTAACATCCAAAATGTCATCTTGTATTTGAAATATAAGTCCAAGTTTTATACCAAAATCATAAAGTTTTTCACCTAATTCTTCACGACCAATTATAATAGCACCCATCTTTAGCGATGCTGCTATTAATTTTGCTGTTTTATTTGTATGAAGAGTTTTTATATCTTTAACTCTTAATGGTTTATTTTCGAAGTAACAATCTATTGCTTGACCTAAAACCATACCATTAAGACCTCCATTACTTGATAATTCTCGTATAAGTTGTACTCTTGTATAGTCTGAGAATGGAGAATTTGCTAAAACTTCAAAAGAATATGTATTTAATGCATCTCCAACTAGGATTGCTGTTACTTCATCATATTCCATATGTAGAGTTGGTTTACCACGGCGAAGAGGAGAATTATCCATGGCTGGTAAATCATCATGAATAAGTGAGTATGTATGTAAAAGCTCTACTGCAAAAGCTGCATGCATTGCACTATCTAACATTAAAGAATTATATGATTTTACAACTCCTAAAAGAAGTGCTGGACGAAACCTTTTACCACCAGCTATAAGCATTTTATGTAAAGCTTCTTCATAAGTAGGGTGTATACTTTTTGAAATTGGTAAATTTTTTAATAAAAAGTTTTCGAAATTTTGCATATGAAATTTTATCTAATTAAGAGTCATAAAAAACTGAAATCGATCCCTTAAGAAAAGTAAATTTAATGATTTATTTTTATCTTCTAGTATCTTTAAAATTTCATCTTGAGTTATTGTTCTTTTGCGATTTATTTGAAGAAGTTTATCACCAACTTTTAATTGATATTTTAGAGCTTTTTTTTCAATTTTTGTTATGTATAGGTTTTCATCAAAAAATAAACCTGAAAATTTTAAAAATATATCATTTAAAAATCCACCACCCTCTCTTTTTTGACTTTTAGCGCTAAATGTCATTATTTTTGTGCCTCTTTTAATTTTTACCTTATGAGTTAAACCTACCTTACTAAATAAAATACTTTTCATAAAGCTTGAACTGTCTTTTACTTTTTTACCATTTAATTCTAATATATAATCACCTTTTTTAAACTTATTATCTTTCATGAAATGATTACTAATATTTACTATTACAAAGTTTTTTTTATCCATAACTCTTATACCAATATCAGAGTAAGAAACTTTTTTAATTTTTAAAAATCTCTCAATATATGCTCTTTCTATTACGCCTCTTGGTGTTACCATACCTTCTAAGGCACAACAACTATTTAAAAGTAATGCTGGAGAAAAGATGGTCTCACTATATTTTGCAAAACTATTTAACCCTATCTGTTTTTTAATAACTCTACCCTCTACAACTGTTTTATTATTTATAGTGGCTGTTCCGAGTAAAGGTTTATTATTAAGTCTAAATGGATATTTAAAATTTTTACTATCTTCTATAAGATACAAAGATAAATAAGGATCATGTTTTATAATTTTTGAATTTGGTGTTTTTCTTGAAAAGACTAATCTTTGGTTTGCTTCTATTGGAATCTGAAGTGTTTGTTTAATTATAGAATTTGAATCAGAGACTTTGAGTTTACATATATCAAAACTACCTTTACCTGCTTGAAGGTTTAAAAAGAAAAATGTTAAAGCTAAAAATAGCTTTAACATTTATTTTGTGCCAAACGGATTCATTCCGCCCATGCCACCGAGCATTCCCATTGCACTACTTTGTTTATTTTGTTCAACCATTTTATTGGCATCATTTATAGCACCAATAAGTAAAATTTGAAGTGAATCTTTATCAGTTAAAAGTGAACTATCTATATTAATATCTATAACTTCACCTTTACCATTTATGCTTATCTCAAGTAATCCACCACCACTTTTAACATTAAAAATTTTAGATTCTAATTCTGCTTGAAGCTTACTTGCATTTTCTTGCATACCTTCAAGCATTTTACTCATATCACCTAGGTTTTCAAACATCTTTTTATATACTCTCTAAAATTTTATCAATATCATTGTTTTCGTTAACAAGAACAACTTTTGGTTTATAAGTTTCTAAATCTTTCTCATCATAAGTTGCATAAGCAACTATAATTATCTTATCACCTGGTTGAACTTTTCTAGCAGCAGCACCATTTAAGCAGATATCTCTTTTGCCACGTTCACCGAGAATAATATATGTTGAAAATCTCTCGCCATTATTGATGTTTAAAATTTCGACTTTTTGTCCTATTCTCATCTTAGCAGCTTCTAAAAGCTCTTCATCTATTGTAATAGAACCAATATAATTTAAATTAGCATCAGTTACAGTAGCACGATGAATTTTGCTGTATAACATCTCTATTAACATAATTTTTTCCTACATTCCCATTTGTTTTTGCATCTCACATGGAGTGATTGCATCATCCCATAGTTCAGCTTCTATTAAAAACTCTTCAACAACATTTCCACCAAGAATATGTTCTTCTATAATTCTATCAATTTTTTCTTTCGTTAATCTTGCGTACATTGTATGTCCTGGTTCTACTAACATAACTGGACCAGCAATACAGCGATTAAGACATGAAGTACGAATTGGTTGTACAGTTGACATAACTCCATCTGTCATCAGTTTTTGTGCTAAATATTGAAAAAGTTCTTGACTCTCTGGTGTTACACAAGATGGTTTTGGCATCCCAGGAGGAGCTGATTGCTCACATTTAAATATATAATACGCTGGTTGAGGAAGTCCCATAAAATTATCCTTAATTTTTTTCCGAAAGTATAGCGAAAATTAACTCATAAAATATAATGGAATGAAAGAAGTTTTATAGTTTAAGAATTTATTTTATATTTAACAGGTTTTTAACAACTTCTCTATCATCAAATGGAAAATTTTCTTCATAAATAATTTGAAAACTTTCATCACCTTTTCCAAGAATTATTACTACTTCACCTTTATCCTGATCATTAAGTGCCATCTCTATAGCTTTTTTTCTATTTAATTCAACAACTGCTATACTTTTATCTTCAATACCTTCTAAAATATCATCTATTATCTCTTGAGGATCTTCATTTCTTGGATTATCACTAGTAATATAAACTTTTTTTGCTAAAGATGCTACAACTCTTCCCATCAATGCTCTTTTAGATTTATCTCTATCTCCACCAGCTCCAAATACAACTAAAAGTTCTTTCTCTTTTAGGGCATTTAAAACTTGTTGCATCCCATCTGGCGTATGAGCAAAATCAACTATAACATTTGGCACTTCACAAACTTGCTCCATTCTCCCACTCACACCTGCAAAACCATCAACTACATTACATACTTCTTCTAGTTTTTTCCCTGTTAGCATGTGTGTAGCAGAGATTGCAGCCATAAGATTATAAAGGTTAAAAAAACCATGAAGTGATGCTGTAAAAGGAACCACATCTTTGAAATGTTGAATTATTCCACTAGATGCATTATTTAATGAATACGCGATAAGTCTATATGTAGCAGAATTTTCTATCCCGTAGGATTTGGCATTTTTAAAATTAAATGCGGCTCTAGGCTCATCTTTGTTTATTAGTTTATTGCTCTCATCTTGAAAAAAACTATTTTTTACAGCTATATATTCACCTAAAGTTTTGTGATAATCTAAATGATCTTGTGTAATATTTGTAAGAATTTTAAGCTCAAAGCTTAATCCTTCAATACGCTTTTGAACAATTGCATGTGAGCTTACTTCCATAATAAAAAATTCACATCCTGCACTAACTGCTTGATATATATGTTTGTATGTATTTAATACTGATGGTGTAGTAAGAGTTTTACCCTCTACAACTTCATCATTCATAAAAAACCCACGAGTTCCTTGCATTGCTACTTTGTAACCTAAATCTAATAAAAATGAGTATATTGCACTTGCTGTTGTTGTTTTACCATTTGTTCCTGTAATTCCAACTATTTTAATCTTATCTATACCAAAAAATTCTGCAATATCTTTAATATCTATTATTGAGTGGGCATAATTTTTTTTTGCATTTTGAAGATATTTTTCATTTTGATTTGTTAGAACAAAAGCTGTTTCACTATCACACTCCAAAGAATTTTCAGTTACATATTTAAACTCTTGCTCTGGAAGCTCAATTTTCACCGTTAGAACCTTTGGCTAGTTTTTTCAATAATTTTCTAAGAAGCTTATCACTTGGATAAACACTAAGAGCATTTTCTAAATAAGTTAGCGCCATATCTGAGAAATCGTTTTCTATTAAGTTATCTAAAAAATCTATAAAATCTTCTTTTTGTGTAATTATCACGCGAGTTGAGAACATAATATTTTCAAAAGTTTCTTTAAAAGTCTCGCCACCATCTATAATAGCTTTAAAATCTTTATATAAAATTCCATCTTCAAAATCTAATCTATCACGAATAGGTTCTGCAAATACTTCACTTAATTTCTCAAGTGAGCCATCCATATTTTGTAATATTTCACCCATAATTTTATCAGCTTGTTCTTTATCTTCTTCTTTTAAAATCTCATAATAATCAAATAAAGCTTCTGCCCCACCTTCTCCACTCATAGCCATTTCAGCAAGAATTACACCATTATAAGCTTCTATTGAATTAGGATAGTTTTGTAAAACTGTAGCAAATTTCTCTAAAGCATTTTTAAAATCATTCTTTGAGAAACTCTCTTTAGCCTGACTTAATATTTTGTATTTACTTATATTCATTAATTTTTTCTCTTATTTATAAATTATTTAAATCATTTTCCATGCCTTGAGGCACATTTATTACTGTTAATTCCGGATGAATGTCCATTTTAAGTTGTTTCTCAACTCCATATTTTAGTGTTGTAGAACTACTAGCACAGCCAATACAAGCACCTTTTAGCTGTATATAAACAACTGAATTTTTTACTGTTAAAAAATCTATGTCCCCCCCATCAAGAGCTAAAGACGGGCGTACTTTATTTATAACATTCTCTACTGGAGCCATCAGTTCTTCGTCTGAAAATGGAATCATGCCGATCCTTTATTTATTACATATCATAAGATATGACAAAATCGCTTAACAATTGATAAATAATAACACTTATTTTACTAAAGAAAGAAATTGATGAACATATGTAGGTTTTCTCATGCCTATTAGTATATAATCAATGTTGTCTCTTTGCATTAAAAACTTAACCGCACACTCTTGCATTAAAGAATTGCATTCTTTAAAATAATCTTTTAGCTCTTTTCTTGTACTTTTTGAACATTCATAAGCTACCATTTTTCTATACTCTTGAAGAAATAAATCTATAAAATTAAACATTGTTTCTCTATTTTTTTCATCAACTACTTTTATAGTTTTTTTAATATGAGGAATAATTTGAGCATATAAGAAAGAGTCATAATCTCCAAGCCATTTAAATTTATGTTTGCTGTCATCCAATTGTTCTAAAAGATTATAGAGTGGTCTTAAAGTATCATTATTACAAACTTCTATCAGTTCATTAAAATGATGATAATATTGTCTGCTCTCGTCATAATCACATAAACGAAACATAGAATTTTCATATTTTACATTTAATGCTCTATTTGCTAATACTCTAATTCCATTATTCTTTGCCCATGTAGCGCATTTAAGCCCCTCCTGTTCAAGCATATTTATAGGTAACTCAATAGTTGTAAAACTATGAATATCATTTCCAACTAACTCAGCAGCATTATTTGCTAATGTTAAAAGATCTTCATATGGTAAAAATTCATTATTGTTTTGATTTAGAGAAAAACTATTTGAGCTTATACCATAAGAACTGATACGACAATTTTTAACTTCCTCTTCAAGACCTATAAAAGCATTCTCAAGTCTTTTATACATCTCATCAAGTCTGTCATCAATATCAATGCCTTTTTTTATTGCATCTAAAAGGTAATATTCAGGATTATGTATAAGATAACAATCAAGTTTTTGCATCTCTAATCTATCTAGGGAATCACTAAGTTGTAAGTGTAGAAATGATTTTGATATAGAATGACAACAATCTTCGCTAAATTCAACAACTTCTTCAAAAGGTTTTTCTTTATGTTTTGATAAGTTTGAATTTTGAATATAACCAAATTTACTTACTATTTCAACTTCATCTCTTTTACTTTCATCAAACTCTCTAAATGCAAGAGCTATTGCACGCTCAGCGGAGCCATCCATATAGTTTGATGATGTATCAATCATTTTTATTCCAGATTCTATAGCTTCTTTTAATGCTTGAATATGTTCTGGATTAAATTCACTGATTCTGTAGGTTCCAAATGCGAAATTACTCATTATTTCTCTTTATTAAAAGTATTTTAGAATATGGAATTTTTTAAAGATTAATAATGAAGCAAAAGCCTCATTATTATTTAGCATATTTATTAAACTAGTTCAATAAACGCCATAGTCGTAGCATCACCACGACGAATTCTAGTTCTAGTAATTCTTGTATATCCACCAGCACGATCAACATACTTAGGAGCTACTTCATTTACTAAAGTTTTAGTTGCTTCTTTGCTTTGAAGCGACGCAAATACTGCTCTATGTGCATTAGAATCATTCTTAGTTGCAACTGTAATCAGTTTTTCAATATAAGAGCGTAACTCTTTTGCTTTAATAGCAGTAGTTTCAATTTTACCATGTTCAATTAACGAAATACTAAGATTCTTAAGTAAAGCAGCACGGTGTGTACTTGTACGACTTAGTTTACGATATCCATGACGATGTCTCATCTTTAATTCCTCTTTTTACAAGCTTATTAAGCTTCTATTTTCTTTTTTAATGCACTAACTACATCATCACTAAGAGTGCCACCAACTTCAAAACCAAATTCTTGAAGTTTTTCAACAATCTCATCATATGATTTTTTACCTAGGTTTTTAACATTCTTAAGATCATTAGTACTCATTAATGCTATCTCACCAATTAACTTTATATTTGAGCGGTCAAGACAGTTAAAACTTCTTGCGCTTAAACCTAAGCTATCAATATTTGTAGTTAATTTTTTAAGATCTGGACTCTCTTCAACTCTTTCAATTGCAGTTGGAGCTTTAACACTTATTTCACTGTTAAATACGGCTAGTTGAGCATACATAACTTCTAGTGAGTTTCTAAATGCCTCTACAGGAGAAATTTGTCCATCTGTTTTTATATTTAAAATCACTCTCTCAAAGTTAGGGTTATCATCAACTAGTACATTTTCAATTTTATAAGTTGTGCTACGAACAGGAGTGAAATAAGCATCTAATGCTATATATCCCTCTTCTAATTCATCATATGTATCTTCACTAGAAACATAACCTATACCTTGAGCTATCTTAATACTAAAGTTAAGAATAGAGTCTTCATTTAGTGTTGCAAGAGGAGCATCTTGATTAACTATTTCTACTTTATCATCGGAAAGATCACTACCTTTAATAGTACAAGGACCAGCAAAACTGTAGCTGATTTCTGCCTCTGTAATTTCATCAATGAGCTTAAAGCGAATCTCTTTAAGATTTAAAATAAAGTCAGAAATATCTTCTAGCATACCACGTACAGAATCAAACTCATGCTTAGCACCCTCAATTTTAATAGCAATTGGTGCATAACCAACTGAACTACTTAATAAAAAACGGCGAAGTGGATGAGCTAAAGAGATCGCATAACCTGTTTCAAAAGGGTATGCAATAATATTAGCTTCATTCTCACTAATCTGTTCTACCTCAAATTCTTGAGGAGCAAGTGGAGTAGTTTTAATTTTCTTCATTCTCTAACGCCTTTTATTAACTATTATTTTGAGTAAAGTTCAACGATTAAACGCTCTTCAACAGGGATTACAACTTCTTCACGCTCAGGTAAACGAGTATAAATACCAAATACTTTTTCAGCATCTATATCAACCCATGGAGCTAAACCTGTCTGATTAGTTAACTCTATAGCACGAACAATTTGAACATTTGTTTTACTTGATTCATGAACTTCTATTTTCTGACCTGGTTTAACACGGTAAGAAGGGATATCAAGTTTTTTGCCATCCACTAAAATATGACCATGAGTAACAAGTTGACGAGCAAAACGACGAGTTGAAGCAAAACCCATACGATAAACAACATTATCAAGTCTACTTTCAATTAGAGTAATAAGGTTTGTACCAGTATTTCCCTCTCTTCTTTTTGCTTCAACAAATAGTGCACGGAATTGTTTTTCAGAAACACCATACATGAACTTTGCTTTTTGCTTCTCATTAAGTTGTAAACCATACTCAGAAACTTTCTTACGACGCTGACCATGTTGACCAGGACCATAAGGTCTTTTTTCTAATGCAGATTTACCTGCTAAACGACGCTCACCTTTAAGGTTAAGGCTTACTCCAAATCTTCTTTCGATTTTTTCTACTGGACCTCTATATCTTGCCATCAGTAATCTCCTTAAACTCTACGACGCTTAGGCGCCCGACAACCATTGTGTGGTAAAGGTGTAACATCTTTCATAAATGTAACACGAATTCCTTCAATAGCACCAACAGCTTTAACTGCGGTTTCACGACCTGAACCAGGACCTTGAACTTTAATACCAAGTTCTTTTATACCATGTATTTGAGCCTTTGCTACTGCATCTTCAGTCGCTGCTTGAGCCGCGAATGGAGTAGATTTTTTGCTACCTTTAAAACCAAGACTACCAGCAGAAGACCAAGCAATCATGTTACCCATCTCATCTGTAATTGTCACAAGTGTATTGTTAAATGATGCTGCGATATGACATATACCACGAGCAATATTTTTTTTTATAATCTTTTTTCTAACAGTTTTTCTTTTTGCCATCTGTTATCCCTTACACTGCGCCGACAGTTTTGCGTTTACCCTTACGAGTACGCGCATTTGTCTTAGTTTTTTGACCACGACATGGAAGACCACGACGGTGACGAAGACCACGATATGAACCTAGATCCATAAGTGATTTAATATCCATTGCAACTTTCTTACGAAGATCACCCTCAACCATATGGTTGATACGGATTTCATTTGTAATTGTAGCAATATCTTCTTGAGAAAGTTCGAAAACTCTCTTATTATAGTCTATGCCTGTCGCATCTAAAATTAGACGAGAAGCGTGTAGACCAATACCATAGACATATGTTAAACCATACTCTATTCTTTTCTTTTTAGGTAAATCAACACCTGAAATACGAGCCATGGTTATCCTTGTCTCTGTTTATGTTTTTTAACTTTGCAGATTACTCTTACAATGCCTCTTCTTTTGACAACTTTACAATTATCACACATCTTCTTTACTGAAGCTCTTACTTTCATTGAAAGTCCTTTTCTTTATCTCATAAAACCTGAACTCGTCCAGTGTTTATTTAGTCACTAAAGCTACACCTTGCGGTGAGAGTTAATGCGTTTTAATTTTGTCTTTGCTGCATGTAGGCAAGCACTTTTCTCATAGAATCCGAACTCGTCCGGCTTCTGCTCAGTCACTAAAGCTGCGCCTATCGGCGAGAGTAACTTAGCTTGCCAATACTTTTATCTACATATGCTTATATAGATAGAAATACTCTTTTGTTTATGTTAAAACAGCAAAGCGGACGCGTATTGTATCCAAAAGAATGTAAAAGATTTATTAAGTTGTTACATCTTTCAATTTAAGTTAGGTAAATCCCACGAAATATAAAACAAACCTTAACCATGTTATTCCAATTCAATCAATTGGGCACTAAAATCATCAAGATAAAGAGAGTTTCTTTTAATGTCTGCCATAGTGGTTTTACCAGTTGGAGGTACTTTTTTATCTTTATATTTATATTTATTCAAAAACAGTTGATAAAAATTAACAGTAAAACTTCTAAGAATAGATATAGAGAAAGGCTCTTTATGAGCTATGTGGTCATCTTCTTCAGTTAGCATATCTAAGTGGTAGTGATAAGTTTCAACTCTCCAATGCTGTAGTATTTTCTGATGAAACTCTTTTGCTGTTGTTTTAAAATTAGCCATAAGATATTGAGTTGTAATTGTGACTTCACCTGTTATGGAACGAGTTAATGTCTTTGTGACTTTTATAAGAGATTGAATATTCTTAAAGTTCTCATGACACATAACTAAATCAGCATTTTTATTTTGAAAAACTTCTACTTTACGAGAGACTCTTTTATTATTCTCAGTTAAATAGCTATCTTCATCATCAACTATATCTGTAGGATCATTAAAGCCATCTATAGTCTCTACAGCCTTCTCTTTAAGATGCTTTTGATTATCTTTGAGTTTAGCTATGTATCTCTTACCTTGTTTATCTATGGTATTTAAAATCTCTGATTGAGTGAGTAGTGCATCAAACGAGAATATCTGTTGTGCATCACTAAAAATATTATCTTTTAAAACCTCTTTGAGTGCTGTTATTTCACTACTTTTATTTTTATCTAAAAACTTATGAGCAAATACAATTTTGATATCTTTATCTAAAATATTGAGGATTGCTTCATGTTTCTCTTGGGTATATTGACCATTAATATCACTGCCCCTTAGCCACTTCCCATCTATGCGAGAAATGAAATCTACCATTAAAAATGAAGAAATTTAAAATAGCATCCGGACACTTATGCTAAAATGTTGTTACAGAAAATATCTCTTCTTAAACTGTCCGATCTGAAACGGCAGAGGTGTCGGGATGCTCCGTCATATGCACACTCTCCAACAGGTTACTACTAAAGAAGTATCAGTTAGAGAGATTGAAGCAGAGACTATAAATCTGCGGTAGAAAAAGAAAAAAGTCACTCTACTTTACCACCTTGGTGGGTAATTCTTTCATTCTTAGCTATAATTTATGTAGCAATTGATGGCATAATTGAGAGTAATAGAAAAAATAAAACTGCTAAATAGAGTCTATAGACTCTATTTGTCCCAAATTACACTTACTCCATAATCCTGATTTAAAGATATGAACTTATTGTAGTAAATCTTTTTACCAAATTTTTTACTCAAAAGCTCTACTTCTATTTCTTCATCTTCAAGAAGTTCTCTTACCTCTTTATATGAAAGCCATTTTCCATATCTTGCAAGTGAATTTTGCCAAATCTTAAAGTCACATGTAGAACTTTCTGTGAGCTCAAACATCTCCCCGTCTTCTGTCTTCCAGTTTGCATTAGAACATGCATATAATTTCACTTTTTTACCATTGACCTCTTTATCTCTTACTTCTATAAGACCATTTTCACAGTATGGACATCTGGCTAAAGTCATTAAACACTCTCTTTTTTATTATATACTATTATAAAAAGAAACTAGAGTTAAAAAATATGTCAAAATGCAATAAATCTATATTACATTTCTAATCCAATGAAAACTCATCATTATCAAATACTCTTTTTGCTTTTATAAACACCACAAGCATATATATAATACCTGTACCATGCTGGAAAATGTCATCATCTGGTTTATAAGCGAAGAAATCTATCCAAAAGTAGTAAATCACAGCAGTTATAGTCATTGAACATAAAATAAGAGTAGCGAAATAGAGCTTGTCATTGACTAAGCTCAGCAGCAAAAGAAAACCAAAATAGGCAGGAATATCATGGCCTGTATAAAACCAATATATACATGCAATCATAAATAGCAATACATTAAATATCATTTTTTTTCCTTGATTATATATTATAAGTTTATCTAAAAAATTCAACCAAAAAAAGTAAACTAATATTTTCGCTAAAATTCCATTATGAATTCATATTTAGATAAATTTAACGACTCTGTTAAAAACACAATTTACTCAAAACTTCCTCTTGAGAGCCAAAAGTTTATAAAACAAAAATCACTTGGTCTAAAGTTCACATTTTCTGAGATAAAACAGATAGTTGACATGGCTAGAGATCTTGACATGTGGGATGAGAAGAGTATCATCGAAATCTTTCCTGAGCATGAACAGAAAAAAGTCGTATTTGCTAGACTTAAAAAAGCTTATGAAGCCTTGCGTAGCAAACCTAACTCCTATAAGAACTTCGAGCTGAAAAATATAAGAAATGAGCAGAAGTACACTTTCAAGACAGAAGCTAAAGATGGTTTTGGGCTTGGACTCTGTCCAGTTGCAAGTGAGAAGACAAGATGTTGTAATCTTTTGACGCTTGATGCTGTTGAGAGTTGTGGATTTGACTGCTCTTACTGTTCTATTCAGAGTTTTTACAATCAAAACACAATCACTTTTGACTCTGATTTTGCCGACAAATTAAAAAACCTCAACCTAGAAAAAAACAAGACTTACCATATAGGTACCGGTCAAGCTTCTGACTCACTTATGTGGGGAAATCGTGAAGGCATTTTAGATGCTCTGTTTGAGTTTGCAAGAGAGAATCCAAATATAATTTTGGAGTTTAAAACCAAATCGGATAATATTAGCTATTTCCTTAAAAATGATGTACCAAAAAACATTTTATGTACTTGGTCACTAAACACTCCGACAATCATTCAAAACGAGGAGCACTTAGCAGCTTCACTGGATAAAAGAATAAATGCAGCAAGAAAATTAGCTGACAAGAGTATAAAAGTCGGCTTTCACTTTCATCCCATAGTAGAGTATGAAAATTATCTTGATGAATACAAAAGTATATATGACAGACTTTTACAAGAGTTTAATGCGAATGAAGTTGCACTTGTGAGTTTTGGAACACTTACATTTATAAAACCTGTTATCAAACAGCTTAGAGATAGAGAGTTTAGAAGTAAAATAACTCAAATGCCTTTTGAGGATGCAAGCGGTAAGAGTTCTTATCCAGATGCTACAAAAATAGAGATGTTTAAACATGCTTATGAAAGTTTTGCACCTTGGCACAAAGATGTTTTTTTCTATCTGTGTATGGAAGAGCATGAGATGTGGGAAAAGACTTTTGGCTACCAGTATACAACCAACAATGATTTTGAGCGAGCAATGCTCGCTGCTTACGCTAAAAAGCTGGGAATGGAGTTTCTAGTATAAACTAGTGACTTCTACAGCCTTCAACACTACAATATATCAATATATCTTGATATATAAATAATTATCTGCTATGATTCTATTCTCTTAGTAATTAGATTCTGGATCAAGTCCGGAATGATGGAACTATCGTCACTCCAAACTTAATTTGGAGTCTAACTTATGAATTAATCAGAGGGTTCGATTAAACAAAGGATATTTTTTCACATGGATATATTTCTTAAAACTATAGGCTCGATTAACGATGAGACCAGGTTAAAGATTTTACACTTTATTGATGTAAACGGTGAAGTCTGTGTATGCGATATAGAAAAATCATTTGAAATGATTCAATCTCGTATATCAAGACACTTGAAAATCTTAAAAGATGCAGGTTTTTTAAAAGTTGACAGACGCGGTCGCTGGGCGTATTACAGTATACGAAAGCCATTAGATCAGTTTAGACAATCTATACTAAAAGAGATAAGTTGTTTAGATATGAATATTCCACTATTAAATAAAAGTTGCAAAGTTGGATAAAAAAGTTTTAATTTTGTGTACGGGGAACTCTTGTCGTTCTATCATCGCAGAAGCAGCTAAACAAGTATCTTGATGGTGTAGAGGCTCATAGTTCAGGGGTAAAAGCAAGTGGAAAAGTAAATCCAAACGCTAAAAAAGTTTTACAAGAAAATGGACTTTGGGATGAGAAGTATCACTCAAAAACTATTGATAAAGTTATGGACATAGAGTTTGATCTGGTAGTGACTGTTTGTGATAACGCAATGGAGTCTTGTCCTATATTTCCTCCCTCAACTAAGGAGGACAAGAAACCTACAAAAGTTATACATGTAGGTTATGAAGATCCGGATGGAAAGAACTACTTTGCATTTAAAAAAACTCTAAAACTTATAAAAATGGAACTGACACCAATTGTAAGAATGGAGCTTGGACTGTAATGATTTTAGCATCTTTAATTTTCTTAATTACACTTATTTTTGTTATCTGGCAGCCTCACGGTCTTCAGATTGGAACTACCGCAGTTATTGGTGCTATAGTGGCATTGATTGCCGGAGTTGTTAGCATTAGTGACGTCTGGATAGTCTATGACATTATCTGAGATGCAACCTTAGCTTTCATTGGGATTATCATACTTTCAATGGTTTTAGATGAGATAGGTTTCTTTGAGTGGGCAGCGTTGAAGATGGCAAAACTCTCAAAGGGTAGTGGTCATAAGATGTTTTTTTACTCTATTATTTTAGGTGCTATTGTTTCGGCACTTTTTGCAAATGATGGTGCGGCACTGATCCTCACTCCTATTTTGCTAGCTAAGATGAATATCCTAAAACTAAACACAAAAACAATTCTTGCTTTTTTACTTGCAGGCGGATTTATAAGCGACAGAGCATCTCTTCCTTTTGTATTTTCAAATCTTACAAATATAGTAACAGCAAACTGTTTTGATATAGGTTTTAGAGAATTTATATCAAATATGATTTTACCATATTTTATAAGTGTTATCGCAAGTATGGGTATTTCATGGCTAATTTTCCGTAAAGATATACCTCTACATGTAGATATAAATCTTCTTAAAAATCCAGAGGATGTTATAAAGCATAAAGGTTTATTTAACTTCTCGTGGCTTTTCTTAGCTCTTTTGCTAGTTGGTTATTTCATTGGTGATGCCTATGACATACCGATATCAGTTTTTGCTCTTGGTGGCGGTATTATATTTTTAACTATTGCAACTTTTACAAAAACTGTTGAGCCTAAACACATCATAAAAGAAGCACCATGGCAGGTTGTATGGTTCTCTTTAGGTCTCTACATTGTAGTTTATGGTCTTAAAAATGCAGGACTAGCAGACTATATAGCAGAGGTGTTAATCTACCTTAATACGCAAAGTGAAGTTTTAGCAGTTGTTGGAACTGGCTTTTTAGCGACATTTTTGTCTGCATTTATGAACAATATACCGACTATTATGGTTATGGATATTACATTGACTGACATTGCAAACGAAGCTATGATATATGCAAATATAGTGGGATGTAACCTTGGACCAAAGATGACACCGTTTGGCTCACTTGCAACCCTACTTTGGCTTCACACACTAAGCAAAAAAGGTGTGAATATCAGCTTCTGGTCTTACTAGAAATTTGGTCTGATTGTAACTCCGCCTATTCTTTTGGTAGTTCTGCTTTCGCTAACTTAATGACAAATATAGAAGGTAATAAACATTTTTTATAACCTTCTATATAAAAACAACTGTTTTATTTTCTATCTTCATAATCTTGTCACAGTATTCTAACATCCTATCATCATGAGTTACCATCACAATAGCAACATCTTGTTCTATAGCTATTTTTTTTAACATCTTTACAACATTTGTAGACCTATCCATATCTAATGCTGCTGTTGGTTCATCTGCTAGTATTATCTCTGGATTATTCATCAAAGCTCTAGCAATTGCAACTCTTTGGTTTTGTCCGCCTGATAGTTGAGATGGCATAGCATTTTCTTTTTCAGCAATATCAAAATACTCTAATAATTCTCTAGCTTTTTGTTTTGATTCTCTATCTTTAACTCCATTAGCCTGAGGCAAAAGAGTAAGATTATCTATAATATTTAAAAATGGAATAAGATAATGTGCTTGAAATATAAAACCTATTTTTTCTCGTCTTATTTTTCTAGTTTCTTTAGTAAGCCATTTATCTTGAAAAACTTTTTCATCACCTAAGTATATAGTTCCGGAATTTGGTTTATCTACACAACCTAGCATCATTAAAAGTGTTGTTTTTCCTGCACCACTTGGAGCTATCAGGGCAACCAATTCACCCTTATTTATAGTAAAATTTGCATCATGAATTACATCCACAAAGGCATCACCACTCCCAAATGCTTTATTTAAATTTTCTACTTTTATTGCTTGATTATTACTCATGTTATCCACCTATCGCAGCAGTTGGGTCAGCGTTTATAACTTTCTTTACACCAATAAATGAAGCAAATATAGATGCTACGATTACTATCCCAAAAAGCAACCAAGCATCCCGAATCTCTAAGAGAACATTTTTTGGAAATTTATCATAAATAAGATGTGAAAAAATATTTCCAAATATAAATGCCAATAAACCAAGCGTTAAAGTCTCTTCAACAATCATCTTTATTATTGTTGAGTTTGGCAGACCAATAAGCTTCATTATCGAGATTTCTTTCATCTTCTCAAGCGTCATTGTATAGATAATTAAAGCGATAATAATCGTTGCAACAGCAACTAATATGACTGTAAATAGACCTATTTGTTTTGAAGCTTTTTCAACAACGTTTCTTGTAAGCACAACTTTTTGTTCTGCTCTTGTATATACACTTTTATGTAACCATTTTTCCATATCTTGTGCAACTTCATCAATATTATAAGCAGGTTTAATAGTAGCTATAATTGCATTAACAAGATGTGAATCTTTATTTATAATGCCTCTTGCCCTATCAATCTGTATACGCTTATTTGTATAAGTAAACTGTAATTCTTGTGCATCTTTTAAACTGATATATACCAAAGGATCTCCACCAGATGCAACTGTCCCATGTGTAATACCAACAACCTTATAGAAATTTCTTCCTAATTTAATTTTATCATCTAATTTATAAGATGTTTTATCACTTACAACTATCTCATAATGGTCATTCTCTAAAACTCTGCCCTCAACTAGCCTATCTAAGTTTATAGGGTTGATCTCTCCATAAATATCATAGCCAATAGCAAAAACTGCTAATTTTCTATCTGCAAGTGGTAGTTGTAAGTTTTGAAAAGTAATAGCTTCACTTTTATCAATTGCTGTTATACTTTTTACAGTATATTTTAAGTCTTCGTGCACTCTTGAAGATTCTGCAAATGGTCCCAATGTATTACCTTGAACTACCCATAAATCTACATTTAGGTCATCCAGCAACACCTCAGCATCTGAAATCATTCCCCTATAAACACCCATCATAATAAGTACAATTCCAAGAAGCATTCCTACACCCATAGCAGTCACTAAGAACTTACCTAAAGTATGTCTAATATCCTCTTTAGCTAAATGAATCATTGATGGATCTTCATACCATCTTTAAGTGGTTTTTTATTTCTGTTTGGAACAATAATTTTCATATCTTTTGATAAATTTTTAACAGCTACGGATTTGTCATCTTGTGCTATTTTATCTATTGCCTTAAATATGGCATGGTTATTATCAACTACCCAAACACCAAGTTTTCCACCATTTTGAACTATAACCTCTAAAGGTATCTTAAGAACATTTGTATACATGTTTATATCTATACTAACTTCTGCCTGTTCATTTATATAAAAAGGTGTCGGAATATTTACAAAAGCCACATCTATCTCTCGTTCAAGTGTTACAGCATCACTCATGGTACCCACTCTTTTGACAATACCTTCATAACTTTTATCTGCTTGTGAACGAAGTCTTATGCTTCCACTCTGTCCTTTTTTAATTGCCGAACTTATTCTCTCATCTATTTTTGTCTCTGCCCATAAAGTTTTTGTATCAATCACTTTTAAAATTGAGCTTGATGGTAAGACATTTTGAGCAACTTCAGCACTTTTTTCTATAACATACCCATCAACTGGTGAATAAACCTTCAATCTTGATATCTTTTCTTTTATGACATCTATATTTTTCTCAGCAATTTTTGCAGCTGACTTACTAGAGTTTATCCTAGATTTAGTAGCATTTATCGTAGCAGTTATACTCTCTAAATCAACTTTTGCTTTGTCATATTCAGCCTGTGAAACAAACTTTTGTTCTTGTAATTTCACATATCTATCATAAGTAAGACTTAGCAAGTTTTTTTGAACCTCTTGACTCACCAGTTCATCTTGGGAAGCCTTTATGTCATATTTAGCTTTTTGAAATGTTGCTTTTGCTACTTCTAGCTGTTGTGGCAAATCTACCCCATCCATTACAACAAGTAAATCACCCTTTTTAACCCATTGACCCTCATCTGTATTTATAGCCAATATTCTTCCGCCAGTTTGTGCAGTAATTAGATAAGTATCTTTGGCATTTACATTACCTATGCCTCTTATACTCTCTTTTAAATCACCTATTTTTGGACTTATCACCTTAAATGTAGTTTTTGGGATATACACTTTATTGTAAAAAACAACACCTAATATACCTATAACACCAAAAATTATAAGATATTTTATAAATTTATTCATTCTCTTTTCCTTCTAAATACTCTAGCCTATAAATTGCACTATTTCTTTCATACTTTGCACTAAGCAGTCCAAGTTCAGCATCTAGCTTAAGTGAAGATGCATCTAAAACTTCTATATATGTTGCAAGCCCCTCTTTATATCTAGCTTCTATGAGCATACTTGTTTGAGCAGCTGCTTCTAGTTGAGCATTCTTTGAAATTATTGTTTCCCTATAGCGTTGAATATCAATAAGTAAAGATTCTGCCTCCTCTTTTAGCATTAAGAGTTTTGAGTTGTATTGAGCTTGTAAATTTTGTTTATTTATCTTAGCTTGTTCTACTAGTGCTGAAGTTCTTCCGCCACTATACAACGGAATATTTAAACTTATTCCAACTATAGATGAATCATATTTATTTAAAGTATTTTGATGTGTATATGAAGCGATTAGATCAAGAGAGCCATAATGGGAAGCTTTTACTGACATATATTCTAAGTCACTTTTTCGTATACTTTTTTTAAACACTCTTAATGATGGAGAAGAACTTAAAATAGTTTGTTTATCTACATTATTACTTTGATCTAAATTATTACTCTCAAGTTCTACTTCGCTATCTAGCTTTTCATTTATGTAGATAGATAGAGTATTTATAGCCTTATCAAAACTAGCTTTTGCAATTGCTAAATTATCTTTTGCAATATAAAAAGATGAAAGAAACCTTGTAGCATCAGCAGAGGTTTTCATACCCTGTCTTACGAGAGCCTCAGCTTGCTTATATAGTTCATTTTTTGCCTCTAAGTCTTTTTGCCTAACCTTCATAGCTGCACGCTGCAGTATAATTAGTTCATACTGAAGTTTAACCTTATAAGCTAAGTATGCTTTTGCATCACTGAGTGATAATTTTGCTATCTCAATATTTTCTTTTTGAGCATCAATATTTGAACTAGTTTTAGAAAAATCCCAAATCTTTTGATAAAGTGTAGCACCAATAAAGTAAGCGTCACTATCTTTCGTATTAAAAATACCATTTACAGGGAGTACATATGTGCGCGTTGGATCATACTCTAATTGTAAAGAAACCTGAGGTAGATAATCAGCTCTGGCAATATCAACACCACTGCGACTACTATTTACTTGCAATATAAAACTTTTAATGTCTGGATGAGTATTTATCGCTTTACTAATTGCATCCTTTAAACTAAGTTTCTGTGAATAAAGTTGACTACTCAACAAAACTAAAAATAATAAGCTTAATTTTAACACCTTTTTCCTTCTATATATTATAGTTTATTCTAGCAGTTAATTGTAAAATAATTGTGAAATACAAAATTTAAATCAAACAACTATTCCCCAAATTTTTAAAGAAATTCATCTCACTCTCTCTCAAAAGACGTATAGTATTTGTAGAGCCGCACTCACCTACCGGGTCGCCTGCAGTTAGTATGTAAGTCTCTTTTATGTCAAGAATTTTTTCGTCTAGACCTTTTTTCATTACATCACTTATAGTCTTGCCAAAAGAGCTGTCTTTTACACTAAAAGCTGGCACAACTCCCCAAGACAAAGTTAATTGCTGTCTCACTCTCTCATCATGAGTAATGGCATATATTGTAGCTTTGGGACGATACTTTGATATCTTTCTTGCTGAGCTTCCTGATGATGTCATAGAGAGCATTCCATTAACTTTGAGGTCTCTTGCTAATCTTACTGCAGACTCATCTATGGCATTTGTTACATCATCATGCACTTGCTCGTAAGTTCTGTTATACGCGTAAGCTTTCTCTGTTTCTCGTATAGTATCAAGCATAGTCTTTACTGCCAAAGTTGGGTGCTGACCTACCGCGCTCTCTTCTGAGAGCATCACTGCATCTGTTCCGTCCAGAACCGCATTGGCGATGTCACTTATCTCTGCTCTTGTTGCACGCTCAGAGTGTGTCATTGAGAGTAACATTTGAGTAGCTGTTATGACCGGTTTTGCAGCAAAATTAGCTTTATGGATAAGCATCTTTTGAAGGTTTGGCACCTCATAGTACGGCACTTCTATGCCTAAATCTCCACGAGCTACCATTAATCCATCTGATGCTTCAAGTATAGCATCTATATTTTGGATGGCATCAAACTTCTCTATCTTTGCAATGAGCATCTGTTTACCGCCAAGCCCTGAAACAATCTCGCGAGCTTTTAACATGTCATCAGCATCTTGAACAAAAGAGATAGCCATAAAATCAACGCCGTTTTTAACACCCCACTCCATATCTTTACGGTCTTTGGCAGTTAAAACATCAACTCCAAGTGCCGTATTTGGAAAATTCACACCTTTTTTTGATGAGAGAGTACCACTGTTTTCTACAGTCACTTCAACTCTCTCCTCGCAACATGTAGTTACTTTTGTACGGATAATCCCGTCATAAAGATATACATAATCATCTACATGTAGCTGTGTTAAGATCTCAGGATAGTTGATTGAGACTTCATACTTATTATCCTCTGTGCATCTGCCGAGTATTGTGTCGCGATAAAAGACTATTGTGTCATTCTCTTTAAGTTCAAAATCTGACTCAAGTTCCCCAATACGGATTTTAGGTCCGCTTATATCTTGGAGTACTCCAACAACTAAACCAGTATTTTTCATGGCTTGACGAATTTTTGTAAGGACATCCAGGTGATACTCATAAGAACCATGACTAAAGTTTAACCTAAATACATTTGCACCTGCTCTCATAAGACTCTCAATCCCCTCCAAGCTATCTGAAGCAGGACCGATAGTAGCTAAAATCTTGGTTCTTTTTTTCATTTAAAATTCCTTAGTTGTCAACAATAATAGCACAAAATTCAATAAGAAGATATAATACGATATTAATTTAAAATGACGGAAATACCATGAAACAAAACAAATTCCTAGAACTAGGAAAAATCAACACGCTTATAATCGATAGACTTACTACACCCGGTGCCTACATGATGGCCGAGGATGGCAATGATGTCCTGCTCCCTGGACCATATCTGACTAAGGATATGAAAGAGGGAAAGCTTCTTGACGTTTTCATTTACACAGACTCAGAAGACAGGCTAGTATCAACCACACTTACACCAGTCGCAAAACTTGATGAGTTTGCTTTTTTTGAGTGTGTAGATGTAGCTCCATTTGGTGCTTTTATGAATTGGGGTCTAAGCAAAGACCTACTTGTACCAAATATGTTCCAAAGAGAACCTATAAAGGTTGGCGATAAACGCTTTTTAAAAGTTGTATACGATGAAAAAACTCACAGACTTGTGGGAACTGAGAAAACAGCCAGTTTCTTTGAGAAAAGAGTTAAAGATCTAAAACCTTTTCAAGAGGTAAATATTTTAGTTATCTCAAAAACTCCGCTTGGATTTAAATGTATAGTTGAGAAGAAATATGAAGGTCTTATCTATCACAATGAAATTTTTGAAAATATCAATATTGGTGATGAAAAAAAAGCATTTATAAAAACTATACGTAAAGATGGAAATATTGACCTTAACCTTCGTAAGCCTGGCACAAAGAAAAGCGGTGGATCTTCAGATAAAGTTCTAGACCTTATTAAAGAGAATGGAGGAAGCATGCCTTACAACTATAAAAGCGATGCTGACCTAATAAAAGATATTTTTGGACTAAGCAAAAAAGATTTCAAACGCTCACTTACAAAACTTGTGGATGATGGCAAAATAGAGGTCAAAGATACTGGGATTTATTTAAAGGAGTAGATAATGGCAAGAGTAAAAGAAAATAAGAAAAGCATAGAACTCTCAGATCAAAAGATAACTTTTGAGATTGAAAAATTATCTTATAAAGTTATCAGATTTTATCCTACAAAGATGACACTTGATGTTATGGTTTATGAAAATGAAGAAAAGCAAGGTATGAAAAATATCCCATTCGCTCATCTTCCAAAATCAGCAAAAAAACTAATCAAAGCTAATTAAAGGCAAAACTTTTGACATTCGACCAAATTAAAATAGCAATATACTCTTTATATCTTACCAACTACTATGGTTTTATGCTCTCAGGTGTAACAGACCCATTAATAAGAAAAGAAGCTCGCAAAAGCTATGCAAATAAAATACTAAACAGACTAAACATCAGAGTTAAAATTATAAATAAAGAAAAGGTACCACAAGATGGGCAGTATCTCTTAGCTTCAAACCACAGGACTATTATAGATCCTCTGATAGTTGAAATCGCTACACAAGACAGCACTATTCATGGAGACTGGATAGCAAAAAAAGAGCTGTATAACTCTTTCTTTTTTGGAAAATTTACTAGAAATCTTGGAACAATTCTTCTTGATCGTGAAGCATCACAGATGGGTAACCTTTTTAAAGATATAAAAGAGTCTGTTAAAAATGGAAACTCCATCTATATTTTTCCCGAAGGTACAAGAAATAAAACAGATTCTCCCGTGGCTGAGTTTAAAGAGGGAGCTCAGATTATTGCAATAAAAAACAGACTTCCTATTCTTCCTGTATATATTCGCTCAAAGGCTAACGACATACTTAAAGAAGCTATAAAAGACTCTTCAGTGCAGCGTACAATAGAGATAGAAATAGGTGACATCATTGACTACAAAGACAGAAGCGTTACATTTCAAGAAGCTTATAAAAGACAATTCAATATATCTACTTAGAGAGATATCTTTAAAGAAATCGAACTAATCTTTCGTTATCAATTGGCTTTGACAGATAATCATCAAATCCCTCTTTCAAATAATATTCTTTATCCCCGCTAACAGCATTTGCTGTCAGTGGAGTGGTAACCTAAATTCATAGTAATAGTTTATCACATTTTTATTTATATACCTTACTTATTATCTCTTTTTAGCTAACATATATTATAAGAAATGGAGAATCAACATGTTAAATATAAAAAAGTGTAATTCGCTAGAAGAAGTAAGAACAGAGATAGATAATATAGATAATCAACTTGTAGAGCTTATCTCAACAAGAAGCCATCTTATTCGTCAAGCTGCATCATTTAAAAATAGTGTTGATGAAGTAAAAGCAGAAGACAGAATAGAATTTATTTTACAAAAAGTTCGTCACAAAGCTATCCAAGCGGATGTCTCTCCAAATATGATTTCTGAACTATTCACAATCATGATAAATGAAATGGTTGAGACTGAGATCTCAGAATTTAGAAACGATAAAACATTTTAAAGTATCCTATGAAATATATATTATTACTACTATTAACATTCAACGCTATTGCTAATGATGCTTTTATAAAGCCTGCTGAGCTTAAAGAGTTACAAAAAGATAAAAATTTGGTTCTTTTAGATGTAAGCTCTAAGTCCTTTTATAATCAAAGTCATATCTCTGGGGCTGTACATGTAGATATCAATATGTTTATAAAAAGAAAATATTTTAAACGGGCGTTTAACCTAAACAAAATTGTTCAATCACAAATGAAAAAACTAGGAATCAATGAAAATTCTAAGGTTGTCATCTACTCCAGAAACAAAGAAAAAGATCTTCTAGACTCAAGCTACCTTGCAATGATTTTTACACTATATGGATTTGAGGACATTACTATTTTAGATGGCGGATATATGGCTTGGGTATTTGAATACAGTTTTTTAGTATCCTCAAAGAGCTCGTCTGCATCAAAGGATGGAACTTATAAAATTAAACAAAATAAAAATATTATAGTAAATACTTCTTATCTGAAAAAGAAGCTAAATGACTCCCAGATTATTGACAGCAGGGAAAGTTCAAAATATTACGGAAAAATAAAATCAAATGGCACAAAACTGTTAGGGCACATTCTAAATGCTAAAAACTATTACTATGGAGATAGTTTTTTTGATGATTTAACAATCAAGAATGATATAGAGCAAAATTTTATATCTAAATTAGGTCTACAAAAAAATCAAGAGATTATAATTTATGGTGATACAATTTTTACTTCTTCAATGAATTGGTTTATTTTATATAAAGAATTTGGATTTACTAATGCAAAAATCTGTCCAGAACCTTTCTATAGCTTAGTCAGTAAAAAGGTTCCTCTTACACTTTATAAATAAAAATTATATTATAGAAGTGAGTTCTTCAACTCTACTTTTTATAGCCTTTACGCCGTCTTTAGAATCATTCGAAAGCTTATCTATCTCTGATACCTTTCCTATAATCTCTTGTGCTTTTGAAGCATTTTGAGTATAACTACTTACTGTTCCCTCGGCCAAATTAACACCTTTATCAATTGAAGAACTAACTCTGTCTATCTTTTGGGATGCCTCGCTTGAAATTTCTGCTAAGGACTCAATAGTTTTACTACTTCTATTCATTTGATCACTTGTATCATTTATAGACTGACTAACAATATTTATAGTCGCATTTATCTCTGTTAGTGATTTCTGAGTTCTCTCTGCTAGTTTTCTTACCTCATCCGCTACAACAGCAAAGCCTCTGCCATGTTCACCGGCACGAGCTGCTTCAATAGCAGCATTTAATGCTAATAAATTTGTTTGATCTGCTATGTCTGCAATAACTGTTATAACATCTTTTACTTGCTCTGTATCTGAAGAGACCTTACTTAAATCTTCAGCCAATGTATTTTGTGAATTTGAAGCTTCTTGCAGCTCATTGACTATGCCCATTATTTCATTTTTAATAATGTGTAAACTTTTACTGACTTCTGAGATATTTTCTTTTGCTTTAAAAGCATAATCCAAGTCATCACTAAGAACAGATTTTAATCTTTTTCCCATAGAGACTACATTTTTAAGAAGCTCTCTTTCTTGTTCCATGCTATCACTTGCTTTATTATAATCAATATTGATACTATCAACAATAGTCTCAATTTTATGTGATTTTTCCTCACTGTTTTGCGCTTCTAAAAATATTTTTTGAAATCTGTTTATACTCTCAGACGTTTCGCTTAGTTCTAAATTCCATTCATTTTTTAAACTAATCTTGTTACCATGTTCTAAATTTTTAAGCTGCTCAATCATTGAATTAGTCATATTGACACCATTGTATTTTTCGTCTAAATCATGGAGTAATATAACTACTGCTATTACATATTGAATCATCTGACCAATTATATTATCTGTAAAGAAAGTGGCATTTAATACCAGTAAAATTATGCCAACGTAGTGAATAACTCGTAGTCGAAAGAAGAGAGATTTAATCATTATCTATTCCTATAATTAATAATTTTAATGCAGGGTATTATATCTAAACAACTATATATAAGTGATAATGAAAAATTTGTTTGTTTGAAATAAATGTATATTACTAAAGCGCATGGCTTTAGTAATTATTTGTATCTGTAGGTGATACGACCCTTATCAAGAGAGTATGGTGTTAGTTCAAGTTTAACTTTATCACCTGGCAATATCTTAATATAATGCATACGCATCTTACCTGCGATATGACATAAAATAATATGTCCGTTTTCCAATTCAACACGAAATGTTGCATTTGGCAAAGCCTCTATAATCTTGCCATCTACTTCGATAACATCTGATTTAGCCATTTTAATCCTTCTTCTTCTCTAAGCAAGAGATAAAATTTCAGCTTTACCGTTGATAACTGCAACAGTATGCTCATAATGTGAACCGCGTAAACCATCGGCACTAACAACATCCCACTTATTTTCTAGAATTTGTGGTTTTGAATCTTTTTGACAAATCATCGGCTCTAAACAAAAAACCATTCCGTTTTTTATCTTAGGACCGGCTTTTGGGCTCTTCCCCTCAAGATAGTTTGGTATTTCAGGCTCTTCATGAGGCTTTTTACCAATACCATGTCCACAAAAATTATAAAGAGGAACAAATCCTTTTGATCGTATTGACTCTTCTAAAATCTGAGAAAGTTCTTTAAATCTCATACCTACTTTAATAGCAGATATTGCTTCATAAAGAGTATCTTTCGCACAAGCTATCAGTGTTTTATCCTGTTTATCAACTTTACCAACTCCAACAGTTATTGCCGCATCGCCAAACCAACCATCTTTCTCAGTTCCAATATCATAACCGATAACATCACCCTCTTGGAGTCTGTAGTCAGTTGGGATACCGTGAATGATTACTTGATTTAGTGAACAGCATACTGTGTTAGGGAAGCCGTAAAGACCTTTAAAAGATGGCTTTGCATCGTGCGAGAGAACATACTCTTCCGCCATACCATCAAGCTCTTTTAAAGAAGCCCCTACTTTTGTGTTTTGTTTTAGTAACTCTAGTGCACCGCCGACAATCTTGTTGGCAGCGCGAAGTTTCTCAATCTCTTGAGGTTTTCTAAGCGCAATGGCCATTATTTAAAGACCAACTGCACTTAACGTCTCATATTTACTCATGTAAAGCTGAGCCTCAATTTTTCTCATTGTATCAAGTGCCACTTGCACAACAATTAGTACTGCTGTACCACCAAAGAAGAATGGAACACCCATTCCCTTAATAATCATAAATGGCACTGTAGCAACTAGTCCAAGATAAAGAGCACCCGTAACAGTTAAATTACTTGCTGTTACATTTAGAAATTCAGATGTAGCCTTTCCGGTACGAATACCAGGAATAAAACCACCCTGCTTTTTTAAATTATCTGCAATATCTTTTGCATTAAATGTAATCGATGCATAAAAGAATGCAAAGAAGATAACAAAAGAAAAAGTTAAAAAGTTAAAAAAGTAACTATTTGGATTTAAGTAATCTGCAAAAGCAAGCATAGTAGGATTAGTACTACTAGACATTACCGTCATTGGAAACATTAATATCGCAGAAGCAAAGATAACTGGAATAACACCAGCTAAGTTAACTTTAATAGGAATGTAGTTCATAACTCTTTTATTTTGATTTTGCATCATGACTTTTTTAGCATATGTCACCGGTACACGACGCTCACCAAGTTCAACATAGATAATAACTGCTACAGTTCCCAGTATAAGCGCAAGTATTGCAATTACAGTTAAGAAACTCATAGCACCTGTATTTACCATTGTGATTGTTTTACCAATCGCATTTGGAATTGCTGAAACTATACCAGCAAAGATAATAAGTGAGATACCGTTACCGATACCACTCTGAGTAATCTGCTCGCCAATCCACATAAGTAACATTGTTCCAGCTAGCATTGAAACAGCCGAAAGTATTATAAATGTATTATGGTCGGCTAAAATCGCACTGTTACCGTTAGGACCCGTTAAACTCTGAAGTCCAACACTGATACCGATTGCTTGGATAATTGTTATCACAATAGTTGCATAACGAATAATTTGCATATATTTAACCATACCGTCACGCTCTTTTTTCATTTGACCTAGAGGTGCAAAAGTTGCAGCCAACAGTTCCATAATAATCGAAGCTGTGATATAAGGCATGATTCCAAGTGCAATAATTGACATTCTTTGAACAGCATTACCACTAAACATATTAAACAGACCTAGTGCATCTGCTTGGTGTGAATCAAAGAATGAAGCTATAACAGCAGTATCTACGCCTGGAACCGGCACGTATGCCAGTAGGCGATAAATAAATAAAAACCCGATAGTAATAAGTATCTTATTTACTAGATTTTTATTCATGACTATTTACCTGTAGTAGTAACGTTGTCGTCTTTAATTTTTGATGCTAAATCTTTTGCAGCAGCACCAACTAACTTAACTCTAATAACAGAAGCACTCATTTTGTGAACACCACGGATAGATTCCATAGTAATTTCAGCTAACTCAGCAACCGCTTTAATCTTCTCAACGTTAATAACATAAGGTTTTATGTTACGAGAAAAGAATCCAATTTTAGGAAGACGTTTTGCAAGTTGCATCTGTCCACCCTCAAAGTTTCTTTTTCTACTATAACCTGAACGAGATTTCTGACCTTTTTGACCACGTGCTGCAGTCTTACCAGTTCCAGAACCTTGTCCACGACCAACTCTTTTACGATTACTAGTTGAACCAGTTGCTGGTGATAAATTTTCAATACCCATCATCTATCCTTTTAAGCGAGCTAGTGCTTCGACTGTAGCGCGCACTAGTGTACCTGGATTGTTTGAACCGATTGATTTTGTAAGTATATCTTGAATACCTGCAAGCTCAAGAACAGGACGAGTAGCACCACCCGCGATTATCCCTGTACCTTCTGATGCTGGCTTAAGTAAAACACGACTTGCGTTATATTTATGCTCAATATCATGTGCAATTGTAGTACCTTTGATACTAACTTTTGTAAGATTTTTAAATGCATTGTCTACCGCTTTTTTAATAGCATCTGGAACTTCTTTCGCTTTTCCAGCACCATAACCGATAGTACCATTTTTATTACCAACAACTACAAGAGCGGTAAAACGGAAACGACGTCCACCTTTTACAACTTTTGTAACACGACCTATATTTACAATTGATTCTTCAAAATCTTCTCTATTAATTTCCATCTTAACCCCTAGAACTTAATTTCGTTTGCACGAAGAGCGTCACCAAATGCAGCTATAACACCGTGATATTGGTAACCATTACGATCAAATACTACTTCAGAGATTTTAGCTTTCTTTAGCGAGGCAGCAAATGCTTCACCAAGTGCAGCTGCACCTTCTTTGTTAGATTTATGACCAGTTACTTTTGAGTTAAGTGCAGCTAAAGTTGTTGCTGTTGCATCATCAATTGCTTGTACACTTAAATAACGATTTGAACGAAATACAGAAACACGAGGAAGTGAAGCACAACCAGATATTTTTGCACGAATACGACGCTTACGCTTTAAGCGATTAGCTACTTTATTTTTTAATACTTTTGCATTCATAATTTAATACCCTCCCTTACTTCTTAGCAGTTTTACCGGCTTTACGCACGATATGCTCTTCCATGTATTTAACACCTTTACCTTTGTAAGGCTCTGGTGGACGAAACGATCTAACTTCTGCAGCAACTTGACCAAGCATTTGCTTGTCATGGCTTTTTAAAGTTATTACATTTTTCTCAACACTCGCTTCAACACTATCTGGTAGATCATAGTTAATATCATGTGAATGGCCAAGTTGAAGATTAAGTACTCTACCTTTAACAGCAGCACGGTAACCAACACCATTGATCTCTAGTTGCTTAGTGTAGCCAGTAGTTAAACCAGTAACAATATTTGCAGCTAATGCACGATATGTTCCCCAGAAAGCTCTGTGAGCTTTTTCTTCTGATTTTGTAACAAAAGTTAAAACGTTTCCATCAATTTTGAAATCAACGTTTCCTTTTGTATCTAAATCCATACTATTTTTGCCTTTGGCAAAAGTTATAACATCTTCATTTGAACTAACTTTGATGTCAGCTGCAAATTCTACCGGTTTTTTACCAATTCTTGACATGTTATCTCCCTACCAAATCGTACACATAACTTCGCCACCAATGCCAAGCTCATAAGCTTTGTCATTCGGTAGTACGCCATGTGATGTACTTACAATAATAGTTCCGTAACCATTTTTGAAACGTTTGATATCTTCTTTACCCTTGTAAACACGTCTACCAGGTTTAGAAACTCTTTTCATCTCATTTATTACACATTTTTCATTATCATCATATTTTAATACAACTTTGATAGTCTTCTTAACGCCATCTTCAATAACGTTACAACTCTCAAGATAACCTTTATCTACTAAGATATTTGTCATTGCTTCAATACTCTTAGAGTGCACTAAAGTAGCAACAGGCAATCTTCTCATACCAGCATTACGAACACGTGTTAACGCATCAGATACTAAATCATTAATCATTAAATTTTTCCTTGTTGTGATTATCTAATAAAAGATAATTACTAATTATTAGGAGTTTCCTCTTGGCTTACCAAGAAGACTTTCTAACACCTGGGATTAATCCCTCATTTGCCATTTTTCTAAAACATACACGACAGATACCGAAGTCACGAAGAACAGAGTGTGGACGACCACAAATCTGACATCTTGTATAACCACGAACCTTGAACTTTGGAGTTCTTGCCGCTTTAGCAATCATCGATTTCTTAGCCATTAGTTGCTCCCTTTAGTAAAAGGCATACCCATTTTCTCTAAAAGAGCGAATCCTGCCTTGTCTGAATCAGCAGATGTTACTACTGTTATATTCATACCATGAATTTGTATGATTGAATCATAACTAATCTCTGGGAAAATTAGTTGCTCGTCAAGACCGAAGTTATAGTTACCACGACCATCAAAACCATTTCTTGGAACACCACGGAAATCTTTTACACGTGGAAGTGCAATAGAAACCAGACGATCATAGAAATTATACATATTTTCACCACGAAGCGTTACACGAATACCAACTGGCATACCTTCACGAACTTTAAAACCAGCAACTGATTTTTTAGCTATTACTGTACTTGCTTTTTGACCAGCAATAGTAGTGATAGTGTCTTCAATGTTTTTGATAAGTTTATTATCTTTCATTGCAAAACCAGCACCAACAGAAATAATAATTTTTTCTAATGCAGGAGTCTGCATTGGATTTTTTATCTCTAAGTCTGCTTGTAATTCAGCTTTTAAACCTAAATATTTTTCTTTTAAACGAGCCATCTACTTATGCCTCCACTTTACGAACATTTGAAACATCTATAGGCATCTCTTTATTGATATGTCCGCCTTTAGTGTTATCTTCAGTTGGTTTGATAGCTTTCTTAGCAACTTTACAACCCTCAACTATTACCTTGTTTTTTTTAGATAATACTTCAAGTACAGTAGCTTTAGTTCCGCGATCATCACCAGCGATAATTTCTACAGTATCACCTTTTTTGAAATTAAACTTTGCCATTAAACAACCTCCGGTGCAAGAGATACGATTTTCATAAAACCAGAATAGCGTACTTCACGAGCAACAGGACCGAAAATACGAGTACCGATTGGCTCTCTCTTGTCATCAAGTATAACAGCTGCATTGTCGTCAAAACGGATAAGAGAACCATTTTCACGGTGAACCTCTTTAGCTACTCTAACGATAACAGCTTTTACAACTTTACCTTTTTTAACTTTAGCAGTTGGAGTCGCTTTTTTAACAGAAGCAACGATAACGTCACCAACTGTTGCATAACGACGCTTAGAACCACCAAGTACCTTAATACACATAATCTCTTTTGCACCTGTATTATCAGCTACATTTAAACGAGTAAATCCTTGGATCATTACTTAGCTCCTAGTACTACTGTTTTAAGTCTAAAAGATTTAGTCTTAGAAAGTGGGCGACATTCGATTGCAATAATCTCATCACCAACTTTTAACTCATTACGCTCATCATGTACTAAGTACTTTTTGAAACGCTTTACAACTTTGTGGTAACGAGGATGCATTACACGACGTTCAACAACAATACCTGCTGTTTTATCGCCTGAAATTTTTACAACTTTACCTTGAACTTCACGTTTATGTGTCATTACTAGCCCCTATTTCGCCACTGCAGCAAGCGCAGTATTGATTCTTGCAACATCTTTTTTAGCGACACGAAGTTCGCTAGTATTTTGTAATTGCATCATTTGTTTTTTAATTTTTAAAGTAAAAAGCTCAGTTTTCTTCTCTTTTAGCATTGCTTGAAGCTCTGCTGCGTTTTTATCTGCTAAATCAGAATATTTCATTGCTCATCTCCGCAGTAATTATTTTAGTTTTGAATGGCAGCTTATGTAAAGCAAGAGTTAATGCTTCACGAGCTATATCATGTGGAACACCAGCCATTTCAAATATGATACGACCTGGTTTAATATTCATTACCCACTGATCAACTGCTCCCTTACCTTTACCCATACGAGTTTCAAGAGGCTTAGCAGTTAATGGTTTAGCAGGGAATACACGAATCCAAATCTTACCATTTCTTTTAATGTGACGAGTAGCTGAAATACGAGCTGACTCAATCTGACGAGAGTTAATACGACCTGCTTCAACCGCTTTTAAAGCGATATCACCAAATGCTAATGTATAACCTGAACGAGCGTAACCACGGTTACGACCCTTCATTACTTTACGATATTTTGTTCTTTTTGGCATTAACATTATTCAGCCTTTTCACTATTTTCGCGTCTTGGAGCACGTTTTCTTGGACGCTCACTTTTTTCTTCTTTTACTTCAACAGGAACGCCTTTAGTAAGTACCTCACCTTTGAAGATCCATACTTTAACACCTATGATTCCATAAGTAGTATGAGCTTCAGCAAAACCGTAATCGATTTTTGCACGAAGTGTATGTAAAGGAACACGTCCCTCTAGGTACCACTCAGTACGAGCCATTTCAGCTCCACCAAGACGACCGGCAACTGCAACTTTAATACCTTTTGCACCAGAACGTTGTGCACCTTGCATAACTTTTTTCATTGCACGTCTAAAAGCAACACGGCGCTCTAGTTGAGTAGCTACATTTTCAGCAACTAATTGAGCTGAAGTCTGAGCTTTTTTCTCTTCTTTGATATTTACAGATATCGTTTTACCAACAAGCTTTTGAAGAGCAGTTTTAAGTTTCTCAATGTCCGCACCTTTTTTACCAATAATGATACCAGGGCGAGCTGCAACGATAGTTACACGAAGTCTTTTAACTGTTCTTTCTATAATGATGTTAGCAACACCAGCATAGTAAAGCTCTTTTTTCAAATATGTTCTTATCTTGTAATCTTCACCTAAAGCTGCCGGAGCAGTTTTAAAATCAGGGAACCAGCGGCTTTCCCAGTTACGGTTGATACCAAGACGCAAACCAATAGGATTAACTTTATGACCCATATTATTTACCCTCTACTTCTACTAAGATATGTGCCGTTGGTTTTCTGATTCCAGACGCCATACCACGAGCACGTGGACGGAAACGCTTAAGAACAGGACCATTATCTACACGACATGATGTTACTGTACAATCTTCGGCTTCGTTACCACTGTTAGCAACTGCAGATGCAAGTACTTTAGAGATAATTTTTGCCGCTTTGTTTGGTGTAAACTCTAAAGCTGCCAATGCTTCTTCAGCGTTCATACCTTGAATCTCTCTTGCTATAAGACGAGATTTAATTGGTGATACACGGATGAATTTTAATAATGCTCTAGCCATGATTACACCTTCTTCTGAACAGAGCCCTTATGGCCCTTGAATGTACGTGTTGGTGCAAATTCACCTAATTTATAACCAATATGATTCTCTGAAACATATACAGGAACAAATTGACGACCATTGTGAACATTAAATGTTAAACCAACCATATCTGGGCTAACCATAGATCTTCTTGACCAAGTTTTTATTGGTTTTTTGTTGCCTTCTGCTTTAGCAGCGACAACTTTTTTCATTAGATGGTCATCTATAAATGGACCTTTTTTAACTGAACGAGCCATTATCCTACCCTTTTTGCATTTGGTTTACGGCGAGTAATAATAAGTTTATCACTAGCTTTCTTACGACGAGTTTTAGCACCCTTAGTTGGTTTACCCCAAGGAGTAACCGGATGACGACCTGAGTTCGTTTTACCTTCACCACCACCATGCGGGTGATCAATTGGATTCATTGCTGAACCACGAGTTTGAGGACGAATACCCATGTGACGCATACGACCAGCTTTTGCTAATACTATGTTGCCATACTCTTCGTTTCCTACTATTCCAACAGTCGCTAAACACTCACCTAATACTAAACGCATTTCAGATGAAGGCATACGAAGTGAAACATACCTACCGTCACGACCCATAATTTGAGCACTTGTTCCAGCAGCACGACACATTTGCCCGCCTTTACCAGTTTTAAGCTCGATATTATGAATTAATGTACCAACTGGGATATTTTTAAGTTTCATAGTATTACCAGGTTTAACATCTAGCCCAGCTTCAGCAGACATAACTGCATCACCAACAACTAAACCTTTTGGTTGTAATATGTATCTTTTTTCACCATCAGCATATGTAACTAACGCAATACGACAGTTACGGTACGGATCATACTCAATAGTGCTAACAGTGGCTGGAATATCAAATTTATTTCTTTTGAAATCAACGATACGGTAAAGTTTTTTAGCACCAGCTTGTCTATGACGAGATGTGATACGACCATTAGAGTTACGACCAGCGTGAGCAGGAAGTTTTACTAACAGTGAACGAACACTTGCTTTAGCAGTGATATCACTACTATCTACATTCGTATAAAAACGACGGGACGGAGTTATCGGTCTATAAGTTTTAATTGCCATCTTATACCGCCAAACTTTCTATTTGTGCACCCTCAGGTAATTTAACATAAAACTTTTTGAAGTCATTTTGTTTACCTTGTACACCACGGAAACGTTTAACTTTTCCGCTTTGATTAAGTGAGTTAACTCTTGTTGGAATAATTCCAAAGTACTCACGAAAAACCTCTTTAAGACCTGTTTTAGTCATTCTTGGAGATGTCTGTACAACGATTACATTATCTTCTTGCATGCCAAGTGTCTTTTCTGTATATAGTATAGATTTAATATCTGTAATATCTGCCATTATTTAGCCTCTCCTACAAGATTTTCCCATACCGCTTTTTCGATCACAAGTGAACGATAATTAGCAGCTAAATAGGCATTTAGTTCATTTGCTTCAACAACATATGTTTGATGAAGATTTTCAAATGCTAAAAAAGTTTTTTCATCTAAAAGAGATTTAACAAAAAGAACGTCTCTCTGATTTAAAGCTTTGAACATTGCCGCAGCATCTTTAGTTTTACCAGATGCAACTTCAATACTATCCACGATGAATAGACTACCATTTTGAGCATGCTCGTTAAGAGCAAAGTTAAGAGCAAGTTTCTTTTGCTTCTTATTAACTTTAAGGTCATAATTACGATTGTTCTTAGAACCGAATGCTTTACCACCACCCACAAAGATAGGAGAACGACGTGAACCGGCACGAGCGCGACCGCCACCTTTTTGAGCCCATGGCTTCTTACCACCACCTCTAACTTCACTTCTACCTTTTGTAGTAGCAGTGTTTGCACGCCCAGCAGCTTGAGCTGACTTAACATACAGGTATAAGTTATGAGGATTAATACCAGAAAAACTCTCTGGTAATGCTAACTCAGATGCTTTTTCCATTTTTTCATTTAAAACGATTGCGCTCATTATTTAGCTACCTTTACACGACCTAGAGCACCGTTTGCACCAGAAACTGAACCAGAAACCGCAATGATTTTGTTTTCAGCATCGTAAGAAACGATCTCATTTTTAACACTATTGGTTATATTACCATATTGTCCAGGCATTTTCTTACCCTTCATAACACGACCTGGCCACTCTGCCATACCGATTGAACCTGTTCTACGACCCATTCTATGACCGTGAGATGCAGGACCACCAGAGAAATTCCAACGTTTCATAGCTCCAGAAAAACCGCGACCTTTAGTAGTAAAAGTAGATCTTAAAACTTTAGCTTCCGCTAAAGGTGTGAAATCTAAATCACCAACTTCAGTGTTTGCTACTTCTAATGTAGCAATACGATTAAACTCAGATGAAAGACTATATTTCTTTTGCTGACCTTCAATTGACTTATTCATTTTTTTACCGCTATTGTAAGCCACAATTGCAGTTCCTTCGTTAACTTCACATACTTTAGTATCTAAAACTCTTAAAAGAGTAACAGGTTGACTAGGTACTGTGATAGTACGGCTCATACCGATTTTTTCAACAATATATTCCACGACTGACTCCTTACTTATCCATAGAACGTACTTCTACGTCTACTTCTGGTGCAAGATCTAGTTTCATTAGAGAATCAACTGTTTCTGGCGTAGCAGAAACAATATCGATAACTCTAGCGTGCATACGGATTTCAAACTGCTCACGAGAACTCTTGTTAACGTGTGGAGATTTCAAAACAGTATATTTACGAATCTTTGTTGGTAAAGGTATCGGACCACGAATTACCGCGCCTGTACGCTTGACAGCCTCAACGATTGATGCAACAGATCTATCAAGTACACGATGATCATAAGCTTTCAATTTTAAACGAATTTTTTCCATAAATTTCCTTCTCAAAGAACTCGTTAGGTCTTGCCTAACTATATTTAGTGAACGCGAATTGTACCCAAACAAACTTATTTATTCAAGGATTTAGGGTGTAAAAAGTGAATTTGTGCTTATTTTACTTCCTTTTTATAAGGAATTGATGTTTTATAATTATTATTTTATTTACTTTAAGGCTATTGTGTATATAATCCTTTTCATATAAATTATTACAATATACAGGAGAATAAATGAAGTTAAAAATGTTGGCTTTAGTGGTCTTAGCTCAAATTATAGTAGGTTGCTCAACGACCAATGGAGTAACTTTAACATCAGGTGCAAGTGATATTACTGTTGAAAAGACTAAACCTAGCAGTAACTATGAAGTTATAGGACCCATATCAGTATCTAATGGCAAAGGATGCCGTGATTTTGGTTGGCTAGGTTCTCGTGATGGGGCTGTAACTACTCTAAAAAACAAGGTAAATGAGCTAAATGGAGACTATGCACAGATAACTTCTATTACTGAACCACACTTGGATGGTGGATGCTTTGATAATAAATATACTATATTAGCGCTAGCTTATAAAAAAATGTCCAAAGAAGAAGTTCTTAAAAAGTCTGATGAAGAAAACTTCACAAAAAAAATGCGAGAGTTAAAAGCACTTTTAGATGATGGGGTACTGACGCAAAAAGAGTACGAACAACAAAAAGCTAAACTCTTGGATAAGGGCTTTTCGCAATAACCAAATAATATGCAAAATCTATTAGAAGAGCTATACAAAACCGATATAACTTTTGATAAATTTCACTTTAGAAAGGTATTCCTAGATGATTTGAGCTATCAGATCAATGGAATATCTCAAAGTGGAAAAACAAAGCTTGTAAAAAACTACCTTTTAGGGCTAAAAAAAACTTCCTATATGTATATAGATTGCTCTGACATTCGAATTGATATAGAAGAGCTTAACAAAACTCTATCAACATTCTGTAATAACAATAAAATTGACACTCTTGTTTTAGACAACTATATAGATAAAATTAAGATTGTTAATGTAGGACAACTAATAATATGCTGTGAGATGCATCATAAAATGGAGTTTTTAAAAACCATTAAACTATATCCATTGGATTATGAAGAGTTTCTTGCTTATGAACATAAATATGACTCTACTGCACTAAATCACTTTTTTCAGCTTGGAGGTTTTCCCTCACAACATAAAGTAAACAATGATGATAGAATTTTATATATTCAAAGAACACTAAAGTACGCTCTTGATAAAATGGAATTTGACATATTGGTTTTTTGTGCAAAGATGATGGCTCAAAAGTTATCTCCTTATTCAATATATGAGAGGCTCAAACAGACAAGAAAGATATCCAAAGATAAGCTTTATAAATCTTTTGAGAATCTACATGCTAAAGGCTATATACATCTACTAGAAAAAGCCAACCATCCTAAAGCTACTAAAAAAATATACCTGTGTGATACATCTCTGAGATTGGCACTTACAGTAGACAGACATTTTGGCAGACGTTTTGAGAATATGATATATCTAGAGTTATTAAAATCAAATACAGAGTGTTATTATGATGACGGTATTGATTTTTACATACCTGATAACGATGAAGTGATTCTTGGGATGCCTTTTGCAGATGAGAGAGTCCTGTTTAAAAAAATGGAAGCTATTGAGGCATTTATATTTACATATCAGATCAAAAAAGTAACTGCCATTACAATGAACAGAGAAGGAAGCGTGAGCCATCCATTCTCAGAAGTAGAGATGATTCCATTTGATATATGGGCTATAGGGGACTAAGAATATGTTGTGTGGAATAGATGAAGCTGGGCGTGGACCACTTGCAGGTGATTTGGTTATGGCTGGATGTATTTTGAATTCATATGTAGATGGTTTAAATGATTCAAAAAAGCTTAGTGAGAAAAAGAGAGAAGCTCTTTATCCGTTAATAGTAGAAGCATCTACATATCATATAGTTAAGTTTTCTCCTAAGCAGATTGATGATGATGGAATATCTACATGTATAAAAAGAGGGCTTCAAGAAATTATGAAAAACTTGACATGTGAAGAGTATCTTTTTGATGGGAACTCAAATTTTGGAGTTACCGGACTGCCAACAATGATTAAAGCAGATGGCAAAGTAGCAGAAGTAAGTGCTGCATCAATTCTTGCAAAAGTCACACACGACAGGGATATATTACAAGAGGCTAAGAAGTATCCAGAGTATCAGTTTGAGAAACATAAAGGGTATGGAACTGCTCTACATGTAGAGATGATAAAAAAACATGGATATTGTGAAATTCATAGAAAAAGTTATAAGCTCAAGGCTCTTGTGCCATCATTGTTTTAGTCACTATACGAGCAAAAGCTCATACAGTTTTCGTTGACCGCTATGTCACTAAAACCAGTTCCTTAGAGTCAGAGAGTTCATTTATATTTACTCTGTCGCTTCTACAAGAATACTCTCAAACTGTTTTTGTGCTTTTAAAAGTATTGCTTCAGCGTCTTTATTTTCTACTTTTGCACTACTCATCCAGTTATGAACTGCAGGGAATCCAAGAACAATTTTATCTTCATCTTTTTTCTTATATATCATAAGACTACATGGAGCAAATGCGCCAGCTTCCGGTCTTGTTTTAGATACAGTGTATATAACTGGCAATTTACATATAGATATAGTTTCATAAAAGTCATATGGACTATCTTTTAAATTTTCATTTACATTTAGCTTACTGGGAGCCACAAATCCATAAAGATCAAAACCATTCTCCAAACTCATTATAACATTTTCTCTTGACTCTACCCAATCTTCACCATCTAAATCAAGTTCATATTTAGTAACTAGTGGATTTTTTTCTTTTAAAGAATCTTCACTAAACTTATGCTTTGCATTTGGAAGAGTTTTATTTAATACAGACAAAACCTCTTTTTCTATACTTTTAATAAGCTCATCATCAAAACCTAGTATTTTTGCCTGAGCGTCAGCAGTTAATAGTGATACATGTAAAGTATCCTCTTGTTTACTTTGATATATCCCTACCCCCATTGGCATAAAGACACCTGCGTCAGGGTACTTTTTAACTAAATCGAATGATAATTTTTTATGATATACAGTCAATAGTGTATATATCTTAAAACTTGTTTTTTTAAATTGAATCATAAACGGTTTGTTCATATTACTGTTTATACCTATGCCAAATCCATTATCTATAAATGCTTTTTCGATTTGTTTGGTTGTAATTGAACTATCTTTATTATCTACATCAAACAGATGTAAATCACCTCTTGCCGACAATATCGAAGCACTTAATAGTGCAACAATTAAAATAACTATTTTTTTCATTTTTTTCCTTTGATTTTAAATTTAAGTCAATGCCCCATTATTAAGGAACAATATTAACCCATCCATCTTTAACACGCTCTATCATTTCAACGATACCTGTAGTTACTATTTCCGTGCCATCAACAAGCTCATTCTCCTTTATATTTTTAGTTCTCATTGTATTGCCACAAGCTACAAACTCTACATCTATCTGCATAAGTGCACGTACTCGTGAAGCTAATACTTTTTCTTTTTTTAGAAGGGCTCTAATACCGTGATAGTAGGTAACAATGCGCATATGTACATTTTCAGGTCCATAAAATTTCAGTACATTATTTGCACTACTTAGAACATGATTTATCTCTTCATTATCAGCGCTCTTTATAGAAAACACTATTTTTCTTGGTTCAACAATAGATGGTTTTGGTTTCGCGAACACTGTATCACCTAACACAAAAGAACTTGTTAACAAAAGCAGTAATATAAATTTTTTCATCTATTCCCCTTTTATTTTTTTAGTTAAGTCTTTAAAATCGTCTATGCTCCAAGAGCCAGGTATAACTTTGAGTATTTTTTTATTTTTACCAATAAAATAAAATGTTGGCGTCATTTGCACTTCAACATCTAAAGGTAGCTCATCAATATCTAGATTCACCTTAACTGCTATAAAACGCTCTTCAAGCCATTTAGACATCTCTTTATCATGAAAAACATTCTTGCTCATTTTAATACAATATTGACAATGAGTTCTGACAACATCAAGCATAATTATTTTGGAACTTTTTTTTTGCATCTCTACAGCATCTTCATATGTATGCCAATCTAATGCAGATAAACTTAAAAAACCAAATAATAAAAATATAATTATTCTTGCCATGACTCTACTTTCAACTATTTATATAAATTAGAAAAGTTATAATTTATACTGAAGTTACTTTTGGTAATATAAAAAGATCTATGTGGGAGCATATACTATTTATAATTTTTAAATGGCAAAACAGGAGAGAATTACAAAAAAAAATACCAAAAGTAACTTCAGTATAAACTACTTCCTAGGAGAAGTAGTTTAACTCAACACAACACTTCTTAAAAGAAGTAGTTTAATTCAACACGATACTCATTGTATGAACCGTCTTTTCCACCTTTTTCATCAGCGTCAACCATTCCAAGTCTAAACTTAAGTTCTAAGTCTTTACCTATATTTTGACGAGCATCAATATGGATAACATTGCTATCTGCTGCAATACCAGTTTTGCTTTCATCAAAATCTTGAACAGCATATCTACCCATGATACTAAAACCAGGGATCATATCGGCTTTACCAAAGTCATAACCAGCTCTTACCATATATGTTTTAGTATTTGCATACCAGTTATACTGTGCCATTGCACGAGTAAACCCACCAGTAGGAAATCCACGCCATGGAGCTACGATATCCGCTTCATCTGCAATTTTAGAGTAACCTAAACGACCAAGGAATGCGCCTTTTTTGAAATCCATTCTAAGAGCTAAAAGGCTAGAATCTAAACTAGTTGCATTTGTATATCCAGCAACATTGGAAGCACTAGAACCTTTTAAAGATGCAACATTTCCAGTAGCATCTAAATTATCCATTTGTTCCATATATCTAATACCTGGAACTATTTTCCAATCACCAACCGGAATAGTGTAGTGAGCTTCAAGAGTAAGGTTACTAATCACATCTGGAACCATCGCATAACTTACGTTTGCTTTTAGGTTTTTGATAGACTTATTCGTAATTGATGCAACTATAAGTTCATTATCATTACCAATAGCTGTAGTACCAGACTCTCCGTTTACAGTTAGAGATTTATTTACAGCTGAATCATCATTTTCATTCCATGAATTAGACTTATCAAATGCTAACACATCATGAGAAGCAGTATGATCACGAAGTTTTTGTGCTGCAAGGTATCCTAGTTTAATTTTAGTATTTGGGATATCTTTTATAGTAGCTGTTACACCATCAAATGTGTTTGGTATCATTTTAGTATCGTTAGATTTAGTAAATACAGTCTCTAACATTTGACGACCAAGTTTTAATGAAGTTTTTGAAAAGTCATATTGTAAATAACCCTGACCAAGCACAGTCATACCATAGTTACCATCATAAGTACCACTATTTTTTACCTGATTACGACTAAATGTATCTTTACCTGCTTTAGAAAATCCCACATCACCTTTGTCCATACGATAAAAATCAGGGTTTTGAGATGTATACAAACCTATCGTACCGCTTAAACCATTCAGTGGAGCAGTCTTGTATATTAGACTTGCGCCAATACCCATATTTCTATTATCACCTTGTTTAGTATACTCTTTATCCCAGTCCCAATAGAACATATTTGCTCTAAGACGACCATAAAACATACCCTCAGTAAATGCTTCTTTTATAGTATCAACAGAAGCTGGAAGTTTATTATACACAACTTGCATATTACCTTTTAAAGTAACTTTATCCGATTTTAACGTAGCTTGCGCTGACGAAGCCAGTGCAATTATAGTAATCGCAGCTACACTTAATTTTGAAATTTTCATTTTATCCCTTTTTTTATAATTTAATATAATTTAATATATAATATGTCACTATACATTGTTTGTTTTTGTCATTGTGACATTTTCAAATATTGGCGACAATTAGTGGTTGTCGCCAATTTAAACCTAACAGCTTCTAGAACCCTTTACTGGACATCCACAATCGTAGTCTACCAAAGTAACATTTCCTTCATTGCTTACATCAACAACTTTTTTTCTTTTTATATAGTCTCTTGTAATATCATACACTGCCCTGATTTTATCTTCTTGAAGATTTTCACCAGCTTTTTGTAAGTTGCCTCCCCATGAAGATACAATATATGTTTTATTTGGGTCGATTGGCTTACCTCCGACTGTTAGCTTAGAGATTCTCTCTCCAGCTTTATTAGCTACAGCGATACTGTACGTGATACCACCTAAACGACTCATATCGCCTCCTTGTTGATAAAGAGGGTTTGCATTAAACACATTATCAGCAATATCTTCCAATAGAGTAGCTATTTTTTTACCTTTTAACTCAAATGTATATACGTTAGGGTACGTAATACCACACATCTCATATACATTATCCATTAAAATATCATCACCGGCTAAAACAGTTGTTCCCCATCTATATCCAGGAGTAAAAGAGATGTCACATTTCATCTCGTCCATGATTGCATCATTGATTAGCTGGTCAAAAGTAGAAAAGAAAGTATCTCTTTTGTATAAAGTATTTTTCGTCGTACCAAGTACTTCATTCAACTCTTTAGCAAATGGTGTGTATAGCTCATCTACAAGTTTAGCACCGGCTGGATCAGCAGGTATCATATTTGACGCGATTGGAATAAGTTTATACTCATAGTCAAGCACTTTACCATCTTTAGCATCTACATCTAAACGACCGATATATTTACCATGACTACCAGCAATTACAATAACAGTTCCGTTAATTGTAATAGGTTTAGGAGAAGGGTCATGTGTATGTCCACTTAAGATAAAATCTATACCATGAACTTGACGTGCAACTTCTTGGTCAACACTAAATCCATCATGAGAAAGAACAACAACACAATCAACCTTATGCTCATTTCTAAGTTCGTTTACATACTCTTGAAGAGTATCTAGTCTTAAACCAAAACTCCATCCCTCTGTAAACTCTTTAGGATTAGCAGTTGAAGTAAATGGAAAAGATTGACCAATAATACCAATCTTAGCTCCACCTTTTTCCTGAATTGTATACGGCTCAAATATTAATTCTTCATACTCATCAGAGAATGGATCATTCCCAACAACATTTTGTGTTACAAATTTAGCATCAAGCATTTCAATAAGTTCATGAACACGTTCTTTACCATAAGTAAACTCCCAATGTCCAACCATTACGTCAACACCTAGGTAGTTTTGAGCTTTTACTATAGCCTCACCTTTTGTTTTTAGTGCAACACCTGTCCCTTGCCATGTATCTCCAGAATCAAGGAAAAGAACATTGTCTTCACCTCTCTCTTTTCTTATATGTTCTAGAACTGTTTTAATATGAGCTATTCCACCCATTTTGCCGAATTTTTTAGCCAGTTCCTCGAAATCCATATAAGTGTCAAAGTAAGCATCAAGTGAACTTGGTTCTAGTCCATAATGTTTTGCAAAAGCTTCTCCGCATAAGAAGCCTGGTGTACCAACTAAATTTGGAGCAGAAATCAAAGTTGACGGCTCTCTCCAATATAAAGGCTTAATATGAGCGTGTAAATCACACATATGAAGCAGAGAAAAATTACCTGTTGCTTTAAAATCATAGATATCTTTTAAAGATATTTGTGCTGGTGTTTTTGAACTAGCTACACCACTCGTGGCAGCGCCTAATCCAAAAATTGCAGCGATATGCATAAAGTCTCTTCTAGAAATTTCCATAATTTAAACCTACCTTTTCAACCCGGGGATAGCTATTGTCGCACCTTTAGCTTCATCCGTCAAGTATACTTCTAGTGCTACCATCTCTTTTGAACCAAGTGGAATAACTGCTAAGAGCGCATTTTTCATACAACCCTGGAAACGACGTTGCAGTGTTCTTAAAGATGACTTAGTCATTCTATACGCTGGCCATGTTGCAGCTACAGCCACACCTTTTGCACTTAAATCTGGAAGCGGTTGTGTTCTTAAAACACTGCCGATTACATCACTGCTATGGCAACTTAAACAAGCCAGGCCTCTTCCCCCTCGTTTAGTTTCAAATACTTCTTTACCTAAAGTATACGCTTCTTTCATCTGTGGATTTGCATTAACATCAATATTGATTTTTTCATCATTTGCTAATGACTTAACATATGCTGACATGTCAAACATATTTCCACTTTTTAACTTCAATGGCTTGTGACCACCATCACGCATCATTGCTTGTAGAACTTGATCTACACCAACAACCATATCAAATTTTTTAATATAGCGAGGAAAACCTGCAATATATGCCGGCAACTCATCTTCAGTTACTCCAAGATACTTAGCTAAACCAGCATCTCCACCCATATAGCTAAGTAGTTCAGAACCACTTTCAACCATCATGTCTGCCGGATTATTTTCCAACATTTCAGCGTACATTGCTCTGTCAGAATCACTCATTGCGAACTGCTCAGAAGCAAAAGATAATGATGACAAAAGAGCCACAGACAATACTATTTTTGTTCCTAATTTCATCGATTATCCTTTTGGTTTAATCTTTTTACTTTTTTCATTAACTTCGCCGCTACTATCTGTATACGTAACTTTCAAATCACCTTTTCCATTAATCTTCATGTATGTTGTGAAAACTGGATTTACAGATAGTGATTCCCATACTTTCATTGTTGTAATAACTTTACCGTTATACTCAAACTTTACATCATTGATGTATAGCATTGGAATAACTTTTTTTGTTTTTTTATCTTTACGCATACCTGTTTCCATTGGATGCATAACCATAAAACTTACTTTAACAACTTCACCATCTTTATATTTTTTTGGCTTAATCTTAATTAGTGATTTTCTTTTTCCCATTTTTAATCCTTTATTTTTTATTTATATATCTAATATACTCAAAGTGAAATCAACCACACCCACCGATAGTAACTTTAACACTTTGAGCAGCTGATAAAAATGTTCCATCACTAAGCTCTACTAATGCTGCAACTTCTTGAGTTTGTCCAAGTTTGATACGAGTTGAAAACATTGCTTTACCATTTGCCGGAGTCAAATAAACATCAATACAACGAGTGTTACCATTTTTAGTAGCAAAAATATGTATAGCTTTAACATAATCTGAATCAGTCATAGGACTCTCTACAGTTACTGTTACAGGAACAACAGCACCATTTTCAGCAATCTCTGGAACTTTCAGTTGAACTTTTGATGATATTTCAACTGGCTTTCCACCTGTTATTACCTCAACTGCTTGTTTATATGAAAACGCATTTGGGCTTTTTGGTTTTGGTGCATCTGCTGCAAAACTCATAGCTGGAATCATTGTAGTTACAACTGCAGCTGTTCCTAATTGTTTAAAAAATTCTCTTCTTTGCATTGTTTATTTCCTTCTTTTTATTTTGGAGATACAATATATGAAGTCATATCACATATTTCTCTTTCATTGAATAACTTGGTTGTTAAATTAACTGTCATGTGTGTATTTGGATTATCAACTCTAGAATCAGCTATCTTTTGATATACAAACTGATTATTTCTCACTTTTGATTCCATAAATATACCGCTATAGTTAGTTAAGTCAGGGCCAATATTTCCACCACCCTGCGCGCCTTCTATATTGTGACATGCAACACAGTTTCCATACTGTTTATTCTTACCTTTAGCATTCTTTCTTAATCCAGCCGGTGGATTCATCTTGGCTTTTTTTCCATTTAAATTATGGAATATATAAGCTCCTCTAGCGATAGCCTTAGGATCAGTCGATATACAGCCTTCCGGTATTTTATAAGCTGTTGCTGGAGCCAATCGATCTTTTTCGATTATCTTCGTTGCATCAGGACTTTCAATAACGCTACTGTAATCTGTAGCGAAAAGTGAAGCTCCAAGAAATAATGATATCATCATGTTTTTCTGTAGAGTAGACATCGCTACCCCTCCTTTAAATTTAATTTATTTCGGAGATGCAGAATGCCCCTCACAGAACCGTACTTGAAGATTTCCCTCATACGGCTCTTCAATTTAACTCACAATCTTATGA
>JAKITC010000049.1 GCA_021648285.1 Sulfurimonas sp. | reverse complement strand
ACCTATTATAGGGCTTCAATAGAGTTTCTTTATTTGTAAAGAGGCATAAATTATTTTCTTTTTACTTACTGTAGGTTGGTTCTTTTAGATTGTTTTTCTTATTTGATTAGGTGCGAAAGTTCAGTTATCTATTCTCTTTTTTCCTAAGTTATTTTCAAAATGGATGTTATATCTATTTTCTAATCTATCTATATCTTTTGCTTTTGATGAGTTAAAATATACTTTTGCAATATCATTTAAAGTTAACTGGCTTTTGATTTTTGTTAAATGTGGGGCATCATTCCCCAGTGTAACTGCACTGATTGTATTATTTCTAATGGCTATACAAGTAGCAATTTTTATACCTTGTGAATGTTTTCCAACTGTTTTGAGCCTTGGTGTACCGTCACTATCTCTCCATCTGATTAAATAAACTTTATCTACCTCTTTTTCTTCATCGTTTACAATGGACTTATAAAAGACTCCTTGCGACCTTGTAGCTGTTCTTTTATTTAATGTTTTTAACTGTATCATGTCATTTCCTAAATATTAAAATTTATTTTTAGTTCAAATTTAGTCCCTTGAGAGTCCCTTAAATATGAATAAATTTGACAAAGTCCCACTATTGAGGGACTAAAACTATATTACAAAAAAGCCAAACAACCCCCTTGTCAACGAGATTAGACAAGGTTTGAGGAGATTTAAATGAGCATATACAGAGAGTACGACATACGAGGAATATATGAAAAAGAGCTAAATGAACAAAGTGTTGTTCGCATAGGCTATGTTCTTGCATCAAAGATAGATGGTGATTATGTAGCCGTTGGTTATGATGCAAGGAGTCACTCCCCTATTCTTTTTGAGTATCTTGTTCATGGTCTAAATGCCGGCGGGAAAAAAGTTCTTGATATGGGTTTAGTCCCCACTCCTGTAAACTATTTTACAAACTATCAAGATTGGGATGGTATTACTCCATCAGCTTCTATAATGATTACAGGTTCACACAATCCAAGTGAGTACAACGGTTTTAAAATCACTGTAGACAAAGCACCATTTTTTAGCGAAGATATTTATGCGCTTGGTCGTGAGTGTGCTGACTTAGATTTTCCTGCTAAAGTAGAACGTGATGTAACTGAGATAGATGCAGTTACAAGATATATTGATTTTATTGTAAATGAGTTCCAACACCTAAAAGGTATGGATACTAAGATTGTTTATGATTGTGGAAACGGTGTAGCCGGAGTAGTTACTGAAGATATTTTTTCACGTCTTGAGCTTAAAACTAAAGGTCTCTATGTCAAGCCGGACGGAACTTTTCCAAATCATCATCCGGACCCCTCAGAAGAGCACAATCTTAAAGATATAAAAAAGCTTCTTGAGAGTGATGGCGACATCGCATTTGCTTATGACGGTGATGCTGACCGTATTGCAGTTCTTACTCATAAAAATAATATAAAGGGCGATATGATGGCTCTTTTATACTCTATGAAAATGGACAAACCGACTGTAGTCGGTGAGGTGAAATGTTCACAAGTAATGTATGATGAGCTTGAACGTCGCGGTGCTACTGCAATTATGTACAAAACAGGTCACTCAAACCTAAAAGTTAAGATGAAAGAGACAAATGCAGACTTAGCGTGTGAAGTCAGCGGACATGTATTTTTCAAAAATCGCTACTTTGGTTATGATGATGCTATCTATGCAACGCTTAGAATGCTGGAGTTGATTCATGATGGCATTGATTTAGATGAAGAATTAGCCAAATTGCCAAAAGTCTTTTCAACTGAGGAGATTAAGATAAAAACTACAGAGTCTGAGAAATTTAAGATTATAGACAGAGTAAAAGAACTTCTTAAAAATCCACCTGCAACTTTTCCGACTATCAAGGATATTATTGATGTAGACGGTGTCCGTATTAACTTTGAAAACGGCTGGGGATTAGTTCGTGCCAGTAACACTACACCTATATTAGTTACTCGCTTTGAATCAACTTCGCAAGATACAGCTAAACTTTATGAAAAAGCAATAAATGATTTGATTTTAGAAGCTAAAAGCTCTATTTAGATATAATTTTAAAACTAAATAATACAGGATAGATCAACCAATGAAAACTCATACTCTTTTAATGCCTCTTGATATGCATCTTCATCTTCGTGATGGGATTATGCTTGAAAATGTTGCTCCACTTACTGCTTACAGTTTCAGCGGTGCTATTGTAATGCCTAATCTGGTTCCGCCGGTTACGACTTTAGAAGATGTAACAGCATATAAAGAGCGCATTATGGCAGCAGTTCCAAATGATTTTTTTGAACCATATATGACACTGTTTTATAAAAACTATGATAAAAAATTCTTAGCTAGTATTGTAGATGATGTTACAGCTATTAAACTTTACCCTGCTGGAATTACAACAAACTCTGAGGGCGGTGTTTCATCTTTTGATATCCAAGAGATGCGTGAGACATTAGAAGCTATGAGTACATTGGGTATCCCTCTTTGTGTTCATGGCGAAACTGACGGTTTTGTTATGGACAGAGAAGCTGAGTTTATGACTATTTATGAAGCATTAGCTACAAACTTTCCAGAGCTTAAAATCATCATGGAGCATATCACGACAAAAGCTGCTGTTGACATGTTAGATAAGTTCGACAATCTTTATGCGACCATAACAGTTCACCACCTGCTTTTAATTCTTGATGATGTTGTTGGCGGTATGATGATGCCTCACAATTTTTGTAAACCAATCGCTAAAAGACCGGAAGATTTAGATGCTCTTCTAAGTGTGGCACTTGAGGCTCATCCAAAAGTGATGTTTGGCTCAGACTCTGCACCTCATCCTAGAGAGAAAAAAGAGAGTTGCGGATGTGCAGCAGGAGTCTTCACTGCACCAATCGCACTTCAACTTCTTTGTGAAATTTTTGAACAGTATGATAAACTTGATAATCTTCAAGATTTTGTCAGTGACAATGCACAGAGAATATATGGAATATGTCCGGAATTTAAAGAAGTCACTTTAGAGAAACGACCTTTTGTTGTGCCAGAATCTTATAGCGGTGTAGTACCCATGTATGCAGGTAATACTATTAACTGGGCGATTGAGACTGTTGACTAGAGTTTTACTGTTAGAAGACGATCTGCTTTTTGCAGAGACTCTTGTTGATTTACTTGAAGACACTGATATGCAAGTCTCTCACGCTCCAAATGGGCAGAGTGCTCTTGACGCTACTTACTCACAAAAATTTGACCTTTATCTTCTTGATATCAATGTACCTCTTATCGATGGAATCACACTTTTAAAAGAGTTAAGAGAAGCTGATGACAACACACCTACAATTTTTTTAACCTCTCATAAAGATAAAGATATTTTAAAAAAAAGTTTTCTTAGTGGTGCTGATGACTTTATAACTAAACCTTTTGACACGGATGAACTGTTATTGAGAATAAATGCACTTTTAAAAAGAGTTAAATCTGACAAGGTAGAGTGCATAGGTTTACTGTGTCACGATAATACTCACAAATCTATTTCTTATGATAAAACTGAATTAGAACTGTCAAAAAAAGAGTATGAACTGCTTCTTCTGCTCATGCAACATGTAAACAACACTGTTCCAAAAGAGTTGATTTTAGATGAACTATGGAGCAGTGGGGAAAGTGGAAGTGATGGAGCCGTCAGAGTTTATATAAACCGCATAAAGCAGCTGCTTCCTCAAATGAACATAGAAAATATTCGTGGGATAGGTTATAAACTTGTTTCGTAATCTTCGTATAAATATTTTTATATATTACTTCTTAACGGCATCTGCTTTTTTAGCTGTTTTATACTACTTCTTAATTATCTCCCCGGTAGAAAATATATTTTTACTGGGTGTAGTATTAATATGTTTAATTATCTTAAGCGGAGTTACAATTTCAAAACTCTCTGTTGATCCTTTAGCTCAACATGTAAACAATCTTGAAAATCTATCAAAAGAGACTCTTCATGAATTAAATCTTCCTATCAGTACTATAAAAACAAATATACACATGTTAAAAAAAAATATAGATAATGAAAAAGATTTAAAAAGAACATCAAGGATTGAGCGTGCCTGTGATATGCTAGAGCAGAGATATAATGAACTTGATTATATGATAAAATTACAGAGTTCAAATATAAAAAATGAAAGTGTCAAACTTGATGAACTAGTACAACAAAGAGTTGAGTTTTTGAAACCGCTATATCCACATGTCAATTTCAGCATAGACCTAATTTCAAAACAAATTAACAATGATAAAGCAGGCTTATCAAAAGTTATTGACAATCTTATAGATAATGCAGTAAAATACTCGCCAAACAGTACAAAAATAGATATTACCCTAAAAAACAATGAACTTAGTATTCAAGACTATGGTTGTGGTATGGATGAAGTAGAATTATTACAAATATTTGATAACTATTACCAAAGTAATGATAATATACAGGGTTTTGGAATCGGTTTAAGTATGGTAAAAAGATTTTGTGACGCAAATGGAATTTTACTAAATTTCAAATCACAACCTAATGTAGGTACAACAGTTATATTAAAATTTAAGGAAGAATAGTGGGAAACAATTTTTTAGCTTATGCAGAAGATTTTATAGATTATGGAGTAATGGGAGTTTTGATCCTAATGAGTATAGTCACACTATGGTTATTTATAGAAAGAATGATGTTTTACAAAAGCGTCCGTACTACTGATTATGACCACAGAGATAATCTTGAGATGGATTTGACTGATAACATTAGTGTTATAAGTGCTATTGGCTCAAATGCTCCCTACGTTGGTCTCCTTGGAACAGTTTTAGGGATTATGTTTACTTTCTATACTATGGGTGACGCTGGAGCAGTTGATGCCAAAAAGATTATGATAGGTTTAGCTCTTGCACTAAAAGCAACTGCAATGGGTCTTATAGTAGCCATGCCTGCTATTGTTGCGTATACAATACTTCTACGAAAAGTTGAAAAGAAATTGACTATATTTGATGTAGCACAAGATAAAGAGGCGAAGTAACTCCCTATGCCAAAATTTAAAATACAACGCAAACGATTTGATGAAATAAACGTAATACCATTTATAGATATTATGCTTGTTCTTTTAGTTATGGTTTTAACAACGGCTACATTTATCGACCAAGGTATTATTCCTGTTGACCTGCCAACTGCTAAAGCGGCTAAAAAAGAAGATATAAAAAAAGAGATTACAATATACGTCAATGCTAAGGGCGAACTATTTATTGAGAAACTCAAAGTTGATTTAAAAACACTTGAAGCAAAACTATCAGCTATCTCAAAAGATAGAACTGTTGTTCTTAGGAGTGATAAAGATTCAAAATTTCAAGATTTTGTAAGCGTTATGGATATACTAAAACGCTTAAAACATGAACAGCTTTACATAGTTACAAAAGAGTAAGTTCTCTAATTGGCTCATTATCTATTAACTTTTGAAGCTTTATTATATTCACTATAACTCGTTGAATTTACTTCCAAAAGTTTAAACTTTTTTTTACTAAACTCTTCAAGTTTATTTACTTCTGGAGCTTTATTTGATTCACTTGGCTCTGCAGAGAAAGTTTTTTTCTCAATTTCTTTAACATCATGAAAAAGAGTACTCGCTATAAAAAATAGTATCATAATAACTACTACACTCACATATAAAAGTATATAATTTTTGATGTGACCTGATTCAAAAGGGTTTTGCATTTATACTCTCTGTTTTTTAAGGGAATTATATACAAATAATGCTAATATATTTAAAATAATTTAAGGATACTATATGCAAACGACTACTTTTAATGGAACTACTGTAAAATTATCAGGAAATGCAATAAACGTAGGTGATAAAGCACCTGTTGTAACTGCTGTTGGTACTGACCTTAGTGATGTAGAGATTGGCGGAGCTAAAGACAATATCCAGTTAATTATTACTGTACCATCTTTAGATACTGACACTTGTGCTGCTGAAACTAGAAGATTTAATCAAGATGTAAATAACTTAGATATTTGCGAGACCACCGTTGTTTCAATGGATTTACCATTTGCATCTGAACGTTTTTGTACAACTGAGGGAATTACGAATCTAACTGTTGCATCTGATTATATTGACAAAGATGTAAGCAAAGCTTATGGTGTTTTAATGAACGATAATAAACTTAAAGGACTAAGTGCAAGAGCCGTATTTGTTATTGACAGAAGTGGAAAAGTAGTTTATAAAGAAATTGTTTCTGAAATAACAGCAGAACCAAACTATGAAGCTGCTCTTGACGCTATAAAAGAAGCTAGATAAGCTTTTTCTCATTCTCCAAAAAAAGTTTATCTATTAATTCTACTCTAGACCCCTTATACTCTGCAAGAGTATAAGTGAAGTCAGCCATCTTCTTGATTTTATCTATACAAAGAAATGAAGCTTCATGATCTGTATGTGTTAAAAAAATAACTATCAATTCTGAGGTAAGTTGTTGAACAAGGTCAGTTTGCCTAATGGTTTCATCTATCACATCAAATATATTTTTATCTTTTGAATTTACTAATATAATAGCTAAATGAGTATTATATCTAGAAGCTCTATAAAATTCGTCTTCTCCTAAATTTACTACTGTGTCTATCAATAAATCCATATATTTTCCATTATATCTATAATATTTTACCCATAAATGTATATCGGCAGTAGCAGATAAACATTGATATTAAAACTATCATAAATCAAGATATCATAGGAAGTGTGATTGTAAACTCTGCACCCATAAGTTTTTTATTTTTATACACATAATCTTTATTTTCAACTTCTATAGTGCCAAATAAATGTTTAGTAACAATTTCATAAGTAATATAAAGCCCTAAGCCTGTCCCTTTTGATTGCTCTTTTGTAGTGTAATATGGTTCGAATATTTTTGTTATTGTTTTTTCATCAACACCACCACCGCTGTCTTTTAGCTTTATCACAATATTATTTTTGTTACATTGCACGTTTATAAAAAAGTATTTATGCTTTATTTTATTATCTATAATTACATCTTTAGCGTTATTGTATATATTTAGAAGTGCTTGAACTAAAAGGGACTTATTTTGTATAATTGAACAATCACCCACACCTGCAACAGCTTCAATATTATTATGATGAAACATGTCTTTTGTAAGTCCATCCAAATTTTCAATTACCTCGGTGAGTTTAAATAGTTCCATACTATCTGCATCTGCACTAAAGTAATTTCGAAAATCATCTATTGTATTTGAGAGATATTGAGACTGTTGATTTATTGATTCGCTAATATGACTGATATCTTCATTGCTTATCTTAATGTTTAAAAGAATAGCAGTTTCCAACTTAGAGGTGTTGAGGGAGATAATATTTAAAGGTTGTCTCCATTGATGTGCGATATTACTTATCATCTCACCTATAGCTGTCATCTTCGACTGCGCCATTATAGTTCTGTTTTGTTCATCAATTTTCAATTTTTGCTGCTTAATCTCATCCCTAAGATTAGTTTTTGTTAGAATCCACTGTTTTCTGATTCCAATAAACACTAATGCAGAACCAAGTAATACTGCAATCAATATGAAAATTATAATAATTTCAATAATATCATGCAAGTTTAATGAGAACAAGTACTCTCTAGGATGATTATACTTATAGATAAAGCTGTCCAAATCAATATCTTGATTGATTAGTCCCAACAACTTATAAACTTTAATAATATCGTTGAGTTGTTCTTTATCCAAATATCCAATAAGCTTATTATTCCTATTGTAACTTAGGTCTTTTAGGACTTCTCCCTCTTTAATAAGCTGTATTAGAGTTTTGTTTTGAGTGTTGTAGTTTTTATGGATAAGTTCAGCTGTCTCTGATATATTCTCAAATGCATATTCCCATCCTTTTATGCTGGCATTATAAAAATTTTTTTGTCAATTTAGGATTATTTTTGATGAACTTTGAAGAGGTAAAAACTATATCACTGTAGAAATGGAATCCATAATCTTTAGGATTAAAAATTTTATAACCAATACCTTTATCGGCCATCTGAATAGGTTCATTAGATATATAACATCCCATCGCATCTGTATTTTTGTCTATCAAATCATCCAAATTGAAACTATGAGGAATAACCTGTATATCTTTTTTACTCAGACCATTAGCAAAAAGCATTGCCATAATTGACGCTGTACCTTTAGCATCATCTGTAAGCATAATTTTTTTGCCCTTTAAGTCAGCCACCGTATTCATACCAGTGTCATCTCTAGTCATTAACATAAGAGGAGAGTTCTGAAAGATAGCACCTAATGCAACTACATCTTTGCCATTTGCTTTATCAATCAACAGTGAAGAGCGACCAATAGTAAAATCAGCTTCTTTTTTTTCAATAATAGAGGAGATATCTACGCCATGGTTAAACTCATTTATTTCAATATCTATGCCTGCCTCTTTATATAAGCCAAACTCTTTAGCAACATAGTAACCGGCAAATTGGAACTGATGTAGCCAACTAAGCTGCAGTACAACCTTTTGCGCAGGTTTTTGCACAGCAAACAGTGATAGTGATAATAATAGTAATAATAATAGTTTTTTCATAATGTAACTCATTATACTTATCAAAAAATCAATTTTAGTTTAATTATGATAATTTTTAACAACTATAAACATACATGTTACTTTATTATTGGTTTTGTTTGTTTATTTTAAAAAGAAATTGTAGACTGTAGTTCCGAAAACGCTTTTGTCCTCGACGGTCCTTCGGATATCGTCTGTGGTTCCGAAAGGGAAAAACGTGAAAAAAATCACATTTTTTTACGCTTGCTTACATCATACCCGGCATTCCCATTTGTGGAGGCATTCCACCACCCATATCAGCTGAAGCTGGGTTTTCTTCAGGTATTTCATAAATAGCAGCTTCTGTAGTTAAAAGAAGACTTGAAACTGAAGTTGCGTTTATTAAAGCAATACGAGCAACTTTAAGTGGATCAATAATTCCTGCTTTGAACATATCTACATACTCACCGGTTACAGCATTAAAGCCTGTGTTTTGATTTTTGGCACCTTCAACTGCATTTACTACAACACCAGTATCATAACCAGCATTTTCAGCTATCTGCTTCATTGGTGCTTTTACAGCACGAAGAATGATTTCACAACCGATCTGTTGATCACCTTCAAGAGCTAGACTAACTTTCGTAGCTGCGCGTACAAATGCCGCTCCACCTCCAATAATAATACCCTCTTCTACTGCAGCTTTTGTAGCTGAGAGTGCATCATCAACACGGTCTTTTCTCTCTTTCATCTCAGTCTCTGTAGCTGCACCAACTTTGATTACTGCAACACCACCTGAAAGTTTTGCTAAACGCTCTTGAAGTTTCTCTTTATCATACTCACTTGTAGTAGCATCTATTTGAACTTTAATCTCAGAAATTCTAGATTTAACAGCTGCTTCATCACCAGCACCAGCAACAACTACAGTGTTGTCTTTGTCTATTACAACACGAGCAGCTTGACCAAGAAGTTGGATATTTGCCCCTTCTAAAGTATGCCCTGTCTCTTCTGAGATAACAGTTCCCGCAGTAAGTGTTGCAATATCTTGAAGCATAGCTTTACGACGATCACCAAATCCCGGAGCTTTAACAGCGGATATATTTAAAACACCACGAAGTTTATTTACAACTAAAGTTGAAAGAGCTTCGCCATCTACATCTTCAGCAATAATAAGAAGAGGACGATTAGTTTTTTGAACTTGTTCTAAAACCGGAAGTAAATCTTTTAATGAAGTGATTTTACTATCAGCAAGTAAAATCCAAGGATTTTCTACTTCAGCTATCATCTTCTCAGTGTTAGTGATGAAGTATGGACTCAAGTAACCACGGTCAAACTGCATACCCTCAACTACTGTAAGCTCATCAGAGATACCTTTAGCTTCTTCAACAGTGATAACACCGTCTTGTCCAACTTTATCCATTGCTTCAGCAATCATATCGCCAATAGCAGTGTCTGAGTTAGCTGAAATAGTAGCTACCTGTGCTATATCTTTCTTGCCGTTAACAACTTTACTAGCTGCTTTTAAGTGTTCTAAAATTGCGTCACAAGCTTTGTCCATACCACGTTTTACTTCAACTGGATTTGCTCCGGCAGTGATATTTCTAAGACCTTCAGAAAAGATAGCATTTGCTAAAACTGTAGCTGTAGTAGTTCCATCTCCTGCCTCATCAGCAGTATTTGAAGCTACCTGTTTTACAAGTTGAGCACCCATATCTTCTAGTTTATCTTTTAGTTCAATCTCACGAGCAACAGACACACCGTCTTTAGTGATTGATGGACTCCCGTAGCTTTTTTGAATAAGTACATTACGACCGCGAGGTCCCATAGTTACTTTTACTGCATCTGTAAGTTTTGCAACACCGCGAGCCAATGCATTACGTGCATTATCTGAAAAAATTATCTCTTTTGCCATATTATTATTCCTTAGTTTTATTTCATAAAATGAAGGGAACCCTTCATTGATTAGTCCGTAAAAGGAATAAAATCCCTTTTATTTCGCTTGGACCGCTGTGGTCAGTAAAGCTTTTTATTAACCGATTATTCCGAAGATATCATCAGTTTCTAAAACTAAAAACTTATCTGCTCCAAGTGAAACTTCATTGCCTGTATATTTACCAAACAACACAACGTTTCCACATGCTACTTCTGAAACATCTTTACTAACTGCAACGACTTCACCCTGTGATGGTTTTTCTGTTGCACTATCTGGAATAATAATTCCAGAAGCAGTAGTATTTGTTTCCTCTACTCTTTTAACTAAAACTCTTTTGCCTAATGGTTGAAAGTTCATATATATCCTTTATTATCTTATCTATAATATTTTATTAATGGAATTATACATAAACTTTACTAAATGAATGGTAAATTGTTTTAGATTTATTTATTTTAAGCTTTTTAAAGGTTTAAAACAATATAATTCTGCCTCTTAAAAGATGTCACGGTAGCTCAGCTGGTTAGAGCACTGGTCTCATAAGCCGGGGGTCGGGGGTTCAAGTCCCCCTCTTGACACCATCTTTTTAAGATTTTTTATCATATTCCGGATTAGCTCAGCGGTAGAGTAGGTGACTGTTAATCACTTGGTCGCTGGTTCGAATCCAGCATCCGGAGCCATTTTTACACAAACCCCACAAACACTTACCTTCCAACTAAATTATTTAGCTAATATGCTAAATCTATTTCTACATGCAACTCTTTTCTTATCATATCAATATACTCAAAAACAAGCTAGGAGTCTGTCGGATAAATAAATCTCTTCCAGCAAATATCTATTCCTAAAGTCAGTTTCATAAATACTAAACATTAAATTTAGGCGTATAACACTCCAAGTCACAGTTAACCTGCCTTGTATTA